>NZ_NRRL01000026.1 GCF_016583645.1 Rhodovibrio sodomensis | reverse complement strand
CCGCGGGGTGGCCTGCGGGGTGGCGCGGGCGTGGCCGTTCGTTTCGGTCATCGGGCGAAGAACAGCTCCGTGATCACGTAGTTGAACGACAGGATCAGGATCGAGGCCGAGACCACCGCGTTGGTGGTCGCGCCGCCCACGCCCTGCGCCCCGCCGCGGCTGTGGTAGCCGTGGTAGCAGCCCATCAGCGCGATCAGGAAGCCGAACACGCCGGCCTTCACGAGCCCGGAGACGACGTCCATCACTTCCAGGAACTCGCGGGTGTTGTTGAGGTAGACGGCCGGGTTGAAGCCCAGCTTGTAGGTCGACACCAGATAGCCGCCGAAGATGCCGATCGCATCCGCCGTCAGCACCAGGATCGGCAGGGTGATGATGCCGGCCCAGAGCCTGGGGGCGACCAGGTACTTGAACGGGTTGGTGGCGAGCGTGGTGAGGGCGTCGATCTGCTCGGTCACGCGCATCGTGCCGATCTCCGCCGCCATCGCCGCGCCGACGCGGCCCGCGACCATCAGCCCGGCCAGCACCGGACCGAGTTCGCGGGTGATCGACACCACCACGACGTTCGGGATCGCGCTTTCCGCGGAGAAGCGGGCAAAGCCGGTATACGACTGCAGCGCCAGCACCATGCCGGTGAAGATCGCCGTCAGCCCGACCACCGGCAGGGAATAGTAGCCGACGTCCAGGATCTGCCGGCCCAGGCTGCGCCAATAGAACGGCGGGCGCGCCATGTGCGAGACGGCGTGGGCGGTGAACAGGAACAATCGGCCGGCGGCGGCCAGGAAATTCAGGAAGGTCCGCCCGACGATCTGCAGCAGGACCATACGGTTCAGCCGCCCCCGCCGGTGTAGACGCGGTGATAGCGGGCGCCGAGGCTGGTCAGCACCTCGTAGCCGATCGTTCCGGCCTCGGCGGCCAGCGCGTCCTGGTCGTGCGCGTCGCCGATCACGTCGACGAAGTCGCCGGCGACCGGCGCCTCGTCGCCGAGGGCGGTGACGTCCAGCGTGATGGAATCCATGGAAACCCGTCCGACCACGGGCGCGAGGCGGCCCCCGACCGCAACGTGCCCGCTGTTCGAGAGATGGCGCAGCAGCCCGTCGGCGTAGCCGGCCGCGATCGTGGCGATCCGGCTTGGCCCCTGGGCGCGGAAGCTGGCACCGTAGCCAACCCCCCGATGAGCGTCAATCTGGCGGACTTGCAGGACGCGTGCCTTCAGCGTCACCACCCGCTGCATCGGGTTGGGCTGTCCGGGCGTCGGGTTGACGCCGTAGAGCGCCACCCCCGGCCGGGCCAGATCGCGGTGGTACGCGCGGCCTAGAAAGATGCCCGAGGAGTTGGCGAAGCTGACCGGCGCGGCCGGCAGCCGGGCGAGCGCGGCGTCGAAGCGCGCCAACTGGGCGGCGTTTTCCGGATGCGCCGGATCGTCGGCGCTCGACAGGTGGGTCATTACCTGGGCGAGGTCGATGTCGGCGAGCGGCGTGGGGTCTTCGGCCAGGCGGGCGACCTCGTCGTCGGGCAGGCCGAGCCGGCTCATCCCGCTGTCGACGTGCAGCGCGGCCGCCGGGCGCACGCCCGCGGCGCGGCCGGCGGCGCGCCACAGCTCCAGATCCCCCAGGCTGTTCAGCACCGGCGTCAGGCGGGCCTCCAGAAGCTCCCGTTCGGTGCCCGGCAGCGGGCCGTTGAGGACGTAGATCCCGGCCTCGGGCCAGCCCGCGTCGCCCAGCACGCGGCGCAGCTCCAGCCCCTCCTCGATCGTGGCGACGAAGAAGCTGCGCGCGCCCGCCGCCGCGAACGCGGGCGCCAGCCGGCCGACGCCCAGGCCGTAGGCGTTCGCCTTGACCACGGCCGCGCATTCGGTGCCGGGGGTCAGCTGGTCGCACAGCCGCCGGTAGTTCCAGGCGGCGGCGTCCAGGTCGACCTGCAGGATCGCGCCGGCGCGCCGCGCGGCGGGGTCCGCCTGCAGCGCCGCGCCGCGCCCGGCTGCGTGCGGCGCCGCGCCGCCGGCTTCAGCCGATTTCATCGGGCAGCTGATCCTCGCGGGCGAGGTTGCCGAACTTGGTGGTCGCCCCGTCGAAGGCGAGCTCGATCTTACCGGTCGGGCCGTGGCGCTGCTTGGCGACGATCGCCTCCGCCTTGCCCCACGCCTTTTCCAGGCGCTCGCGCCACTTGTCGTAGCGCTCCTGGTGCTTTTCCTCCGACTCGTCCGCGCGCTGGGTCGGCTCCGCACGCTCCAGGTAGTACTGCTCGCGGTAGACGAACATCACCATGTCGGCGTCCTGCTCGATCGTGCCGGATTCGCGCAGGTCGGCCAGCTGCGGGCGCTTGTCCTCGCGCTGCTCGACCGCACGCGAGAGCTGCGACAGCGCAATCACCGGGATGTTCAGCTCCTTGGCGATCATCTTGAGCCCGCGGGTGATCTCGGAGATCTCCTGCACCCGGCTTTCCGGCCGGCTGCCGGCGGTCGGCTGCATCAGCTGGATGTAGTCGACGATGATCATGCCCAGGCCCTGCTGGCGCTTCAGCCGGCGCGCGCGGGTCCGCACCTGGCCGACCGACACCGCCGGCGTGTCATCGATGTAGAAGGGCAGGGTGGAGAGCTCGTGGCTTGCCTGGACCACGCTCTCGAAGCTGTCGGCCGACAGCTTGCCGCGGCGGATGTCCTCGCTGGGCACGGTCGAGGATTCCGACAGGATACGGGTGGCCAGCTGCTCGCTCGACATCTCGAGCGAGAAGAAGCCCACGACCGCGCCGTCCTCGCCGCCGCTGTCGCGGTGCCGGCGGGCGGCGTTGAAGCCGACGTTGGTGGCGAACGCGGTCTTGCCCATGCCCGGTCGGCCCGCGAGCACGACCAGGTCGGAGTTGTGCATGCCGCCCAGCATCTCGTCGAGGTCGACGAAGCCGGTCGGCACCCCGGCGATCTGGCCCTCGCGCCGGTGCGCGCTCTCCGCCATCTCGATCGCGCCGGCGAGCGCGTGGCGGAACGACTGGAAGCCGCCCTCGGTCTGGCCGCTTTCGGACAGGTTGAACAGCTTCTGCTCGGCGACCTCGATCTGGCGCGTGGCGGGGCTGTCCAGGTCGTAGTCGAACGCCTCGTGGACTACTTCCTCACCCAGCTCGATCAGCTGGCGGCGCAGGTAGAGGTCGTGGACCGCCTTGCCGTAATGCTCGGCGTTGATGACGGTGACGTAGGCGCTCTGCAGCTCGGCCAGGTACTGCGCGCCGCCGACCTCCTGCAGGTCGCCGTCCTGCTCGAAGACGTTCTTCAGCGTCACCGCGTTGGCCATCTGGCCGCGGTTGATCAGCTTGCCGCAGGCCTCGAAGATCCGCGCGTGCACCGGATCGGCGAAGTGCTCCGCCTGCAGGAAGTCGGCGACCCGCTCGTAGGCTTGGTTGTTCGCCAGCACGGCCGCGAGTAGCGCCTGCTCGGCCTCGTAGTTGACCGGCGGGGCGCGGTAGCCGGTCTGCTCGCCGTCGCCGCCCGGGCCCGGCAGGTGCGCGATGTTGCTGCTGTCGCTCATGCGGCGAGCCTAGCAGAGTCGGGGTGCCGGGATGAAAGTTTGTGTGCGGGCGAGGCGAAATCACACAGGCCGTTGGCGCCGGTTACATCGGCTGCCCAACTTATTCCCTCTCCTCCAGTGGGAGGAGAGGGCGAGGGAGAGGAGGGTGCCCGCGGCATGAGCGCTCGTGGTTCCTCCTCCCCTAGCCCCTCCTCCCAGTGGAGGAGGGGAATCAGTTTGGGGGTGGAAGAGGGGGCTGACGGCCGCCGCCCGCTACTCCGCCGCGGCGCTCTGGCCCTCGGCGATCTGGGCGCGTTCCCAGTCGGTGATGTAGTCGCGGGTCAGCGGCACCGCGTCCTGGCGCCGGCTGAGCTGCATCTGGAACACCATCTGGCCCATCTGCCGGAACGACAGTTCGCAGCCGATCAGGTAGAACTCCCACATCCGGCAGAAGCGCTCGTCGTAAAGTTCGCGCACCCGCGCGCGGTTGGCCTGGAAACGGTCGTACCAGCGGCGCAGCGTCTCGGCGTAGTGCAGGCGCAGGATCTCGATGTCGGTGACCCAGAGGTCGCGCCGCTCGACCACCGACAGCGTCTCCGACAGCGCTGGCGTGTAGCCGCCCGGGAAGATGTACTTGCGCAGCCAGGCGTTGGTCGAGCCGGGCGGGCTCATCCGGCCGATCGAGTGGATCATCGCCACCCCGTCGTCGGCCAGCAGGTCGTGCACCTTGCGGAAGAACTCGTGGTAGTGCTGCGTGCCGACGTGCTCGAACATCCCGACCGAGACGATCCGGTCGTAGCGGCCGCTCAGGTTGCGGTAATCCTGCAGCTGAAACTGCACCTGCTCCTCGAGCCCGGCGTCCTTGGCCCGCTGGCGGCTCTTCTTGACCTGCTCCTCGGACAGGGTGACGCCGGTGACGTTGGCGCCGGCCTCGCGCGCCAAGTACATGGCCAACCCGCCCCAGCCGGAGCCAATATCGAGCACCTCCAGCCCCGGACGGTCGAGTTTGAGCTTGGCCGCGATGTGGCGCTTCTTGTTCGCCTGCGCCTGCTCGATCGTCTCGCTCTTGGGATCGAGGAAATAGGCGCAGGAATATTGCCAGTCGTCGTCCAGGAACAGGTCGTACAGTTCCCCGGACAGGTCGTAGTGGTGGGCGACGTTCTTCCGCGCCCGGCCGACCGGGTTGTAGTACAGCAGCGGCCGCAGCAGCGCGCCGGCGCGCTCGAACATGCCCCACAGCGGGTGGTTTTCCAGCCGCAGGACGTTGCGCCCGCAAATGTTCAGGAAGTCGTAGAGGCTGCCCTCCTCTACCAGAAGGCGGGAGTTCATATACGCCTCGCCCAGGTAGAGCTTGGGGTGGGCGGCGATTTTCGCCTCGGTCGCTCGGTCGGTGATCCGCACCGTCGCGTGGGGCTCGTCGCGGCGGCCGGAGCCGTAGGTTTCCGACCGACCCCGAGAGTCCACGACCGTGAGCGTCCCCTCGCGCACGATCTGGCGGAACAGGATGCCGGTAAGCATTGTCCCGAACCCTCCCATCTTCGCTCGTCCGCGGCCCACCGATCGCGCCGGGGGTCATCAGGACCCCGGGTGTCCCGGGATGTCCCCGAAGGCCCCGGCGGAGGCCGCCTGCGTCGTGTTATCCCGCCCGGATCGCACGCCCGGGCTTGTTCACTGCGTCACGCGCCGAGAGCGCGAGGCCGGATCGGCCTGCTGACTGAATTTCGCGCTAACGCCTTAGTTCGAAGGCAAGATCCTGCCGCAAGGTGGTTCCACCTTGGAGCCTCTTGCCCGTGGCGCGAATGCTGGCCCAAAACCCACTCCCGCTCGCATGACAACGCCGTGACACCCCGTATTGTTTCTCATATCAGGCTAAGACGAATTAACCTAAGTCGGGAAGCCCCAACTTGATTGCCGGCGCCTACCCCCCCCCCCGGAGGGGCCCGGACCCGGTCCCGATCTGCCGCACAGAAAAGGCCCCGGTCCGCCGTGGCGGCCCGGGGCCTTGCCATCTCGCCGGGGCGCGGGTGACCGCGCGTCGAGAGCAAGATGCTGAAAGGTGAAGCCACCTTTCAACTGAATCTTGCCGTCTCTTCAAGCAGTTAGAGCAAAGTTCACGATGAAGGTCGACGCGACCTTAATCGATTTTGCTCTAGTGCTTGGTCACCCCACCGCGGGCCGGCTCGCTCGGCCGGGCCAGCTGATCGACTTCGGTCTCCTCGACCACGTCGACCGGGGTCGGCTTGGTGGTCAGCGCCCGGTCGAGCACTTCGTCGACCGTGTCGACCGGGACGATTTCCAAGCCCCGCTTGACGTTGTTCGGGATGTCGGCGAGGTCCTTCTCGTTCTGCTTGGGGATCAGCACCGTCTTGATCCCGCCGCGCATCGCCGCCAGCAGCTTCTCCTTGAGGCCGCCGATCGCGAGCACGCGGCCGCGCAGCGTGACCTCGCCCGTCATCGCCACATCGTGGCGCACCGGGATGCCGGTCAGCGCGGAGACGATCGAGGTCACCATGGCGATGCCGGCGGACGGCCCGTCCTTGGGCGTGCCGCCCTCGGGCACGTGCACGTGCACAGACTTACGGTCCAGCAGGTTCGGCTGAATGCCGAACTCCGGGGCGCGTGCCTTGATGAAGTACTCGCTCGCCTGGATCGATTCCTTCATCACCTCGCCGAGTTTGCCGGTGGAGGTCACCTTGCCCTTGCCGGGCACGGTCACGCTCTCGACCGACAGCAGCTCGCCGCCGACCTCGGTCCAGGCCATCCCGGTGGCGACACCGACCAGATCCTCGGTTTCCGCTTCGGTGTGCTTGAAGCGCGGCACGCCGGCGTACTTCTCCAGGTTCTGCTTGGTGACGTGCACCTGGGTGGCCTTGTTGAGCTGGATCTCCTTGACCGCCTTGCGGGCCAGGGTGCCGATCTCGCGCTCCAGGTTGCGCACGCCGGCCTCGCGGGTGTAGCGCCGGATCAGCGCGCGCAGCGCGGTGTCGGAGATCGACCACTCCTGCTCGGTCAGGCCGTTCTCGGTGCGCTGCTTGGTGATCAGGTGGCGCTTGGCGATCTCGACCTTCTCGTCCTCGGTGTAGCCCGGGATCCGGATGATCTCCATCCGGTCGAGCAGGGCCGGGGGCATGTCGAGCGTGTTCGCGGTGGTGATGAACATCACCCCCGACAGGTCGTACTCGACGTCCAGATAGTGGTCGACGAACTTGTCGTTCTGCTCCGGATCCAGGATCTCCAGCAGCGCCGAGGTCGGATCGCCGCGCCAGTCGGCGCCCAGCTTGTCGACCTCGTCGAGCAGGAACAGCGGGTTGGTCGTCCCCGCCTTCTTCATCCCCTGGACCACCTTGCCGGGCATCGAGCCGATGTAGGTCCGGCGGTGACCGCGCATCTCCGCCTCGTCGCGGACGCCGCCCAGCGACTGCCGGACGAACTGCCGGTTGGTGGCGCGCGCGATCGACTTGCCGAGCGAGGTCTTACCCACGCCGGGCGGGCCGACCAGGCACAGGATCGGGCCCTTCACCTTGCCCATGCGCTGCTGCACGGCGAGGTACTCCAGGATCCGGTCCTTGACCTTGGTCAGCCCGTAGTGGTCGGCGTCCAGCACCTCGCGGGCGTACTGCAGGTCGTTCTTCAGCTTGGAGCGCTTCTTCCACGGCACCGCGACGATCCAGTCGAGGTAGTTGCGCACCACCGTCGACTCCGCCGACATCGGGCTCATGTTCTTGAGCTTCTTGAGCTCCTGGTCGGCCTTCTCGCGGACCTGCTTGGGCAGCTTGGCCTTCTTCAGCTTGTCCTCAAGCTCCTGCAGTTCGTCCTGGCCGTCGTCGCCCTCGCCAAGCTCCTTGCGGATCGCCTTGAGCTGCTCGTTGAGGTAGTACTCGCGCTGCGTCTTCTCCATCTGCTTCTTGACGCGGTTGCGCACGCGCTTTTCCGCCTCGAGGCCGCCGATCTCGCCCTCGATATAGCCGTAGATCTTCTCCAGGCGCTCGGCGACCGTGTCGGCCTCCAGCAGCTCCTGCTTGTCGGCGATCTTGAGCGACAGGTGCGAGGCCACCGTGTCGGCCAGCTTCGAGGGTTCCTCGATCTGGCTGACGGTGTTCAGCACCTCCGGCGGGATCTTCTTGTTCAGCTTGATGTACTGCTCGAACTGCGAGACCACCGAACGCCGCAGCGCGTCCAGATCGCGCTCCTCGCTGGTCTCGTCCTCGGCGATCACGTCCGCCTCGGCTTCCAGGAAGCTGTCGTTTTCGGTGAACTGCTTGACGCGGGCGCGCTGACCGCCCTCGACCAGTACCTTGATCGTGCCGTCGGGCAGCTTCAGCAGTTGCAGGATCGAGGCGAGCGTGCCGACGTCGTACAGATCGCCGGACTGCGGGTCTTCCTTTTGCGCATCCTTCTGCGCCACCAGAAGGATCTGCTTGTCCTCGCGCTTGACTTCCTCCAGCGCGTTGACGGACTTCTCCCGGCCCACGAACAGGGGCACGATCATATGGGGGAAGACCACGATATCGCGCAGGGGAAGGACTGGGTAACGGTTGCCTTGGGACAGCTCCAGCATGGTTCCTCGTGCTCTGCCGCGTCCTTTCGGGGTGCGGCCGTTGCGGGCCGACGGCGTGCCGCGCCTGTCGACCCAAGTTCCTGAGTGCTAACCGGTATCTTGGCCCGCACGGGGGGTGCTTCAAGTCCGTGACAGCGGGCGTGCGTGCGCGATGTGCGCGCGCTCACACCCCAGCCGGACCGCCGTTGGCCGGATCACCCGGCGAGTCGCGCCCCGTCTGCCGCGCCTTTCGGGTGGCTGCTCCGCCCGCGATCGTGACACACCCGCATGCCGTCACGCCATGGCGAGGCGCCCCTGGTCGATGCTATGTAGCGATGGCACAGCGCGCACCGGCGACGGCTCCGCGCCGCCCTGTCCGGCTGCCTGACGCCGTCTGCGCCAAACCAAATCGACCAGCATGAGGGACCCGACATGGCCGACGACACCCTGGAGTGGCACGCCGTCACCAAGGCGAGCGAGCTTGAGGAGCAGGAGCCGGAGCACGCTCGGATCGGCGATACGCTGATCTGCGTGGTTCGGCTGGAGGACGGCATCTTCGCCATCAACGATGTCTGCAGCCACGAGTTCGCGCAGCTGTCGGAGGGCTTCGTCGACGGCGAGGAGATTGAGTGCCCGCTGCACCAGGCGACCTTCAACCTGAAGACCGGCGAGGCGACCGCGCCGCCGGCCGACGATCCGGTCGAGACCTATCCCGTTAAGATCGAGGACGATCAGGTCTACGTCGGCTTCAAGAAGCAGGCCTGAGGCCGCGTTGGCCGACCCGACGTCCAACCAGACCTTCATCGTCGTCGGCGGCGGCCAGGCCGGCGGGCGCGCCGTCGAGGGTATCCGCAAGGCCGGCTTCGACGGCACCGTGATCCTGCTGGCCGAGGAAGAGCGGGCGCCCTACGAGCGCCCGCCGCTCTCCAAGCAGGTGCTGACCGGGGAGGCCGAACCGGACAGCGCCAAGCTGCGCGAGGACGGGTGGTACCGGGAGCACGGCATCGACCTGCGCCTGGCCACCCGGGCCGGCCGGATCGACCGGGCGCGCAAGCGCATGGTGCTGGCGGACGGGCGGGAGCTGGCCTACGACCGGCTGCTGCTCGCCACCGGCGCGCAGCCCAAGGTGCCCGGTCTGCCGGGCGTCGAGCTTCCGGGCGTGCACGTGTTGCGCGACGTCGCCGACAGCCTGGCGCTGCGCGACGCGATGCGGGCCGGCGCGCGGGTTGCCCTGGTCGGCGGCGGCTACATCGGCCTGGAGGTCGCGGCGGCGGCGCGCAAACTGGGCTGCGACACGACCGTCCTGGAGGCCGCGCCCAGCCTGATGCGCCGGCAGGTCGCCCCGGAGCTGGGCGACTGGTACGCCCGTCTGCACCGCGACCACGGCGCGGACGTCCGCCTCGAAGCCGAGGTCGCGCGGCTGCTGGGCAGCGCCCGGGTGGCCGGCGTCGAACTGGCCGACGGGAGCCGGATCGACGCCGATCTGGTGGTGATCGGGGTGGGTATCCGCCCGAACGTCGAACTGGCGATGCAGGCCGGCCTGGACGCCGACGACGGCATCGAGGTCGACGATCAGGGCCGGACCAGCGATCCCGAGATCTTCGCCGCGGGCGACGTCACCCGGCAGCCGACCCCTTACGCCGACGGCAAGATCCGGCTGGAATCCTGGCAGAACGCCCAGAACCAGGCGCTGGTCGCCGGTCAGGCGATGGCTGGGGCCACGGCGGTCCGGCACGCCGACCTGCCGTGGTTCTGGTCGGACCAGCACGGCATCAACCTGCAGATGGTCGGGATGCCGACCGGCCCGGTGCGCCACGTCTGGCGCGGCGATCCGGCCGCGGGGCCCGGCTTCACGCTGTTCTACCTGGACGACGGCGGCCGCCTGGTCGGCGCCAACGCGGTCGACCGGCCGGCCGACATCGCCGCCGTGCGCCGGATGATCGAACGCGGTGTGAGTCCGGATCCAGCGCAGCTGGCCGATCCGGACGTGTCGCTGAAGAAGCTGTTAAAAGGCCAGGCCTGAGGCCAACGCCAGCGCGGGCGCGGCGGGCACGGCCTCGGACGCCAGCTGCGCCATCTGCTGGATTTTCTCGCCAGCCTCGACCAGTCCCGCGACGACCGCGACGAACACCCCGATCGCCGCGGCCCCAAGCGCCAGGCCGGTGGCAACGATCATGCCGTCGCGCTCCAACAGACCCAGGGCCACGATCAGCAGCGCGGCCCCGGGCAGCCAGCCGGTCAGCGGCAGCGGGGCGAGCGAGACCAGCGAGATCACCACGCAGCACAGGCCGACCAGCCGGTCGGCCGGCGGCTGCCAGATGTGCCGCCAGCGCGTCCGGATCACCCGTTCGATCCGGCGCATCAAGGGTGCCGTGCGCCGGCACGCGCCCAGCACCTTGTCGCGCGTCACCGGCCGGTCGAGCACCCATTCGGGCAGCCACGGCTGCCGGCTGCCGGCGGCCATCTGCAGAGTGACCAGAAGGATCGGCAAGGCCAGCGCGTTGGACACGCCGAGCGGCAGCGGCAGCAACTGCGGGGCGCTCAGCACCAACAAGGCGGACGCCATACCCCGGTCGCCCAGCGCCTCCAGCAGACGACGCAGAGGGATCCGTTGCTCGTCGAACAGCCGCGGAAAGGTCTCCAGCAGATCCGCGGTCGACGGGGCGGTGCGCGGCTCCTGGCGATGATCCAAGCCTGTGCCTCCAGACTCGCCGCCGGCCGGGCCGGCCGACGCGGACACTCCTGGCTCCCGGTCCGTGGCTTCCCGGCCCGCGGCCTCAGGGTTCCTCGCATGAGGCTCTCCCGCCTCGGGGTCCCTCGCCTCGGAGTCCGGGGCCTTACCGTCCGCACCCGTGCGGGCCCGTCGGTGCGGCGGCGCGGCCGCCGCGCGATCGCTGTCGGCATACCGCGTACGTGTCATGGCACGGATGGAATCGCAGGAACAAGCCTTAGGCAAGGCGTAATTGGCGTACGCTCCGTGCTTTCCATACGTACGGCTCGCGCCCGTGCGCGCACGGGCTCGAATGTACGTTGGCGGGCGCACAGCCGTACCGTGCGTTAGCGCACGCACGCCGACCGACGCGGTCCGCCCCGGCATCCGGGGATCAGCGCTGGGGGTCGGCCGCAAACCGGCCGTGCGTACAGCCGGTGGGGCGGCACGCACGGCCGGTCGATCGCGCCTTACGGTATTGATACCAGGGAGAGGTGCCGCTCAGCGGCGGTTCAGGCCGGCCAGGGTTTCGAAATCCTGGCGGACATCGCGGCTTTCGCGGAATTCGCCCAGCATCCGGCTGGTCGTCATCATCGCGCCGTTCTGGCGCACGCCGCGGGTCGCCATGCACTGGTGCTGGCTGCGCAGCACGACGGCGACCCCGCGCGGATCGAGCACGTCGTTGATCGCGTTGGCGACCTGGGAGGTCAGGCGCTCCTGGATCTGCAGGCGCTTGGCGTAAATCTCCAGCACCCGAGCCAGTTTGCTGACGCCGACCACGCGCGTCTTCGGCAGGTAACCGATGTACGCGGTGCCCACGATCGGGACCATGTGGTGCTCGCAATGGCTCGTGAACTCGACGCCGTCCAGGACGATCATCTCGTCGTAGCCGTCGGTTTCGTCGAACGTACGCGCCAGGATGTCTTCAGGGTCCTGGGTGTAGCCGCCGAAGAATTCGTCGTACGACTTGATCACGCGCTTGGGCGTGTCGGCGAGCCCTTCGCGGTCCGGGTTCTCGCCGATATAGGTCAGGAGGGTGCGTACGGCGGCCTCGGCCTCCGCGCGGCCGACCTTGGCGGCGTGGCCGTTGGCATGGCCGGCGGCGGCGGCGGTGTCCCGGCTGGGCGGGCCGTCGGCCGCGGGGGCCTCCGCCTGCTGGTTCCGCAGGGCGTCATGCAGCTCGAACGGAGCCATTGGGCAAGTCCCTTTCGTTATGCGTCCGCGCGTTCGCAACGGGAATTAGGCGGATCGGCGCGTCCGTCCACCCCCAAACGTGTGGGCCGGGGCTTGTGATCCCGCGAAACTGACAGGCGGTGACGATTCTGTGCTTGCCTCTGCTTGCCGCCGGCCCGCCATGAACCCGGCGTCCGCGGGGGCCCGGCGCTGGACCGGGCGCCGGGCCCGCGCGGCGGTCAGCGTTCGGCGAGAAAGCTGTCGATACCGGCCTGCGCGCAGTCGCCGTCCTGGTCCGGGGTGCCGGACGAACAGCCGACGGCGCCCGCGACCTGGCCGTCGACGGTCACCGGGACGCCGCCGCCGACGACCGAGAAGCGCCCGCCGATCGCGGTGTGGATGCCGAAGGTCAGGCTGCCCTCGGCTTGGACGGCCTTGTTGTAATCCGCCGTCGATTTGCGCTGCGCGGCCGCCACCATGGCTTTGTCGCGCGCGATCTCGATCGACAGCACCTTGGCGCCGTCCATCCGCTCGAAGGCGATCAGGTTGCCGCTTTCGTCGGTCACGGCGATGCACATCGGCACGCCAATCTCTTCGGCGCGCCTGGCCGCGCCGGCGATCAGGCTACGGGCGTCGCTCAGCGACAGTCGGGCGATCTGCAGCATGTCGGGCAGTCTCCTGTTGGGTGCGGACTGAAAACGGGGCACCGGCGGGCTCGACCGGCCGGCCGCCGGCCGTGCCGTGGCGGGCCGGGCCGGGGCCGGGGCTGGGCGAAGCCTAGTGGCGCACCCGGCGTTTGACCATCGCCGACCGGCCCTGGGCGCGCCCGCCGGGACCGCGGCGCCGCCGCGGGGGTGCCGAAGCCGGCTTGGAACGTGCTAGAAGCGCGCCGGTACCCGCGCAGGGTGGCCGGCCGCGGTCGGCCGCGCGCGGCCACGACGACAGAAGAACCATTGGGGAGGCACCGCCATGGCGAAGCCGAGCATCCTGGTGACCCGGCGCCTGCCGGACGCCGTGCAGGCGCGGATCGCGCGCCACTACGACGCGGAATTCAACGACGACGACCACGTCTTCTCGACCGACGAATTGCTCGAGCGGTGCGCGGGCAAGGACGCCGTGCTGCCCTGCCATTCCGAGCACTTCACCGCCGCGGTGATCGACCAACTGCCGGCCAGCGTGAGGATCATCGCCAACTTCTCCGTGGGCGTCGACCACGTCGACCTGGAGGCCGCCAAGCAGCGCGGCATCGTGGTCACCAACACGCCCGACGTGCTGTCCGACGCGACCGCCGAGATCGCGCTGCTCCTGACCCTGGGCGCCGCGCGCCGGGCGAGCGAGGGCGAGCGGCTGGTGCGCGGCGGCGCATGGAAGGACTGGAGCCCGTCGTTCATGGTCGGCACCCAGGTCACCGGCAAGACGGTTGGCATCGTCGGCATGGGCCGGGTCGGCCAGGTCGCCGCCGCGCGCTTCCGCGGCTTCGATATGCAGGTGCGCTACCACAACCGCAGCCGACTCGCGCCGGAGAAGGAGCGGGGCGCGGTCTACCACGCCGACCTGGACGAGATGCTGGGGCAGTGCGACGTGATCTCGCTGCACTGTCCGGCGACGGCCGAGTCCAAGGGCCTGATCAACGCCGGCCGGCTGGGTCGGATGAAGGACGGCGCGATCCTGGTGAACACGGCGCGCGGCGCGCTGGTCGACGACGACGCGCTGCTCGACGCGCTGCGATCGGGCAAGCTCGCCGCGGCCGGTCTGGACGTGTTCAACGGCGAGCCGGGCGGCGACCCGCGCTACCGCGAGCTGGAGAACGTGTTCCTGCTGCCGCACATCGGGTCGGCCACGGTGGATACGCGCAACGCGATGGGCGATCGCGCGCTGGATAACCTGGACGCGTTCTTCGCCGGCGACGCCCCGGGCGACCGGGTCGCGTGATGCTCCGCGCGTACGGCCGGTATGCCAGGGATACCGCAGGTTTTAGCCGAAGCCAGGGCTGCAGCCGGGGTCTTGTTAACAGCCGGCCGCGCCGCTAAGCTCCAGGCGCGTCAGGCCCGCGGCGCGGGGCTGCCGGGGCCGGGAAAAACGGACAAGCTGTCCAGTCCGGTGAAGCTTTAGGCTGCGAAAACAACGACCTGGCGGCAGACCACAAAGCAAGCCGCTGGCCGACCGGGCCGGATGCACACCGCTCCCTTGGGGCTTCCTTGGGGCGGTCGCCAGCCGGTCCAGCCAAAGAGAAAAGGGAGGTAGAGTACGCCATGACCGATCAGAAGGTCACGCAGGCGGACGGCGAAACGTCGGAGGCTCCGACCAACGCGAACCGCCGCAAGTTCCTGACGGGCGCCGCCGCCGCGGGCGCCGGTGCCGCCGCGTCGATCGCGGCGCCGCAGATCTCGCGCGCCCAGACCACCACCATCAAGATGCAGGGCGCCTGGGGCTCCGGCGACATCTTCAACGAGTACGCCGAAGACTATGCCCGCATGGTCAACGAGATGGGCGGCGGGCGCCTCAAGATCGACTATCTGACGTCCGGCTCGGTGGTGAAGGCGTTCCGGGTGCAGGACGCCGTCGACAAGGGTGTGCTCGACGCGGGCCACCAGGTCGCCGCGTACTGGTACGGCAAGAACAAGGCCGCCTCGCTGTTCGGCACCGCGCCGGTTTACGGCTGGGACGCGCACATGGCGCTCGGCTGGATCTGGCAGGGCGAAGGCCTGGAGCTGTACCACGAGCTGGTGCAGGACATCCTGGGTCTTAACATCGTCGGCTTCTTCGCGATGCCGATGCCGGCGCAGCCGCTCGGCTGGTTCAACCAGACGATCAACTCCGCCGAAGACATGGAGGGTCTGAAGTACCGCACCGTGGGCCTGGCGACCGACGTCATGCAGGCGATGGGCGTCAACGTCACCCAGCTGCCCGGCGGTGAGATCGTGCCGGCCCTGGAGCGCGGCGTGATCGACGCGTTCGAGTACAACAACCCGACCTCGGACCGTGCGTTCGGCGCCCACGACGTGGCCAACCACTACTATCTCGGCTCCTATCACCAGGCGATGGAGTTCTTCGAGATCATCTTCAACAAGGGCGTTTACGACGGCCTTGCGGACGAGCAGAAGGCGATCCTGCGTCACGCCGCCAAGGCGGCCTCCTCGGACAACTACTGGAAGGGCCTGGACCGCTACTCCAGCGACCTGCGGTGGTTCGAGAACGAGGGCGGCGTGAACGTGCACCGCACCGACAAGTCGATCCTGCAGGCGCAGCTCAAAGCCTGGGACCAGGTGCTGGAGAATCTCCGCGCCGAGAACGCCTTCTTCAAGAAGGTCACGGATTCCCAGCGCGCCTGGGCCGAGCGGGTCGGCTACTACCTGCACGCCGACCAGCCGGACTACGTCATGGCCTGGAAGCACTACTTCGGCGAGTTGCCCTCCTAAGGTCAGCTCCGCCACAACGGCCGGCGGACGCGGTCAGCCGCGGTCGCCGGCCACGGCGACGTGCGCGGGGCGGCGGCCCACACCGCCGCCCCGCGTCTTTGACGGGCGCCCGCCGGCGGCCTGATGGGCCGGTGACAGCCGCGACGGCGATCGTGGACCGTCTGGCGGTCGGTACGGCCGGCATCCGTATCGGCCCGGCCGCGCCGCCGGGGCCGGCGCCCCGCCTCACGACGTTGCACCCGTCACGCGGTGCACGGCGACGCCCACCGGCGGCGTTGCCGGCACGCGCCCTCCGCACGGCCGAAGCATCCCTTCCGGCCATCCGCAGTCCAGCGTGGGGTTACCGCGCATGCAGTACCTGTATTTCGTCGACCGGCTCAGCATGTTCACCGGCAAGGCATTTGCCTGGTGCATCATCATTCTGACGCTGGGCGGTAGCTACGAGGTCTTCGTCCGCTACCTGCTGAACGCGCCGACCGGCTGGGCGTACGACATGAGCTACATCATGTACGGCGCCCTGTTCCTGATGGCCGGCCCCTACACCCTATCGCGCGACGGTCACGTGCGCGGCGACGTCGTCTACCGGCTGTTTCCGCAGCGCGTGCAGGCGGCCGTGGATATGGTCCTGCACCTGATCTTCCTGCTGCCGGCGGTCTGCGCGATGATCTATCACGGCAGCCTGTACGCGCGGGAAAGCTGGGGCTACATGGAAATGTCCATCTTCTCGCCGATGGGCATCCCGATTTATCCGCTGAAAACCCTGATCCCGGTGGTCGGCGTGCTGCTGTTCCTGCAGGGCACGGCCGAGGTGACGCGCTGCGTGTGGTGCATCAAGCACGGCTACTGGCCGCAGCGCCTGCGCGACGTCGAGGAGACCGAGACCGCGATCATGCACCAGAAAGAGGCCGAGCACGCTGATCAGCTCGGCACGGGAGGCCGGTCATGACCGATCCCCAGATCGGCATTATGATGATGGTGTTGTTCATCTTCACCATCCTGCTGGGTTATCCGATCGCCTTCACGCTGCTCGCCATGGGGCTGATCTTCGGCTTCTATGCGATGGGCGCCAACGTGTTCGACCTGATGGTCCAGAACACCTTCGACGTGATGGCCAACGACATCCTGACGGCCGTCCCGCTGTTCCTGTTCATGGGCTATGTGATCGAACGGGCGAACATCATCGACCGCCTGTTCTTCTCGATCCAGGTGGCGGCCCGGCGGGTGCCGGCGTCGATGGCGGTCGCCGCGCTGATCACCTGCGCGGTGTTCGCAACGGCGACCGGCATTATCGGCGCGGTGGTCACCCTGATGGGCCTGCTCGCCTTCCCGACCATGCTGAAGGCGGGCTACGACCAGCGCTTCGCCTCCGGCGTGATCTGCGCGGGCGGGTGTCTCGGCATCATGATCCCGCCGTCGATTCTGCTGATCGTATATTCCGCGACCGCGGGCGTCTCGGTGGTGCAGCTTTACGCCGGGGCGCTGTTCCCGGGATTGATGCTCGCCACGATGTACATCGTCTACGTGATCGGCCGGGCGTTGCTGAACCCGAAGCTGGCGCCGAAACCCAAGCAGGAAGAGATGGACGTTCCGATCGGGCAGGTCCTGAGGCTGATGGCGACCAGCTTCTTCCCGCTTGCGGTCCTGATCATGTGCGTGCTGGGCGCCATCCTGGCGGGCCTCGCCACGCCGACCGAGGCGGCGGCTGTCGGCTCGCTGGGCGGTCTGGTGCTGGCCGCGGGTTACCGCGCGTTGTCCTGGGAGCGGCTGCGGGAATCGGTGTTCCTGACCGCGCGCACCTCGGCGATGGTCTGCTACCTGTTCATCGGCTCCTGGACGTTCGCGTCGATCTTCTCCTACCTCGGCGGGCACGAGCTGATCGAGGCGTGGATCCTGGGTGCGGAGCTGAACCGGGTGCAATTCCTGATCCTGGCCCAGCTGATCATCTTCCTGCTCGGCTGGCCGCTCGAGTGGACGGAGATCATCATCATCTTCGTGCCGATCTTCCTGCCGCTGCTGGAGCCGTTCAACGTCGACCCGCTGTTCTTCGGCATTCTGATCGCGTTGAACCTGCAGACATCCTTCCTGACGCCGCCGATGGCGATGTCGGCGTACTACCTGAAAGGGGTCGCGCCCCCGAACGTGGAGTTGATGAACATCTTCCGCGGCGTGATCCCATTCGTCGGCATCGTCATCCTGGCGATGGTTGCGCTGTACGTCTTCCCGGGGGTGGCGCTCTACCTCCCCGAGGTGATGTACGGCAGATGACGGCCGAAGCCGGCCGAGGCCGCGCGCCGGGTGCGCGCGGTCCCGGCCGGCCGTCGCGGCCGCCGCCGGCAGGCGGCGCCGCGCCCAGTCAACCGACGACGCATCGAGGAGGCGGGTTCCTGTGAGTAGCGGCGCAACGTCGACCGGGACGGATTCGGACAGCAGTGCGACCGCGCTGGTCCGTCGGATCGCCGAGGGCGAGATCACCGCCAGCGAGGCGCTCGAGGCCTACCTCGCGCGGGTCGACGAGTCCGAGGAAACGATCCGGGCCTGGGACCATCTGGCGCGCGACAACGCGCGCAAACAGGCCGAGATCGCCGACAAGGCCCGGCGGCAAGGCGCGCCCGTGGGCGCGCTGCACGGCGTGCCGCTGGGGGTGAAGGACATCTTCGACACCTTCGACATGCCGACCCAGTACGGCACGCCGCTGCACCAGGGCCGCCGCCCGCGCGAGGACGCCTTCGCGGTCGAGCGGCTGCGCAGCCAGGGCGCGATCATGCTGGGCAAGACCTCGACCACCGAGCTTGCGACCTACGCGCCCGGCGTCACCAAGACGCGCAACCCGCACAACCCGGAGCACACGCCGGGCGGGTCCTCCAGCGGGTCGGCCGCGGCCGTGGCGGCCGGGCACGTCCCGGCGGCGCTGGGCACGCAGACCAACGGTTCGGTGATCCGGCCGGCCAGCTTCTGCGGAGTTTGGGGCTACAAGCCCAGCTTCGGCGCGATCTCCCGGACCGGCGTGCTGCGCCAGGCGCCGGCGCTGGACCAGGTGGGCGTGCTGGCAGCGACGCTGCGGGACGCCGGTCTGGTGGCCCAGCACATGATGGTCCACGACGGCCGGGATTCCGCGATGCGCCCGCGGGCGGCGCCGGACCTGCAGGCGGCCGCCGACGAACTGCCGCCGGTCACACCGCTGATGGCGTTCGTGAAGACGCCGGTCTGGGATCAGGCGGACAGCGAGACCCAGGAGGCGTTCGGCGAACTGGCCCAGGCGCTGGGCGAAGCGGTCACCGAGATCGCGCTGCCGGACAGCTTCGCGCACATCCACACCATGCATAAAACGGTGATGGAGGCGGAGATCGCGCGGAACTACCACCGCGACTACGAACGCGGCGCGGACCAGTTGTCCGACAGCCTGCGCAGCCAGATCGAACGCGGCCGCGAGGTCAAGGCGATCGACTACATCCGCTCGATCGAATCGATCGGTGCCCTGGCGGCGATCGCCGATGAGATACTGAACGACTACGATGCGTTCCTGACCCCGGCCGCACCGGGGACGGCGCCGCACGGCCTCGAGAACACGGGCAGTGCGACGTTCTGCACGATCTGGACCTACCTTGGCATGCCGGCGCTCTCGATCCCGCTGATGACCGGGTCCAACGGGTTGCCGATCGGCGTGCAGCTGGTCGGCGCGCGCGGCGACGACGCCCGGCTGTTCCGGATGGCGAACTGGCTGGTCGGGGCGGTCAGCGGCGGCTGACGGCGGGCCGCAGGCACGGATCGCGGGGCCGGCATCCGCGCCGGCCCAAGCGACGGCGAGAGGTGCGGGCGATCAGGCGCTGGAGTTCGGGTTGTCCGAATCCTCTTCCTTCATCGCCTGGTAGAAGTCGAACACCAGCATTCCCATCGTGACCAGCATGACGATCCAAAGCGGCAGCGAGTTGATCGAGACCACCATCCAGCCCAGGAAAAGCAGCGCGATCGCGCAGGAGATCACGCCGGCGAGCAGGGCGGCGTTGCGATACATGGCTGGACTCCTCTTGGCCGTTTAACCGAATTGCCGGGCGCGCGAGGTTAGGGATCGCAGGCGCACCGGCGCCACTAGCGGCGGATTGAAGCATTCCGGTTGCGCCCTGACAAGCGGCCGTCGGCCGGCCAGCCGGCGATCGCCGAGGCAACCCACGCCGGCCGTGCCCGCGGGGCGGGCACGGCGCCACACGACCTGCAATCAGCAAGGAGGCGAAGGCCATGAAAATCGGCTTCATCGGACTGGGCATCATGGGCCGGTGGATGGCCGGCCACCTGGCCGAGGCCGGCCACGAGATCTTCACCGTGACCAACCGCAACCCGGTCCCGGACAACCTGACCGGCAAGGTGAGCGAGTGTTCCAGCGGCAAGGAGGTCGCCGAGGCGTCCGAGGTGATCATCCTGATGGTTCCGGACACCCCGGACGTGAAGAAGGTCCTGTTCGCCGACGGCGGCGTTCACGACGGGTTGAAGGACGGCAAGATCGTGGTCGACATGTCGTCGATCTCGCCGACCGAAACCAAGGCGTTCGCCGCCAAGGTCAGGGAAGCCGGCGCCGGCTATCTGGACGCCCCGGTGTCCGGCGGCGAGGGCGGCGCCAAGAACGCCCAGCTGACGATCATGGTGGGCGGCGCGCAGGAGACCTTCGACAAGGTCAAGCCGCTGTTCGACATCATGGGCGGCTCGGTCACGCTGGTCGGCACAGCCAACGGCGACGGGCAGACCTGCAAGGTCGCCAACCAGATCGTGGTGGCGCTGACCATCGAGGCGGTGGGCGAGGCGCTCACCTTCGCCTCCAAGGCCGGCGCCGATCCGGAGAAGGTGCGCGAGGCGCTGCTGGGCGGCCTGGCGCAGTCCAAGATCCTGGAGGTCCACGGCCAGCGTATGATCGACCGCAGCTTCGACCCCGGCTTCCGGATCGAGCTGCACCAGAAGGACCTGAACCTCGCGCTGCAGGCGGGTAAGCAGCTGGGCGTGTCGCTGCCCAACACGGCGGGCGCGCAGGAGCTGTTCAACGTCTGCAACGCGCTGGGCGGCCAGGCCTGGGACCACTCCGGCATGGTCAAGGCCCTGGAACACATGGCCCAGCACAAGGTAAAGGACGACTGAGCCACGCCAGATCGACCGGGGCCCACGTCAATCGGGGCCCTCGTCGACCGGGGGCCGCGGGGAAGCCGCGCGGCGTTTTGCGTTGCGCCCCCGCGGGCGGCCCCGGTACCCTTTTACGGCGTGTTGGGGGCGTCAGGCTTCGAACACGCCAGCCCTGCCTCTTTACCGTTCACGAACGATCCCGCCAGCGTGCGACACCAACGCCTTTCAGCATCGCTTTTCGCACGCGCTCCACGCCGCGCGTTCTGTGTGCTCCGCCCCCCACGGCCGGCGCTGCGCCGCGGCGCGCGGCGCGCCGCAACGCTCGCCTCCGTCGTGCTGCTGGCGGTGCTGGTCGCGGTTCCGGCGATGCGCGGCGACGCCGCGATCTCGCGCGACGTGCTCAAGATCGGCGTCCTGAACGACCAGTCCGGGGTCTACGCCGACCTGGCAGGCCAGGGCTCGGTCGAGGCCGCGCGCTTGGCGGTCCAGGATTTCGGCGGCGAGATCAAGGGCCGGCCGATCGAGATCCTCTCGGCCGACCATCAGAACAAGCCGGAGCTCGGCGCCTCGATCGCCCGCGAGTGGATCGAGGTGGACGGCGTCGACGTGATCGTCGACGTACCCACCTCCGACGTCGCGCTGGCGGTCCAGAAGGTGACCGAGGACACCGATACCGCTTTCCTGATCAACGGCGCCGCGACCTCGAGCCTGACCGGCGAGTTCTGCTCGCCGACCAGCGTGCACTGGGCCTACGACACCTACTCGCTGGCCGCCGGAACGGTCCGGGCGATGCTGGAAGAGGGGCTGAACAGCTGGTTCTTCGTCACCGCCGACGATGCCTTCGGCAAGAGCCTGCAGGCCGCCGCCCAGCAGGTGATCGGCGCCAACGGCGGTGAGGTGCGCGGCCAGGCCCGCCACGCGCTGAACGCCGGCGACCTGACGGCGCACCTGATGGAAGCGCAGGGGTCGGAAGCCGACGCGATCGGGCTGGCCAACGCCGGCGAGGACGCGGTGCGGGCGGTCCGCCGCGCGCACGAGCTGGGCGTCCACCGCGGCCCGCAGCGGATCGTGCCGCTGCTGTTGTTCCTAACCGACGTCAAGCAATTGGGGCTGGAAGTCGCGCAGGGGCTGCCGCTGACCACCGCGTTCTATTGGGACCGGACCGACGCCAGCCGCGCGTTCGCCGAACGGTTCGCCGCCCGGCGCGACGGCCAGCGGCCGACCATGGTGCAGGCCGGCGTCTATTCCTCGCTGATGCACTACTTGCAGGCCGCCGCGGAGGTCGGCGACGACAGCGGCCAGGCCGTGGTCGACCAGATGAAGCGGATGCCGGTCGACGATTTCTTCGCCACCGACGGCCGGGTTCGCCCGGACGGCCTGATGGTGCACGAGATGTACCGGGCGCGGGTGAAGCGCCCGGCGGAATCCGAGGGGCCCTGGGACCTCTACGAGATCGTCGAGACGATCCCGGCCAAGCTCGCGTTCCGGCCGCTGTCGGAGAGCGACTGCCCGCTGGTCGACGACTGAGCGCTCCCCCGCCTGACACCGCGATACCCGAGGTCGTCGCGGGGCGCCCGCGGCCGGGCCGCCTGCGACGCCCCGGCGTGCTGGACGTGCGCCCGGGTAGTGCCTACCTCCGAGGTGTAAACGGCGATCTGGCGTCGCCGCGCGCAACTCAGGAGGGCCAAGCGTCATGACGATCGATCCCAACCGCGATCTGAGCCCGGCGGACGCCGTGCTGATCGTCGACGTTCAGAACGACTTCTGCCCCGGCGGCGCGCTGGCGGTGCCCGAGGGCGACCGGGTGGTCCCGATGCTGAACGATTGGGCCGAGGCCGCCGTGCGGGCGGGCGCGCGGGTCTACGCCTCGCGCGACTGGCATCCGGGCGACCACGTCAGCTTCGTCCCCGAAGGCGGGCCCTGGCCGCCGCACTGCGTGCAGGACACCGCCGGCGCGGCGTTTCACCCCGATCTGCGCCTGCCGGACTCGGCGATCCTGGTGTCCAAGGGCACGCGCTTCGACCAGGACCAGTACAGCGCGTTCGACGAAACCGGGTTCGCCCAGGAACTCAACCGCAAGGGCGTGCGCCGGGTGATCCTGGGCGGCCTTGCCGAGGACGTCTGCGTGCGTGCGAGCGCGCTCGACGCCATTCAGCACGGCTTCGAGGCCGTGCTGATCCGCGCGGCGACCCGCGCGATCACCGACGACGGGCGCGAGAGCACGGAACGCGAACTCGCCGAGGCCGGCGTGGCGTTCACGTAACCGCGGGTTTAAGGTCCGGAAAACTCTATAAGCACATCCTGAGCGGGCTGGCAAAGCCAGCCGTGTCGAAGGGTCCCTCACGAGCCTCCAGCGAGCTACGTGGACCCTCTTCGACGGAAAGCGGAGGGAACCCGTCGCCGCCGTCGTGCGCACCGGCGTCCGTCGGGTTACGGCTGCGCGCGCTGCGACAGCGCCGCCACCCTGGCGCGCAGGGCCTCGGCGACCGCCTCAGGGGTGGCGTCCGGGCCCGCGAGGTCGCCGGCGGAGACCGGCGGGCCGAAGCGCACCGTGACCGTGCGCGCCTTCGGCCAGCGGGCGCCGCGGGGCATCGCCTCGTAGGTGCCGTCGATGTAGCACGGCAGCGCGCGGGCGTCCGTGTCGAGCAGCAGCCGGCCGATCCCCGGCAGGAAGCGTTGCAGGCGGCCATCGGGCGCGCGCCATTCCTCCGGAAACCAGACCAGGATGTGGCCCTGGCGCAGGACTTCCGCCCCGACCGCGAGGCTGGCGCCGGGGGCGCGGTCGTCGACCGGCACCATGTGTGCGACGCGCGCGAGCACGCGGCCCGGCAGGTTGGTGAACAGGCGCTCCCGGATCGCGCCCCAGACGACCTCGCGGGCGCGCCGGCCGTCCAGCGCGCCGCCGAGCACGACCGGGTCCAGGTCGCTGACGTGGTTCGGCGTGATCACCAACGGCCCGTTGGCTGGCAGGTGCTCCAGACCTTCCACCTTCAGGCCCAGGATCAACCGGGTCAGCCCGCGGGCGACTTGGTGGAGCGCGCGCCCGGTCGTCATCGCGACGGGCCCGCGCGGGCGCAGCCAGTGCCGGGCTTCCGCGACCAGCCGATGGGTGTGCGCGTCCTGGCTGCCCGCCGCGTCCGCCGCGGGCGCCTGGTTAACCTCGTGCAGCAGATCGCGCAGCGTCAGCGTGCGCGCGATCTGTTCTTCCGACAGCGCGATCGCGAAGCGCTCCTGGATCTCCAGTCCGAGCGTCACCCAGGCCAGCGAATCGATGCCGAGGTCGAGCTGCGGGCTGGTGTCCGGGTGCAGCGTATGGTCCGGGAACTTGCCCTGCAGCCAGTCCCAGACCTGCCGGCCGCGGCCGGTTTCCAGCAGCGCCCGGTCGTCGTCCGACCAGGGCGCGTCGGCCGGGCCCTGGCCGCGCTCGGCGCGGTCCAGCAGCGCGGGCAGCTTGTGCCGTTGATACTTGCCGAGCTGCGTGCGCGGCAGCGGCTCGCGCACCAGCGCCCAGTCGCTCAGACGCTTGTAGGCCGGGAGCCGGGGCCCAAGCTCGCCCAGCGACACCCGGATCACGTCGCTGACCCCGTGCCCGGCGCCGCGCAGGGCGTCCATGTCCGGCACGACCAGGCCGACCAGCCGGCCGTGCCGCTCCAGCACCGCGATCTGCCGGATGTAGGGGCTTTCGCCGTAGACCGCCTCGACCTCGTCCGGGGCGACGTTCTTGCCGTCGGGCAGGACGATCATGTCCTTCACCCGGCCGACGATCACAAGGTAGCCGTCGGCGTCCAGGTAGCCGAGGTCGCCCGACTTGAACCAGCCATCGCTCGCGAACGCCTTGGCGTTCGCGTCGGCGTTGTTGCGGTAGCCGGGGAACACGTTGGGTCCACTGATCTGGATCTCGCCCTGACCTTCGGGCGCGTCGGGCGCGCTGTCGTGGTCGATCCGCAGCTGCACGCCCGGCGCCGGCTTGCCTGCGGTGCCGAGCTTGGCCGCGCCCGGCGGGTTGAAGGTCGTGATCGAGGCGGTTTCGACCAGCCCGTAGCCGGACAGCACCATCCAGCCGAACGCCTCCAAGGTCTGCGCCGTCTCCGCCTCCAGCTTGGCACCGCCGGAGGCCATCAGCCGCAGGTTGGGCGCCAGGCGCTTGTGCAGCGGGCGCAGCAGCGTGCGGCCCCAAAGTACGCCGAACCGCCGGCGCAGCCAGCCCGACAGCCGCAGCAGCCGATACATCGCCCGTTCGACCGCGCCGCCCATGCGCAGCCGGTCGGTCAGACCCTGCGCCAGCGTGTCGTACAGCCGCGGCACGCCGACCACGATGTCGACCGCGCCGGCCGACAGGGCATGGCGGATTTCCGGCCCGCTGACGCCGCTCGGCTGGACCTGCGTCGCCCCGGTGATCAGCGGCATCAGCAGGCCGACGATGAACGGGTAGGAGTGGTGCAGCGGCAGCGGCAGCAGCACCCGGTCGCCCGGGCCAACCAGGTCGAGCGCCAGGATCGCGTTCAGATTGCCGACGATGTTGCGGTGGGTCAGCGGCACGCCCTTGGGCGGGCCGGTGGTGCCGCTGGTGTAGAACAGCGAGGCGGTCTGGTCCGGCGCGACGCGGGGCAGGGCGTCGATCGGCGCGGCCGCCAGGTTGCGCCAGCTGCGCGCATCGTCGTCGGGTCCCGCGTCGAGCAGCCAGACGTCGCGGCCGTCGAGCACGCCGGCGGCGTCCAGATCGTCGAGGTGGGCGCGCACGGTGACGATCGCCTTGGGATCGCTGTCGGCCAGCTGCAGCTTCAGCGGCTCGCGCCCCAGATCGCTGTCGAGCGAGACCGCCACGCCACCGGCCAGCAGCACGCCCAGGCGCGTCTGCACCCAGCGCGCCGAGTTCGGGGCGAACAGCGCCACGAAGTCGCCGGGCACCAGCCCGCGCGCCTTCAGCCCCCCGGCCAGCCGGCGCGCGCTGTCGTCGAGCTCGCGGTAGCTCAGGCGATCCTCGCCGTCGGCCGTAAACGCGCGCACCGCCGGGCGATCGCCGCCCTGGGCCAGGTCGCCCAGCAGGTCGAGCAGGGTGGCGGCGTCGTCGGTGCGGGAAGCTGGGGCGTCGACCATGTCTGCCGAGTGACCTCTCGTGCCGGGTTCGTCGTGCCGGGCTCGGGCAAACCGCGGCCGGATCGCCGCGTGAGGCATTGTGACGCGTGCGCCGGGGCGGTTCATCCGCTTTTGGGCGAACTTCCCGTACCGCGCGGGCGTTTGTCCAGATAACGGACGGCTCGGGGCTGGAACTGGCCCGTCCGGCGTCCTAGAGTCTTGTGGGCAGGCGCGCGGACACGGCAGCCGCGCCGGGCGCCAGCCCAGGCACGGGTGCGGGCAGCGAACAGGCAGCAAGCAGGCGGCAAGCCAGTCCGCCGCCACCAAACACGCCCCAGGGGTCGACGCGGTGACGGGCCGCGGTCCCGGCCGGCCGGTCCCACCGTCCAGCAACCGACAGGCTCCGCGGCGCGGGGCTTCCCAAGCAGGCGCGACAGGCAATATCATTCGACAGACACACACGGCGCGGCCGGCCTCCCAGCGCGCACGGCCGGCACGCGGGCGCAAAGGGCGGGTCGACCTCACGGCCATGAGCGAACGCAAGGACCAAGACCAGAACCCGGACGGCGGGACCTCGACCAATGTCGTGGTCAAAACCCGGTCGAAGACGAAAAAGCCGTCGATGTACAAGGTCTTGATGCTGAACGACGATTATACACCCATGGAATTCGTGGTTCACGTCCTTGAAAGCTTCTTCAGCAAGAGTCGCGAGGAAGCGACCGAGATCATGCTGCACGTGCACCATCGGGGCGTCGGGGTTTGCGGCGTCTACAGCTACGAAGTGGCTGAGACAAAGGTAACCCAGGTGATAGACTACGCCCGGAAGCACCAGCACCCTCTGCAATGTACGCTAGAGAAGGAATAGGCCGCGGATGCTCTCGGCAAACCTCGAACAAACGCTCCATCGCGCGCTGGCTTACGCCAACGAGCGCAGGCACGAGTACGCCACGCTCGAGCACCTGGCTCTGGCGCTGATCGAGGATCCGGACGCGGTGGCGGTGCTGCGCGCGTGCGGCGTCGATCTGGACCGCTTGCGCAACGACCTGAACGACTATCTGGACAACGAGCTGTCCAACCTGATCACGACCCAGGTCGGCGACGCCAAGCCCACCGCGGGCTTCCAGCGCGTGTTGCAGCGCGCCGCGATCCACGTCCAGTCCAGCGGGCGCGAGGAAGTGACCGGCGCCAACGTGCTGGTCGCCATGTTCTCCGAGCGCGAAAGCCACGCCGTGTACTTCCTGCAGGAGCAGGAGATGACCCGGCTGGACGCGGTCAATTACATCTCCCACGGCATCGCCAAGGTGGCCGGTCGCAGCGAGGCACGCAACGTGGACGGCGCGGACGACGAACAGCAGGGTGAAAAGGTGGTCCGGAAGGGTCACGAGGCGCTCGACGCCTACTGCATCGACCTCAACCAGAAGGCCGAGGACGGCAAGATCGACCCGCTGATCGGCCGCGATCACGAGGTCGAGCGGACGATTCAGGTGCTGTGCCGGCGGACCAAGAACAACCCGCTCTATGTCGGCGACCCGGGCGTGGGCAAGACCGCGCTGGCCGAGGGCCTGGCCCGGCGGATCGTCACCGGCGACGTGCCGCACGTGCTCTCGGACGCGCAGATCTTCTCGCTCGACATGGGCGCGCTGCTCGCCGGCACCCGCTACCGCGGCGACTTCGAGGAGCGCGTCAAGGCGGTCCTACAGGAGCTCGAGCAGCAGGACCACGCGATCCTGTTCATCGACGAGATCCACACCGTGATCGGCGCGGGCGCGACCAGCGGCGGCGCGATGGATGCCTCCAACCTGCTCAAGCCCGCGCTGCAGAGCGGCACCCTGCGGTGCATCGGCTCGACGACCTACAAGGAATACCGCAACCACTTCGAAAAGGACCGGGCGCTGGTCCGGCGTTTCCAGAAGATCGACGTCACCGAGCCGACGGTCGAGGACGCGGTCAAGATCCTGCGCGGTCTGAAGCCGCACTACGAGAAGCACCACCGGGTTAAGTTCACCAATGAGGCGATCCGCTCGGCAGTTGAGCTGTCGGCGAAGTACATCTCCGACCGCAAGCTGCCCGACAAGGCGATCGACGTGATCGACGAGGTCGGCGCGGCGCAGATGCTGCTGCCGGATTCCAAGCGCCGCAAGACGATCGGCGTGAAGGAGGTCGAGGGCATCGTCGCCAAGATCGCCCGGATCCCGCCGAAGTCGGTGTCCAAGGACGACAAGGCCGCGCTGCAGAACCTGGAGCGCGACCTCAAGACCATGGTGTTCGGCCAGGACCAGGCGATCGAGGCGCTGTCCAGCGCGATCAAGCTGTCCCGCGCCGGGCTGCGCGAGCCGGAGAAGCCGATCGGCAACTACCTGTTCTCCGGGCCGACCGGCGTCGGCAAGACCGAGGTCGCCAAGCAGCTGTCCCGCTCGCTGGGCATCCAGCTGACCCGCTTCGACATGTCGGAGTACATGGAGCGGCACTCGGTCAGCCGGCTGATCGGCGCGCCTCCGGGCTACGTCGGCTTCGACCAGGGCGGCCTGCTGACCGACGCGATCGACCAGCACCCGCACTGCGTGCTGCTGCTGGACGAGATCGAGAAGGCGCACCCGGACCTGTTCAACGTGCTCCTGCAGGTGATGGACTACGGCCGGATGACCGACCACAACGGCAAGTCGGTCGACTTCCGCAACGTCATCCTGATCATGACCACGAACGCGGGCGCGGCCGAGATGGCCAAGCCGGCCATGGGCTTCGTCAACGAGGCGCGCGGCGGCGACAGCGAGGAGGCGATCAACCGCCTGTTCACGCCGGAGTTCCGCAACCGCCTGGACGCGGTGATCCCGTTCCGCAACCTGGACCAGGAGATCATCGCGCGGGTGGTCGACAAGTTCGTCATGGAGCTGGAAGCGCAGCTCGCCGACCGCAACGTGACGATCGAGCTGACCGACGAATCCCGGGAGTGGCTCGCCAACAACGGCTACGACATGCTGTACGGCGCGCGTCCGCTGGGCCGGGTGATCCAGGATCACATCAAGAAGCCGCTCGCCGAGGAACTGCTGTTCGGCAAGCTCGCCAAGGGCGGCGTCGTCCGGGTCTCGATCGATCCGGAGACCGACAAGCCGACCTTCGAGTTCGTCGAGCAGGGCTCCGGCGGCGGCTCCAACAAGGGCGGCGGCTCCGGCGGCGGCCGGCGCAGCAAGGGCACGGACGACGACTCCGGCTCCGGCGGCGGCGGCGCCCAGGAGGAGAGCAAGCCCGAACTGGTGCAGTAGGGCGGCCCGTTCCTAAGCCGGGCGGTCGCCCCGAAAGAAAAGCCCCCGTCAGCGGCGCTGGCGGGGGCTTATTCGTTGTGCGATCTATGCAAGAGGCGCCTCAGCTGGGCAGCTCGACGGTCGTCTCAGGGTCCATCGTGTTCTGGCCAATCGCGAGCTTGACGGTCACGGACGCGCCGTCGGCGCGGTGGAAGGTCACCGGCACCGCCTTGCCGGCCGGCAACGCCACGGTCAGGTCCCGGAGCGAAAGCGCGAAGCGTTCCGCCGGCAGGGTTGCGCCGCTCGCGATTTCCACCCGCTCGGCAACCTGGCCGTCACGGATCATCTGGATCGACCGCGCGGCCCGGCTGGTGACGCGGGTCAGGGTGATCGTGCCCTCGGACTTGTTGACCAAGGTCGGGTGGGCGGTTGTGTCCGCGCCGGCCTTGGCGGGTTCAACCCAGGGGTGGACCACCTGCAGGCCCCCGGAACTGGCCGAGTGCGCGAGGGCGCCCGCGGCCAAGCCGACCGTGGCCGCACCTGCAAGGGCCAGGGTTCGGATTTGGCGAGTCATCTCTCCTCCTCACGGTCGGTGAGCGCTCGGGACAGTTTCAACCTTCCAGGGGATGAAACGACAAGACCGCCCGCAATGATCCAGCGGTCATCAATTCGTGACCCGGCAAAACCGCAAAATAGATTTGACGACGGCGGGATCGCGTTCGCCCCGGACGTCCTCAAGCCTCAGCTTTCCGTCTGCTTGTACGGGCTGTGCTGGCTGAGGCCGGCGATCTGGCGCTCGACCGCGCGGCGTTCGCGCTGCAGGAAGTCGTCGACCGCCTGTTCCAGCGCGGGGTCGGCGATCCAGTGGGCGGAGTGCGTGGCGACCGGCAGGTAGCCGCGCTGGATCTTGTGCTCGCCCTGCGCGCCCGCCTCGACGCGCGACAGGCCCTGCTCGATCGCGAACTCGATCGCCTGATAGTAGCAGGCCTCGAAGTGCAGGAAGTCGTACTCCTCGATCGCGCCCCAGTTGCGGCCGTAGAGCGCGTGCCGGCCAATCAGGTTGAGGGCGCCCGCGACCGGCGTGCCGTCGGATTCTTCCGCCATCACCAGCAGGATTCTGTCCGGCATGCGCCGGCCGATTTCGTGGAAGAACTCTTCCGTCAGATAGGGAAAGCCCCAGCGCTTGTCGGCCGTGCGCAGGTAGAAGGCATAGAACGCGTCCCAGTGCCGGGGCTCCAGGTCGCTGCCGGTCAGGCGGCGCAGCCGCAGGCCCGTCTCCGCGACCTCCCGGCGTTCGCGCTTGATCTGTTTGCGCTTGCGGCTCTGCAGCGCGGCAAGGAAGTCGTCGAAGCTTCGGTAGCCTGGATTGTGCAGGTGGTATTGCAGCCCGATGCGCGGCAGAAAGTCGGCGTTCGCCAGGCGGTCGCGTTCGCCCTGCGTCGGAAAGGTGACGTGCAGCGACGACACGCTGTGCCGGCGCGCGACCTCCTCCAGCCCGGCGACCAGGGTGTCCGCGACCGACTCGCGCGTTTGCGCGGGGAGATCCTGGTTCACCAGCAGGCGCGGGCCGGTTACCGGCGTGAACGGCACGGCGCATTGCAGCTTGGGGTAGTAGCGCCCGCCCGCGCGCTCGTACGCATCCGCCCAGCCCCAGTCGAACACGTATTCGCCGTAGGAGTGGCTTTTCAGATACAGCGGCGCGGCGCCGACCACCCGGCCGTCGGCGTTGCGCGCGACCAGATGCTGCGGCAGCCAGCCGCGGTCGCCCACGGCGGAACCGCTCTGCTCCAGGGCATCCAGGAAGGCGTGGGAGAGAAACGGATCGTCACCGCCGGCGCAGGCGTCCCACTGGGCCGCGTCGACCTGCGCGATTTCGGAAACAACTTCGATCCGGGTGGCGTCGGCGCCGTCGGGCATGGCCTCAAGGTGGCGTGGCGCCGGCGCTGGGACAAGCGCTCGGTAGCGCCTTTCGCGCCAGCGCGATCAAAGGCGGTTCGGATCAGCGGGCGTCGCTGATCCGGAAGGCGTTGTTGTCGAGCCGCTTGTGCGCCTGCTCGCGGGCCTCCAGGTCGCCCTGACGGTCGTCGTGCTGGACCTCGTCCAAGCTCCGGACCGGGCGGCGGAGGTAGGGGCTGAAAGCGCGGTGCGCGCTGTTTTTCCGCTTTTCTTCCACAGGGTTTTCCCCAGATTCATCCGCAAGTTAATGCGTCTCTATTTGCCGCATGGGGCTAAATGTGCCACGAGGCGCCTTAATGGGTGGTTAAGCGCCGGCGCGCGTGTAAGCCGTAGCCGGGGCGCGGATGGCCGGCGGCGCACCCCGAACGGAGGGGTAAGGCTTACCGCGACCGCCCTAATCCGCCTGCAGGTACCATCGGAATTCGAGCGGCGAGGGCTCGCTTTCGAACTTGTCCATCTCGGCCTGCTTGCAGGCGGCGTAGGCGTCGACGTAGGCGTCGCCCAGGTAGCGGCGCAGGACCGGCGCGTCGTCGAGCGCCTCGAACGCGCGGCGCGGGCGCCAGGGCAGGGCGTCGTCGAACGCGTGGCCGGCGTTGCCGGTGTCCGGTTCGCCCGGGTCCAGCTGGTTGGTGATGCCGTGGTGGGCGCCCGCGAGCACGGTCGCCAGCGCCAGGTAGGGGTTGGCGTCCGCGCCCGCGACCCGGTGCTCGATCCGCCGGGCGTGACCGGCGCCGTGCGGGATCCGTAGCGCGACCGAGCGGTTCTCGAAGCCCCAGGACCGGCGGATCGGCACGAAGATGTCGGGCTGGAACCGGCGGTAGCTGTTCGGGTTGGGCGCCAGCATGCCCATCGCTTCGGGCAGGCTTTCCAGGATCCCGGCGATGGCGTGGCGCAGGGTGGCGCTCGCCGGGCCGCTGTCGCCGCCGTCGAAGACGTTGTTGCCGTGCCGGTCGAGCATCGAGAGATGCATGTGCATGCCCGAGCCGGCCTGCTGCGGGTAGGGCTTGGCCATGAAGGTCGCCTGCAGGCCGTGGCGCTTGGCGACGCCCTTCACCACGCGCTGGAACAGGACGCAGTGGTCGGCCGCCATCAGCGGATCGGCGACGTGGCCCAGGTTGATCTCGAACTGACCGGGCGCGTACTCCGCGCTGATCGCGCCGGTCGGCACGCCCTGGGCGGCGCAGGCGCGGGTGATCTCCTCCAGCACGGTGTCGAACGCGTCGACGTCCGCCATGCCGTAGACCTGCGTGCCGGTGTCGCGCGTGCCGGTCAGCGGCGAGATCGGCGGCTGCGGCGCGTCGCCGGGCGCGCGCTCGGGATCGATCAGGTAGAACTCGAGCTCGAACGCCACCACCGGCCGCAGGTCGAGCGCCGCGATCCGCTCGGCCACGGCGGCCAGCACGTTGCGCGGCTCGTAGGGGTAGGGGCGGCCGTCCTGGTTGCGGAACGACAGCAGCACCTGCGCCAGCGGCTTGGGCGCCCAGGGGACCGGCGCCAGTGTGCCGGGGATCGCCACCGCCGGCACGTCCGGGTCGCCGTCGGAAAAGCCGAGTCCGGCCGGATCGTGGCTTTCGCCCACCACGTCGAGCAGGAACGTCGAGCCGGGGAACGCCAGCCCGTGGGTGAAGATCTTGTCCAGATCGTCGATCGGGTAGCGCTTGCCGCGCACCACGCCGGACAGATCGGCGAAGATCGCGTCGACGGCGCGGGTCTCGGGGTGCTGCTGCAGGAAGTCGGCGACCTCCTGCGGGCGTTCCGGCGAAAAGTCTTCGCTCATGCGCGGGGCAACTGGGTTACGGCGGGGAGAAAACGCGCCAGGGCGGCGGCCGGACGGCCGTTACTGGCCGTCGCCGCCGTCCTGGTTGCTGTCGGCGCTCGGCTGGCTGAACGCGCCGTTGCGCACCTTTTCCGGCAGGCTCTCGATGATGCCGGCGGTGGCTTCCTCGCCGTAGTCGTTGACGAAGTTGGTCACGGCGGCGGACAGCGTGACCAGCTTGACCACGTCCGGCTCGACGCCTTCGTCGATGGCGGCCTGCATCGCCTCGAGGACCTTCTTGGCGGCGACGTCGCGCTGCTGCTGCTCGTCCATGGGGGTGGGGGACCTTCTTGTCGCGGTTCGGGAGTGTGGACGGGGGCGGCCGGGCGCGCGACGGGGCGGCCCAGCGGCCCGGCATGTCTAACGACGCATCGTCCCACGGTCACGGACAAATCGCAAATGGGTGGCGGCGACGGCGGGCGTGTCCCGCGCCGGGGCGGCCCCCGCGGCCCGGCGCGCCCGTCAGCCCTGCTTGATCTGCTCGAACGCGTCCAGCGCACGCTTGCGCGCCGCCTTGTGGTCGACGATCGGCTCGGGGTAGCTGTCGCCCAGGCGCACGCGGGCGTCCGCCAGCACGCGGTCGGGCGCGGTCCACGGGGCGTGCAGGTACTTGTCGGGCAGCCGGGCGATCTCGGGCACCCAGCGGCGGACGTAGGCGCCTTCGGGGTCGAACTTCTGCCCCTGGGTGACCGGATTGAAGATCCGGAAGTACGGCGCGGCGTCGGCCCCGCAGCCGGCGACCCACTGCCAGGAGGCGGAGTTGGCGGCGAGGTCGGCGTCGACCAGCGTGTCCCAGAACCACCGCTCGCCCTCGCGCCAGTGCACCAGCAGGTCCTTGACCAGGAACGAGCCGACGATCATCCGCACCCGGTTGTGCATCCACCCGGTGGCGTAGAGTTCGCGCATCCCGGCGTCGACGACCGGGTAACCGGTCATCCCGCGCTGCCACGCGCGCAGGCCGGCGGGATCGTCGGCCCAGGGGAACTGCTTGAAGTTGTCCTTCCAGGTCTCCTCCGGCAGCGACGGCCACCAGTACAGCAGGTGGTAGGAGAACTCCCGCCAGCCGATTTCCTGCAGGTAGGCCAGGGCGGAGTCCTGGCCGCCGGATCGGTCGTCCATGCGGTGCTGCACGGCGGCCCAGACCTGCCGCGGGCCGATCTCGCCGAAATGCAGGTGCGCCGACATCCGGCTGGTGCCTGGCTTGTCGGGGCGGTTGCGGGTGTCGTCGTAATACGGCAGCCAACCGTCCAGGAACGCCGCCAGCCGGTCGTGCGCGCCGCGTTCGCCCGGTGTCCAATGTGCGCGCAGGCCGTCCGCCCAGTCGGGCTCGCGGGCGCCCGGCGCGCCCGGCAGCAGCACCCAGTCGGCAAGTCTGTCGCTCGCGACCGCCGGGCCGGGCGGGATCGCGTTCGGGGCGGACAGCGGGGCCGGCGGCGGCGCCAGCTTCCGTAGCTCCTTCCAGAACGGCGTGAACACCTTGTACGGCTGGCCGCTGCCGGTCTTGGGCGTCCAGGGTTCGAACAGCAGACGGGCGTTGAAGCTCTCGACCGCCACGCCGCGCCGCTTCAGCTCGGTCTTGATCGCGGCGTCGCGTTCGTTCGCCCAGGGCTCGTAAAGCCGATTCCAGAACACCGCCGCCGCGCCGGTTTCCCGCACCACCTGCGCCACTGCCTCGCCAGCCTCGCCGGCGCGCAGGACGAGCGGCGCACCGAGCGCGTCCAGGTCCGCCGCCAGCGCCGCCAGCGCATGGTGCAGCCACCAGCGTTGCGCGCCGCCGGGCGTCCAGGCGCCGGGTGTTTCGTCGTCCAGCACGAACAGCGGAACCACCGGCCGGCCGCTGTCGACCGCGGCGCTCAGCGCCGGGTTGTCGGCCAGGCGCAGGTCGCTGCGGAACCAGACGATCGCGGGGGCTGGGGCAGGGGAATCGGGCATCGCTGTCCTCGTCGCGGGGTGACGCGACAGGCGACCTAGCACGCAGGCGCGCGCGCGCAAGGGCGGCACCCGATGTGTCGCCTAAATACCCGTCGGGCATCTTTCGAGACGGTGTGCCGCGCACAGCTCCTCAAGACGGAGGGGCGTGATGTCTGGCGATAGCTTCGTGCCGAGGAGGCCGGACCGTAGGGTCGGCCGTCTCGCGGCATCGGTGACGCGCGCCGCCGCACGCTCAGCCGCCGTAGGACTGCACCAGCGAGCCCGCGATCAGGTACCAGCCGTCGACCATGACGAAGAAGATCAGCTTGAAGGGCAGGGAGATCATCACCGGCGGCAGCATCATCATGCCCATCGACATCAGGATCGAGGCGACCGTCATGTCGATGATCAGGAACGGCAGGAACAGCAGGAAGCCGATCTCGAAGGCGCGCTTCAGCTCCGAGATCATGAACGCCGGGATCAGGGCGCGCATCGGCACGTCCTGCGGGTTCTCGGTCAGCTCCGCGTCCGCCATGTCCATGAACAGCTGCAGGTCCTGTTCGCGCACGTGCCCCAGCATGAACTCCCGCACCGGGGCGGAGGCCGCGTCGAGCGCCTGCATCTCGTCGATCTGCTGATCGACCAGCGGGACCACCGCGTCCTCGTACACCCGTTCCAGGGTCGGCATCATGATGAACACGGTGAGGAACAGGGCCAGGCTGATCAGCACCGAATTGGGCGGTGTCTGCTGGATGCCCAGCGCCGAGCGCAGGAACGACAGCACCACCACGATCCGGGTGAACGAGGTCACCATCACCAGGATCGACGGCGCCAGCGAGAGCACGGTCACCAGCGCAATCAGCTGGATCATGGTGGAGGCCGTGCTGGCCCCGCCTTCGCCGCCGAAATCGAGGCTGAGCGACTGCGCCGCCGCCGGTCCGGCGGTCGCCACGGCCACACCGGCCAGCAGCGGGCCGAGCAGGCCGGCGACCAGCCAGCGCCGGCGCACAAGGGCGCTCAGGGTGCGTGCAATCCGGCTCATGCGCCCGACTCCCGCTGCAATTGCGCGGCGAAGCTGCCGTCGGCGCCGATCCGGGTTTCCACCACCGTCTCCGTATTCTGGCCCAGGATGATCAAATGCTCGCGGTCGTCGCGCTTGATCAGGACGAGCTTGCGCCGGCCGTCCAGCGGCTGCACTTCGACGATCCCAAGCCGCCGGTGGCGCCCGGCGTTGGTCGGCGCCAGCCGGCCGCCCAGGCCCAGGCGCTTGGCGAGGTAGGCGAGCGCGCCGATCAGCCCCAGCACGAACACCAGGACGAGCAGGAAGCGCAGGTAGGTCTCAAAATCCATGTATGGGGCTTTGCCGAAAACGCGGGGGGCGGGTTAGCGGTGGCCGTCCGACGCGCCGCCAGGCGTGCCCGCCTTGCCGTATGCCCGTACCGCGGACTGCCGGGCGCCGTGCTGCTTCAACTCGACCCCGATGCCGTCCAGCCGGCCGCGCATGGCGCCGCCGATCCGGTCCAGCGCGTCGGTCAGATCCTGCAGGCGCGGCAGGTAGCTCTGCCCGCGCTCGCGCGGCAACGCAGCGATATCCGCACAAATCCGCTGGATGCCGGCCTCCAGCGCCGTCGTCTCGGGCTCGCGGCCCTCGGCGAATGCGGCCTCCAGCCCGCGCGCGTCGGCGAGCAGGGCGTCCAGGCGCGTGTCGATCCCGGTGTCGGTCGGGCCGTCTGTCGGGCTGGCGGTCATTCGGGGGCCTCGTCGGTTGGATGGCCGGACAGGCCGGCGGTGTCGGCGTCGTCGGTCGGGCCGGGCGCGGCCGTGCCGTTCGCCCGGTAGAGATAAGCCAGGATTTCCGCCACCGCGACGTAGGCCGCGTAGGGGATCTCCCGGTCGAGTTCGCTGGCGCGCAGCACCTCCGCCAAGTCGGCGTCGGTGCGCACCTTTATCCCGCGGTCGAACGCCACCTGCAGGATCTGCTCGGCGAGCGCGCCTTCACCCTTGGCGGTGACCGTGGGGGCGTCGGCGCGGTCGGAGTCCCATTGCAGGGCAACCGCGACCGGCCGCCGGCCGCGGCGGCCCGGGGCATCGTCTGTGCGGTCGTCCATCTGCCGGCGCCGTTCCGCTTCAAAGGGCGGGCGCCCGTCGACCAGGGGCGGACGCCCATACCTTGCAGACTGCGGGAAACGTGCTTAACGCCGGGTAAACGGCGTTAACGAATCGCCGGCACCCGATCGCCGGCCGCCGGCGGCGACGCGGATATTGTTCCGGTCCGGAGGGATACCTAGCTATCCTGGGCGGGAGACTGCCGTATCGGCTGTCCGAATCGGCCCATCCGGATCGAGTTGAGAGGGCATGAGCCAGGAACCCGGATTCACCGTCGAAGCGGCGCACGCGCGCGACAAGGAAAAGACCACCGTGTATCCGCCGATGCCGGTCGCCGAGACGCCGGACTACGACGCGCTGCGTGCGCGCGTCTTGAAGGCCACACAGGAGACGCGAGGCAACCTTGGCGACGCATGAGGCGACATTTCAGGCCGGCGGCGAACCGCACTGGCTGCCGCCGGAGCAACTGACCCGCCTGCACGCCGAGGCGCTGGGGGAGGGCAGCCAGGGCCCGCAGCTGACCGACCTGAGCGGGGTCGAACGCGCCCTGCAGCGCCCGCGCCAGCTGTACAGCTACCACGACGAGCGCGACGTGGTGCGCCTCGCCTGCGCCGTCCTGGTCGGGCTGATCGAGGAAAAGCCGTTCGCCCAGCACAACCTGGGCACCGGCATCGCGGCGCTGATGCTGTTCCTGGAGCTCAACGGCTACCGCTGGGCCGGTCCGGACGGGCCCGTTCTCGGGGCCTACGTCAAGGCCCTCGCGGAGGGGCGCTACACCGAGGAGGGCCTGGCGGAGACGCTGCGGCCCGACATTTACCCGCTGCAAGGCGCGGCCTGAGCGGCTGGCGGTCGAGGGTAGCGGCCAGGGGTGGCGGTAGGCCGGAGTCGCTGGGTCAGGTGCGATCCGCCGTGTTGAACGCGAGGTGTGGAACGCGCGCGGCCGGCACGATGGAAGGCCGCCGCGGACCAGCACCCCGACCGCGTTCCGACCGCGTTGCCCGGGATCGCCCGTGACGCCCGGGCGTCTGCGTGCCTTACCCGCCGTTCTTGTCGCTCTGGCCGCTGGCGTCGCCGGGGTCCGCCGACGGCTCGCCGTCGGTGCCGAAGGTGGCGGCGAAGGCTTCCGCGCCGCCCGCGGCCGCGCGGTTTTCTTCCTGAATCCGGTCGTGGATCTCCCGGCGCAGGACGCTCGCGTCCGCGGGGAAGTTGAAGCCGAGCTTGATCGACTTGCCACGGATATCGACGACCGTGACCTCGATCTCGTCATTGATAATGACGGACTCGCCGATCTTGCGGGTTAAATACAGCATCCGGGCAGACTTCCCCATGGGCCGGCCGCTATATGCGACCGTCGTTGCGGCGCAATTTAGCCGGCTTTACCGCTTCTTAACAAGCAACCTGCGAGGTTTGATCCACTACGGGCCCCGGGTGCGAAGCCCCGGGACAGCCGCGCGTTCATAACGGCAAACGGGGCCGGCAAGCGACATGGGTGTGCAGAACTTTACCGTCTTCGATGCCCTGCAGCGCAAGATGGGCTGGCTGAGCCAGCGCCAGGGCGTGCTGGCGCAAAACATCGCCAACGCCGACACGCCCGGCTACAAGCCGCGCGACGTCAACGAGGCGCCGTTCCAGCGGGTGATCGAGCGGATGCTCAAGCCGATGGCGCCGAAGGTGACCCATCCGGGCCACGTCGACGCGTCGATCCCGGACGAGGCGCGGCTCGACGTCGACGAGGCGAAGGAAAAGTACGAGACCTCGCCGGTCGGCAACGCGGTCGTGCTGGAAGAGCAGCTGGTCAAGGTCTCGGAGACGCAGATGGACTACCAGACCATGACCAACCTCTACAAAAAGCACATGGGCATGTTTCGCATCGCGCTGGGCCGCAACCAGTAACCCGCGCGCCGCGCTTGCCGAACCGGTAAGCCGCGGGTCGCGCTTCCCCGAAGCCTGATCGGGCAGGACGCTAGACGATGGATCTCGCCAAGACGCTGCACATTTCCGCGGCCGGCATGAAGGCGCAAGGCGTGCGCCTGCGCGTGCTTTCGGAGAACGTCGCCAACGCCGATTCCGTGGCGCGCACGCCCGACGGCGAACCCTATCGGCGCAAGCTGGTCACCTTCGCCAACGAGATGAACAAGGAATTGGGCATCCATCAGGTGAAGATCGACAAGATCGAGACCGACCGCAGCGCGTTCGGCCAGGAGTACCGGCCCGGCCATCCGGCGGCCGACGACCAGGGCTACATCAAGACGCCCAACGTCAACAGCCTGATCGAGATGTCCGACATGCGGGAAGCCCAGCGCAGCTACGAGGCCAACCTGAAGGTCATCGAAAGCTCGCGCACGATGCTGAGCCGCACGATCGATCTGCTGCGCTAAACGCCTGAGTCTGAAACATTCCGGCGGCCAGGACGGCCGCCGGTCGACGGTTCGCCGGCTTGGCCGGGGCACGTATGCCCGAAGCCCGTCGGCCCAGCTAGAAAGAGAGCCCGGTTCCGATGGCAGTGTCCTACAGCGAGGCCCTGGCGGCCTACAAGCGGGTCGCCGAACAAGCCAAGGTCCAGCCGCCCAAGGCTGAGGGCACCCAGGCGATCACCAGCGACTTCGCGCAGATGCTGCGCAGCGCCGGTGAGGACGCGATCCAGGACGTCAAGGGCGGCGAGCGGATGTCCCTGGCCGCCGCGGCGGGCAAGGCGGACATCAACGACGTCGTGATGGCGATGTCGCAGGCCGAGCGCACGCTGCAGACCGTGGTGACGCTGCGCGACAAGGCGGTGCAGGCCTACCAGCAGATCATGCGGATGCCGATCTGACCCCAGGGTCGGCCCTGACGGACGTTTTCTGACACTCGAACCTGGCCCGCGCGGGCGGCCGACCACGCCGACCCAGCCGCGGGCTTGTTTTAAAGCTGGATCGTTAACCATGAATCAGACCGAAGTGATCGAGGTCGGCCGCGAGGCGGTCTACGTCATGCTCAAGGTGTCGAGCCCGGTCCTGCTCGCGGCGCTTGGCATCGGCATCGTGATCGCGCTGTTCCAGGCGCTGACCCAGATGCAGGAGATGACGCTCACCTTCGTGCCCAAGATCCTGGTGGTCATGGTGGCGCTGATCGTGATGGCGCCGTTCATGCTGAACGCGCTGTCGGCCTTCACGCTGGAGTTGACCGACAAGATCATCGCCGGCGGCTAAGCCAAGGGGCGCGCGGCCGATGTTCCAGGAACTGCTTCCGGCCACGCTGTTTTCGGTGCTGCTGGTGTTCGTGCGTATCGGCGCGGCGATGTCGACGCTGCCCGGTTTCGGCGAGGCTTACGTCACCCCGCGCGCCCGGCTGATCCTGGCGCTCGCGGTCGCGCTGCTGGTCACCCCGCTGGTCTCCGACACGCTGCCGGGCGAACCCGACCAGGCGAGCGTGCTGCTGGCGCTGCTGGCGGGAGAGTTCTTCATCGGCCTGTTCATCGGCACGCTGGCACGGGTGTTCATGTCCGCGCTCGTCACCGGCGGCATGGTGATGGCCTACATGTCGACCATGGCGAACGCCCTGGTGAACGATCCGGCGAGCCAGCAGCAGGGGTCGATCATCGGCGCGTTCCTCAACATCACCGCGCTCGTCGCGATCTTCGGGCTCAACCTGCACCACGTCATGCTCGCCGCGGTGGTCGACAGCTACGTCGTGTTCCCGGCCGGCGTCCCGCCGCCGGTGGGCGATTTCGCCCAGCTGATGAGCCAGACGGTCGCGCGCTCGTTCCTGGTGGCGATGAAGCTCGCCGCGCCGTTCGTGGTCGCGGGCCTGGTGCTGTATCTCGGCATCGGCCTGCTGTCGCGCCTGATGCCGCAGGTGCAGATCTTCTTCGCGGCGATGCCGCTGCAGATCATGAAGGGCCTGTGGCTGCTGATGATCAGCCTGCCGGTGATCATCGGCTACTTCACCGGCGAGTTCGCCGACATCTTCACGGTTTTCCAGCGCTAGGGGCGGACGGTGGCCGAAGAGCAGACCGACAAGAGCCAGAAAACCGAAGACCCGACCCCGAAAAAGCTCGAGGATTCGCGCAAGAAGGGCCAGGTCGCCAAGTCGCAGGAGATCAACCACTGGTTCATCATCCTGGCCCTGGGGCTGATCCTGACCATCCTGGCCCCGGCGATGGCGGGCGGGGTCACCGACACGCTCCGGCGGTTTATCGCCAAGGCCGCGCAGCTGCCCACCGACGGCGGCATTCTGCCGGTTCTGACCGAAACGCTGCTCGACATGCTGTGGGTGCTGCTGCTGCCCATGGGCCTGCTGGTGGTCGCCGCGCTGGCGGCGAACGTCTTGCAGTTCGGGTTCCTGCTGAGCGCGGAAAGCCTAAAGCCGAAGGCCGAGAAGGTATCCCCGATCAAGGGTGCCAAGCGGCTGTTTTCCACCCGTGCGCTGGTCGACTTCGCCAAGGGCGTGGCCAAGCTGTCGCTGGTCGGTCTGGTCGCTTTCCTGGTGATCTGGCCGGAGCACGACAGCCTGCCGCAGCTGATCGAGATCGGTCTGGTGGCGCAGCTGGAGGTGCTGCAGATCTACGCCATCAAGGTCACCGTGGCGGTGCTGGCGGTGATGACCATCATCGCGGCGCTGGACTTCGCCTACCAGCGCTACAAGCACCATGAAGAAATGAAGATGTCCAAGCAGGAGATTAAGGACGAGTTCAAGCAGTCCGAAGGTGACCCGCAGGTCAAGCAGCGGCTGCGCCAGCTGCGCATGGAAAAGTCGCGCAAGCGCATGATGGCGGCCGTGCCGCAGGCCGACGTGGTGGTCACCAACCCGACCCACTTCGCCGTCGCGCTCGCCTACACCCACGGCGAAATGGCCGCGCCGACGGTGGTGGCGAAGGGCGTCGACGAGGTCGCCCGCCGGATCCGCGAGGTGGCGGAAGCGAACGACGTGCCGCTCGTGGAGAACCCGCCGCTCGCCCGCGCCCTGCACGCGACCGTCGAGCTGGACCAGGAGATCCCGGCCGAGCACTACAAGGCGGTGGCCGAGATCATCGGCTACGTGATGCGCCTCAAGGGCCGGATGCCGGCCGGTGCGGGGCGCTGACCCGTGCATCCCGCGCGTCCCGGCTCGAGGCCACACAGCCTTTGCACGGCGCGCGCTTTGGCGCGACTGTGGGCTGGGCGCGCGTTGGCGCCGACGGAAGGGCTGCTGGGTGCCGGCGATACGGGGTTGAGGAGTGGCGGAGGCTTGAACGGCGGGGTTTGGCTTTGGGCGGCGGCCGCCCGCCCGCGCGGCCGCGGAGCCGGACACCGTGTGCCGCGTCTTCGCCACCCCGCTGGACGCGGACGCCGGCGCGGGCGACCCCCGGCAGGAGCGCGAGGGCCACGTCCTGCACCTGATCGACGCGACCGAACGCAAGAACCTGGAGGAGCAGTTCGCGCAGTCGCAGAAGATGCAAGCGGTCGGCCAGCTGGCCGGCGGCATCGCGCACGACTTCAACAACCTGCTGACCGCGATGATCGGGTTCTGCGACCTGCTGCTGCTGCGCCACCGGCCGGGCGACCAGTCGTTCGCCGACCTGATGCAGGTCAAACAGAACGCCAATCGCGCGGCCAACCTGGTGCGCCAGCTGCTGGCGTTCTCCCGCCAGCAGACCCTGCGCCCGACCGTGCTGTCGGTGACCGACGTGCTGCAGGAGCTGATGCACCTGTTGCGCCGGCTGATCGGCGAGAACATCCAGCTCGACGTGATCCATGGCCGCAACCTGTGGGAGGTCAAGGTCGACCAGGGCCAGCTGGAGCAGGTGATCATCAACCTGGCGGTCAACGCCCGCGACGCGATGGCGGAGCGCGGCGGCGAACTGGCGATCCGGACCAGCAACCAGCAGCTGACCCGCCCGCTCAAACGCGAGGGCGAGACGGTGCCGCCCGGCGACTACGTGCTGATCGAGGTGGCGGACAGCGGCTGCGGCATCGCGCAGGAGAACCTGGACCGGATCTTCGAGCCGTTCTTCTCCACCAAGGAAGTCGGCGCGGGGACCGGCCTCGGCCTGTCCACCGTCTACGGCATCGTCAAGCAGACCGGCGGTTTTATCCTGGTCGACAGCGCGCCCAGCGTGGGCACCAACTTCCAGATCTACCTGCCGCGCCACCGGCAAGCCGCCGGCGAGCCGGCGCCGGGCAAGAGCGCGCACAGCCAGGTCACCGATCTGACCGGGATGGGCACGCTGCTGCTGGTCGAGGACGAGGACGCGGTGCGCGCCTTCTCCGCCCGGGCGCTGCGCAAGAAGGGGTACGACGTCCTGGAGGCGAGCTCGGGCGAGCAGGCGCTCGACGTCATGGGCGAGCAGGGCGACAAGGTCGACCTGCTGATCACCGACGTGGTGATGCCCAACCTGGACGGCCCGACGCTGGTGCGCCGGGTCCGGGAGACCCACCCGGAGGTCAAGGTGATCTTCATCTCCGGCTATACCGAGGACTCGTTCCGTCGCAACCTGGGCGAGGAATCCGACATCCACTTCCTGGGCAAGCCGTTCACCCTGAAGCAGCTCGCCGGGATGGTGAAGGACGTGCTCTACGCCGACGCGGGTTAGGGCAAGATGCTGAGGCGGAATCACCCTTCAGCTGAATCGTGGCCGCTTTCCAGGAAGTTAGAGCTACATGCGATGGGGGCCGGCGGTCCGCCGCGGGATCGCTGTTCTCCCCCTCGCAAAAGGCCGTTTCCGCGGAGTCGCGCGCGGATGTTCTCTTAAGTTGTTGTTTTGTTCTTGTCTTGCGTGAACGAACCCGGTACAATGAAACCGACGCGAACCGGTCCACCACGCGTTGCCCCGGCCGCGAAGGCTGTGGGATAAGGGGGGCATCCACTCATGTCGCAGCAGAACGTTTTATCCTTGGCCAACAAGAAATCGTCCTACAAGCAGCCGAATTCCGACCAGGACAAGAGCAAGGCGCTGGACGCCGCGCTCGGGCAGATCGAGCGCGCCTTCGGCAAGGGCTCGGTGATGCGCCTGGGCGACCGCGAGCAGGTGGTCGAGGCGGAGACCGTCTCCACCGGCTCGCTCGGGCTCGACATCGCGCTCGGCATCGGCGGCCTGCCGCGCGGCCGGGTGGTCGAGATCTACGGGCCGGAGTCGTCGGGGAAGACGACGCTGGCGCTGCACGTCGTTGCCGAGGCGCAGAATGCCGGCGGCACCTGCGCCTTCGTCGACGCCGAGCACGCGCTCGATCCGACCTACGCCAAGAAGCTGGGCTGCGACGTCGAGGAGCTGCTGATCTCCCAGCCCGACGCCGGCGAGCAGGCGCTGGAGATCGCCGACACGCTGGTGCGCTCGGGCGCGATCGACGTGCTGGTGATCGACTCGGTGGCCGCCCTGGTGCCGCGCGCCGAGCTTGAAGGCGAGATGGGCGACAGCCAGCCCGGCCTGCAGGCGCGCCTGATGAGCCAGGCGCTGCGCAAGCTGACCAGTTCGATCGCGCGCTCCAACACCATGGTGGTGTTCATCAACCAGATCCGGATGAAGATCGGCGTCATGTTCGGCTCGCCGGAGACCACCACCGGCGGCAACGCGCTCAAGTTCTACAGCTCGGTACGTCTCGACATCCGCCGGATCGGGTCGATCAAGGACCGCGACACCGTGGTCGGCAACCAGACCAAGGTGAAAGTGGTCAAGAACAAGATGGCGCCGCCGTTCCGCACGGTGGAGTTCGACATCATGTACGGCGAGGGCATCTCGAAGACCGGCGAACTGCTCGACCTCGGCGTGTCCGCCAACATCGTCGAGAAGGCCGGCGCCTGGTTCTCCTACAACGGCCAGCGGATCGGCCAGGGCCGCGAGAACGCCAAGAAGTTCCTCAAGGAAAACCCGCAGATCGCCAAGGAGGTCGAGGACAAGATCCGCGAGAACGCGGGCCTCGTCGCCTCCAACATGCTGGAAGGCCCGGACGACCCGAGTGGCGAGTACGACGCCCAGGGCTAGTCGGCGCTAATGCGGGCCAAGGCGCTCGGATCGCGCCGGGCCGAACGGCGGTTGTGACCAAGATGCTGTAGGGGGGATTGCGGCGATTGCGGCAATCCACCGCCGGTGCCGCGGCGCCGGCGCGCTCAACGCGCGCTGCCAACGCCCAAAGCCGTCGGGACCGGTCTCGACCGGACGCGGTTCCCTATCCCTGTCCGAGTCCGCGTCCGGGGCCGTGTCCGGGGCCGCCCACGGGCGCGGGTGGACAGCGCGGCGGGCCACTGGCTACATAGCCGGCCAGAACACCGGCATCCGCGCCGGCCACGCCCGCGACGGTCGTCTCCGCCGCGGGCGCGGCCGGGCGCGGCAGGCACGCGAAGGGGATCATGACCACCACCAACGAAATCCGCCGCCAGTTCCTGGATTACTTCGGCCGGCACGACCACGAGATCGTGCAGTCGGCGCCGCTGGTGCCGCGCAACGACCCGACGTTGCTGTTCACCAACGCCGGGATGGTCCCGTTCAAGAACGTCTTCACTGGCCAGGAGCACCGCAGCTACACCCGCGCGGTGTCCTCGCAGAAATGCGTGCGCGCCGGCGGCAAGCACAACGACCTGGAGAACGTCGGCTACACCGCCCGGCACCACACCTTCTTCGAGATGCTGGGCAACTTCTCGTTCGGCGACTATTTCAAGGAACGCGCGATCGAGCTCGCCTGGCAGATGGTCACCCAGGAGTTCGGCCTGCCCAAGGACCGGCTGCTGGCGACCGTCTACGTCGACGACGACGACGCCTTCGAATTGTGGAAGAAGATCGCCGGCCTGCCGGAGGACCGGATCCTGCGGATCGCCGGCTCCGACAACTTCTGGTCGATGGGCGATACCGGCCCCTGCGGGCCGTGCTCGGAGATCTTCTTCGACCAGGGCCCCGAGCTTGCCGGCGGCCTGCCCGGCACGCCCGAGGAGGACGAGGGCGAACGCTACAAGGAGATCTGGAACCTCGTCTTCATGCAGTACGATCAGCCCGAGCCCGGGCAGAAGGTCGACCTGCCGCGCCCGTCGATCGACACCGGCATGGGCCTGGAGCGGATCGCCGCCGTCCTGCAGGGCAAGCAGGACAACTACGATATCTACCTGCTGCGCCGCCTGATCGAGGGCTCGGCCGAGCTGTCGGGGGTCGAGCCGGACGGCGACTTTCGTCCCTCGCACAAGGTGATCGCCGACCACCTGCGCGCGACCACCTTCCTGATGGCGGACGGCGTGCTGCCGTCGAACGAGGGCCGCGGCTACGTGCTGCGCCGGATCATGCGCCGAGCGATGCGCCACGTGCACAAGCTGGGCGTGCGCGAGCCGATGATCTACAAGATGGTGCCCGAGCTGACCCACCTGATGGGCGAGCATTTCCCGGAGATCCGCCGGGCCGAGGCGCTGGTCACCGAGACCCTGAAGATGGAGGAGGGCCGGTTCCAGGAGACGCTCGACCGCGGCCTGCGCCTGCTCGAGGACGAGACCGCGCGGCTGGGCGCGGGCGGCACCCTGCCGGGCGAGGTTGCGTTCAAGCTGTACGACACCTACGGCTTTCCGCTCGACCTGACCCGCGACATCCTGCGCGGCGAGAACCTGGGCCTGGACGAGCAGGGCTTCGAGACCGCGATGGAGGAGCAGCGCCGCAAGGCCCGCGCGGCCTGGGCCGGCTCCGGCGAGCAGGCTGACGAGAAAGTCTGGTTCGCCGTGCGCGACCACTATGGCGCGACCGAATTCCTGGGCTATGAAACCGACGCGGCCGAGGGGGCGATCCTGACCCTGGTCAAGGACGGCCAGCAGGTGAGCGAGATCGCCGCGGGCGAGACCGGCTTCCTGATCGCCAACCAGACCCCGTTCTACGGCGAGTCCGGCGGCCAGGTCGGCGACACCGGGACGGTGCTGGCCGAAGGCGGCGCCAAGGCCCGCGTCACCGACACCCAGAAGAAGGTCGGCGACCTGCACGTGCACACGGTCGAGGTCGAAAGCGGCACGCTGAAAGCCGGCGAGCCCGCGCACCTGGCGATCGACGCCGAGCGGCGCACCCGCCTGCGCGCGCACCACTCCGCCACCCACCTGCTGCACGAAGCGCTGCGCCGGCGCCTGGGCGCGCACGTCACGCAGAAGGGCTCGCTGGTCGCCCCCGACCGGCTGCGCTTCGACATCTCGCAGCCCAAGCCGGTCAAGGAGGGCGACCTGCGCGCCGTCGAGGCCGAGGTCAACGCCCGGATCCGCGGCGACACCCCGGTCGAGACCCGCTTCATGGGCAAGGACGAGGCCATGGAGGCGGGCGCCATGGCGCTGTTCGGCGAGAAGTACGGCGAGGAGGTCCGGGTGATCTCGATGGGCGGCTTCGACGAAGGCGCCAACACGCCCTACTCGATCGAGCTGTGCGGCGGCACGCACGTCGCGCGCACCGGCGAGATCGGCTTCTTCAAGATCGTCCGCGAGGAGGGCCCCGGCGCCGGCGTCCGCCGGATCGAGGCGGTCGCCCACGACGCCGCCGAACGGTTCGTGCGCGAGCAGGAGCAGCAAATCAAGACGGCGGCGAGCCACCTGCGGACCACCCCGGGCGAACTGACCAACCGGATCGACCAGCTGCTGGACGAGCGCAAGCGTCTGGAGCGCGACCTCTCCGAGGCCCGCAAGAAGCTCGCCGCCGGCGGTTCCGGCGGGCCAGCCGTGGAAACCCGGGAGGTCGGCGGCATCAAGCTCGCCTGCCAGGTGGTCGCCGATGTCCCGCCGGGCGAGCTCAAGGGCATGGCCGACGAACTGAAGAAGCAGATCGGCTCCGGCGTCGCCGCCGTCGCGACATCCTACGACGGCAAGGCCTCGCTCGTGGTCGGCGTGACCGGCGACCTGACCGGCACCGTCTCCGCGGTCGATTTGGTCCGGGCCGGCGCGGCCGCGCTCGGCGGCAAGGGCGGCGGCGGCCGCCCCGACATGGCCCAGGCCGGCGGCCCCAACCCCGACGCCGGCCAAGCGGCGATGCAGGCGATCGAGAACGCACTGAAGGAGACGGTCGCGGCGTAGCTGCGGCCTGTCGCCGCTGCACGGCGCATCGGCGGGCCGCCTTTCCGCGCCTCGGAGAGACGTCCGCCCGGCATGTCGAGCCCCCGGGTGGGGTCCTTCGACACGCACGCCGTCGGCGTCCTATTCGGGATCAAGCCTGAGGTGTGTTGGGAGCTTACCGTTATCTTCAGGCGGAATAGCCCGTCCTGACCTTATCGAAGGGCCGGCGTCTCGAAGCACGTCCCACGGGCGGCTCCTGCCCGCGACGTCGGCTCTCCCACCGGTCTGCCCGGGCGATCGCCGTAGCTTTGAATCGCCGCGTCCGCGGCCTTCCGTTGTGCGCCGGTCGGCGTCGCGGCGCCCGGCCTATGAGACTTCCGCGGTCACCGCCGCCGCCAACAATGGGTCGTCGGCCTGGCCGCGGGCCTGTTCGACCAGCCAATCCACCATCGCGCTGACCCGCGGCTGCTGCGCCAGGGCCTGCGTGGCGACGGCGTAGTAGCTAAAGCGCGTGCGCACGATCGGGCCGAACGGGCGCACCAGGCGCGCGTGTTCCAGATCGTCCCGGACCAGCGACAGCCGGCCGAGCGCCACCCCCTGGCCAGCGGTCGCCGCCTGCAGGACGAGCGCGGCATCGGAGAAGTGTCGGGCCGGCCCGTCGGGCACGGTCGTGCCGGCCGCCCGGCACCAGACGACCCAGCCCGGATCCTCCACGGTGTCGTCGACCTTGTCGTGCAGCAGCACCTGGCCCGATAGGTCGGAAGGCGTACGCAAGGGCGGATCGCCGTCGACGCGGGCTGGCGCGCAGACCGGAAAGATCGCCTCGTCCATCAGGTGGGTCGCGACCAGCCCGTGCGCTTCGGCGCGTTCGCGGGTGGTGAAGCGCACCGCGAGGTGGAAGTTTTCCCGGTGCAGGTCGGCCGGCCGGTCGCTCGCGGACACCAGCACGTCCAGTTCGGGATGCCGGGCGTGGAAGTCGGGCAGGCGCGGCAGCAGCCAGCGGGCGGTCAGCGACTGCAGCGCGGTCAGGTGGATCGGCCCGCGGCGCGCGCGGTCGGCGACCGCGGCGGTGCTGGCGGCGATCCGGTCCAGTCCGTCGCGCAGCCCGGGCAGATAGGCGCGCCCGGAGTCGGTCAGCTCGATCCGGCGGTTGGCGCGGTGGAACAACTGCACCCCCAGCCAGTCCTCCAGCGCGCGCACCTGATGGCTGACGGCCGCCTGGGTAACCGCCAGTTCGTCGGCGGCCAGGGTGAACGACAGGTGCCGCGCGGCCGCCTCGAAGGCCTTGGCGGCGTTCAGCGGCGGCAACCGTCGGGTCATCGCGCGGGCTCCGGTCTCGCATTAGGTAGGTTTATGCGAGCCAGAGATATCGTCGTTTGTGCGGTTTGGCAATTCGCCGGATTGTTTCCGCAATGGCCCGGGCGTTCCGGGCTCTGGCACGAGGAGACTGCAGATGAGCTGTACCGATCTGACGCGCGACCGGTGCCACGCCGCGCCCGTCGCGTCCTGGGCGTGGCCGCGGGGCCTGTGGCGGACCTTGGTCCGTTGGCGCCGGCGGGCGGTGGAACGCCGGCAACTGGCGCAGCTGCCGCGCGAGCGTTGGCTGGACATCGCCAGGGACCCGGATGCGATCCGCCGGGAGATCGCCAAGCCGTTCTGGCGGCCGTGACCGCGTCCGGACTGTCAGCGCAAGATCGATCAACGCCGACCCGGCCGGCATCGTGAATTTTGCGCTATACCCAGAGTCTGTGGGAACCCGAATTCGGGCTTGACGCGAGGTAGGTTCGGGATTCTGCTCTGAGCATGATACGCCCCGGTTTCCTCTCCCTCGAAGATCGCCGCGAACTCGAAGCGTGCGTGCGTCGGCATCGCGTGGACCACGGCGTTGCACGGCGGGCAAATGCCCTTCTGCTGCTGGATGACGGCAAAAGTTGCGCCCAGATCGCGGAGTTCCTGTATCTGGACGACGATACGATACGGGGATGGCACAAGGCGTATCAGCGCGACGGCTGGGAAGCTCTGGCTCGGGATGATTGGCAAGGCAGCCAATCCCGCATGACGGCCGTGCAGGAAGCCGAGCTGAGCGCTTGGCTGGAAGCGCAGTTTTGCCGATCCACCGCGCCGGTCAGGGCGTACATCGCCACCGAGTTCGGCCTGGAGTACTCACACTCGGGCTGCATCAAGCTTTTGGCCCGGCTGGGGTTCGAATATCGCAAGCCAAAGCCGCTGCCAAAGGTGGCATCGGCGGAAAAGCAGGCGGCGTTCATCGCGCATTACGAGCGCCTGATGCGCGAGCTGAGCGCTGATGAAGCGGTGTATTTCGCCGACGCCGTCCACCCGGAGTATCAGACCAAGCCCGCGTCCGGCTGGGTGAAGAACGGCTCGAACCCCGCCGTCCAAACCACGCCCGGCCGTGGCCGGGTGAACATCCACGGCGCGCTCAACCTGGAAACCTTCGACGCGCCTTTTGTCGAGCCGGACACCGTCGACGGGGCCAGCGCGGCCCAGCTTCTCGCCAAGATCGAGGCGCGCAATCCCGACAAACGTGTGATCCACGTCATCTGGGACAACGCGGCTTACCACAAAGGGCCGGACGTCAGGGAATTCCTGGCGCGTCCCGAGTGTCGCGTTCACCTGATCCAGCTCCCGCCCTATTGCCCGCACTTGAACCCGATCGAGCGATTATGGGCGGTCATGCATCAGCGCGTGACGCACAACCGTCATTACCCCACCCGGAAACAATTCGCCGATGCTATCCTGGTGTTCTTTCGAGACACTATTCCAAGAGAATGGAAGACATTCAGGGAACAGGTGTCCGACAACTTCCGCATCATAACCCACCAAGATTTTCGGATTTTGGAAGGTTAGGGGTATAACGTCCTGACGGAAAGAAAAAATTCAGCTGACGGTGGTCCTTCCGCTCAGCGTATTGCCCGACGCCGCCAAGCGGCCACGAAAACGCCCGGCCGCGGGGGACCGCGCGCCGGGCGTTTCAAGCCTCAGAGTCAGACTCGGAACTAATTCGGCGTTTTCAGGCTCTTCCGAGGCGGTGGACGAGGAGCTGGATATTCGCGAGGTATACCCAGCTTTCGGCTGAAGCGAGGCTGGTCTCGAAGTCCTTACCGAGCCGCCGGTTACGGTTCAGCCAGGCCAGTGTGCGCTCAACCACCCAGCGTCGGGGTAGAACCTCGAAGCCTTGTGCCGTATCGCTTCGACGGACGATCTCGATGGTCC
>NZ_NRRL01000025.1 GCF_016583645.1 Rhodovibrio sodomensis | reverse complement strand
GTAACTGGGGCATCTTCCCGGGCGCTGCGTAAGGCGAGACTCATCACGGGTTGTCTTCAGGACTCTACTCTGGTTGCATCGGGGTATGGCCGACGTCCCGCCAGATCTGGACAACGCCTCGCACGAGGACCTCAAGGAGTTGGTGCAGACGCTCCTTGAGCGGGTGAACGCGCTGGAGCGTGAGAACGCCGCGTTGCGCGACGAGAACGCCCGGCTCAAGGGCAAGCCGCCGCGGCCCGATGTGAAGCCGAGCGGTATGGCGGAGAAGGCGCAGAGCCGCGGCGCCGGGAAGCCGAAGGCCAAGAGCAAGAAGCCCGGGCGTGGCAGCAAACGCAGCCGCCTGACCATCGACGAGGACCGCCATCTGCAGCCGGCCGGTCTGCCCACTGGGTCACGGTTCAAGGGCTATCAGGATCACGTCGTCCAGGAGCTGGTGATCCAGGCGCGCACCGTTCGGTATCGCCGCGAGCGCTGGCTGACCCCCGATGGGCGTACGCTCACGGCGGACCTGCCGGGTCACGTCCAGGGCCACTACGGCGGCGATCTGCGGCGCCTGATCGTGGCGCTGTACCACCGCGGGCAGATGACCATCCCGCGGCTCACCACGCAGCTGCGCGATCTGGGCATCGACATCGACCGCCGGCAGGTGCGCCGTTTGCTCGACGACACCGATGCCAAGAACTTCCTCACCGAATCCCAGGACGTGCTGCACGCCGGGTTGGCGACGGCCTCCTGGATCAGCGTCGACGACACCGGCGCCCGGCATCTGGCGCGCAACGGCTACTGCACCCAGATCGGCGACGACCGGTTCACCGCTTTCCTCACGCGCTTTTCCAAAAGCAGGCAGAACTTCCTGGAACTGCTGCGCGCCGGCCACACGGACTACGTCATTAACGCCGAGGCGCTCGCCTACATGCGCGGGCGCAACCTGCCGGAGGGGGTGATCGCCCGGCTCGCCCAGGGACCGAGATACTTCCCGGATGCGGCCAGCTGGCAGGCGCACCTGAGCGCGCTTGGCCTGGACCAAGCGCGCGTGCAGCCCGATCCGGTGCGCATCACCACCGAAGGCGCGCTCTGGGGCGCGGTGATCGAGCACGGCCTGCTGCTGGACGCGGTGATCCTCTCGGATGACGCGGGACAGTTCCGGGTGGGCAACCACGCACTCTGCTGGGTCCATACCGAGCGTCTGGTCAACGGCCTGGATACCTTCAACGCTGCCCAGCGCAAGGCCGTCGACTGGGTCCGCCGGCTGATCTGGTGGTTCTACGCCGACCTGAAGCTCTACGCCGAGGCGCCCACTGCCCGGCGGAAGGCGCAGCTCAAGAAGCGGTTCGACCGGCTGTTCAACCGGCGTACCGGGCTCGCCCCGCTGGACCGGCTGCTGCGCCGGCTGCACGCGCGGAAGAACGAACTGCTTACCGTCCTGGAGCGGCCGGAGATCCCGTTGCACACCAACGGTTCGGAGCGCGATATCCGCTGCCAGGTCACCCGCCGGAAGCTCTCCGGCGGCACCGTCAGCGACCGCGGACGCGACTGCCGGGACGGTTTCCTCGGTCTGATGACCACCTGCGACAAGCTGGGCGTCTCGTTCTGGGATTACCTCGGCGATCGGCTCGCGATCCCGGACGCCCCGGACGTCCCGCCGCTGCCCGACCTCATCCGAGCCCGGGCGCCGACCTGAGCCGAAATCTCCCTACCGCACCGACAACTACCGATTGGAGGGCGTCGGACCGCGCCCTGCCGCGCGCCCGGGCTTTTGCCCAAGGTACCATGATGGGATGGAAGGGCCTGAAAAGCCTAACTCTTCATCCTGAGTAGGGGCACCCCAGGCGCCCCGTGTCGAAGGACCCTTCACGGGCGCGCCTGCCCGTTTACGCCAGCGGCGGCAACCCGCCGTCTACCCCCGCCGCAGCCACTGCGTGGCGGCGTCGAACGTCTCCAGCGAGCGCTTGAGGACCGCCCGGCGCCAGTCCTCGTCGTCGGGCACGAACACCCGGTGCAGCTCCGTCTTGATCTTGCGCCCGGTCTCGCCCTCCAGCGACCCCTCGGGCGCGTGCAGATGCAGCCAGTTGTCGGCGCGCAGGGCGCGGCGGACCTCCGGCGTCGGCACCGTGCCGAACTCAAGCGCGGTCGCGACCAGATCGACGCTCGGCAGGCGCGTCTCGATCGCTTCGAGGACCGTGCCCGGCAGTTCCGTCGCGACCGAGTTGCCCAGGGCCGGGCAGGCGAAGTCGTCGCCGAACGACGCCTGGGCGTTCCGGTAGGCCGCGCCGTTCGGGTCGTGCAGCACGATCCGCTCGCCGTGGCCGTAGGGGCCGAGGCCGGTGTGCAGGTCGATCACCGCGACCCGGCGCGCGTGCCCGAGCGCGCCGTCGACCGCCGTCTCCAGCGTTCGCCTGGACCAGACCGGCGCGGTGCCGCCGTAGAAGATGCCGTCGGGGTGCTGGTACTGCCCGCCTGAGATCGCCTTCTGCAGGGCGTGGGTCCCGTGCTGTTCGGCGAACCGCTCGATCTCCGCGTCGCAGCGCTGGATCGTCTCCTCGTCCCAGGTCCGCGGGCAAAGGTAGGGGAACAGCGCCTCGAACCCCGGGTTCTGCGGGTGCGGCCGGTCGTGGTCGACGAAATTGCGGTTGAGGTCGACGTTCCCCTCGGTCACCCGCCGGGTCCAGGCGTAGCCGTAGGGGTTGAGCGCGTGGACCTGCAGCAGCGCCACGTCGTCCGGCAGGCCGCCGGAGGTCAGCCAGGCGAGCTGGGCGGCCGTGCCCGGATAACCTTCGGTGCCGTGAGTGCCGGAGATCGTCACCAGCACCCGGTCGGCCTCAGCCGGCCCGTGCCAGGCGAGGTCGGTGAACACCGGGTTGCCGTCGGGCGCGGTCGCCGGGTTCATCAACTCTTCCAGAACGCCGTCGTGGGCGCGGCTTGCGCGCAGGAAGCGGCTGCGCGCATCGCGGTAGTCGCGCGGAAACACCTGGTCGGGCGTGGGCTCGCGCTCGCTCATGTCGGCCGGTTCGCTACCCTGACTGGTTGCAGGCAGGCGATAAGGTGTGATCGCCGCGGCGGGCGCGATCGGGAAATCGGGGCTGGCCAGCGCCCGCCAGCGCGCCATAATCGATGACTATGCGACGTCTCTCAACAGTTGCCTTGATCTTGTCACTTCTAAGCGCCGGACCGGTCCAGGCGGATCAGGACGACCCGCGCCTGGACGGCCTGTTCGACCGCCTCGAGGCCGCCGACAGCCGCCGCCAGGCGCAGGCGATCGCCGCGCGGATCTGGTCGATCTGGTTCCAGCACCCGAGCGGCTACGTCGAGGCGCTGCTGCGCCAGGGCCGGGAGGCGCTGCAGGACGACGACCTGACCGGTGCCCTGATCGCCTTCGACGACGCGGTGCGCAAGGCGCCCGACTTCGCCGAGGCGTGGAACGCGCGGGCCACGGTGAACTACCAGATCGGCAACTACCAGCGGGCGCTCGCCGACATCCGGCGCACCCTGACCCTGGAGCCGCGCCACTTCGGCGCGCTTTCGGGGCGCGGGCTGTGCTACCTCGCGCTCGACCAGCCGCAAATGGCGCTCGAGGCATTCGAGGCGTCGCTGCAGATCCACCCCCACCAGCCGGGCGTGAAGTTCCGGGTGCGCGCGCTCAAGTCCGAACTCGACGCCCGCGACCTCTAGGCCGCGCACGCCTGCCCGGTTAGGTTTTCGTCCGAGAGGCCATGGCATCCCGGCGGGTCCCCTCTCCTCCCCCAAGGGAGGAAAGGGGACAGGGGGAGGTGATCGCCCGCGGCGTTCGACGCGCCGACGGCTGTTAAGGCGGCGCCGGCGGGTTTCACGACCGTGCAGAGCGACCTCACCCTGTCCCGCTCTTTCCAGTGAGGGAGAGGGCACCCGCCGCCGCGCTCTGCCAAGCTGTCAACGTCGGTAACGAGGGAGCCAGCCGCCGTCATGTTCATCGCCATGAACCGGTTTCAGGTCAAGCGCGGCCACGAGGCGGAGTTCGAGGAAATCTGGCGGCAGCGCGAGTCCAAGCTGGCGGGCACGCCCGGGTTTCTGGAATTCCGCATGCTGCGCGGCCCGCAGACGGACGACTACACGCTGTATGCCTCGCACACCATGTGGACTGACCGGGAGAGCTTCGAGGCCTGGACCCGCTCGGAAGCCTTCCGCAAGGCGCACGCCAACGCCGGCGACCACAAGCACATCTACCTCGACCGCCCGCGGTTCGAGGGCTTCGACACGGTCGACGACATCACCTAGAGCAAAATCGATCAAGATCGAGCCGACCTTGATCGTGAATTTTGCCCTAACTGCTTGAAGAGAGAGCAAGATGCTGAAAGGCGGCTTCACGTTTCAGCATCTTGCTCTAGCTGTACGCGCCGGACTGCTGGCCGGGGCGCGGCCGCCCACGGCCGGCGCACGCGCGACCCCGGCAAGGCTCACGTGTGGGCGGCCGGTCGCGATTCCCGGGCGCCTGGGATCGGGCGGATATTAGGCGTTGGACGGCCGTCGCCCGTGTGGCAGGTTAGCCGGCATAAACACACTTCAAATATGTTGGGGGTTGGGTCATGAAAACCCGTGCCGCGGTCGCGTACGAGGCAGGTAAGCCGCTGGAGGTCACCGAGGTCGATCTGGAGGGCCCGAAGGACAGCGAGGTCCTGGTCGAGATCAAGGCGACCGGCCTGTGCCACACCGACGCCTATACCCTGTCGGGCTCCGACCCGGAAGGCCAGTTCCCGTCGATCCTGGGCCACGAGGGCGCGGGCGTCGTGGTCGACGTCGGTCCGGAGGTGCGGCACCTCAAGAAGGGCGACCACGTGATCCCGCTGTACACGCCCGAGTGCCGGGAGTGTGAGTACTGCCTCAACCCCAAGACCAACCTGTGCCAGTCGATCCGCGGCACGCAGGGCCAGGGGGTGATGCCGGACGGCACCTCGCGCTTCTCGATCGGCGGGAAGAAGCTGCACCACTTCATGGGCTGCTCGACCTTCTCCAACTACACCGTGCTGCCGGAGATCGCGCTGGCGCCGATCCGCCAGGACGCGCCGTTCGACAAGGTCTGCTACATCGGCTGCGGCGTCACCACCGGGATCGGCGCGGTGGTCAACACCGCGCAGGTCGAGCCGGGGTCGAATATCGTGGTGTTCGGCCTGGGCGGGATCGGCCTGAATGTGATCCAGGGCGCGCGCATGGTCGGCGCCAACAAGATCATCGGCGTCGACCTGAACGACGAAAAGAAGGCCTGGGGCGAGCGCTTCGGGATGACCCACTTCGTCAACCCGAAGGAAGTCGGCGGCGACCTGGTGCAGCATCTGATCGAGCTGACCGGCGGCGGTGCGGACTACAGCTTCGAATGCGTGGGCAGCGTCAAGTTGATGCGCCAGGCGCTGGAGTGCGCGCACAAGGGCTGGGGCGAGTGCATCATCGTCGGCGTCGCCGCCGCGGGCGAGGAGATCGCCACCCGGCCGGTCCAGTTGGTCACCGGGCGGACCTGGAAGGGCACCGCCTTCGGGGGCGCGCGCGGGCGCACCGACGTCCCGAAGATCGTCGACTGGTACATGCAGGGCAAGATCGAGATCGACCCGATGATCACCCACACGTTGTCGCTCGACGAGATCAACCACGGCTTCGAGCTGATGCACGAGGGCAAGTCGATCCGCTCGGTCGTGGTCTACTGATCGCCGCGCGCCCCGCACTTCCAGCCAACCCCGTGAAGGGAACAGACGCATGACCGCCATCGAGACGGTGAGCGAGCAGCTGTGTTTCGGCGGCGTGCAGGGATTCTACCGGCACCGCTCCGAGGCGTGCGCCTGCGACATGAGCTTTGCGGTCTACACCCCGCCGCAGGCGGGCGACGGTACGCGGCTGCCGGTGGTGACCTACCTGGCGGGCCTGACCTGCACGCCGGAAACCTTCACCATCAAGGCCGGCGCCCAGCGCGTCGCGGCGGCGCTGGGCCTCGTCCTGGTGATGCCGGACACCAGTCCGCGCGTCGACCTGCCGGGGGCGGACCACGCCTACGACTTCGGCAGCGCGGCCAGCTTTTACCTGGACGCCACGCAGGCCCCCTGGGCGCAGCACTACCGGATGGAGAGCTACCTGACCTCCGAGCTGCCGGAGATCATCGCCGCGCATTTCCCGATCGACCCGCGGCGCCGCGGGATCATGGGCCATTCGATGGGCGGCCACGGCGCGCTCACCCTGCACCTCAAGCACCCGCAGCTGTATCGGAGCTGCAGCGCCTTTGCCCCGGTGGTGGCGCCGACGCAGGTGCCTTGGGGCGACAAGGCGTTCCGGGGCTACTTGGGCGACGACCGCGCGGCCTGGGCCCGCCACGACGCCTGCGAACTTGTGAAGTCGGGTGCGAGCGAGGCCGAGATCCTGATCGACCAGGGCGAGGCGGATCAGTTCCTGACCCGCGAACTGCAGCCGGAGCGCTTCGAACAGGCCGCCGAGCAGGCCGGCCAGCCCTACCGCCTGCGCCGTCAGCCGGGCTACGACCACAGCTACTACTTCATCCAGACGTTCGTCGAAGACCACCTGCGCCACCACGCCCAGGCGCTGGGGCTGTAGGCGCGCCGTGCACGGCAACGTCCGCACGTGTGTACCGCGTCTCCCGGTGTTGTTTGCGGCCCAGTCGTTTCGCTGCTAACGTCGACCCTCATCATGGATTGGGAGGTAAACAGTCATGAAGAAGACGTGGACGGCCCCGAAAGTCGTTGAGATCGCCGTGGGCATGGAGATCAACGCTTACGCTTGCGCCCAGAGCAGCCGCTAAGGCGTCGAGCGCTGAAGGTCCAACCCACCTTCACCTCCAAGCTTGTCTCCAAGCTTGCCCTGACGTCCGGGCGATCGGGCGGAGATCACCCGGGCGGTCGCTAAGCCGCCGGCGCGATCTTGCCCGGTGGGCGCGGAACGCGGGCGGTCGAAACCGGCCGCCCGCGGCCTCCGCCCGCGCCAGGTTGATGCGCGGCGGGCCCGCGACATCCGTTTTGGACTGGCGTGCGCGTGTGACGCGCGTGAGGTAGAGAGCCGGGCCGGTCGGGGAGCGTTACTCGGTCAGGTGCGCTTGGGCCGGGCCGTGATGCGGTGCCTGGCTGCTGCGTGGCCGCCACCGACGGCCGACGGGCGCAGGCGGTCGCCTTGTGTAAAACGCCGCCCCGCGCACGTCCGCGCGGCCCCGGACGGCGAGCAGTTATCACACCAGCGGGAGATCCGGCGTCATGACCGAACCGACCCCGCCGCCGACCCCGCCGCCCGGGCCGCCGCTGGGCCTGCTGGCCGAGCTGACCCACCGCTGCCCGTTGATGTGTCCCTACTGCTCGAACCCGCTGGAGCTGTCGGGCGCGCGAGCGGAGCTTGCGACCGACGAGTGGCTGCGGGTGATCGACGACGCCGCGGCGATGGGGGTGCTGCAGATCCACCTGTCGGGTGGCGAGCCGGTGGTACGCCGCGACCTGGAGCAGCTGATCGCGCGCTGCCGGGCGAACGAGATCTACACCAACCTGATCACCGCCGGGGTGCTGCTGGACGAGGCCCGGCTGGCCGCGCTCGCCGAGGCCGGGCTGGAGCACGTGCAGCTGTCGATCCAGGGCAGCCGGGCGGAGACGGCGGACAGGATCGGCGGCTACGCCGGCGGGCACCAGAAAAAGTTGGAGGTCGCCGGGCTGATTCGGGAAGCCGGCCTGCCGCTCACCGTCAACGCGGTCGTGCACCGGCAGAACCTGGACCATCTGGACGAGATCATCGAGCTCGCGGTCGAGCTGGGCGCGCGCCGGCTGGAGGTCGCGCACACGCAGTATTACGGCTGGGCCTACGCCAACCGCGCGGCGCTGATGCCGACGCCCGAGCAGGTCACGCGCGCCAACGAGGTGGTCGCCGCGGCCGAAGAGCGGCTCAAGGGCGTGCTCGCGATCGACTACGTCGTGCCCGACTACTACGCCAAGCGGCCGAAGGCCTGCATGGGCGGCTGGGGCCGGCAGTTCCTGAACGTCACGCCGACCGGCAAGGTGCTGCCGTGCCACGCGGCGGAGAGCATCACCGACATGACCTTCGAGACGGTGCGCGCGCGCCGCCTGCCGGAGATCTGGGCGGACGGGCCGGCGTTCCAGCGCTTCCGCGGCACCGCCTGGATGCCCGAGCCGTGCCGCTCCTGCGACCGGCGGGAGATCGACTTCGGCGGCTGCCGCTGCCAGGCGTTCGCGCTGACCGGCGACGCGGCGGCGACCGACCCGGCCTGCGGCCTGTCCCCGCACCACGACCGGATGGTCGCGCTCGCGGAGGGCGAGTCCACCGCCGGCGCCGACCGCTTCCGCTATCGGACGCTGCGCCAGAAGGACGTCGTCGGCAGCGCCAGTGGCGGGTAGGGCAAGATACCGCTGACAGGTGCAACCACCTTTCAGCGGTATCTTGCTCTCTCTCCAAGCAGTTAGAGCGAAATTCAGCCAGCAGGCCGGTTCGGCCTTCCGGGATTTCCACTTACCCCAAGAGGGGTGGACGGCGGTCCCAGGCAGCCGATCCGGCATTCTTGCGCGTCGGAATGTCAGCCGGAACGGCCCCAGTGAATTCCAGCACCGTTTCGGGGTAAACTGCGCTTATAATCAATCTTGCCCCACAATTCTTTTATGATATCTTGGTCATACAGGCAGGTTTTTGCTGCACTGCAATAAGAACGCTACATGAAAATTTGTGCGATGCCACGAATGACTGGCGATTAGGCCGATGACAACGGTTTGGTGACCTTGTTGCCGGCGGCATCGGTTGTGTGAGTGCCGGACCCGTTTTGCGCCAGACGCGCGCCGGACAAGAATAATAAGGGCCGGTCCAACAGAGGAGGTAGAGGCTCATGAAGATGCGACGGCTATTGACGGCCGCGGGATGCGTCGCCGTGCTCGGCGTCGGGATCCCCGCCCAGGCCAACGAGGAAGTCGAGAAGCTGCAAAGCAAGTCCGGCAATTGGGCCATGCAGCTCGGCAACTATAAGGGCCACCGCTACAGCGAGCTCGACGAGATCGATAAATCCAACGTCGGTAAGCTGCAGGTCGCCTGGCAGTTCTCGACCGGCGTGCTGCGCGGCCACGAGGGCGGCCCGATCGTGATCGGCGACGCCATGTACATCCACACCCCGTTCCCGAACAAGGTCTACAAGCTGGACCTCGACAACCAGGGCGAGGTGATCTGGGCGTATGAGCCGCGCCAGCCCCGGGACGTGATCCCGGTAATGTGCTGCGACACCGTCAACCGCGGCATCGCCTACGCCGACGGCAAGATCTTCCTGGCCCAGGCGGACAACACCCTGGTCGCGCTGGATTCCAAGACCGGCGAGCCGGTCTGGAGCGTGGAAAACGGCGACCACACCGAGGGTGAGAGCCTGACCGCGGCCCCGGTCGTCGCCAAGGACAAGGTGCTGGTCGGGATCTCCGGCGGCGAGTTCGGCGTGCGCGGCCACCTGACGGCCTACAACATCGACGACGGGTCGATGGCCTGGCGCGCCTGGTCAACCGGGCCGGACGCGGACGTCAAGATCGACCCCGAAGAGACCACGATGATGGGGGAGCCGATCGGCGAGCAGGACCTCGGCGTGAAGACCTGGCCGGGCGACGAATGGAAGCGCGGCGGCGGCACCACCTGGGGCTGGTTCACCTACGACACCGAGACCGAGACGGTCTATTACGGGACCGGTAACCCGGGTGTCTGGAACCCCGAGCAGCGCGCTGTCGACGGCACCCGCAAGGGCAGCGACAACAAGTGGTCGATGAGCATCTTCGCCCGCGATATCGACACCGGCGAGGCGAAGTGGGTGTATCAGAAGACGCCGTTCGACGAGTGGGACTACGACGGCGTCAACGAGAACATCCTGATCGAGCGTGAGATCGACGGCGAGCAGCGCAAGCTGCTGGTCACCTTCGACCGCAACGGCTTCGCCTACGTGCTGGACCGGGTCACCGGCGAGCTGCTGTCGGCCGAGAAGTACGATCCCACGGTCAACTGGGCGAGCCACGTCGACATGGAGACCGGGCGGCCGCAGGTCAACGAGGAGAAGTCGACCTTCGCCCAGGGCACCAACACGATCACCAAGAACATCTGCCCGGCGGCGCTCGGGACCAAGGACCAGCAACCGGCGACCTACTCGCCGGAGACCGGCCTGTTCTACGTGCCCACCAACCATATCTGCATGGACTACGAGCCCTACCAGGTGCAGTACGTCGCGGGGCAGCCGTACGTCGGCGCGACCGTGTCGATGTTCCCAGCCCCGAATTCCCACGGCGGCATGGGCAACTTCATCGCCTGGGACCCGATCAAGGCCGAGATCAAGTGGTCGATTCCGGAGCGCTTCGCGGTCTGGAGCGGCGCGCTCGCGACGGCCGGTAACGTCGTCTTCTACGGCACGCTCGAGGGCTACGTGAAGGCGGCCGACATGCAGACCGGCGAGATCCTGTGGAAGTTCAAGACCCCGTCCGGGATCATCGGCAACATCAACACCTACGTGCACGACGGCGCGCAGCACATCGCCGTTCTCTCGGGTGTCGGTGGCTGGCCGGGGATCGGCATGGCCGCCGGTCTGACCGATCCGCAGGCCGGTCTGGGCGCCGTGGGCGCGCACTCGAAGCTGTCGCAGTACACCCAGCTCGGTGGTGTGCTGACGGTGTTCAAGCTGCCCGAGGAACTCGCCAGCCGGTAATCCGGCGCCGGCCAGTCCAACCACGGGAACGGTCAGGGTGGCCCGGTCGCGGGCCCCCTGACCCCTCGCGTGCGGCCGGCGGTGCGCCTGTGCCGCGTGCGTTCCCGGAGACCGCAATCAATCGGGTTCTATTGGTGAAACGATGCCCCTCAAGCTGCCTAAATACGTTGTTCTAAGCGCGCTGCTGTGCGCGACCGCCTCGGTTGCAAGCGCGGACGGCAAGACCGCCGATCTCCCGGCGCTGGACCCGCAGACCAATCCCTACAACATCCGCGACGGCAAGGTGGACTTCGAGACCTACAACGGCTACCGCCGCTACGGCGGCGCGTGCGCGCGCTGCCATGGCCCGAGCGGGACCGGATCCAGCTTTGCCCCCGCCCTGATGGATAGCGTGGAGCAACTGGATTACGCGGAATTCGTCAACGTCGTGGTCAACGGCAAGAACATCGAAAGCGGCAGCCGCAACCGCGTGATGCCGGCGTTCGGGACCAATCCCAACGTCATCCAGCACATCAACGACATCTGGGGCTATCTGCAAGCCCGGGCCGACGGCGCGATCGGTCCCGGACGGCCCGAACGCATCCGTTAGACCATGTCGTTCATCCCTGAACCGCAAACGCTGGCGCCAAGGCGGCCTGGCGGGCGGGCGGCGGGCCGGGCCGCAGTTCGGGCCGCAGTTCGGGTCCCCAGCGCGGCCCACGTCGTGGTTGCCGGCCTGCGCGTCCTGGCGACCGGCGTCCTGGCCATCGTCGTCTTGGGGACCGGGCAGGCCCGCGCCCAGTCCGTCGAGCGCGACGAGCGCGATACGCTGCGCGTCTGCGCGGACGCCAACTTGCTGCCCTACTCCAACCGCCAGGGGCAAGGCTACGAGAACCGCCTGGCACGGATGCTGGGCGATCACCTGGGGATCCCGGTCGCGTACCAGTGGTGGCCGCAGACCATGGGCTTCGTGCGCAACACGCTGAACAAGCGGACCTGCGACGTGGTCCTGAGCATCAACGCCGAGAACGAGATGGTGCTCAACACCAACCCGTACTACCGCTCGGTCTACACCCTGGTGTACCGCAGCGATCTCGGCATCGAAATCGACAGCCTGGACCATCCGATCGCCGGCGATCTGCGCTACGGCGTGGTCGAGAAGACGCCCGCCGTATCGCTGTTGCGCGCCCACGGCTACACCAAGCTGAGGCCGTATCAGCTCACCACCGACACGCGGAGCCGGAAGCCGGCGCAACAGGCTGTCATCGATGTCGCCAAGGGAGTGGTGGACGCGGCCATCGTCTGGGGGCCGATCGCAGGCTACGAGGCGGCCCAGCTGGACACGCCGCTGACCGTCGTGCCGCTGGTCAACGAAACCGTGGGCACGCAACTGAGCTTCGCCATCACCATGGGCGTACGCCGCGGCCAACTCGCCTGGAAGCACCAGCTGAACGACTTCATCCGCGCCAACCGCGGAACCATCCGGCAGCTGCTGGCGGGCTACCACATTCCGCTGGTCGATGACGACGGCAGGCTGATCGAGGTGTCGCAATGATCGTCAGCGGGCAGCGTCTGGGCCGCAGCCTGATCGCCGGGCTGTTCCTCGCCGCGAGCCTGGGGAGCGCAGCTGCGCCCGCCGGGGCAACCGCACAGGCCGCAAGCGAGGTGCCGCTGCCCGACGGCTACCGGATGTCGGACTACAGCGCCCCGGTGCCCGAGCGTCTGCCCGGCGCGACCACGATCGACGCGGCGCGCGCCGCGGCGTTGCTGGCAGGCGGAGACGCGGTCTTCATCGACGTCATCCCGACCCCGCCCCGGCCGGAAGACCGGACGCAGTGGAACCCGCCGACCAAGTCCAGCCTGCCCACGGCGCACTGGCTGCCCAATGTCGGCCGCGGCGACATTCCAGCCGGGACCGACGCCTATTACCGGGAGCAGCTGCGCCGGCTGACCGGCGGCGACAAGACCCGAGCGCTGGTGATCTTCTGCAAGCCGAACTGCTGGATGTCCTGGAACGCAGCGAAGCGAGCCCTGCATTATGAATATTCCGAGGTCTATTGGTTTCCGGGCGGCACAGCGGCCTGGCGCGAGGCGGGGCACGAACTCGAGCGCGTGGCGCCCGTGGGCGAGATTCCGCGCTAGCGCGGCGGCGCTGGCGGCGGCCGGCGCGATCGCCGCCGGGCTTGGCGGTCCGCCCGCCCATGCTGCCCAGGATGCGCCCGAGAACTGGCCGTGCAATCAGGTCCTGGTGCCCGAGTTGTCGTATCAGCTGCTCTGGACCGGTCCGTCGCCCGAGCCGTATTTCGACAGCTGGGGGGCGGACCAAGAGCGGGCCCAGCTGGTCGGCGCGCTGTCCCGGCTGGCGGTTGCGCGCGACGCCGCGAAGCAACGGCTGCGCAGCTACCTCGACCGCCACGCCCCGGTCGACGAGACGGCGAAAGCGAAGATTTTCGCCGGGCTGTTCGAGCGCATCCAGGAGGACCGGCGCGAGGCGATCGCCGCGATCAAGTCCTACAGCCGCGGCCAGCAGAACGCGATGGATCGGATTGCCGAGCTGCTACGCCAGCTCGACACCCAGCTGTCGGCCGACCAGCCGGACCAGGCCGCGATCCAGCGCGCGCGTCAGCAACTGGATATCACCCGCCAGGTGTTCGAGGAGCGGCGCCAGTCGATCCGCGCGCTGTGCGAGCAGCCCACGCTGATGGAGCAGCGGCTGGGCGACCTTGCGCGTACCCTGCAGCGGGCGGGGTGACCGCGATGGCCGGTCGTCTGGCGTGCCGGGCAGGGCGGATGCTGCGCCGCGCCGCGGCCGCGATCGGGCTGGTCGCGCTCGGCGCCGGCGCCGCCGCGGCGCAGGAGACGGTCCGCGTGGCCGTGCTGGCCGACGGCACCGTGTCCTGGGAAGTCGACACCATCCAGCACCACGGTCTCGCCGCGGCGCACGGGGTGGAGCTGGAGGTGGTCGAGCTGGCCAACCCGACCGCGACCAAGATCGCCCTGCAGAGCGGCCGGGTCGACGTCGCGGTGGCCGACTGGCTGTGGGTCTCGCGGCGCCGCCAGGAAGGCTCGGAATTGACGTTCGCGCCCTATTCGCGCGCGATCGGCGCGCTGATGGCCGGGCCGGACAGCGGGATCGACGGCCTGGCGGATCTCGCCGGGCGCAAGGTCGGCATTGTCGGCGGGCCGCTGGACAAGAACTGGCTGCTGCTGCGCGCCCTGGCGATGCGCCGGGACCTCCGCGACCCCGGGCAAACGACCGAGACGATATACGGCGCGCCGCCCCTGATGAGCCAGCAGATGCGCCGCGGACGGATCGATGCGGTGCTGACCTACTGGCACTACGCCGCCCGGCTGGAGGCGGACGGCTATCGCCGCGTGATCGACGTCGGCGAGATCATCGAGGGTCTGGGCCTGTCCGGCGACGTCCCGATGCTGGGCTACGTGTTCGACGCTGGCTGGGCCGAGCGCAACCGGGCGGCGGTCGATGGCTTTTTGGCCGCGTCCCGGGAAGCCAAGCGGATCCTGCGCACCCGCGACGACGCGTGGACGCGCCTGCGCCCGCTGATCCAGCCGGACAGCGACGCTCAGCTGCGCGCGCTGCGGTCCGGGTTCCGCGCCGGCATCCCGCGCACCTGGGGTCCGGCCGAGCGGGAGTCCGCACGCAAGCTGTTCGACATCCTGCGCGAGCTGGGCGGGCGCGAGCTCGTCGGCGCCAGTCAGCGCCTGGCACCGGGGACCTTCTGGGATGGCCTCGAGTACTGAAGCGCCCGCCCGCTCCGCCTTTCTGGGCGAGCGCTGGCACCGACCGGCGTCGCTCGTCGGGCTGATCGGGCTGTGGGGCCTGGCCGCGGTCCTGGTGGGCGACGCCTTGTTCCCGGGACCGGCGCAGGTCGCCGGCGAGCTGCTGCGCCAGGTGGCGGCGGGCGAGCTTTTGTTCCACGTCGGGGTCACGCTCGGCCGGGTCGCGGTCAGCTTCGTGCTGGCGATGCTGGCCGGCTGCGCCGTCGGCGTCGCGATGGGCCTGTGGCCGACGGTCAACCGGCTGGCCGACGGCCTGCTGCTGGTGCTGCTGAACGTGCCGGCGCTGGTGACGATCATCCTGTGCTACGTCTGGCTCGGCCTGACGGAAACCGCGGCCGTGCTGGCCGTCGCGATCAACAAGACGCCGATGGTGGCGGTCAACATGCGCGAGGGTGCGCGCGTGCTGGACCCCGCCTACGCCGAACTGGCGCGGGTCTACCGCTTCGGCCGCTGGAAGACGCTGCGCCACGTGGTGGTCCCGCAGCTGGCGCCCTACCTGCTGGCGTCGACGCGCAACGGCTTGGCGCTGATCTGGAAGATCGTGCTGGTGGTCGAGCTGCTCGGCCGCAGCAACGGCGTCGGCTTCAAGCTGCAGCTGTACTTCCAGCTGTTCCGGATCGACAGCCTGCTCGCCTATTCAATCGCCTTCATCGTCTGTGTGCTCGCGATCGAATTCGCGGTGCTGCAGCCGTTGGAGAAGCGGATCAGCCGGTGGCAACGATGAGCGACCTGAAGCTCGCCATCCGCGCCAAGCGTTATCCGCGCCACGACGGGTCGCCGGTCGCGGTGTTCGACGACTTCGCGCTGTCCGTGCCCGCCGGCCAGTTCCTGGCGATCGCCGGGCCGTCCGGCTGCGGCAAGACCACGTTGCTCAACATCGCTGCCGGGCTGGACCTTGAGTTCGACGGCGACCGGCAGTTGGGCCGGCTGGCCGGCGGCGCGGCGCCGGCGATCGGCTATATGTTCCAGGAACCGCGCCTGCTGCCCTGGCGCACGGTGGCGCACAACGTCGAACTGGCGATGGGTGCCCGCGACGACGCGGGCGCGGCCGCCCAGGCCTGGCTGGCGCGCGTCGGCCTGCCCGATGCCGGACCCTTGTATCCGCGGCAGCTGTCGCTCGGCATGGCGCGCCGGGCGGCGCTGGCGCGCGCGTTCTGCGTGGCGCCCGACCTGTTGCTGATGGACGAGCCGTTCGCCTCGCTCGACGAGGCCACGGCGGACGACCTGCGCCAGCTGCTGCGCGAGATCGCGGAGCGGACCGGGGGCACGATCCTGTTCGTCACGCACAACGTCGACGAGGCGGTCCGGCTGGCCGATCGGATCGTCATGCTGGCCGGCCAGCCAGCGGCGGTCGCGCGCGATGTCGCGGTCGACCTGAGGCCGGCGGACCGCCAGGACCCGGAGATGGTGCGCCGGTTCCGCGACCGGCTGCGGGAACCCGCGGCGTCCGCCGCTGTCGAACCGGAGCCCGCGGCCCGCGCGGTCGGCGGCGGGAGATGACACGACAAGGGGAGGGACAGCGCGATGCTGTTTAGCCGGCTCGGACGCAAGCTGACGGCGGGCGCGCTCGCCGTTTTCGGGATCTGGACGGCGGTCGCGGCAACGGCCGGTTCCGCCGCCGCGCAGGACACGCTCGAGGTGCCGATCGTCTACGTCACCCGGGACGGGCCGCCGCACATTCCGCTCACGCTGCTCGAACCGGTGGCGGAGGATCTGGGTGTCCAGGGCGCCCGCCTGGGGCTCAGCGACAACGCCACGACCGGCCGGTTCATGGGCCACGCCTACGAGCTGCGCGAAGTCACCGTGCCGGAGGACGGCTCGCTCGCGAAGACCCTGCGGCCGGTGCTGAACGACGGCGCGCGCCTGATCGTCGCCGACCTCAGGGCCGACGACCTGCTGGCGCTGGCGGCGCTGGACGCGGCGTCGGACGCGCTGATCGTCAACGCCCGGTCGTACCAGGACCGGTTGCGCACCCGGGCGTGCAACGCCAACGTCCTGCACGCGGCGCCCAGCAACGCCATGCTGACCGACGCGCTGGCGCAGTATCTGCAGCGCAAGCGGTGGACGGAGGTGTTCCTGGTGGTCGGCCGGACGGACCAGGACAAGCGCTGGGCGGAGTCGTTCATGCGCGCGGCCAAGCGCTTCCGCCTGAACGTGGTCGCGCGGAAGACCTGGACGTTCGACTACGCCAACCGGCGCGACGAGAGCGGGGCGGCGATCGCGCAGGAGGAGGTCACGCGCTTCACCCGCGGGGTGGACGACTATGACGTCTTGGTGGTCGCGGACCCGGCCGACAAGTTCGGCGAATATCTGCCGCACCGGACCGCGGATCCGCGTCCGGTCGCCGGCACGCAGGGGCTGCGCACGACGGTCTGGTCGCGGGTGCACGAGCAGTGGGGCGGCACCCAGCTGCAGAACCGGTTCGAGGAGCAGGCCGGCCGGTTCATGACCCCGCGCGACTACACCAACTGGCTGGCCGTCCGGGCGATCGGCGAGGCGGTCAGCCGGACCGAGACGACCGCGCCCGCGGAGCTGAAAGCGTTCATGCGCGGCAACGACTTCGAACTTCAGGGCTACAAGGGGATCAAGCACACGGTGCGCAGCTGGAACAACCAGCTGCGCCACCGCATCCTGCTGGCGGGACCGCGCATCCTTGTGTCGGTGTCGCCGCAGCCGGGCTTCCTGCACGAACGCACGGAGCTCGACACACTCGGCTACGACAAGCCGGAAAGCCGGTGCGGCTTCGACTAGAGCAAAATCGATGAAGGTCGAGTCGGCCTTCATCGTGAATTTTGCTCTAACGCCTTGAAGAGAGAGCAAGATTCAGCGGAAAGGTGGCTTCACCTTGCAGCATCTTGCTCTAGGCTAAGCCGCGCGGGCCAAGAAAAACCAAGCTACCACAGGGAGGTCTTCGCTCATGCTATCCAAACTGCTCGCCGCCGCGGCGTTTGCCGGCTTGCTGCTCGCCGCGCAGCCCGGCCACGCCTACACCATCTTCGTCTCCAACGAGCGCGACAACACGGTCAGCGTCGTCGACAGCGAGACCCTGGAGGTGGTCGAGACGATCGATGTCGGACGGCGTCCGCGCGGCATCACGCTCAGCCAGGATCATTCGAAACTGTTTGTGTGCGTGGGCGACGACGACCGGATCGACGTGATCGATACCGAGACCTACGAGGTGGTCGGCACCCTGCCGTCCGGCCCGGACCCGGAGTTGTTCGTGCTCGACCCCGACGGCCGCTACCTCTATATCGCCAACGAGGACGACAATAAGGTCACGGTAACCGACATCGACGCGCAGAAGATCGTCACCGAGGTCCGGGTCGGCGTCGAACCGGAGGGCATGGGGATCAGCCCCGACGGCAAGACGCTGGTGAACACCTCCGAGACCACGAACATGGCCCACTTCATCGACACCGACGCGATGGAGATCACCCACAACATCCTGGTCGGCAGCCGCCCGCGCGAAGCGCAGTACACCAGCGACGGCGAGGAGATCTGGGTGTCCGCGGAAATCGGCGGCACGGTCAGCGTGATCTCCGACGCGACCCGGAAGATCAAGCATACGATCAACTTCGACATCCGGGGCATCCCCAAGGAAGCGATCCAGCCGGTCGGGATCGAGCTGACCGAGGACGGCAAGCGCGCCTACGTGGCCATGGGGCCGTCGAACCGGGTTGCCGTGATCGACCAGGAGACCTACGAGGTGCTGGATTACTACCTGGTCGGCCAGCGGGTCTGGCACATGGCGATGTCGCCGCAGGAGGACCGGCTGTACAGTGCTAACGGCGTCAGCAGCGACCTGTCGGTGATCGACCTGGAGGACGGCAAGGTGCTGAAGTCGATCCCGGTCGGGCGGCTGCCGTGGGGGGTCGCGATCAAACCGTGAGCCTAACGTCTGACAAACCCGATGCCGAGACGGCGGCCCTTGAGGTCGACAACGTGCGCTACGCGTTCGGCGACCGGGTCGCCGTCGACGACATCGGTTTCCGCATCGCGCCCGGCACCTTCACGATCATGCTGGGCCTGAACGGGGCCGGGAAAACCACCCTGTTTTCGCTGATCACCCGGCTGTTCGTGGCCCGTCAGGGCCGGGTCCGGATCTTCGGCTACGACGTCGCCCGGCAGTCCAGCCAGGCGCTGTCCAGGCTGGGCGTCGTGTTCCAGCAGCCGACCCTGGACCAGGACCTGACCGTGCGTCAGAGTCTGCGCTACCACGGGCGCCTGCACGGCCTGTCGCGCCGGGAGATCCGCGAGCGTTCCGAGCGCGAGCTGGCGCGGATCGGGCTGGCCGACCGGCTGAACGACCGCGTCCGGGCGCTGTCCGGCGGCCAGCGCCGGCGGATCGAGATCGCCCGCGCGCTGCTGCACCGCCCGCAGCTGATGCTGCTGGATGAACCCACCGTCGGGTTGGACGTCGACAGCCGGACGGCCCTGCTCAGCTACGCCCGCAAGCTGTGCCGGGAAGACGGGGTGGCGATGCTCTGGGCGACCCACCTGATCGACGAGGTCGATCCCGACGATCCGCTCTTGGTGCTGCACCGGGGACGGCTGGAGATGGACGGCCGGGCCCGCGAGCTGTGCCGGGCGCAGGGCACCGACGAGGTCGCCGGCGCGTTCCAGAAGCTGACCGGCGTGGAGGCGGGATGAGCCCGGTCGTCTATCTGCGCTGCCTGCTCGGCATCGTCGAGCGCGAGGCGCTGCGCTTCGTGCATCAGCGCACGCGCTTCCTGGCCGCCCTGGTACGCCCGCTGGTCTGGCTGTTCATCTTCGCCGCCGGTTTCCGGGCGATCCTGGGCGTCTCGATCATCCCGCCGTACGAGACGTATATCCTGTACGAGACCTACATCACCCCGGGTCTGCTCGGGATGATCCTGCTGTTCAACGGCATGCAAAGCAGCCTGTCGATGGTCTACGACCGGGAGATGGGCAGCATGAAGACCCTGCTGGTCAGCCCGCTGCCGCGCTGGTATCTGCTGTCGTCCAAGCTGCTCGCCGGATCGCTGGTCTCGCTGCTGCAGGTCTACACGTTCCTGGCGATCGCCTACCTGTGGGAGATCGAGCCGCCGCCGCTCGGCTACCTCGCCGCGGTCCCGGCCTTGCTGCTGAGCGCGGTCATGCTCGGCGCGCTCGGACTCTTGCTGTCGTCCGTCATCAAGCAGCTGGAGAACTTCGCGGGGGTGATGAACTTCGTGATCTTCCCGATGTTCTTCGCGTCCTCGGCGCTGTATCCGCTGTGGCGGATCAACGAGTCCAGCGCACTGCTATACCACATCGCCTCCTGGAACCCGTTCACCCACGCGGTGGAGCTGATCCGTTACGCGCTGTATCTGGAGATCAACGGGCAATCGCTGGCGGTCGTCACCGGCTGCTTCGGCGTCTTCATGGGGCTGGCCGTGCTCGGCTACGATCCGGGGCGGGGCGTGATGGCCCGGCGCGGGCCGGGCGCGAGCTAGAGCAAAATCGATCAAGCTCGAGTCGGCCTTCATCGTGAATTTTGCGCTAACTGCTCGAAGGGAGAGCAAGATTCAGCCCAAAGGTGGCTTCACCTTTCAGCATCTTGCTCTAACGACAACGGGCACGCGTCGTGCGCCAGCCTCTGCGCCGGTGGCAGGCGGCGTGTCGCTCAGCAGGTCTTGGCTTCCGGCGGGGCGCTCAGATGCTGCTTGATCAGGAAGCGCACACCGCGGCGGTACGCCTGTTCGGTGTCCCCGCGAATGCTGACCCTGCCGTGGCAGACCACCCGTTCGCTTTCGACGTCGGTCACCGAGACTTCGATGTACAGGATCAGCGTCGACACCTTGTGCACGAGGCCGCGCACCGAGTACTGCCCGCCGGCCTTGCGGGCGATCGCCAGTTCGCAGCCGTTGCATCCGGCGAGGTAGCCCGCCTGGGCGATCGCGTCGGCGTGGCCGTCGAGGCTGACCACCGCGTAGCGCGCACGGGCATCCAGACCCTGCCGCAGGACCTCGGTCGCCGCCTGCAGCCGCCGGTCGAGCGCGTCGGTATGCGGTTCCCCGCTGGTGTCTTGCAGTTCAAAGCCGAACACGACTGTCGCGGTTCCGGTCGACGCGGTGTCGTCGGCCCAGGCGGCGCGCGCCGTCGCGGCGAAAAATATTGCACATGCGATGAGAAATAGGCGCATCCGACCGCTCCCCGACCAGGATCTTGTGAATTTCGCAGCACTGTATGAACATGGTACACTTGTCGATTACATTGGCCAATGGACGCGCGCATGCGAGCAAACCCGCGCCATGGAAGCCGTCGACCGGTGCTGGGACCGCAAGGTGCCGACGCGGCGACCGACGCCGTGTGGCCACCGCTGACCCGCCGTGCGGCGATCGCCACCGGCGCCGTGGCGGCGCTGTCGGGGCTATCGTGGCCGGCCGGCGCGCAAGCCGGGCCGCTGCCGGTGAGCGAGGTCGCGCCGGGGCATTTCGTGCACTACGGCGCGCACCAAATGACCGACGCCGGGAACGCCGGCGACATCGCGAATTGCGGCTTCGTCGTCGGGCGAAGCGGTGTCGCCGTGATCGACAGCGGCGGCAGTCCGGCCGTCGGACGGCGGCTGCTTCAGGCGGTGCGCCGGACCACCGACCGGCCGATCCGTTATCTGATCAATACCCACATGCACCCAGACCACGTGTTCGGCAACGTGGCCCTGCGCACGGCCGGGGACGACGGCGCCGTCGCGATCGTCGGGCATGCCCGCCTGGAAGCCGCGCTCAGGGCACGCAGCGATACCTACCTCGGCCAGTTGAAGGCGCGCGTCGGCCCGACCGCGGCGAAGCGCGCGCGGTTTTATCAGACCGATATCGCGGTCGAGGCGACGCGGCAGCTGGACCTGGGCGACCGCACGCTGGAGCTGACCGCCTGGCCGACGGCCCACACCAACAACGATCTTTCGGTCCTGGACCCGACGACCGGCACCTTCTGGGCCGGCGATCTGGTCTTCCGCACCCGGGTTCCGGCCGTGGACGGCAGCGTGCTCGGCTGGCTGGACGTCCTGGAGCGGCTGCGGGCGCGGCCCGCCAGCACGATCCTGCCCGGGCACGGACGCGCGGCGTCCAGCTGGGCGGCCGCGCTGGACGATCAGCAACGCTACTTGCGCGCGCTGGTATCCGGCGTTCGGGCGGTGCTGGACGATTTCGGCACGATCGAGCAGGCGGTCGCGACGGCCGGGCGCAGCGAGGCCGGACGTTGGGCGCTGTTCGAGCAGTACCACGCCCGCAACGTCACCACCGCCTACGCCGAACTGGAATGGAACTGACCGGCACGGGCCGTGCGACGGTCGGCTGCCCCGACTTAAGCAAAACGAGACGAACCAAAACGAAGCAAAGCACAGGGAAGGAAACGCCATGCCCGGTCTCAGGCTCATTGCGGCCGCGATGGTCGCCGCCGCCACGATCGCTCTGGTGCCGCAGGGCGGCCAGGCGCAGCAGTCCATCGAGTACAACCAGTGGGACGCGGTCAAGCCGATGTACTTCGGCGACCGTGAGATCGGCGACGGCAGCGCGGTGCTGGCGGTCAAAGCGCCCGACCGGGCGCACGATGCCGCGCTCGTGCCGGTCGAAGTGATCAGTAAGCTGGGCCCGGACTCCGACCAGCGGATCGAAGCGGTCACGCTGCTGGTGGAGCGCAACCCGGTGCCGCTCGCCGGCCGCTTCGCGTTCCCGAGCCAGCGGATCGGCAAGTTCTCGACCCGCGTGCGGGTGCAGAGCTACACCTACATCCGCGCGATCGCCGAAATGGCGGACGGCCGGCTGCTGCGCGCGAGCAAGTTCGTCAAGGCGTCGGGCGGCTGTTCGGCCCCGGCGATGAAAGACCCGGAGGAGGCGATGGCCAACCTGGGCCAGATCCGGATCCGCACCAGCGGCGACGCCCGGCGGAGCCAGCCGGTCACCGCACAAGTCATGATCCGTCACCCGAACTATTCCGGGATGCAATACGACCAGATCCACCGCAGCTACATCCCCGCGCATTATGTCGAGGGGATCGCGGTCGATTACGCCGGGCAGACCCTGATCCGCGCCAAGACGGACATCTCGATCAGCGAAAACCCGACGCTGCGCTTCACCTTCACGCCGGAGCGGGTGGACGGCTTTGCCGTCTCGGTGACGGACTCGAAAAACAACACGTTCCAGCAGCACTGGGCGCCGGCCGGCGGCCAAGGGTGATCGCCGGGGACTGAACCCGAGTTCGGGATCGCGGCGAAGGGATTAGCGGAGACGGGGCTAAATGGCGAGGCGCCGGTCCGTTGACCGGTGTCCCGCTTGCCAGGCCTAGACAAGCCAGATCGCTGATAGCCGGACCGCCTTTCAGCGTGAACCGTGCCCCAGCTTCAACACGTTAGATCTGCTTGAAGAGAGAGCAAGATTCAGCTGAAAAGTGGCTTCACCTTTCAGCATCTTGCTCTAGAAGCACTCCAGATCGGCCTGGACCTGAAGGCGACGGAACGCGTCGACAAGCGTGTTCGCCGCCTCGGAATCCCGGAAAATCGAGGTGCGCTCGCCGCCCTGCAAGCGTAGCCGCTTGACCGTCTCGACCGCGACGTAGTCGTCGTAGCTCATCTGTTCGGCGATATAATCGATGCTGCACGAACACTTGCGCATGACCAGCCGGGATTGACCGTTGGCGGCCATGCAGCCGAGCACGTAATCGACGCGTGCCTCGGTCGGATAGCCGTTCCCGCGGGCGTCGGCCGGGATCGCAGCCATCAACGCGGTCCCCATGATCAACGCGGCGAACTGTGGGATACCAACCTGTTTTCGCGGAAACATCGTCATCGTTATCGGCCTTGCAACACGTCTGATACCTTGGAATTGCAACACATCTCCGGCGAATGTACCAGCCGTGGCTTCCACGGGCGTGACGTTTGCGTTGACGGCCGACCCCCGACGCCGCTGAACCAACCGCGCCGGCGGCGTGCCAGGCGACAAGGGCGCGGCGATCGAGCCCGCCTCCTATTGGTTGAATTTCCCATGGTTGATTTGTGTAATTGACGTCGGGTACACGCCCGGGTATGCGCAGCCGGGAGGGTAAAGTCAGGCGCAAACGGGGGCGGGCATGTCGCGCGAGCCGAGCAAGGAGGAGCTCCAGGCCGAGATCGACCGGTTGAAGCGCGAGGTCGAGGAGCTGAAGGGGAAGCTGGAGACCCTGCAGCGCGAAGGCGGCATCGTGACCGGCGACGATCTCAAGGAGTATCTCAGGTGCTGCGGCGTGACCCCGCCGCCGACGCACCGGTGAGTCGGGCACCGAGAACGGATCGCCCGTCGGCGGTGATCCGGCGCCGACCGCACAATGTCCGAGCAATCGCGGGCCGGAGGGCGTCGGGACCTTCCGGCTCGATCTTTGAGCGGCCCGCCGGCAGGGCCGTGACCCCTCCCCGCCGCGCGTTGCGTGACGATTGATCCGAGTGCATACAGATTCGCGTGTGCTTGCATACAATAATAAGGCTGATACGATTCCGCCATGCCGTGGGACGGACCCAAGACGTGCGAGTACCTGATGGCGGAGGCCGAACGGCTGCTCGACGAAGGGCAGGCCGACGCGGGGCGGCTGATTTTCAACCGGGTCGCCGAGACATGCTTGGTCGGCCGACATCCCTGTCCCCGCGGCGGCCCGTGCCGGATCGCAGCGGAACGGGTCGCCCGGCGGTTGGATGTCCGGCTCGAGACCTCGGGATCGCAGGCGGGCCCGGGAGACGCTTACTGGGTGTAAGCGAGATTCGGACGGGTTGCCCTCGTCCGCCGCGGCGTCGACCGCCCGGGTGTTGGTGTGAGCGAAGGCCATACCCCGCAGGTTGCGCGGAGACGGGCCACCTGCGTCGGTCCGCCGTCGCCACGCCGGGCCCGGTCGCCGGAGCGGTCGGTTCTGGCCCGTCGTTCTGGCCCGTCGTTCTGGCTCGGCGTTCTGGCCCGGCGACGGCGCACCGGCAGCTGCCCAGTTAGAGCGCCCCCGTCAGCTGCCGTAGCGCTTCTGCCATCCCTGCTCGATCCGGGTCATCCAAGTCGGATGCGGCTCCAGCAGGGTGGGGCCGAGTTCGCTTGGGCTCAGGGTCGCCTTGCCCCGGTCGATCTGCTGGAACAGCCGCCGCTGCTGCGGCGCCAGTTCGTCGACGTCGAGCACGGTCTGATCGCCCCAGACCTCCGGGCGGGCCTTGCGCGCCTGGGCTTCCGGGCTCATCAGGAAGCTCGCGACCACCATCGCGCCCGCCTTGTGCGCGGCGTTGTAGGGGATCGCGACGAAATGGGTGTTGCCGATCATGCCGCTGTCGAACACGAAGGTGCGCGCACTCTCCGGCAGACGCCCCTCCTGGATCAGGCCGGAGGCCTGGGAGGGGTAGAACGACAGCGCGATGTCGAGCACGGCGTCGTTCAGCATCTGCACTTGCGCCGGCCCGCTCTTCGGGAAATCCTTGCCGTCGCGCCACAGATGCGGGTGCAGCTCGTCCAGGAACGCCCAGAGCGGCTCCGTGACGCGCTGGAACTGCGCATCCGACTTGACCGGCTCCTGCAGCAGATCGCGTTTGGGGGTGAGCTCGATCAGCGCCTGCTTCAGGAAGGTCGTGCCCAGGAAGTCCGGCGGGGCCGGGTAGCTCAGCCGGCCCGGATGCGCTTCGGCCCAGGCGGCCAGCTCTTGCATGCTCTCGGGCGTGTCCGCTGGATCGATCCAGGCGCTGTCGTAAATGAAGTTGAACTTCGCCATGCCCCAGGGCGCCTCGTAGGCGTCGGTCGGTATGGTGAAGTCGATCTTCGTGGTCGGCTTTTCGTCGAAGTCGACCAAGTCCCAGTTCGGCAGCTTGTCGGCGAACGGGCCGTAGAGCAGATCGTTCTGCTTCATCTTGGCGAAATTTTCGCCGTTGATCCAAATCAGGTCGATCGACCCGCCTTCGTCGCGCCCGGCGGTCTTTTCCGACAGCACGCGGGTGACGGCGTTCGCCGTATCGGACAGCTTGACGTGGCGCAGGTCGATGCCGAAGCGGGTGTCGACCTGCTCGGCAACCCAATCGATGTATTGGTTGACCTGCGGATCGCCGCCCCAGGCGTTAAAGTAGACCGTCTGGCCCTCGGCCCGCGCGACCGCGGTGTCGTAGCTCATCACGCCGTCGTCGGCCCCCGCGGGCCCCGCGACTGTCAGGCCGGTCGCCAACGCGAGGCCCGCCAGCAGCGTACGGCCCGCCATCGCGCCGGCTGGGGCCGTGCGCGCCCGGGATATCGTCATCGTCGCTCCCCTTAAAGTCGGTGGTGTGTCCAACGGCCTAGCCCACCCCAAGCTATTGCCGGCAACGGCCGGTGTCAGCCGCCCTCACGGGAGATTGATGGTCTAGAGCAAGATGCTGAAAGGCGAAGCCACCTTTCAGCTGAATCTTGCTCTCTCTGCCAGCAGTTAGAGCAAGATTCACGATGAAGGTCAGCTCGACCTTCATGGATTTTGCTCTAGTCGCCCAGTTCCGCGTCCAGGCCCGGCGCCTTCCGCCATTCGGCGCGCATCCGCCGCAGCGTCGCCGGGCGCAGGTATTCGCCGACCCGGTCGGCGACATGGGCGATCAGGGCGGGATCGGTGTTCTCCGCCGACCAGTCGCGCCCGCTTGCCCCGGCGTCCGCGCGCGCCGCGCGGCGGTGTTCGACCGACCACATGACGCACCAGGTGATCGCCCGCAGGAAGGTGATCCGGCGCATCGCCACCAGCCACGGGCGGATCCGCGCGGCGAGCTCCGGCCCGACGATCTCCAGGTAGTGCCGGTAGTACGCCCCCAGCTGGCCGACCGACAGGTCGGCGTGCGTGTCCGGGTCCCAGGTGGTCGAACTGTACAGCGTGGCGTGGGCGAGATCGGTTCCGGGCGAGCCGTAGAGCGCCTTCTCCAGATCGACGATCACGGCCCGGCCGTCCGCGTCGATCAGGAAATTGCCCGGATGCGTGTCGGTCAGCACCAGGCGCACCGGTTGGTGCCGACCGCTGCCGCGGGCCGCGAAATCGCGCGCCCAGGCCAGCTCGTCGGCGATTTCCGCCCGGGCCGCGGGGTCGAGATCGGCCACCTCGAGGTAGGCGGCCTGCGCCTCGATCTCCGCCAGCGCGCCGGCGACCGCGTCGGTGTGGTCGGCGAGTGGCGCGCGCGCGTCCGCCTCGGGCACGGGCAGGCCGTGCACCCGGGCCATCGCGGTGGCGAGGGCGGGTAGATCGTCGGGCAGGCGGGGCGGGCGGCCGACGATCTCCCGCACCGCCAGCGCGCCCATCGGCAGGCGCTGGTCCGGTGGCAGGACGGCGGCCAGCTCGGGCGCGTGCCCGCTCGTGCTGACCCGCTCGAAGCAGGCGGCCTGGTAGCACAGGTTGTCGGCGGCTGACAGCGCGAACTGGCTCTGCTTGGGCACCCGCAAGACCCAGCCGCGCGTGCCCACGCGGAAGTGGTCGTGCGCCAGGCCCTTGACGGCCATCGGCCGCAGCTCGTCGTCGCCCAGGTCGGCAAAGCGCGGGTGGTCGCGCAAGGCGCGGGTCAGGGTAGCGTGATCGGGAACGGCTGGCATGGCCGCACCGCCTAGCATGCCCGCGGGTCCGAGGGGAGCCCGCGGGCGGCAGACGCGCGGTCACGATCGTGCTATCAGCGAAGCCGCCATGACCCAGTCAGCCACAGCAGCGACCGCCACCGCCGATCCCGCCGCGGCCGATCCCGCCGCGGCCGAGCCCGTTCCGCCCGGGGCCGCGCGCGGCGCGCACGCGTGCGCCACGGCTCCCGGTCGCGTGTCGCCAGCCCGGCCGAGCGATCCGGCGCACACCCTGTCGGTGGTGATCCCGACCCTGAACGCCCGGGCGCGCCTGCCGGGTTGCCTGGGCGCGCTGCGCGGGGCGCGGGCGGCCGGCGCGGTCGATCAGGTGATCGTCGCCGACGGCGGCTCCACCGACGGCACGCAGCGGATCGCCCGCGAGCACGGCGCCATCGTGGTCGCGGCCCCGGCCGGCCGCGGTACCCAGCTGGCCGCCGGAGCGGCTGCCGCATGCGGCGGCTGGCTGTTGTTTCTGCACGCGGACACGCGCCTGGCCCCGGGCTGGGAGCGGACGCTCGCCGCGCATCTGGGATCCGGCTCCGGGGCACGGACGGCGGCTGCGTTCCGGCTGGCGTTCGACGAGGTGTCGGACGGGGCGGAGCGGGTCGCCCGGCTGGCGAACTGGCGCGCGCGGCGGTTCGGACTGCCGTACGGCGACCAGGGGCTGGTGATCGCGCGGTCGCTGTACGACGCCGTGGGCGGCTACCGCGCGCTGCCGCTGATGGAGGATGTCGACCTGGTCCGCCGGCTGGGCCGCCGGCGGATCCGGCTGCTGGACGCGCGGGCGGTGACCAGCGCGGCCCGCTACCGCCGCGGCGGCTGGTGGGCGCGCCCAGCGCGCAATCTTTGCGTGCTGGGGCTGTACCTGCTGGGCGTGCCGCTGCGGCTGGTGCGCCGTCTGTACGGCTGAGCCCGGATGTCCGCCGCGTCGTGCCGCCGCCATCTGGTGATTTTCGCCCGCCGGCCGCAGGTCGGGGTCGGCAAGCGGCGCCTCGCGCGCGGGGCCGGCGACCTGACCGCCTGGCGCTTCCAGCGGCTGATGCTGGCCCGGCTGCTGCGCCGGCTGGCGCCCGATCCGCGCTGGACGACCTGGCTGGCGGTCACGCCCGACCGGGCCGCGGGCGATCTGCGCTGGATGCCCGGTGCCGGCCGCGCGCGGGTCCGCGCCATGCCGCAAGGCCCGGGCGATCTGGGCCGGCGGATGGCACGGCCGATGGCCACCCTGCCGCCGGGTCCGGTCGTGCTGGTGGGCAGCGATATCCCGGATCTGGGCCCGGCGCAGGTCGCGGCGGCGTTCGCGGGGCTGGACGGCGGCGACGCCGTGCTGGGCCCGGCGGACGACGGCGGTTACTGGCTGGTCGGGCTCGGCGCCCGGGCGCGCAAACGCCCGCCGTTTAAGGGCGTGCGCTGGAGCGGCCCGCACGCCCTGCGCGATACGATCGCGAACCTGGACCGCGCGGGGCTTGGCTGGCGCACGCTCGAGACCCTGTCCGACGTGGATGCGGCCGGCGATCTCGCGCCGGCGCACTTCCGCTGACGTGAGAGGCGGACCGCGCTGCGCGCCGCGCCGCTGTTCGCCTGTGCGGCGGGCTGGCGGAAAGCGAGCGCGACGGCCACCGCGTCGCCTTCGACCGGGCGGTCGCGGACCTGGGGCTGGACGTCCACCGGTCGGCGGCGCGCCACGGCGCCCTGCTCGCGGTCGGCGGCGGCAAGCCGGGTCTAGGCGTCGCAGCTTACCCGGATCAGTGCGTCGCGGTCGCGGATGGTGACGTCGGTGGTCGACGGGCTGGCGATCACGCCTTCCCGGCGCAGCCGACTGAACGCCCGGCTCAAGGTCGGCAGCTCCAGTCCCAGGTAGGAGGCGAGGTCGGTGCGGCGCATCGGCAGCCAGACCGGCACACCCTGGCCCATCCCGCGGGCCTGCTGCCGGCGCTCGAACTGCAGCAGCGCGGTCGCCACCCGTTCGACCGCGCTCATCGCGCCCAGGATCAGCAACTGATCCTGAACCAGCGCGAAGTCGCTGGCGACGTTGCGGTAAAGCGCGTGCCGCAGGTCGGGGTGGCGCTCCGCCAGCTCGGCCAGATGCGCACGCGTCACCTGGGCCAGTCTGCCGTCGATCACGGCGCGCGCACTGTAGAGGTAGCGGTCGCCCACCAGCGTGCCCAGCAGGTCGCCGGGAAACAGAAAGCCGGTGATCTGCGTGTCGGCGGCGCTGCGACGCTTCCAAACCATGACCACGCCGTCGACGACGATGGTGACCGTGCGGGCGGGCGCGCCTTCCTGAATGATCTGCTCGTGCTTTCGGACCGTAGCAACGGTGAGCGCCTTGACGACGGCAGCGCGGGTCGTACCTTCGAGCGTTTGCAGCAGGGGCAGGGCGTCGAGCCGGACCGGGCGCCGTGCGCCGGCGTTGGCACCGGTCGCAGGCGGGCACGTGGAACTTGGCCCGGTCATCGTGGACCCCCTGTCACGCGTCGGCTTGGTTGAACCGGTTCAGAGTATGACGACTTCGGGATGGCCGCGCATGAGCGCTCCTTTTGTCGCCAGAGAAATGACACGGCAGGATGCCCGGCGCACTTTCGCATTGGTGGAGGCCGTTCGCCCAGATATTTCCCTGGACGCGTGGCTGACGCACATCGACCGGGTGCTTGCGGGCGCGCGGACGCACGGCGCGGTGGCCGGCGCGATCGTGCTGACCGCCGGTGACCGGTACGTCTACGGCGCCTTTACCTACAGCCCCTGGACCACGCTCGCCCTTGGCCGGACGTTGATGGTCGACGATTTCTGCGCGCTTGGACTTGCAGGCGAACGTGCGCCGGTTAAGGCGCTGTTCGACGCCGCGGACCGGCTGGCCGTGCAGCAGAGCTGCCAATCGGTCTGCGTCAAGTTCTTGGACGGCGACCGGACGGAGCGGGCGTGGCACACCCACCCGGACGCCGCCGCCTACTTCCCGATCCCGGCGTTGGCGAAACGGATCGACTGATTTGCGGCGATCGCTCGGCCGATGGGGTCGGCCGTGTTCAGCCGAACAGCTCGAACGGTGCGCTGGTCAGGGCGGCAGTGGCCAACACGATTACCAGGATGATCCAGAACCACACGATCCAGGTCCGTGACATGGCGTTCGCCTCCCCCTCGCGTTTTGTTGCGTTGCCCGCGGCGTAGGCTTGATGGACCGTCTGTCGTCGTTTGCCCGGCCGTGTTGCCGCACCCAGCCGACATGGGAGCCAGCACGCGCACCGGTCGATCAACCGTGGTGGCTTTACAGAACCGGGGCTGGGTCTCAGCCGCCGTCGCCCGCGCTCCCACGCTCGGGCCGGCCGGCGGCGACGGGAGTTTCCGTGCCGGTCGAGAGGGCGTCCAGCAGCCGGCCTTTCAGCTTGTCCATCCGCCAGCTGGGCGCGTCGTCCGGCGGCCGCACCCCGGCGGGCCAGCCGAGCGCCCGGGCGCCGTCGCGCAGCTCCTGCGGCACGATCAGGTGGGTGGGCACCGCGCGCCCGGCGTCGGGCCCCGTCACCAGCGGCGCCGCCTGATGGTCGCCCAGCAGCAGCACGACGCTGCCCTCGGCCAGCCGGTGGCGCACGAAGCTCGCCACGCTGTCGAGCGAATAGGCCAGCGCCTGGCCGTACAGCCGGCGCACCTTCTCGTTGTCCTGCCAGACCACGCTAGGCGGGTCCTGGCCGTCGACGAAGCGGGCAAACAGCTGTCCGTCCTCGATCCTGGACCAGGGCACGACCTCCGGGATCGGCGTCCAGGGCGCGTGGCTGGAGATCAGCGCGACCTGGGCGAACACCGGCCGGTCGCCCGGATCCGACAGGGCCTTCCGCTGCATTGCGGCCAGCGTGTACTGGTCCGGCATGGTCACCCAGTTGAACGCCGGCCCGGCGTAGTCCAGCGCCTCGGCATCCAGCAGCCGGTCGTAGCCGAACGCCCGTCCTTCCGGCCACGGTCCGGTGATCGCCGGCATGACCGCGAGGCTTTGCCAGCCGGCCGCCTCGAACCGGTCGATCAGGGTCGGCCAGTTGGAGGCGGTGAGCGCGTCGTAGCGCGCCTGGCTGTCGATCCACAGGCCGGACAGCAGGCTGGCGTGCGACAGCCAGCTGCTGCCGCCGACCGTTGGCGCCTCCAGCCAGGCGGAGTGGACCGCGTAATCGCGCGCCTGGGCGGCCGCGGCCAGCCGGTCGAGCGCGGGCGCCAGCTGGCGGGCGTAGCGCGGCTGGGCGAGCGCGCTTCGGCCATAGGATTCGACGAACACCAGCAGGACGTCGCGGCCCTGCAGCCTGGCCAGCGTGTGCGCGTTGGTCGCGTCCCGGCCGGCGCCGGCGCGCAGCTTGGCCTGGAAACTCTGGAACGCCCGCCAGGTCTGCAGGCCGTTGTCGATCCGCCAGGCGATCAGGCTGCTGGTAAAGGCGTCGGTGCGCGTGTCCGCGCCGCTCAGGCGCTGCACGCCTTCGGCTGTCGTGACGCCGAGCGCCAGTATTGCCGCCGCGGCCACCGCCGGTCGCCGCCCAGCCGCATCCGGCAGCCGGACCAGGCTGCGTGCCGCCCACCATGCCATGCCGGCGACCAGGAGCATGCCGGTCAGGACCGCGAGCGCGGCGAGGCCGGCGCCGAGCGGCCCCAGCATGTCGGTGGTGAAGTCCCAGGCCGGGCCGAGCAGGGCAAGGTCGGTCACCGGGTTCACCGCCCGGCCGAACCCGGCGTAGGCGATCAGGTCGGCCGCCTTCAGCGCGGTCGCCGCGGTCAGCAGCGCCGCGGCGAGCCCGGCGGCGGCGAGGCCCCAGCGTCCCGGCAGCAGCACCAGCACCAGCGCCAGCACCGGCAGTTCCAGCGGCACCAGGCGGAGCGCCTCCAGCGTCAGCGCGGCCGGCTGGTTGGGGGCGACCAGCAGCAGGTGCAGGACGACCAGCCCGGCCAGCGCGCGCAGCCAGGCCGCGCGCGGGGTGCGTTGTCTCCGTCCCTGCTGGCGACCCGTCGACGGGTCATCCAATGCCGGCGCCATCGCGTATCCACTTCCGCGAGCTTCGTTGTTCAAATGTAACCTCACCGTAACGGACGGCAACGCGGATGGCTTCATCCTCCACCTCCCGGCGCCGGTGCGTCGGCTGGCGGCCGGTGCTGCGCATCGCCGGCAGCCTGGCATTGGTGGCCGGGCTCGCGGCGACCATCGAGCTAGGCGAAACGGCGCGGCTGCTGGCCGGGGCCGACCCCTTGGCGGTTACCGGGTTGCTGTTTGCGGCGCAGCTCCAGGTGCTGCTGTCGGCGGCGCGCTGGCGCTTGGTCGCCCGCCGGCTCGGCTTACCGCTCGGCTGGGCGGCGGCGTGCGCGGAGTACTATCTGTGCCTGCTGCTGAACCAGCTGCTGCCGGGCGGCGTGTCGGGCGACGCGGTCCGGGCGCTGCGCCACGCCCGCCGGCTGCCCGCGCTGCCCGGCGGCGGCGGTGCCGGGCGCGCCCTGCGGGCGGTCGTGCTGGAGCGGTTCGCCGGGCAGGTGGCGTTCTTCGCCATTGCCGGCCTGGGGCTGGCGCTGTGGCCGCTGCTGATCCCCGGCGGCTATGCGTCCTGGGTCGCGAGCGCGGCGGCCGCGCTGGGCGTCGCGATCCTGATCCTGCTGGTCGCGCTCGCGCTCGGCACGCGGATCGGGCCGCGGCGCTGGCGCCTGGGGGTCGCCGCGTTGGTGCCCGAAGGCCGCGCCGCGCTGCTCGGCGCGGGGGCATGGCGGATGCAGCTGCCGCTCAATCTAGCCGTGGCCGTCTGCCTGATCGCCGCCTTTGCCCTGGCGGCCGATGCGGTCGGGCCGGCCCTGCCGGTGCAGGCGTGGATCACGGTCATTCCGCTGACGCTGCTGGCGCTCGTCCTGCCGATCTCGGTCGGCGGCTGGGGCTTGCGGGAAAGCGCGGCGGCGCTGCTGTGGCCGACCGTCGGTCTCGCCCCCGAGGCCGGCGTCGCGGCCGGCCTGATGTACGGAGTGGCGATGCTGGTCAGCGGTCTGCCGGGCGCGGCGGCGGTACTCAGGCGCCGGCGCCCGGCCGTCGCGCCGGCGTAAACGCCGCGCCGCGGGTCAGCGACCAGAGCCCGTCGCGCAGGAACGACAACGTCAGCGCGACCAGCGCGACCGTCGTGAGGACGGCACTCCAGCCGGCCGGCGTCGGCGGGGCCAGCAGCGCGCCGAGCGCCGCGATCTGCACGCCGCAGACGATCCGCCGGCGCAGCGAATACGGCAGCGGCCGGGCGAGCGCGGGGATCAGCCAGCCGCCGAGGCGGTAAAGGTAGTGCAGCGCCCCGATGCCGAGCGTCCACCAGGGCGCGTCGGCGATCGCGACCGCAAGCGCGCTCAAGACCAGGATCGCCGCCGCGTCGACCTCCTGATCGAACCGCGCCCCGAAAGCGGAAGCGAGGCCCTGCCGGCGCGCCAGCGCCCCATCGCACAGATCCAGCAGCAGCAGGGCCGCCGCGCCGGCGAACGGCAGCCAGACCGCGGCGGCGTGCGTCCCCAGCACGTCCGGCGCCGCGATCAGCCCGGCCAACAGCGCCGTGCCGGTGCCTCTGGCGAGCGTGACCTGGTTCGCCGCGCCGAAGCGGGCGTGCGGGTGGTGCCGGACCGCGCCCGGGACGACCAGCGCCGCCATCAGCCCGAAGCCGGCACACGCGCTCAGCGCGAACAGCAGGTCGTGCGCCCACAGCGCGCCGGCGGCGTAAACCGCCGCCGCGCAGGCGACCAGGCCGGGCAGCATCCCGGCGCGCAGCGACCGGCGCGCGGCGCGCGACATGGGCCTGCGCGCGGCGCGCGACATGGGCCTGCGCGCGGCGCGCGACATGGGGGTGAGTAACCGGTTTGTCATGAAACCGAAATGTGCGCCGCGCCGGCGCGGTCAACGGCTGGCGCGTCGTGATTTTTTGGGGGCCAAACATCCGGATCGAGCCGATGCCCGCGCGGTGCGGGGCCGGTCCAAGTTGCGCGCCGGCGCGTCTGCCGGCCGACGCCGTTATGTCGAAGACGAATATGACGGCGCGCCGGCGAGCGCGGGAACAAGTGAGACTATTATTCAGACCGGCAGGTGACCGCGTCAGTTTTAAGATTTACGGTTCGTGGGCTTGGCCGCGCGGCGGAAGCCGCCGGCGCCCACTTAATATTGGTCTTTTTCGGGAGGGAAACGTGAGTACATCCGACGCGGCGCCGCGCGCGCCCGGGATTTGGCTGGCGCTTACGCCGGTGCTACTGACACTGGCCGTGCTGGGCCTGCAGCTGTTCTACTTCGGCGATTTCACCCCGCACATCCCGCTGGCGATCGGCTTGGCGATCACCGGGCTGGTCGGTCTCAAGCTCGGTCACAAGTGGCCGTCGATCGAGCAGGGGGTGTTCCACGTCATCCATGTCTCCCTGCCGTCGGTCTCGGTGCTGATCACGGTCGGCATGATTATCGGGGTGTGGATCGCGAGCGGCACCGTGCCCTCGCTGATCTATTACGGCCTGACCATCCTGTCGCCCGAGATCTTCCTGGCGGCCGCGATGATCCTGTGCGCGGTCGTGTCGCTGTCGCTCGGCACGTCCTGGGGCACGGTCGGTACGGTCGGCCTTGCGCTGATGGGGATCGGCGCCGGCTTCGGCATTCCGACGTACTGGACCGCGGGGGCCGTGGTCTCCGGCGCGTTCTTCGGCGACAAAGTCTCGCCGCTGTCGGACACCACCAACCTCGCCCCCGCGGTGACCGGCACCAATCTCTTCGACCACATCAAGAACATGATGCCGACCACCGTGCCGGCGATGCTGATCGCGCTTGCGATCTATACCGGCGTCGGCTTCACCCTGATCGACGCGGAGCAGACCTCGTTCGAGAAGATCCAGGCGATTACCGGCGCGCTGCAGGCGAACTTCTGGATCTCGCCGATCATGCTGGTGCCGGCCCTGCTGGTGATCTTCCTGGCGGTGCGCAAGCAGCCGCCGATCCCCTCCCTGTTCGCCGGTGTCGTCGTCGGCGGCGTGATGGCGGTGTTCTTCCAGGGTGCCGGAATGCACGACGTCTTCCAGTACGCCAACGGCGGCTATTCGATCTCCACCGGCGTCTCGGAAATCGACAGCCTGCTCAACCGCGGCGGCGTGCAGTCGATGATGTGGACGATCTCGCTGGTGCTGATCGCGCTCGGCTTCGGCGGCGCCCTGGAGCGGACCGGCTGCCTGGAGACGATCATCAACGTGATCATGACCAAGGTGCGCAGCTTCGCCGGCGTCCAGACCTCGGCGATCGGGACCTCGATCGCGACCAACCTGGTGGCGGGCGACCCCTACCTGTCGATCGCGTTGCCCGGGCGGATGTACGCGCCGGTCTACCGCGGCATGGGCTACTCCACCCTCAACCTGTCGCGAGCTGTCGAGGAGGGTGGTACCCTGATGTCGCCGCTGATCCCGTGGAACGCGGGCGGCGCCTTCGTCATCAGCGCGCTGGCGTTGGGTGTCGGCAACGGGAACTTCGAGAACCTGCTCTACATCCCGCTCGCGTTCGCCTGCTGGACGGCGCCGGTGATCGGCGTCTTCTACGCCGTGACCGGGCTGTTCTCGCCCAAGGCCACGCCGGCCGAAATGGCGGAATGGCGTGACAGCGGCGAAACGATCAAGGACCTTAGTGGCCACGGCTACGACGATCCGCTGGCAGCCGCCGGGGTGCCGGCGACCGGCCAGAGCTCCATGTGAGCCCCACGGCGCGCTTTGCGCCGTGGACGGATCCGACCCGCCCCGGGCCCGTTCGGCCCGGGGCGGGCACCGCCTTGCAGACAGCACGAACGGTAAGCCCATGCCCGAGAAGATGATCTTCAAGACGCCGCTGGGGAGCCGGGGCGCCCTGCGCGCCCGGGTCGACGCCAACTACCGCGGCGACGAGACGGCCTGCATCGAAACCCTGCTGGGCGCGCTGGACGACCTGCCGGAGAGCAGCCGGCAGAACGTCCAGAGCTACGCCCACCAGCTGGTCGAGGCGGTCCGCGCGGAGACCGCGCACCAGGGCGGGATCGACGCCTTCCTGCACGAATACGGCCTGTCCACCCAGGAAGGCGTGCTGTTGATGTGCATCGCGGAGGCGCTGCTGCGTATTCCGGACGACGACACGCGCGAATGGCTGATCCGCGACAAGCTGGGCTCGGCGGACTGGAAGCAGCACCTGGGCCACTCCCGCTCGCTGTTCGTCAACGCCTCCACCTGGGCCCTGATGATGACCGGGCAGGTGGTGCGCATGCACGACGCGCGCGGCCATGGGCCGGACTACGCGCTGCGCCGCCTGATCGCGCGGCTGGGCGAGCCGGTGGTGCGCGAAAGCGTCAACCAGGCGATGAAGATCATGGGCCGGCAGTTCGTCATGGGCCGGACCATCGAAACCGCGCTGGAGCGGGCGCAGGCCTGGGAAAAGCGCGGCTACAGCTATTCCTACGACATGCTGGGCGAGGCCGCCCGGACGATGGCCGACGCCCGGCGCTACTTCGACCACTACAAGAACGCGATCCAGAAAATCGGCGCCAAGGCCGACGGTAAGGGCCCGATCAACGGCCCGGGCATCTCGGTCAAGCTGTCGGCGCTGCACCCGCGCTACGAGGTCGCCAACCACGACCGGGTGATGGACGAGCTGATGCCGCGCCTGCGTGCCTTGTGCGTTGAAGCGGCGCGCTACGATATCGGTCTGAACATCGACGCGGAGGAAGCCGACCGCCTGGACATCTCGCTGGACTGCATCGAGGCGATCTCCGGCGATCCGGACCTGAAGGCCTGGCAGGGCTTCGGCGTCGTCGTGCAGGCCTACCAGAAGCGCGCCTATTCCCTGCTCGACTGGCTTGCCGACATGGCGCGCCGGCACGAGCGGCGGCTGATGGTGCGCCTGGTCAAGGGCGCCTACTGGGACATGGAGATCAAGCGCGCCCAGGAGCAGGGCGTGGAGGACTACCCGGTGTTCACCCGCAAGACCAACACCGACGTCTCCTACCTGGCGTGCGCGCGCAAGCTGTTCGCCAACACGGACGCGTTCTATCCCCAGCTCGCCACCCACAACGCGCAGTCGATCGCGAGCGTGCTGGAATACGCCGGCAACAGCCGCGACTTCGAGTTCCAGCGTCTGCACGGCATGGGCGAGGAGCTGTACGAGCGGGTGATCGAGCACGACCAGGTCGGCGCGGGCTGCCGGATCTACGCGCCGGTCGGCCAGCACGAGGACCTGCTCGCCTACCTGGTCCGGCGGCTGCTGGAGAACGGCGCCAACAGCTCGTTCGTCAACCGCATCCAGGACGAGTCCCTGCCGGTCGAGGAGATCGTGGCCGACCCGGTGCGCGCGGTGCGCGGCCTCGCGCGCGCGCCGCATCCCCGGATTCCGCTGCCGCGCGACATCTACGGCGGGAACCGGGTGAACGCGAAGGGCGTCGACCTGTCCGACCTGGTGCAGCTGGATGCGCTCAGGCAGGACATGCAGAAGGTCCTGCGCGAGCGCTGGACCGCCGGCCCGATCGTGGGCGGCGACGCCGCGGCCGGTCGGGATGGGCGCGAGACCGTGATGCCGCACGACCGCGCCCGGGTGCTGGGCGAGGTGACGGAAGCGACGGACGACCAGATCGAGCGTGCGCTCACCACCGCCCAGAAGGCGGCGGGCGACTGGGCCGCCAAGCCGGTCGGCGAACGCGCCGCCTGCCTGGAGCGCGCCGCCGACCTGATGGAACAGGAGATGTCGAGCATCCTCGGCCTGCTCGTGGCGGAGGTCGGCAAGACCCTGAACGACGCGGTCTCGGAGGTGCGCGAGGCGATCGACTTCTGCCGCTACTACGCCCTGCAGGCGCGCCAGACCCTGTCCGGCGAGATCCGCGTGCGCGGCCCCGCGGGCGCTGGCGACCGGATTTCGATGCGGGGCGGCGGCGTGTTCACCTGCATCAGCCCCTGGAACCTGCCGTTCGCGATCTTCAACGGCCAGGTTGTCGCCGCGCTGGTGGCGGGCAACGCCGTGCTCGCCAAGCCGGCCGAGCAGAGCCCGCTGATCGCCGCTCGCGCGGTCCGGCTGCTGCATCGCGCCGGCATTCCGCCGGAGGTATTGCATCTGCTGCCGGGCGACGGCGCGCGCGTCGGCGGCGCGCTGACCCGCGACCCGCGGATCTCCGGCGTCTGCTTCACCGGTTCGACCGAGACGGCGCGGCGGATCAACCGCACGCTCGCCGGCCGCGACGGCGCAGCGATCCCCTCGCTGATCGCCGAGACCGGCGGGCAGAACGCGATGATCGTGGATTCGACCGCGCTGACCGAGCAGGTCGCCCGCGACGTCGTCGTCTCCGCCTTCCAGAACGCCGGCCAGCGCTGTTCGGCCCTGCGCGTGCTTTACGTGCAGGAGGACGTCGCGGAACGCACGCTGGAAATGATCTCCGGCGCGATGGACGAGCTGCGGGTGGGCGATCCGCAGCTGCTGTCGACCGACGTCGGCCCGGTGATCGACGACGGCGCGCAGGCGACCATCGACAAGCACATCAAGCGGATGCTGGGCGACGCCAAGGAGGTCCGCCGGGCGCGCCTGGGCCAGGGCACCGACAACGGCAGCTTCGTGACCCCGGCCGCGTTCGAGATCGACCGGATCGACCGGCTGGAGCGCGAGGTGTTCGGCCCGGTGCTGCACGTCGTGCGCTATCGGGCCGACCGGCTGGACCAGGTGGTCGATGCGATCAACCGGACCGGCTACGGCCTGACCATGGGCGTGCACAGCCGGATCGACGAAATGTGGAAGCGCGTGTACGAGCGCGCGCGCGTCGGCAACTGCTACGTCAACCGCAACCAGATCGGCGCGATCGTCGGCGTCCAGCCGTTCGGCGGGCAGGGCCTGTCGGGCACCGGCCCGAAGGCGGGCGGCCCGCTCTATCTGGAACGGTTCGTGCGCGAGACGGGGGGCGACGGCGCCGTCGCCACACCTGCGGATGCGGCCGGTACCCCGGTCGATCTGAAGGCGCCGCTGATCGCCCGCAAGTCGCTCGACCAGGCGGTCAGGACGCTCGGCAAGCAGGGCCACGAATGGCTGCCGCCGGTCGCCGAGCGCGCGGCGGTGCTGGAGCGCGCCGCCGACGCGATCGATGCGGGCGCCAAGCCGCTGCAGAAGCTGAAGGACGCCGGCGACGCCCAGGCGGGCGCGGCCTACCTGCGGGTCTACGCCGCGCAGGCGGCCGACGAGCTGGCCGAGCCGCGGCAGATGCCGGGTCCGACCGGGGAGCGCAACGAGCTGGCGTTCTGGCCGCGCGGCACGGTCGCCTGCCTGGCGTTGGCCGGCGACGACACGGCGTCCCAGCTGAGTGCGCTGATCGCGCAGGCGGGCGCGGCGCTTGCCGCCGGCAATACCGCGCTGCTGTGGGCCGAGGCCGAGGGCGCGGCGGCGGCGGTCGCCCGCGTGCTGCACGACGCCGGCGTGCCGGGTTACGCCGTGCAGGCGATCGAGCCGGGCCAGGACGCCGGGCTGGAGGCGCTGTTGACGGCCGAGCCGGTGCACCTGACCGCGCTCGCCGGCAACCGGGCGAGCGCGGCCGCGGTGAACGCCCGGCTGGCTGAGCTCGACGGGGCGATCCGCACGCTGGTCTGCTTCCGGCCGACGCCGTCCGGCGACGGCGCCGCCGATGCCGGCCAGCCGGTCGCGAGCAGCCCGGCCTATCTGCACCGCTTTGTCCACGAGCGTGCGCTCTCGGTCGACACCACCGCGAGCGGCGGCAACGCCTCCCTGCTGTCGATCGAGGAGGGGCCGCAGCTGCCGGGCCAGGTCGCCGCGGAGTAGGGCATCCGGCCGGGGCCCGGTTGGCCGAAGCTCGGCTCGCAGGGGCCCAGTTCGCACGGGCTTAGTTCATGGTCGCGAGCGTGCCGCGCCGGGGCCGGAAATAGGCGGTCTCGCGCACCAGCTGGTCGGGTACGATACCCAGCAGCCAGGGGTCGTAGTCGTACACCGTCTCGGCGACGATCAGCGCCTCGCCGCCGAAGGTGACCAGCCCGCCGGGGATGTTGGCGACGCCGCCGACCGCACCGACGGTGCTCGCCGCCGGCAGGCTGCCGCCGCCGGCCGACTGCCAGGCGACCTCGGGCGGGTCGTTTTGCGACGGCACGACCACGCCGCTGACGATGATGCGCAGTTTCGGCCCGGCCTCGAACGGGTTCATCAGCACCGGCGAGGCCGAGAACAGCGACGACAGGTCGCTCGCCGAGACCTGCTCCGGCCGGCTGATGATGTCGCCGACGTTGCCGGCGACGTTCTGGACCTTCATGTACAGCTGGACGTACCGGCCGATTTCCACGGTGCCCAGCACGGTGATCACGAGGATCGGCAGAACCAGCGCGAACTCGATCGCGGCGGCCCCGCGCGTCGATCTCAGCAATCGGCGCAGGTTCCGGGTCATTGGATGTCGTAGGGTTCGTTGCGGATTGGAACGGAGCTGGACAGCTCGATATCCTTGACGATCGGCTGCATCAGCCCGGTGATGCCCGGCCACGGGTAGCGGACTTCGTAGACCACGATGTCTTCTGCGTCACCCAGCCCGGGTGTGCCCTGGTCTGCGTCCCAGCCGCCGTTGCCGTTGACGTCGTTGAAGGTCTCGCCCGTGTCGTACTGGCCGTTGGCGTTGGCGTCGTCGAAGCCTTCGGCCTGATCGATCCGCTCGAAGCTCTGATACGCCTTGGTGTCGATCCGCAGCCGGTCCATGCGGACCAGGCCGAAGGTCCGTTGCTCGATGATCCGGCGAATCATCTCCTCGCGCGTCCCGCTGGCTGGCTGGGCGCCGGTGGCGCCGTACCGCGCGGCCTGCAGCGACGCGCTGTCGAGCATCGAGGCCGTGGTCAGTAGGACCGCGAACTCCAGCAGGCCGCCCATCAGCAGCACCATGGGCAGGGCGATCAGACCGAACTCCAGCGCGCTGGCGCCGCTGTCGTCGCGGCGCACGCGGCGCAGGCGGCGCAACCGCCGGCCCGGCCGTCTCATTCCACGATCCTCAGGTTGGCGAGTTCCTGGCCGATCGTCCGGAACGCCGGCGCCAGATCGGCGTTGTCGGGGGCGTGGAAGTAGTTGCCCGGGTCGCTGGCGCAGGTGCGGAACAGATCGCGGATCGGCCCGCCGCTGGCGCCGCCGCCGAAGGTGATCGTGTAGATCGTGATCCCCTGGCTTTTCATCTGGTCGCAGACCTTGGCGAACTTGCCGTCGAGCGTGCTCAGACCGTCGTCCTCGTCGGTCGCGCCGGGCATGAAGGTCTCGCCGATCCGGCCATAGCCGGTGTAGTCGGAGACGTAGTCGTCGTCCTTGTCGTAGTCGAAGAACTGGTTCTGCCCATCGGACAGCACGATCGCGACCTTGCTGACCTGCTCGTCGCCGTAGTCGACCGGCCAGACGCTGCCCGGCCAGACGCCGCGCCAGCGCGGCGACAGAGTGCGCCAGCCCCAGACCAGGCCGAGGTTGCTGGTGGTGCCGCCGCGGTGCCAAGCCGCCATCTCGTCGATCGCGTCGGTGATCTCCGAGCGCTCGCGCGTCAGCGGCGTGATCGCCGGGCCGCAGCCCAGGTTGGGCCCGGTGCCGGCGTTGCGGGCCGCCTGGGAGTCGTCGATGCCCGGCCACTCGTTGCCGTCGGCGTCCGGATCCGTGTCCCAGCGCGTCGAGGGGTAGTGGTAGACATCGAACCGTTCGGTCGTCGGCGGGTCGTCGGTCTCGTCCCGGCCGCTCACCCAGCGCGCCTCGACGCAGCCTTTCCAGCTGGTTGGGCTGAAGCTGGGCCCCCCGTCGACCCAGCCGCCGTTCGACGCCCCGACATTCACGGTCGAGGTGTAGGGGACCAGGCTGAACCACAGCTCGTCGTAGCGCTCGGCATCGCCGAACACGATGTCCACCAGATCCTGCGCCGCCGCCTTCATCGCGTCGATCTTGCTGCCGTTCATCGACCCGGTGTTGTCCATCACCAAGGCGATCTCGGAGCCCGAGGTGACCCGCTGGATGACCGACCGGGCGGACACGGTCACGTTGTCCTTGCCGAAGATCCGCATGAAGGTCGTCGGCATCGAGGTTTGGGCGGTGACCGTGATGAACTCGGCGTTGCTATCGATCTGGATGTCGATGTCGGCGGCGGTGATGTCGCTGCCCATCAGCCCGTCGGGATAGTTCGCCGCGAAGAACGCCCGGGCGTCGGCCTCGACCCGGTCCTCCAGCGCCACGCGGCCGGCCGCGAGCCCGGCGGCGTCGAGTGCCTTGCCCATCCGGGATTCCACGACAAAGGCGCGCGCGGTATCGATCGCCAGCCCGGTCCCGCCGACCAGCGGGATCGTGCTGAGCGCCATCACGATACCGGCGCCCCCGTCGCGCGCCCGCAGGCAGCGCGCAACCGTCTGGAACAGTTTCGACCTCAGGTTGGAACGGTTCGCTCGCATATCATCCTCCGCGCTGGGGAGGACAAAGCTAACGCGCGCAATTTAAGTATCCGTAAATGACTGAGACGGCATTTAATAGAAGAAGTGCCGTATATTCGATAGAATACGTCGTTACTTTCAGAATGTTTTTTCGCCAAATCCGAAAGCCGCACCGCTGTTGGGCCGCGGATACAGCCCACAGCTGGGCCCAGCCAGACCCTGCCCGTGCCCCAAGATCCTGCGCGCTAGGATCCCGTGCCCTGGGCGAGCGCTTCCCGGCGTTCCTCCAGCTCGAGCCAGCGGGTTTCCGCCTTGTCGAGCGCGCGCTGGGCGCGCTGCAGCTCCTCGGTCGCCTGCTGGTAGCCGTCGGGATCGCGGGTGAAGAAGTCCGGTTCCGCGAGCTTGGCCTGCAGCTCGTCGATGCCCTGCTGCAGCTTCTCGATCTTGGCCGGGAGCTCGTCCAGCTCGCGCTGTTCCTTGTACGACAGCTTGCCCTGCGTGCCGCCGGAGCCGCGCTTGCCGGGCGCCTTCTGGTCGCCCCGCCTCTGGCTACCGGCTTTCTGGCCGCCGGCCTTCTTGTCCGCCTTGGCCTTGTCGCCCATCCGGGCGCCGCCCTTGGGGCCGCGGCGCTGGCTGAGCGCGTCGGTGTAGCCGCCGGGGAACTCCTCGACCCGGCCGTCGCCTTCCATGGCGACGATGCTGGTCACCGTCTTGTCCAGGAAGTCGCGGTCGTGGCTGACCAGCAGCAGCGTGCCGTCGTAGTCGCCCAGCACCTCGACCAGCAGGTCGAGCGTCTCGACGTCCAGGTCGTTGGTCGGCTCGTCCATCACGATCAGGTTGGAGCGCCGGGCGAACAGGCGGGCGAGCAGCAGGCGGTTGGTCTCGCCGCCGCTGAGCGCCTTGACCGGCTGGCGGGCCTGGCCCTCCTCGAACAGGAAGTCCTTCAGGTAGGCGACGACGTGCCGGGCCTTGCCGCCGACGTCGATCGTGTCGCCGCCGCCGGGGGCGAGCGTTTGCCAGAGCGTTTTCTCGGGATCCAGGCTCTCCCGGCGCTGGTCGAAATAGATCGGCTGCAGGTTGGTGCCGTGGCGCACCTGGCCGCTGTCCGGGTTCAGGTCGCCCGTGAGCATCTTGATCAGGGTGGTCTTGCCCGCGCCGTTGGGGCCGATCACGCCGATCCGGTCGCCCTTGCGGATGCGGGTGGAGAAGTCGCGCACGACCTCGACCCGCTGGCCGTCTTCGCGTTCGAACCCCTTGGAGAGCCGCTCGGCCTCGATCACGGTCTTGCCGGAGCGCTCGGCCTCGGCGACCTGCAGGCTCATCTCACCCGGCTTGGCCTTTAGCATCTCCGCGCGGGTCTGGCGCAGCTCCTGCAGTTCCGCAAGCCGGCGCTGGTTGCGTTTGCGCCGGCCGGAAATGCCGCCGTGCTCCCAGTGCGCTTCGCGGGCGATCTTCTTGTTCAGCTGGTACAGCTGCTCGGCCTCGGCCTGGCGAACCTCCTCGGCCCACTGATCGAACCTCTCGAAGCCGCGATCGGTGGTCCGCAAGGTGCCGCGATCCAGCCACAGCGTGCAGTTCGACACCGCGCGCAGGAACGCCCGGTCGTGGCTGACCAGGATCAGCGTGCCGCGAAAGCGCTTCAGCTCGCCTTCCAGCCACTCGATCGTGGGCAGGTCGAGATGGTTGGTCGGCTCGTCCAGCAGCAGCACGTCGGGCTCGCTCACCAGCGTGCGGGCGAGCGCGGCGCGCCGGCCCTCGCCGCCCGACAGGGTGCCCAGGCGCCGCCCGGCCTCCAGGTCCAGGCGCGCCAACACTTGGTCGACCCGGTGTTCCTCGTGCGCGACGTCGCCCGGCAGGCCGCCGGTGACGTAGGCGTGCACCGTCTGCTCCGGAGGCAGGTCGGGCTGCTGCGGCAGATACGCGGTCTTGGCGCCGGGCTGGATGAACAGCTCGCCCCGGTCGACCTCGACCTCCCCCGCGAGCGCGCGCAGCAGGGTCGACTTGCCGCTGCCGTTGCGCCCGACCAGGCACGCCCGGTCGCCGCGCGCCAGCGTCGCGTCGACATGCTCCGCCAGCACCTCGTGGCCAAGCGCGAGGCGGACATCCTTGAACTGTACCAGCGGCGGGTTGCTCGCCATCGCTTGGCGGCTCTTCCACGGTGAGGAGGCAGGGCGCAGCCGCGCGTTCCCTCTCCTCCCATGGGAGGAGAGGGGCAGGGTGAGGAGGTAGCTCACGGCCCCGCCGTTGCGACGGCCGTCAAAGCGGCGCCGTGGAGCTGCACGGCCCTGCAGACCTACCTCACTCTGGCCGTCTCCTTCGAGCGACGGAGAGGGGACGCGCTTCAGTGCCGTGCACACATATCGGATTGGGGTGGGCGGCGTCCAACGCCCGCGCGCTAACGCCTGAGCCCGCGCTGCTTGCGGATCTGTTCGTAGGCGCCGTTGATCGCGGCGACCTTTTCGTTCGCCATGTCGATGAATTCCTGCGGCATGCCCTGGCTGACCAGCGTGTCGGGGTGATTCTCCCGGACCAGCCGGCGGTAGGCGCTCTTGACCTCGGCGTCGCTGGCCTCGCGGGAGACGCCCAGGATCTCGTAGGGATCCTTACCGTCGCCGGTGGCGTTGGCGGCGCGGATACGCTCCCAGCTCTCCTGGTCCAGGCCGAAGGTGAAGGCGACCTGTTCCAGGTAGTCGAGCTCGGGCTGCGTCACGTCGCCGTCGGCGCGGGCGATGTGGAACAGGCCGTCCAGCACCTCCTCCAGGACCATCGGGTTGTCCTTGAACATCCGCCCAAGCTGCTTGGCGTAAGGCTCGAACCCACGGGAGTCGCGCCGGGCCTGGTTGAACACCTTGCCGACGTTCTTGATCTCCTCCGGCGGCACCTGGAAGACCTGCCGGAACGCCTGGATCTCGTTCTTGGTGACCACGCCGTCGGCCTTGGCCATCTTGGCGCCCAGCACGATCACGCCGATCGTAAAGGCGATTTTCTTGGTGTTGTCGTCGGCGTTGTGATCGGCCTCGGGGTGCTCCGGGCCGCCGGGCTCGGCGGCATCGGCGTCCTGATCGCTCAACGCGCGCGTGGAGTCCCGCATCCGGTCGACGGCATGCCCGGCCAGGCCGCCCAAAATGGCCCCCAGCGGTCCGCCCACCGCGAAGCCCGCGGTGCCGCCCACGATCTTGCCCCAGATGCTCATCAGATGCTCATGCCGCCGTGCTTTGCTACCCAAGGACCCTGCCGGTGGCGCCCGGCCAGGCGCATCCGCCGCGGCCGCCGTGCCGCGTAAGGCCCTGTCCGGCCATCTTCCACGCCCGGGACACGCGGAGCAAGGACGCTATTCGCAGCGGGCATGACACGTTAACGCCGCGGTCACTTGTGCAGTGCACAATAAACACTATCTTAGACCTGCCACCAACGGGGCGGATGCCGCGACAAGGGCGCCCCGCCGGTGCGCGTTTCTGGGGAGGAACGCCGAGACGCATGAAGGGCTGCCGGCCGCGGGTCACCGCGGTGTCGGGCACGAGAGACCGGTAAAAGCTGTTAGGCGCTCCCCAAAATGCCGTACATCCGCAAGCTGACCCCCACCGACCGTCCCGCGATCCGCGCCCACCTGGCCCGGCTCGACCCGGAGTCCCGGCGCCGACGCTTCGGCTATCCGATCACGCCGGAGGCGGCGGCCGCCCACGCGGACACGCTCGACTTCACGGACACCATCCTGCTGGGCCGGATCGATGGCGGCGCGCTGCGCGGCGTCGCCGAGGTGGTACCGGCCGGGAGTTCCGGCGCGACCGGCGAACTGGGTCTGTCGGTCGAGCCGTCCTGGCGCGGCCAGGGCCTGGGCACCGAGTTGACCCGCCGCGCGTTCACGATCGCGACCAACCGGCACATGCGCCGGGTGATCGTGATGTGCGTCGCCGACAACGTGCCGATGCAGCGGATCGCCCGGAAGCTCGGCGGTTTTGTCCTGAGCCACGGCCAGGAGGTCGAAATGGCGGTCGACCTGCCGCACCCGAGTGCCTGGTCGGTGGCGCAGGAGAACGCGATCCACGGCGGCGGGTTCCTGGGCGCCGCGTTCGACCAGTGGGCCCCGCTGGACAGCCGCCCGGTCGGCGTCGACTGATCCCGCCACCTTCCGGCGGGCGTTGACCCGCGGCGTAAAGCTTGCTCCGTTAGCCCGCAGGTTTAACGGACGCGCGCGATCTCTCCATGAGGCGCGGCAACCTCCTCACCCTGTCCCTCTCCTCCCATTGGAGGCGCGGGGACCCTCCGTAACGGCCGTTTACGCTCGCCGCGATCGGGCAGAGCGCCGCGGCGGGTTCCCTCTCCTCCGCATGGGAGGAGAGGGCTAGGGTGAGGAGGTGGCCCGCGCCATCCGCGAGTGCCGCACGCGTCCCAGATTGGCGGAGAGGAGCAAGGCGCATGGCCTCGCGCAGCGAGCGTGCCGGGACCCTGCCGGGGCAGGAGAGTGAACGCAGCGCGGCAGAGGGCCGCTGGCAGTTCTGGGTCGACCGCGGCGGTACCTTCACCGACGTCGTCGCGCGCACGCCGGCGGGCGAGCTCAAGACCCACAAGCTGCTGTCCGACAATCCCGAGCAGTACGACGACGCCGCGCTGCAGGGCGTGCGCGACTTCCTGGGCCTGAAACCCGGCCAGGACATCCCCGCCGACCAGATCGAGGCGGTCAAGATGGGCACCACCGTCGCCACCAACGCGCTGCTGGAGCGCAAGGGCGAGGCGACGGCGCTGGCGATCACCAAGGGCTTCCGCGACCAGTTGCGGATCGCCTACCAGAACCGCCCGCAGTTGTTCACCATGCGCATCGACCTGCCGGAACTGCTGTACGGCGAGGTCGTGGAGATCGACGCGCGCGTCACCGCCGAGGGCGCGGAGCTGAAGGCCCCCGACCGCGCGCAGATCGCGCGCGACCTGAGGGCCGTCTACGACAAGGGCGTGCGCGCGCTCGCGGTCGCCTGTCTGCACGGCTACCGCTATCCCGAGCACGAGCGCCTGGTCGCCGAGGTCGCGCGGGAGATCGGCTTCACCCAGGTCTCGACCTCGCACCAGGTGAGCCCGCTGATGAAGCTGGTCAGCCGCGGCGACACCACGGTCGTCGACGCCTACCTGTCGCCGATCCTGCGCCGCTACGTCGACAAGGTCGCGGGCGAGCTGGGCGACGTGCAGCTGATGTTCATGCAGTCCAACGGCGGGCTCACCGACGCGCACTTCTTCCAGGGCAAGGACGCGATCCTGTCCGGGCCCGCCGGCGGCATCGTCGGCGCGGCGCGCACGGCCGCGATGGCGGGCTTCTGGAAGCTGATCTCGTTCGACATGGGCGGCACCTCGACCGACGTCGCGCACTACGACGGCGCCTACGAGCGCGCGTTCGAGACCCAGGTCGCGGGCGTGCGCATGCGCGCGCCGATGATGCAGATCCACACCGTCGCGGCCGGCGGCGGGTCGATCCTGCACTTCGACGGCACCCGCTACCGGGTCGGTCCGGACAGCGCGGGCGCGAACCCCGGGCCGGCCTGCTATCGCCGCGGCGGGCCGCTGACGGTGACCGACGCCAACCTGATGCTGGGCCGCATCCAGCCCGCCTTCTTCCCCAAGGTATTCGGCCCGGGCGCCGACCAGCCGCTGGACGGCCAGGCGGTGGAGACGCAATTCCACGAGCTGGCCGAGCGCATCCAGCGCGAGACCGGCGACAGGCGCGCGCCCGAGGAGGTCGCCGACGGCTTCCGCCGGATCGCGGTGGAGAACATGGCGAACGCGATCAAGAAGATCTCCATCCAGCAGGGCCACGACGTCACCGGCTACACCCTGAACTGCTTCGGCGGGGCGGGCGGCCAGCACGCCTGCGACATCGCCGACACGCTGGGGATGACGCGGATCTTCCTGCACCCCTTCGCGGGCGTGCTGTCGGCCTACGGCATGGGTCTGGCCGACCTGCGGGTGATGCGCGAGCAGGCGGTGGAGAAGCGCTTCGCCGAGAACGTCCTGCCGGAGGTCGAGGCGGCGCTGGACGAGATCGGCGCCGACGGCCGCAAGGAGATGCAGCGCCAGGGCGTGGACGAGAGCCGGATCGAGACGGTCCGGCGCGTGCACCTGCGCTACGACGGCACCGACAGCGCGCTGGTGGTCGAGCACGGCAGCCGCGACGAACTGGTCCAGCGCTTCGAGGCCGCGCACAAGCAGCGCTTCGGCTTCGTCCTGCCCGACAAGCCGCTGATCGTGGAGGCGGTCTCCACCGAGGTGATCGGCCGCACCGACCAGGCGGAGGACCCGGTGGTGACCCCGGACACCGAGGTCGAGCCGCTGGCGCCGCTGGAGACCGTGCGCCTCTACACCCACGGCCGGTGGCACGACACGCCGGTCTACGACCGCGCCGACCTCTTGCCCGGCGAGACGGTCGACGGCCCGGCGATCGTGATCGAGCCGAACTCGACCACCACGATCGAGCCCGGCTGGCGCGCCGAACTCACCGAGCGCAACCACCTGGTGCTCAACCGCGTGAAGGCGAAGAGCCGCGAACACGCGGTCGGCACGCAAGTCGATCCGGTGATGCTGGAGGTGTTCAACAACCTGTTCATGTCGGTCGCCGAGCAGATGGGCTCGACGCTGGAGAACACCGCCTACTCGGTGAACATCAAGGAGCGCCTCGACTTCTCCTGCGCGGTGTTCGATTCCCAAGGCAACCTGGTCGCCAACGCCCCGCACATGCCGGTCCACCTGGGCTCGATGGGGGAGAGCGTGCGCACCGTGATCCGCGAGAACGCGGGGACCTTGCGCAAGGGCGACGTCTACATGCTGAACGACCCGTATAACGGGGGCACCCACCTGCCGGACATCACCGTGATCACCCCGGTGTTCGACACGGCCGGCGAGACGATCCTGTTCTACGTCGCCAGCCGCGGCCACCACGCCGACGTGGGCGGAATCACCCCGGGTTCGATGCCGCCCAACTCCACCCGCGTGGAGGAAGAGGGCGTGCTGATCGACAACTTTAAGCTGGTCGACCGGGGCGAATTCCAGGAGCAGGCGCTGCGCGACCTGCTCGCCAGCGGCGACTACCCCGTGCGCAACGTCGTCCAGAACATCGGCGACCTGCAGGCCCAGATCGCCGCCAACGAGAAGGGCGTGCGCGAGATCGGCCGGATGGTCGAGACCTTCGGCCTGGAGGTCGTCCACGCCTACATGGGCCACGTCCAGGACAACGCGGAGGAGCAGGTCCGCCGGGTGCTGGATGCGCTCAAGGACGGCAGTTTCACCTATCCGCTCGACAACGGCTCGGAAGTCGCGGTCGATATCACCATCGACAAGACCGCGCGCACGGCCAGGATCGACTTCTCGCGCACGAGCCAGCAGCGCCCCGACAACTTCAACGCGCCAAAGGCGGTGGCGCGCGCGGCCGTGCTCTACGTCTTCCGCACCCTGGTGTCCGACGACATCCCGATGAACGAGGGCTGCCTGAAGCCGCTGGAGCTGGTGATCCCCGAGGGGTCGATGCTGAACCCCAAGTACCCGGGGGCCGTCGTCGCCGGCAACGTCGAGGTCAGCCAGACCATCACCGACACGCTCTACGGCGCCACGAACGTGATGGCGGCAGCCCAAGGGACGATGAACAACTTCACCTTCGGCAACGACCGCTACCAGTACTACGAAACGATCTGCGGCGGCTCCGGCGCCGGCCCCGACTTCGACGGGACGAGCGCGGTGCACACCCACATGACCAACTCCCGCCTGACCGACCCCGAGGTGCTGGAATGGCGCTTCCCGGTGCTGCTGCAAGACTTCCACATCCGCCAAGGCTCCGGCGGCCAGGGCCGGCACACCGGCGGCGACGGCACCCACCGCCGCCTGCGGTTCCGCGAACCGATGACGGCCGCGATCCTGTCCAACCACCGCAAGGTCGCCCCGTTCGGCCTGGAGGGCGGCGAACCGGGCGCCCTCGGGCGCAACTGGGTCGAGCGGGCCGACGGGTCCGTGGAGGAGCTGTCCGGCACCGACCGCGTGGAGATGGCGGAAGGCGACGTGTTCGTGATCGAGACGCCGGGGGGTGGGGGATTTGGCGACAAGTAGAAAACTAGAGGTTGTTCAAAATGTGCAGAAATGATGCTGCCTATCCGTACAACATCGTGCGTGTCGTAGGATCTGAACTCACACTATCTGTGAGTTTGCGTTTCCTTACGTCTAAGATAGCTGGTGTGCAATTATGCATATTTTCATATGATATTTGCTCATGTAGTATTTCATTGATGACAGATGCCCGGTTCTTGGGTAAATATTCGCTTTTAAAATACAGTTTTATTGCATAATAGTTTCCATCGATAATTAATCCCAACTCGGGATTAGATCTTATGTTCAGATTTGATAGATTAACGACAGATTTTGGTGGTTCAAACCATTTTATATTTTTTCCTTTAGCCCATTTTATGTAGTTTTTGATAGCGTCTGGATAGTGTTTTGCCTTATTCGCGTTTGCCTTGTAGCCGCTGATTTTTTTAAGTTCATCTACGGGCTCCCCGTTCCTATGTATTTCGACAATACGGTCTCGCAATTGTTTCCACATATCTTTTGATGGAATATAGCCTTCGTCAATGAGTTGTTTTGTTTTCTTTACCACCGTATATTTCGGAGTGCCGGCTTTCGCAACGAAATCAACGAATTTTGTAAGCGGTATCTCGGCCATAGTTACCTTCTACCCTAATGGATGCACGCGTCGCGCTTATCATTTCGTATAAACACAATTTAAAGAAATGCGAGTGTCTGATACTCGTGCTCTGTGCCGCGATGGCTTCGTGTCTTGGTGGTGTATCTGCGTTTACCGTCGAAGCGCGTTCCGAGTTGACGTTCCGTGCCGACCGGCTACCCTTCAGGTAAGTAGTCCGGCGGGTGAGCCAGGCATGAGAAGCGATCTTTACGAGCGCGACTTCTATACGTGGACGCAGGATCAGGCGGCACGGCTGCGCGGTCTGGCCGGGCGGAACGACCTCGATGTCGCGCATCTGGCGGACGAGGTGGCGGACTTGGGCAAGAGCGAACTCAACAAGACCCGCCAGCACCTGCTGCAGGCCTTCGTCCATTTGATCAAGCTGCTCGCCAGCCCGGACGACCAGCCGCGCGGCCATTGGTTGGCGGAGGTGCGCAATCAGCTGCGTCAGGCGCGCGACGCCTATTCGCCGGGCATGCGCCAGCACATTGACCTCGACCGGCTGTGGCAGGCCGCGCTCAGCGACGCGCGCGACCAGCTGGCCGACTACGGCGACGCCGGCCCGTTTCCGGACGAGACCTGCCCGTTCGCACTCGCGGAACTGGTCGACGGCGGTCTGACGGTCGACAGTGCGCTCGAGCGCCTGCGCGAAACCTGATCGCCTGGGGCTTCGGCAATACGTAGGCCGGTTCACCACCAAGACAGATTGCGTCCAGTGGGGTGGTGTAACAGAGGCAGCCATCTGGATGTCGCCGCGGGTTGGGCGCGGCTACTCCGCGGCGAGCGCCGGGGGAGTGTTGGTGTCCTCAGGCTGGCATAGCGCCTGGAGCGTTTCCACCGGCATGTAGCGGCGGGTGACCGCCCAGTCCTCGTGCTGCTCCAGCAGCACGGCGCCGACCAGGCGCTCGACCGCCTCTTCGTTCGGAAAGATGCCGACCACGTTGGTCCGGCGTTTCACCTCCTTGTTGAGCCGTTCGAGGGTATTGGTGCTGTGCAGCTTGGTGCGCAGCTCCTTGGGGAACTGCATGAACGCGAGGACGTCGTGCTCGGCGGCGTCCATCAGTTCGGCGGCTTTGTCGAACTGCGGACGCAGGCGGTCGGCGACCTCACGCCATTGCTGGTGCGCATCCTCCGGCGTCTCCTGGGTGAACGCCGTGCGGATCATCGCGGCGACCATGGACTTCTGGGCCTTGGGCACGCGGGCCAGCACGTTGCGCATGAAGTGCACGCGGCAGCGCTGCGTCGTGGCTCCCAGCACCTTCTCCACAGCGCCCTTCAGGCCCTGGTGCTCGTCGGCGACGACCAGCTGAACGCCACGCAGCCCACGGCTGGTGAGCTCGCGCAGGAACTCGGTCCAGAACGTCTCGGCCTCGGATAGGCCAATCTTCATGCCCAGCACCTCGCGCCGGCCGTCGGTGTTGACGCCCACCGCCATGATCACCGCCAGCGACACGATGCGCTGGTTGCGGCGGGCTTTGACGTAGGTCGCGTCGAGCCAGACAAATGGCCAGTCGCTTTCGAGCGGGCGGTTCAGGAACGCCTGGACGCGCTCGTCGATCTCCTTGCACAGCCGCGAGACCTCCGACTTCGAGACGCCAGTGCCGCCCATCGCGTGCACCAGGTCGTCGACGGCGCGGGTGGAGATCCCGTGGACGTAGGCTTCCTGGATCACGGCGACCAGCGCCTTTTCCGTGGCGCGCCGCGGTTCCAGGAAGCTCGGGAAGTAGGAGCCCTGGCGGAGCTTGG
>NZ_NRRL01000024.1 GCF_016583645.1 Rhodovibrio sodomensis | reverse complement strand
GCGCATCCGTTCGGGGGCGACCTGTTCGTCTTTCGCGCCAAACGCAAAGACCGGATCAAGATCGTCGGCCACGACGGTACGGGTCTATGGATGTACCAGAAGCGCCTGGAAACCAGCGGCTTTGTTTGGCCCTCACGCGATCAGACGACTGTTCGGCTGACCCCGGCCCAACTGGCTGTGCTGCTCGACGGGGTTGACTGGCAGCGCGTCCGGGCGGGGCGCCGCTACCGGCCGCAGCGCGCGGCTTAGTCCCACATCTACCCTTTCGTGCCGGAGTCGGGGCACGATAAATTGGGGCCGATGGCGGACGACCTGCCCGAGACGCTGCCCCAGAGCTTGTCGGAGAGCCACGCCCTCCTGCGCCAGTTGGCGCAGGAGAAGGCGGATTTTGCCCGTCGTCAGCGCGAGGCCGAGCAGGCGGCCGCCCACGAGCGCGCTCGCGCCCAGCATGCCGAGGACGAGGTCGAGCGCCTGAAGAAGGCGCTGAAGGACTTCGTCCGCCGCCAGCAGGGCCGCAAGAGCGAGCAGCTCGATCCCGATCAGTACGCGCTCGGGATCGACGACATCGAGGAGAACATCGCCCGGGCCGAGGAGGCCGCACGCAACGCTAAGGCGGGCACGGGCAGCGCCCGGCGGGCACCGCGGCGGAACCAGGGCGCGCTGCCGAAAGACCTGCCGCGCTACGAGGTCGTAATCGAGCCGGAGCACGACAGCTGCCCGTGCTGCGGCGGCGAGTTGCACGTCATCGACGAGACCAAGACCGAGCAGCTGGATGCCGAACCCGCCAAGGTCTACGTCAAGGTGATCCGGCGACCGACGTACGGTTGCCGGAGCTGCGAAGGAGCCCCGGTGCAGGCCGAAGCGCCGGCCAGCCCGGTCGACGGCGGCCTACCAACCTGCGGCACCGTCGCCCAGGTGCTGACGGCGAAGTACGCCGACGCCCTGCCGCTCTATAGGCAGGCCGAGATGCTGGCCCGCCAGGGGATCGACCTCGACCGCAGCACGCTCGCCCGCTGGGTGGGGGTTGCCGCGCATCATCTGCGGCCGGTTCACGCGGAACTGATGCGCCAAGTGATGGCGTCGACGAAGCTGTTCGCCGACGAGACGCCGGCGCCCACCCTGGAGAAGGGCAAGCCGACCACACGGCAGGCTTACCTCTGGGCCTACGGCCGGGACGACACGCCGTGGAACGGCCTGGACCCGCCGGCGGTGGTCTACCGCTACGCCACCGGCCGCGGCCAGGACCACCCCGCCAAGCACCTGAAGGACTTCACCGGCACGCTCCAGGTCGACGGGTATCGCGCCTACAACGCCGTCGCGGCGCGACGGGCGAACGGGGAGATCGTGCTCGCGCACTGCTGGGCGCATATCAGGCGGCCGATCTACAAGCTGCACGCCAACGGCAACGCGCCGACGGCGACCGAAGCGCTGCAGTGGATCGCCCGGCTGTATGCCATCGAGGCGGAGATCCGCAGGTGCGATCCGGAGACCCGGCGGAGGGTCCGGCAGCAGAAGAGCAAGCCGCTGCTCGATGACTTCCACGCCTGGCTGGAAGCGCGGCTGCGCGAGCTGTCGCCGAAGAGCGACATGGCGAAGGCGCTCAAGCCGATCCTGACGCACTGGCAGGCGCTGAGGGTGTTCCTCGACGACGGCCGGGTCGAGCTGGATACCAACAGTCTGGAACGGCAAATGAAGCCAGCGGCCGTCCAGAAAAAGAATTTCCTGTTCGCCGGCAACACCGGCGGCGGGCATACATGGGCGATCGTCCTGTCGCTCACCCAGACCTGCAAGCTCAACGGCGTCGACCCGCAAGCGTATCTCGCCGATGTGCTTGAACAGATCGTCTCCGGGCGGGCCAAGACCAGCGACCTGCCGGATCTGATGCCTTGGAACTGGGCGCCCGCTAAGGCCGACGGACAAGGCTGAAGCGCTCGGTTCCACTCGAACCGCCCGATCCTACCAGCAGCCTAACGCTGGCTGAACCGTCACACGCCCGCATCGGACACGAAGCGAGCCACCATGGATCTGGAACAAGTCCGCAGCGCCATCCTCGGCAATGTCGAGCAGCACGGCTGGCACATCGCCGGGGTCAACGAGGACACCCGCAACGGCTTTCCGCAATACGCTTACACGGTGGGCTTCGGCGATACGCTGGGGCATCCCGAGGTGATCGTGATCGGGCTCAGCCACGAAAGCGCCGGCATGCTGCTGAACACGGTCGGCGAGCGGATCCGTCAGCACGGGGCGCTGGAGACCGACACGCGCTACACCGACCTGTTGAGCAACGGCCTCGGCCTCAGCTTCGTCGAGGCGGTGGAGGACCGGGCCCGCGACCTGATGCGGCTGGCGAACTGGTATTACGAGGCCGCGAGCCGGCAAGGCGACACCCGCTACCGCGTACTGCAGCTGGTCTGGCCGGATTCCGAGGGCCGCCTGCCCTGGGAACCGGGCTACGACACCCGTTTCAACGATCTGCAGCCGGTGCTGCGCGACCTGCAGCAGCCGCCGACCACCAGCCTGCACTGAAGTTGCATACAGTCGCGGCCCACCGGTGACCGACGTCACCGCCCGGCCCGACGATCTACCGCCGGGCACCTCCACGGTCGCCTGGCGCGGGCCGGCCGAAGACGGGCACTCAACCCCGGGCGCGTTTTCCGTCACCCTCATGCCGCAGTTCCTGGCTGACCCGAACGACCTGAGCGCGCTCACGATCGCGGCCAAGGCCCGCGGCTACCTGGCGGCCCTGGCCGCCCGCGGGCGCGGTGGCCTTCACGACGCTCGCCAGCCGGCACGCGGTGATGCCGATCGGCGTGCGCCGGCTGGCGTGCGCTCGGCTGGACGCCCGACGGCACCCGCCTGCTCGCCGGCACCGCGGACGGCAGGTGCGCCGTGCCGCCGCCGCTGTCGGCCGCCGCGATCGCCCGGATCAAGGGCTGGGCGCAGCGGCATTGGCGTCTGGACGACACCACGGTCGTGAGGGTCACCCAGCTGCGCTGCCACGCGCCCGGCCGTCCGCCGGTCTAAACGGTGGTCGCCCCGCTGCCGATGACGGGCGCGCGTTGGCAGACCAAGCTGCCCAAGCCGCCGGAAGACGTCACCGAGGCCGAGATCAAGGCGCACACGCCCGGCGCCTGAACCGCTGCCGCCTGCGTTGCTTGAACGCACCGCCGCCAGCCCCTATACGCGGACAGACACGCCCGGATGCCCCCCCGGCAGATCGGCCGGGGCGGCCGCCGCCCGGCGTCGATCGCACCGCCTATCAGGGGAGACCGGCCGCGATGTCCATTCCCGAGACGATGACCGCCATGCTGCTGACCGGCCACGGCGGACCGGACAAGCTGGAGCTGCGGCACGACGTGCCGGTGCCGCGGCCCGGGCCGGGCGAGGTGCTGGTCGAAATCAGCGCCTGCGGCATGAACAACACGGACATCAAGGTGCGCGAGGGTTCCTACGGCGCGGAAGACGATCCCAACGCCGTCTCGACCTGGCGCACCCGCGCGAGCGAGGAGTCCACGCTGCAGTTCCCGCGGATCCAGGGCGCGGATACGGTGGGCCAGATCGTCGCCGTCGGCGAAGGCGTCCCCGAGACCCGCGTGGGCGAGCGGATCATGGTCGACTTCTGCATCTACAACCGCCCGGAAGGCGACGACAGCCTGCGCGACATCGACTACTACGGCCACGGCCGCGACGGCGGGTTCGCCGAATACATGACGGTCGCGACCGGCAACGCGATCAAGGTCGAGTCGGACATGGACGACGCCGAGCTCGCCACCTTCTCCTGCGCCTACCAGACCGGCGAGCATATGATCGCGCGCGCCGACCTCGCCAAAGGCGAGACGGTGCTGATCACCGGGGCGGCCGGCGGGGTCGGCTCCGGGATCATCCAGCTCGCGCGGGCGCGCGGGGCGATCCCCTATGCCGTGACCTCCAGGGGCAAGGAAGACGTGCTCAAGGAACTGGGCGCCGAGGCGACGATCCCGCGCCAGGATTTCCAGGGCCCGAACGGGGTCGACGAGCAGGCCTTCATCGACCGGGTGGAGAGCGCGATGGGCGGCCGGGAGATCGACGTCGTGGCCGACCTGGTCGGCGGCGACCTGTTCAACGGCCTGCTGCGGCTGCTGCGCCCGGAGGGCCGCTACACCACCGCGGGGACGATCGGCGGCGCCGTGGTGCCGCTCGACACCCGCACCCTCTACCTCAAGCACTTGCAGCTGCACGGCTCCTCGCAGGGCCGCCGGCAGGACTTCCGCCGCGTCGTGCGCTACATCGAGGAGGGCAAAATCAAGTCGATCCTGCACAAGACCTGGAAGCTGTCCGACCTGCACCGGGCGCAGGCCGACTTCGTGTCCAAGACCTACGTCGGCAAGATGGCCGTGGTGCCGGATTCCAAGTGGGAGCAGGTGGGCGCCAAGCATGGCGGGTGACAGCCGCCTGCGCGAGATCGAGGTCGTCGACGTCTCCGTCGGCGGCGACGTGCACCGCGTGGTCCTGGGCGGCGTGCTGCCGGTCCCGGGGGCGAGCGTGCACGACCAGATGCGCCACCTGGAGGACAAGGCCGACGGTCTGCGGCGGCTGCTGATCTCCGAACCCTACGGCGCCGAGCACATGTGCGTCGACCTGGTGGTCCCGGCCAAGCGCGCGGACTGTTCGCTCGGCTTCGTGATCATGGAGGTGATGGGCTACCCGGTCTATTCCGGCTCCAACTCGCTCGCCACCGGCGCGGCGCTGGTGGAGGCCGGCCTGGTCCCGGCGCCCGAGGGCGAGCGTCCCGATCCCGACGGCGTCACCCGCCGGCCGGTCCGGCTGGAGGCCCCCGGCGGGCCGGTCGAGCTGACCGCGGAGCTGGTCGACGGGCGGGTGCGCCGGATGCGCACGGGCGGCGACGACGCGTTCGCGGTCGCGCTCGACCGCAGCGTCCACGTCCCCGGTCTGGGCGAGGTCGGCTACGACCTGATGTACACCGGCGGCTTCTACGTCCTGGTGGACGCGGACAAGCTCGGCCTGGCGCTGACCTGGGCGAACGAGCCGGCGCTGAACGACACCGCGTTCCGGATCATGGAAGCCGTGCGCGACGGCTTCACCGACGTGCACCCGACGCTGGGCGATCTCGGCCCGCCGCCCTTCCTGCACTTCATGGGCCCGTCGCACACGCGCGCGGACGGGGTGATCGAGGGACGCTGCGCGGCCTACGGCCATCCCAAGGTGATCTGGCGCTGCCCGACCGGCACCGGCACCTCGGCGCGGCTCGCCCGGCTGCACGCCCGCGGCGCGGCGGAGGTGGGGACGCGCCTCGCCTCGATCGCACCGACCGGCAACGTGTTCGACGGCACCATCACCGGCACCTCCCAAGTCGGCGAAACGCCCGCGATCCGCACCGAGATCGCCGCCCGACCCAGCCTGCTCGCGCGGCTGAAGGTGCAGGTCGACCTCGACGACCCGCTGGTCACGGCGTACGAGCTGGACGACGTGCTCGGGCCGGGGCCGGACCTGACACGGCGCGGGTAGACGCCGGCGTCATCCGGGGCGCCGCCGACTGCCTCGTCCCTCTCCGGCGCCTGGGAGAGGCTTTCCGCACAGGCTCGCAAGCGCCCGTCCTGGACCCTTCGACACGCCGACCAGCGGTCGGCGGCTCCGGATGAGGGTGATCGGCCGATACAGCGGTATCGTCGTTCCGTGCAGCTCGCCTGAGCGGCCCCGTCGAAGTGTCGACCACGGGCGGCGCGCGACCTAGGCGATGCCGGAACCCCCCGCCTGACCGGGCAGGGATACCGCCGACACCGCGCCAAGGCGCCTGTGCGCCAGAACACGTCGCGCTGACAACGTCACGCGGCATCGCCGCCCTGCACCTTTCGACCCACGCACCCGCAGGCGGCGTCCGCGCCGCCGCCTGCCCGGCGATGGCGCCGCAGCTCCGACCCGCGCGAGATGGGACACCACCCGATGCCGTCCGATTACATCCTGACCCTGTCCTGCGAAGACCGCCCCGGCATCGTCGCGGCGGTCACCACCGAGCTCGCCGCGCTCGGCGCCAACATCGCCGAGAGCAACCAGTTCTGGGACCACGCGACCAACCGCTTCTTCATGCGCATCGCGATGCAGACCCAGCAGGGCACCAATCGCGAGGATGTCGAGCGCGCGCTGAAGCCGGCGTTCGAGCGCTTCGACATGCGCGCCAGCGTGATGGCGACGGCACGCAAGCCGCGCATCATCATCATGGTGTCCAAGTTCGACCACGCGATGCGCTATCTGCTCTACCAGATCCAGGTCGGCTGGCTGGACGCGGAGGTCGCGGCGATCGTGTCCAACCACGACGACGCCCGCACGATCGCCGAGCAGGAGGGCATTCCCTATTACCACTGGCCGGTCACCAGGGAGACCAAGGCCGAGCAGGAGGACAAGCTACTCGCCCTGGTGAAGGACACCGGGGCCGACCTGGTCGTGCTGGCGCGCTACATGCAAGTGCTCTCGGACAAGCTGTCCAAGCGGCTGTACGGCAAGATCATCAACATCCACCATTCCTTCCTGCCCGCCTTCAAGGGCGCGAAGCCTTACCATCAGGCGCACGAGCGCGGCGTGAAGCTGATCGGCGCGACCGCTCACTACGTCACCCCCGACCTGGACGAGGGCCCGATCATCGACCAGGAGACCGAACGCGTCTCGCATGCCATGAGCGTGGACGACTTCGTCGCCACCGGCCGCGACATCGAAAGCCGCGTGCTCGGCCGAGCGGTCCGCCTCCACCTGGAACGCCGGGTGATGCTGAACCGGCACAAGACGCTGGTGTTCCAGCAGTAGCGCGCTCGCGGGTCGGGCCGAACCGATCGTGCTGCGCGTGCTCTTCTCCGTCACTGGAGAATTTCGCACACGGGCTGGTTCGGCTGTCATCGATTTTGTTGTCGCCCAGGCTCACCACGCCGGCAGCGGTTCCGGGCGGAAGGCGCGGCGGGCGGCCGGGGCGGTGTCGGGGACGCCGGCCCAGCGGACCAGCGACAGCTCGCCCCGGGTGCTCTCGACGACGGCGCTGCAGCTGTCCACCCAGTCGCCGCAGTTGACGTACAGCAGGCCATCGGAGACTTCCGCGCCGGCATGGTGGATGTGGCCGCAGACCACACCGTCGCAGCCGTGGGCCTGGGCCGCGCGCAGCAGGTTGTCGCGGTACCTGGCGATCAGGCCGACGCGCGGCAGCACCCGGTCCTTGAGCGCGGCTGACAGCGACCAGTAGCCAAGCCCGACCGCCGCCCGGCCGCGGCCGACCAGCTCGCTCGCCCCGACCCCCAGGAGGTAGGCGGTGCAGCCGGCGACGTATTTGGCGCTGGCGCGCGGCAGATGCGGCTCCTGCAGGTCACCGTGGATCACCAGCAGGCGGCGGCCCTGCGCGGTCTCGTGAACGGTGTGCGGCACCACCTCGATCCCGGGCAGATGGCGGCGCACCCCGATCCGGGCATGCAGTTCGGGGTCGTGGTTGCCCGGCAGATAGACCAGCCGGGCGCCGGCGCGCGCCTTTTGCCGCAGCGCGCGGATTACCCGGGCGTGGCTGCGCGGCCAGTAGTAGCGCCGGCGCAGCCGCTTCAGGTCGAAGATGTCGCCCACCAGGTACCAGGTGTCCGCGTCGTGGCTGGCGATGAAGCTCAGCAACTCTTCCGCCTTCGCCAGACGCGAGCCGAGGTGGAAGTCGGACAGGAAGATGGTGCGGTGGTGCTGATGCTGCATCGGGCCCCCAAGCTGCCGGGAGTGGATGTGCGGCCCGGCTGCCGACCACACTATAGCGGACCGGTTTCCGACTGCTAAATGGTTTGCCGCGCCGCGGCGGCAATCCGCTCGCCCAGGTGTCGGTCGCGCGAGGCGCGGCCTACAGGTAGGGCAGGAACAGCCGGGCGCCCGCGTCGCGCAGTTGCTGCCACTTCGGCCGGTCGGCCAGGCGGCTCGTGTCCAGCCGGCGGGCGGCCGCGATCTTGTCGTCGATCAGGCGGTCGACCTCGGCCGTCAGCTCGGTGTCGTAGGTCTCCAGGTCGAGCTCGAAATTCAGCCGGTGGCTGCGCACGTCCCAGTTCGAGCTGCCGATCAGGCAGAGCGCGCCGTCGACCGTCATCAGCTTGCTGTGGTCGAACGGCTCGGGCGCCAGGAACACCGTGTAGGAGGCGCCGGCCAGCATGCCCAGATTGGCCCGCACCGCCCAGTCGACCAACCGCTTGTTGGTGTGCTCGGGGATCACGATCTCGACCTCGACCCGGCGGAGCACGGCGACCGACAGCGCCATTTGCAGATGCCGGTCGGGCAGGAAGTACGGCGTCACGATCCGGATCCGCCGGCGCGCCTCGACCAGCGCGGTGCCGAGCAGCGTCTCCAGGCTGCCCATGTCCTCGTCCGGGCCGCTGGTGATGCCGCGCGCGGCCACGCGGCCGGCCAGCGGCAGCTCCGGCCACCAGCGGTCGTCGGACAGGATTTCGCCGGTGGTGAAACTCCAGTCGTCGGCGAACGATTCCATCAGGTGGCGCACCGCCGGCCCGGTCAGGGCGGCGTGGGTGTCGCGGATCTGCGGCGGTTCGGCCATCGTGTCGTCGGCGATGTTCATGCCGCCGGTGAACGCGCGCCGGCCGTCGACGATCAGCAGCTTCTTGTGGTTGCGCAGGTTCAGGAAGGACATCCGCCAGGGCAGCCAGAAGTGCAGGAAGCTGGCCACCGGCACGCCCATCCGGCGCAGGCGCTTGACCATCGGGTAGCTGAGGTAGCCGCCGCCAACCCCGTCGATCAGCACCCGCACCGATACGCCGCGGTCCTGCGCAGCGGCGAGCGCGTTGGCGAATGCCCGGCCCGTGCGGTCGTCCTGGAAGATGTAGGAGGCGAGCGCCACGCTCTCGCGCGCCTGGCCGATCGCCTCCAGCATGGCGTGCGCCGCCGCGTCTCCGGTGGCGAGAGGCTGCACCGCGTTGCCGGCGGTCAGCCGCCGGCCGGTCACCCGCCGGCCGACCTCGGCGATCCAGCCGACGTTGACCGGAACCTCCGGCTCCGGGCCCGCGCCCGGCTCCGGCGCCGGCCGCCCCGGGCGGTACAGGTAGGACAGCTGGCCCGCCTTGCGCGCGATCCGGTTGATGCCGAACGCGCCGTAGAGCGCCGAGCCGATCAGCGGCGACAGCCAGGCGATGCCGATCCAGGCGACCGCGCCGCGGCTGTCCTCTTTTGTCAGAAGCGCGTGCCCGGTCACTTTGGCGGCGGCGGCAACGTGCGCGATCCCCAGCAGGATCCATAAAAGATCGTTCATCCGGGCCGCCGCGGGATTGTCACAAGAGGCGCGTTCATCGCCCGGATAAATGGGCATCCGCGGGCGGGCGCGCAATCGGGCGCATGGGGCGGGCGTCCGTGCGCACCTGCGTACCCGTCGGACGCGCTTCGACACGCCGCCCGTGCGGGCGGCTGCTCAGCATGACGTCGTCGGTTTTGCAGCCAGATACTCTGGTTTCACGCCGGGGAGCTGTGCGCAGCAACGCGGTCCGAAGCATCGCTGATGGGTGTGGCAGCGCCCCGAGCGCCCGTTACAGCTCCAGTTCCTGGTCCAGGTCCAACTCGGTGTCGGTATCGTCGATCACCTCGCCCTGGCCGCTCAGGCCCTGGGTGTGCGCCTCGCGGACGTCGTCGCTCACGACCTTGAACAGTTTGACCCGTTCGATGCGCACCCGCTCGCCCTTGTAGCGCGCCGTGCGCTCGGCGAAGCAGGCGCCTTCCAGGCGGTAGTAGTAGCTGTAGGCGTGATCCGGCTCGTCGAACACCCGGGCGTCCATCCGCCCGTCGTCCAACTCGAAGCGCACGACGTATTTCACAGGCCCATCCTCCCCGGCGGCGCCGCCATGGTCTGCCGCATGTTCCGATGGCGCCTATGGTCCCGCGGCCGCCGGCGCGCGTCAAATGCCCCGCGCGCCGGCGGGTCCCTCCGGTCGCCCGCGTGCGTGTGCGGCTGCGATGGCTGCACCGTCGGGCGGGTTATCGCTGCTGCTGCACCGCGACGATCAGCTGGCTCAGCTTGTGGTTGACCGCCCCCATCACCACCAGCGCCGACAGGAACACCGCGATCGCCGCGAGCCAGCCGGCCGGCACGCCCGCCGCGGCCATCACCAGCGTCGCAACCACGATCACGATCGCGAAACCGGAGAGCCAGGTCGCGTCGACCTTGAACTGCTCCTTCATCAACTCCTTGTAGCTCTGCGCCGCGGCGCGCCCGGTGTTGCTCGCCGCCCCCGGGCCGGTCTTGGTCGCCATCGTCTGGTCCCCCTCTGTGGTATCGGTGGGTGAAGCCCCTGGTGGGCTGGTTCCGCCCTATGCGTCCCGGCAGCGTTGTTTCAAGCCGACCGCCTGCGCGTCAACAAACCCGCTTCCGGGTGACGCGCACGGTGCGCTCAGCGGGAATCGCCCGCGATCGCGACCAGACGTGCCTGCAGGCCGTCCTTGTCCGCCTCCTGCCCAAGGTGCAGGCCGATCGCGTGCAGCAGATCGCGCTTCTTGCCGCCGGCGGCGTCGGCGCCGGCGACCGCCTTCAGCCGCGCCAGCCCGTCCGCGCCGGCGCGGTACAGATACTCCCCGCGCGCCAGGTTCTGGTCGGCCGTGAACGCCATGAAGCCGGCGTCCGCCAGGGTCCAGTTCTTGGTGAACCAAAGGGTCACCAGCATTTCGTCCTGCAGCCGGAAGTCGACGGAGTTGCGCAGCAGCCCCGCCTGCACGGCGACAACCTCGCCCGGTTGCATGCCCTCTCCTTACGCGCGCTCGGTTGATCGGGTCGGGTGCGGCGCGGCGCGTGCGGCACCTCGCCCGCCAGCCGGGGCCCAGTATCACCCCGGCCCCGCCCGGGTCGAGGCGGCGGTCAGTCGCCGCGGGCGGCCTGCAGGTTCAGCGTCTCGCGCAGGCGCTGCGGCTCGCCCAGGCCCAGCTGCCGGATCTCCCGGAAGGTCACCGGCCGGCTGGGCTTGGCCGTCAGCGTCAGGGTACCGGCCTGTTCGACGAAGCGCGCGATCGGCTCCCCCAGCTCGGCCAGCTGCATCTCACGGGCGGTCTGGCGGATCATCTGCGCCTGGTTTCGGCGCACCGTCTCGGGCGACTGGCCGGTCCGCTGCGCGCGCATCTCGACCAGGCGGCTGGCCACGCCGCGGTTCTGCAGGCGCAGCGTGAAGCCCTGCAGCGCGGCCTGCGCCTGCAGCGCCCGCGGGTCCCGCTCCAGCTGTTGGGCGAGCTCGGCCACCGCCGGAATGCCGACGACGCGCCCGGTCAGGCTCAACTGCGCGACCTCGCTCAGGTCCATCTCCAGCCGCTCGAGCGCGAAGCTGCCGGCTTCCGGGTGGTACGACAGCCTCAGCCCGCCGTCGCCGCGCAGCTCCTGATAGCCGAGCGCGGCCAGCATGGGATAGCCGGCCCGCGGATGCGACGCGTCGGCATAGCCGCCCGTGTACGACATATCGAACGTGATCGCGCCGTCCTTCGGCGTCGCCAGCGACAGCTGCATGGCTTGCAGCGCCGCGATCCGCCGGCCCTGCTCGATCACCTCCAGGCCGTTCAGGCCGATCTGCCCGATGCCGTCGCCGCGCAGCGCGGCCACCACCTGGGCCGGGTCGGGCGCCGCGGTCCGGCCGTTCAGGCGCCGCAGGTCGTCGACGTCGGCGTCGCGCACCCGCAGGCGGTCGACCAGCACGCGCCGTATCGCACCGCCCGCGCCCTGGGCGCGCTGGGCGACCGCGAGCGCCTGGATCTCCAGGCGCCGCAACCGGCCCGCGTCCAGCCCCAGCAACGTGACGCGCTCGGCACTGGCCGTGCCCTGGGCGTCTGCGACGTCGAGGTCGCTAAGCCGGGCCTCGCCCACCGCCCGCACCCGGTAGTCGTCGGTGAAGCCGACGTCACGGCCGTCGCCGTCCGCCACGCGCAGCGTGCCGCCCAGGCTCTCCACGACCGCGTCCTGGAAGTCGAACTGGCCGACGCGCCGCAGCAGATCGCCGTCGAACGTGACCTCTTCGATGCGCAGGCGCTCGGCGCGCACCGCGACCGGCTGGGGCATCCGGTCGGTCCGGAAGCGCACGGCGTGCAGCACCGCGCCGTCGGCCCCCGCCGCCTCGATCCGGCCGTAGGACAGCTCGGTGCCCGCCGGCAGCTCGGCCCGCCAGGCGTCCAGCGCCTGCTTGATCTGCCGGTCGGCATAGGCCTCGAAGCCGAGCCCGCCGGCCACAACCAGAAGCCCGAGCACGCCCGCGGCAGCGATCGCCTTGCGCATGATGAAATCGCTCCCTGTCGCATGGTCCCTGACAGCCGCCAGAGTCACCGATCACGGCGCCGCTGGCCAGCGCTCAACTATGACGATTGCGGGGCGCAGGCGGGGTACGGGCACGAAAAAACCCGCCAGATCTGAGGTGTAGCGGGCTCCCGTTACTGGTAGCGACACAGGGATTTGAACCCCCGAAACCAGAATTCTTAGTATATAAGACCCGCGCCTATCTTGAGGCTTTCAACTGACCTAAAACCTACTCACAAGAAAGCCCGCTAAGTGCCTGACTTAGCGGGCTTCTGTTGGTAGCGGGGGAGGGACTTGAACCCCCGACACCGGGATTATGATTCCCGTGCTCTAACCAGCTGAGCTACCCCGCCCCAGAGGACTGTCGCCACGAAGGGGCTGATTCACCGTTGCGGGAGGACCGCCCCGTTCGGCGCGCATGCGCGTATAGGGCGGCGGGCTTTGCCCTGTCAAGCTTCGCCCGACGCGCCTCCTCGTGCGACATAGGCAGGCCGGCGCGTGCGGCCAACCCCGCCGGAAGCGCGCGGCGGCTCAGGCCGGGGCGGCGGCGCGGTCGGGGGTGACGTCGGCCGGCGCGTTGGCGGCCGTCAGCTCGGCCGACTCGATCCAGCCGCCGCCCAGGACGCGGGTGCCGTCGTAGCACACGGCCGCCTGGCCCGGAGACACGCCGTACTGCGGATCGTCGAGCTGCAGGCTCAGGCCGCCCGCGCCCACCGCCGCGACGCGCGCGGATGCCGCCGGCATCGCCGAACGCAGCTTGACGGCGACCGGCCGGCCGACCGCGGGCGCCTCGCCGTCCAGCCAGTTGAGCTCGCGCAGGTGCACCAGATCGCGGGCGAGCGCGCGCCTCGGCCCGGCGACGACGCGGTTGCTCTCCGGCTGGATCGCGAGCACGTACATCGGCTCGCCCATGTTGCCGAGCTTGAGGCCGCGGCGCTGGCCGACGGTAAAATGGATGATGCCGTCGTGGCGGCCCAGCAGGTTGCCGCTGCGGTCGACGATCTCGCCCGGGTCGCAGGCGCCCGGGCGCAGCTTCTCGACCACGCTGGCGTAGTCGCCGTCGGGGACGAAGCAGATGTCCTGGCTGTCCGGCTTGTCGGCGATTCTCAGGCCCAGTTCCTCGGCCAGCCGGCGGGTCTCGTCCTTCGGCTGGCCGCCCAGCGGGAAGCGCAGGAAGTCGAGCTGCGCTTGCGTGGTGGCGAACAGGAAGTAGCTCTGGTCCCGGCTGGCATCGACCGCGCTGTGCAGTTCGGCGCGCGCCTCGCCGATCACCCGGCGCACGTAGTGGCCGGTCGCGAGCGCGTCGGCGTCCAGTTCGCGCGCGGTTCCCAGCAGGTCGCGGAACTTGACCGTCTGGTTGCAGCGCACGCACGGGATCGGCGTCTCGCCGTTCAGATAGCTGTCGGCGAAGGCGTCGATCACGCTTTCGCGGAAACGGTCCTCGTAGCCCAGGGTGTAGTGCGGCACGCCCAAGCGGTCGGCGACGCGCTTGGCGTCGTAGATGTCCTGGCCGGCGCAGCAGGCGCCCTTCTTGCCCACCGCCGCGCCGTGGTCGTACAGCTGCAGGGTGACGCCGACCACCTCGTAGCCCGCGCGCGCCAGCAGCGCGGCGGTGACCGAACTGTCCACCCCGCCGCTCATCGCCACCACCACGCGGGTCCGGCTGGCCGGCTTGTCGAAGCCGAGATCGGTCATCGTGTGTTCGCTCGTCTCATTCGTAATGGCGCGTTCTGGGGCGCGATATAACACCGAGACGGCCCAACGGCCATCGCCCACGCGCTTTCGGTTGGAACCGGGGCAAGTAGCCGTCTCTCCTCCTCTGGAAAGTCCCCTCTCCTCCACTGGGATGAGGGGTGAGTAAGGCGGAGGGGACCGGCGACCCTAAAGCCGGTTCAGCACCGCCGCCAGCCGGTCCAGCGGCGCGGGGTCGATATGGAGCGCCATCGGCGCGGTGAAGTGGCCGCGTCTGGGCGTGAACAGGTTGTGCTGCGGCACGCCCCAGCGGGTGGCGAGTGCGCGCGCGCCGTCGAACGGCATTACCGCATCCATCCGACCCAGGTGCATGACGATCCGGTCGGCCGGCATCACGGGCGCGCCGTGCGGCTCCAAAAGCGGGCGGAACCGGGTCAGGGCGTCGTGGTCCCAGCCGGCCGCGCGGACCGCCTGCAGGGCGCCCAGTCCCTTCGCCATCGCGCCCTCGAAGCCGACCTGCAGCATGTCGCCGCTGGTCATGCACAGGAACAGCGCATCCGGCCGCATCGCGGACGGCCAGTCGCGCGCGGCGGCCGCGGCCACCTGCGAATTGAGCGCGCCCAGGGACAGCCCGCCGATCGCGACCGGCCCGGCCGAGGTCGCGCGCGCCCAGGCGACCAGCTGGGCGACCTCCGCCACCCAGGCCTGCACCAGGTCGAGCCAACCCAGCGGGGCGTGCGCCAGCGCCGGCTCGCCGCCCCAGAAGCCGGCGGCCATCCGGCTGCCGTGCCACGGTCCCTCCGGCCGGACCACCCGGACGGCGTGCCGGCGCGCCATTTCCAGCACGGTGTCGCGCTGGGCGACCAGCATTTCCGGCTCCATGCCGATGCCGTGCAGATGGATGAACGTGGGCGGATCCGGCCGGTCCATCGGCTCCACCACCCGGGCGCGTACCCGGTCGCCCGCGGGAAAGTCGCGCACGCCCGCCATCGGCGCCGGCCAGTCGATCCAGCTGACCGGGCCGTCCGGCCCCGGGACGCGATGGCTGTGCCGCACGATTGGCGTTTCCGGCGCCGGAAACGCGCCCACGTCGCCGTCGGCGCGGGCGCCGTGGGCGGCCACGACCGCGCGCGCGTCACGAATGTCGAACGCCACCGCCGGCAACCGGCCGCGCCGGTGGATCGGCACCACCCAGGCACGCTGGGCCATCAGCCGCTGGGCGGCGCGTTCGCGGCGGCGTTCGCCCGCCACCAGCTGCGCATCCGCTGGCGGCCGGGCGGCATGGAACGCGGCTTCCCAGTCGGCCACGGCGTCGCGGTAGGCCCGTTCGGCCGGCGGCAGCGCCGCGGCGAGCTTGGTGAGCAGCGCCTCCTTGGGCGCCCGCACGCCGCAGCGCCCAAGCTCCGCGCGCAGGGCGTCGACGTCGCCGTCCGCCCAGCGCGCCGCCGCCCAGCCGCGCGACAGCGGGAAATAGGTCTTGGTCACCCACTTCAGCAGAAACCGGTCGAACCAGGGCCGCAGCGTGTAGGGGGCCAGCGCCCCGTCCAGCCAGACCTTGCGCTTGGGCGCGGGGAGCGTGGCATGCCGCGCGGCGCTGGCGGGACGGTCGGCCGACCGGGTGGAGGTGTGGGATTCGGGCATTTGGGCTGCGGTCTTAACACGCACGCGGGATGCGACGCCTATGCCCTGGAGATAGCCATGCGGCCGGCAAAAGGCCAGCGCGGCCCGACCGGGCAAAGATCAGGCAGCCGGGCGCGAGCTTGCCCTAGGTTTCCCGGTGCAGCCCCATGTCCCAGAAGCCGATCTCAAGCCGCGTCGCCTGGTCGAAGATCCGGCACAGCTCCGCCCAGCGCGGGCTCTGCGTGACGTCGCCGCCGATCCGGGCCTGCGCGATCCGATCGAGCTGGGCGCAGGCACCGCGGCCAACCTCCTGGAACGCGTCGCCGGAATAAAGCTCCAGCCACTCCCGGTACGGGTTCCCGTCCCACACCGTGTCCGGATCGGCCGCCAGGCGCGCGCCGATCTCGGCGTAGCCGATCACACAGGGCGCCAGCGCGGTCAGCAGGTCGAGCAGATCGCCCGCCAGCCCGGTTTCCAGCACAAACCGGGTATAGGCCATGTTGGCGCGCGCTTCCGGCGTGGCCGCCATCGCGTCCTCGGAGATGCCCCAGCCAGCGCAGGTCTCCACGTGCAGCTGCAGTTCCTGGTTGATCAGCGCGTCGACCGTCTGGGAAGCGGCGCGCATTTCCCGCAGGTCGCTGGCCTTATAGGCGGCCAGGGCCCAGGCGCGCGCGAACTGGCGCAGGAACAGATAGTCCTGGATCAGGAAGTGCTTGTAGCTGGCCGTCGCCAACGTCCCGTCCGCCAGCCGGCGGACGAAGGCGTGGTTGACGTAGGCGGCCCAGTCGTCCGCGCAGGCCCGCCGCAACGCCGCCGCGACGCTGTTCGCGGCGATCGGGCCTGGGGCGTTCGCGTGCGGATCGGCCATTGCGCTGCTCCTGAACCCGGCTAGAGCAAAATCGATGGAGGTCGAGGCGACCTGCATCGTGAATTTTACTCTAACTGCTTGGAGAGAGAGCAAGATTCAGTTGAAAGGTGGCTTCACCTTTCAGCATCTTGCTTTAGTCCATCCAGTTGGTGACCTGCTCCGGCAGCTGCACGACCAGACCGTCGAGCTCCTCGCGCATCACGATCTGGCAGCCCAACCGGGAGGTCTTTGTCAGACCGAAGGCGAGGTCGAGCATGTCCTCCTCGTCCTCGGTCGGCTCGTCCAGCTTCTTGAACCACTTTTTTTCGACGATGACGTGGCAGGTCGAGCAGGCGAGCGCGCCCTCGCAGGCCCCTTCCATATCGATGCCGTTGCGGTGCGCGATCTCCAGCACCGACAGGCCCACCGGCGCATCGACCACCTTGTGGTTCCCGTCCTTCTCGATGAAGGTCATCTTCGGCATGGCGGTATTCGACCTCGTTGTCTCGTCGTCTTGTTTCGCGGTTGCGGGTGGTGCGGCGGGCCGTCCTGCGACCGGCGGCCCGGGCGTCGGCACCCAGGCTCACGACCAGTCTTGGACCGGCGCGGCTTGAGCCACCGCGCTGTCTAGCCGACCGCCCCACCCGTCTGCCAGAGGCGATTTCGCATCCAGCCGACCGGCGTGTCGCATGCCTGGGATAAAGCGGCGCGGCATCGGCGGCGTCGCCCGCGGGCAGGACCGCGAGCGCCGTGCACCCGTGCGGCGAAGCGTTCCTAGCCCGCCGTCGTGTCCGCCAGCTGTCCGGCCCCCTCGGCGCGCAGGCGCGCGGCGGTGCGGCCGATCGCCTCGGCGGCCCGGTCGACCTCCGCCCGCGTCGTCATCCGCCCCAGGCCGAGCCGGATCGACGCCGCCGCGTCGCGGTCGCCGAGCCCCAGCGCGCTCAGGACGTACGACGGCTCGACCGAGGTACTGGAGCAGGCGGAGGCGGTGGAGTACGCCACCCCCGGCGTGGCGGCGATCAGCGTCTCCGCGTCCAGCCCCGGCACGCTGACGTTCAGGTTGCCGGGCAGCCGCGCTTCCCAGTTGCCGTTGACGTAGGCATCCGGGACGTGCCCGCGCAACCCGTCCCACAACCGCTGGCGCAGCGCGCCGAGGCGCTCGGCCTCCGCCGTCATCTCGGCGTTCGCCAGGCGACACGCCTCGCCCAGCCCGACCACCAGCGGCGCCGGCACGGTGCCGGAGCGCAGCGTGCGCTCCTGACCGCCGCCGTCCAGCAGCGGGGCGATCCGCGCGCGCGGCCGGCGGCGCACGTAAAGCGCGCCGATTCCCTTCGGCCCGTACAGCTTGTGGCCGGACAGGCTCAGCAGGTCGATCGCCATTTCGTTGACGTCGACCGGGACCTTGCCGACCGCCTGCGCGGCGTCGCTGTGGAACAGGACGCGCTTGTCGCGGCACAGCCGACCGATCTCGGCCAGCGGCTGCAGCACCCCGATCTCGTTGTTCGCCGCCATCACGGAGACGATCGCCGTGTCGTCCCGGATCGCCGCGGCCAGCCGGTCCAGATCGACCCGCCCGTCCGGCTCGACCGGCAGGATCTCGACCTCGAACCCGTCCTTCTGCAGCGCCTTCGCGCTTTCCAGCACGCACTTGTGCTCGGTCGCCACGGTGACGACATGGCGCTTGCCCATCGGCCCGTGGAAGCGCGCGGCGCCCTTGATCGCGGTGTTGTTGCTCTCGGTCGCGCCGGAGGTGAACACGATCTCCCGCGGCTCCGCGCCGATCAGCCGCGCGACCTCCGCGCGCGCCGCCTCGACCGCGTCCTCGGCCTCCCGGCCGTAGCTGTGGTGGACGCTGTGCGGATTGCCGAAGGCCTGCGTGAAGTACGGCCACATCGCCTCCGCCACGCGCGGATCGACCGGCGTGGTCGCCTGGTAGTCCAGGTAGATCGGACGTGCCTGCTCGGCCTCCGTCATGGTCTCGCTGCACTCCTTGACCGCGTCAAACCGGGGATTGGCCGCTGGGCATCACACGGTGAAACTAAGCGTTCTGACCGCAATTCCAACCGACCCGGGCGGTCCGGCAGGTGCCGCGGCCGGGGTTGCCGCCGGAAGGGCTGCCGCCGGGACGGTCTCGGCCGGCGCTGGTGATTGGGGCGCGGGCGCTTCGGCAGCCGTCAGCGCCCTCCTGAGGCGCTTTACTTGGTAAAGCGCCTCAGGAGGTTTTCGGTTCTTCAATAAGATAAGGCCGTCTTCCGCGGTCGGAGCGGCCGAATGGGGACTGGCGTGGCCTGCAAGCACCCTCTATGCCGCGTCGGCAGCCAGGCCGTGCTTGCGCACCAGCCTGGCCCAGGCATCGAGGAACGCGTCGACGTCTGCCGCCGCGCTGGTCCAGCCGAGCGAGACGCGGATCGCGCTTTCGGCGTCGGCCTCCGCCACGCCCATGGCGCGCAGGACGTGGCTGGCGTGAACCTTGCCGGACGAGCAGGCGGCGCCGGAGGAGACCGCCACCCCGGCGAGATCGAGGGCCATCACCTGCGTTTCCGCCCGCACGCCCGGCAGGCCCAGGCAGCTGGTATTGGGCAGGCGCGGCGCGGGCGCGCCGTGGATCTGGACCTGCGGGCACAGCGCGCGCGCTTGCGCCTCCAGCCGGTCGCGCCAAGCGGCGAGGCCGGCGATCCGGTCCAGGTCCGCCTGCGCGGCCGCCGCCGCCGCCCCGAAGCCGGCGATCGCGGGGACGTTCTCGGTGCCGGCGCGCTGCTTGCGCTCCTGCCCGCCGCCGGTGACGAGCGGCGTGAGCGGCCGGCCGTCCAGCACCGCGAGCGCGCCCGCGCCTTGCGGACCGCCCAGCTTGTGCCCGGACACGGTGAGCAGATCGACGCCCAGCGCCTGCGCGTCGACGGCGATCTTCCCCGGCGCCTGTACGGCGTCGCAGTGCACCCGGGCGCCGTGCTTGCGGGCGATCTCGACCACGCGGTCGACCGGGTTGATCGCGCCGGTCTCGTTGTTGGCCAGCATGACCGACACCAGCGCCGGCCGGCGGTCCGCGGCCAGCGCAGCGTCCAGCGCGTCCAGGTCGACCGTCCCGGCCGGGGTGAGCTCAATCGTCTCGGCGTCGGCGCGCGCCTGCAACACGGCCTCGTGCTCCCCGGCGGACACCAGCGTGCGCGCCTGGCCGTGGCCGCGCAGCGCGGTGTTGTTGGCTTCCGTGCCGCCGCTGGTGAAGACCAGGTCGCCCGGCCGCACCCCGATCAGGCCGGCGACCGCTTCGCGCGCATCCTCGACCCGGCGGCGCGCATCGCGGCCGTAGCGGTGCACGGAGGAAGCGTTGCCGACCTGGTTCAACGCCGCGGTCATCGCCGCCAGGGCTTCCGGACGGACCGGCGCGGTCGCGTTATGGTCGAGGTAGACCGGCATTGCGGGGCGGACGCGCTACTGTTGGGCGGCCAGCGGACGCACGGCGTCTTCCGGCCGGGCCAACTGGTCGGCGGCGATCCGGCCGGCGACCACGTCGCCCAGCGAGACCGAGGCCAGGAACAGGTAGATCTGGTTGCCCAGCGCCTCCCACAGCTCGTGGGTCAGGCAGCGCTGGTTGTTGGAGCGACAGCCGAACGGCTGACCGGGCGTGCAGCGGGTGGTCTGGATCGGCTCGTCGACCGCCAGGATGATGTCGGCGATCCTGGTGTCGTCGGCGCCGTGCGCCAGCAGGTAGCCGCCGCCCGGCCCGCGCACGCTGCGCACCAGCCCACCCCGGCGCAGCTTGGCGAACAACTGCTCCAGGTAGGATAGCGAGATTTCCTGCCGCTCGGCGATATCGGCCAGCGCGATCGGCTTGCCGCCGCTCTGTCCCGCCAGGTCGCACATCGCCATCACGGCGTAGCGACCCTTGGCACTCAACTTCATGTCGTTCGGTCTCCGTTTCGCGCACGTGTACCCGTACCGCTGACGCCCAGGCCAGCGGAAGCGATCCCGCGCGTCGCAGCGCTTGGGCCACAGCAGGGCCCAAGGATAAACCCACACGACGTAGGGTCTCTAGAGCAAAATCATCGAGGCGCGCCCACACACCCGCAACTGCGCGTGGCGGCTGCGTTCGACCCAGACTGACCGGGCAGTGACCCCGCCCGGTCAGGCGGCCTGCGCTAGCACTTGCCGGTGATCCGGTCCGGCTGCTCGCTTGCCTGCTCGTCCTGGTCCTCGACGCCGGAAACCCGCTGCTGCTGCGCTTCCGCCTGGCTTTCCAGCTCGTTCACCCGGGCGCGCAAGCCGTGCACTTCCTGCAACAGGCCGTCGATCGCACGGGCGACCGGGTCGGGCAGTTCGCCGGTCGGCGTGCCATAGGCGACGAACTTTTCTTCCGACGCCGACGCGCCGTGCACCTGCACGGGCTTGGCCGGAATGCCGACCATCGTCTGGCCGGCGCCGACGTCCTTGGCGACCACCGCGTTGGCGCCGATCCGGGCGTTTTCGCCGACCCGCACCGGACCCAACACCTGCGCGCCGGAGCCCACGATCACCCCGTTGCCCAGGGTTGGGTGGCGCTTCTGCTCGCGCTGGGAATCGCTGTCCTCGCTGGGCGACACGCCGCCCAGGGTAACGCCGTGGTACAGGGTGACGTTGTCGCCCATCTCGGACGTCTCGCCGATCACCACACCCATGCCGTGATCAATGAACAGGTTGCGCCCGATCTTCGCACCCGGGTGGATCTCGATCCCAGTCAGCATCCGGCCGAGGTGCGAGATGAACCGCGCCGGCAGACGCAAACCGCTGCGCCACAGCCAGTTCGCCAGCCGGTAGGCGACCAGGACCTGGAATCCGGGATAGCAGAGCACCACTTCCAGGCGGGAGCGCGCGGCTGGGTCGCGCGCCATCATCCCGTCGACTTCGTCCCGCAGAGACTTGAACATGGCTTTGACCGTCGTGCTATTTTCCCCGCCCTCGCGCCGGAGTCGCGGTGACAACGCGGACCAGCCGGCACGGCTCGCCGGAATCGACGGGTTTCGACGGATATAATATGCCCCGCCGGGGCGATCAAGCGCGCCACCCGCGCGGCCTGGGCCCGGCCCCGCACGCCGCGCGGCCGTTCGCTTCGACGTGTCGCGAAGACACAGGATTGGGAGCTCGATGCCTGACGTTATCTTTCCCGGCCCCGAAGGCCGCCTGGAGGGCCGCTACCAGCACGGCCGCGGGGAAAAGCCGCCGATCGCGCTGATGATGCATCCGCATCCCCAGCACGGCGGCACAATGAACAACAAGGTCGTCTACAACATCTACCAGACGTTCGCGCGGCAAGGCTTCTCGGTACTGCGCTTCAACTTCCGCGGCGTCGGGCGCAGCCAGGGCGAGTTCGACCGCGGCGAGGGCGAGTTGTCGGACGCGGCGAGCGCGCTCGATTGGCTGCAGACCTACAACCCGGGCTCGAGCAGCTGCTGGATCGCCGGCTTCTCGTTCGGCGCGTGGATCGGCATGCAGCTCTTGATGCGCCGGCCGGAGATCAACGGCTTCATCTCGGTGGCGCCGCCGGCCAACATGTTCGACTTCACCTTCCTGGCGCCCTGCCCCGCCTCGGGCCTGATCCTGCAGGGCGACAAGGACGACGTGGTGCCCGAACCCTCGGTGCAGAAGCTGGTCAACAAGCTCAGCCAGCAGCGCGACATCACGGTGGATTACCGGATCGTCCAGGCCGCGAACCACTTCTTCACCCACAAGCTCGACGAGCTGAACGAGAACATCGCGGATTACCTTCAGTCCAACGTCCCCGAACTCGCCGACACCGCCGCCGACCCGGCGGATTAGTGCACCGACGATGAAAGCTGAACCGGCCTTCATCGTGCACTCTGCTGTAACAGCCTGAAGACAGGGCAAGATGCTGAAAGGTGTTTCTACCTTTCAGCTCTTGGCTAACGGGCGTTTCGAGCGGCGTATAGCTTGCCGCCGGGCATCTCGTTCGGCACGCCGGTCGTGGTCGGGCCGGACAGCGGCAGGCCCTGCAACGAGCGGACGGCGAGATAGGCGAACGCCTGCGCTTCCAGCGCGTCGCCGTCCCAACCGACCGCCTCCACCGGTTCTACCGGCGCGTCCAGGCGCGCGGCCAGCATGCGCATCAGCGTCGGGTTGTGCCGGCCGCCGCCGGTGACCAGCCAGCCCACCGGCCGCTCCGGCAGCTGGCCGCAGGCGCGTGCGACGCTCTCCGCGGTGAACGCCGCCAGGGTCGCCGCCGCGTCGGCGTCGGCCAGGTCGGCGACCGCCGCGCCGGTGAAGTCGTCGCGGTCGAGCGACTTGGGTGGCGCGCGGTCGAAGAAGGGATGCGCCAGCATCGCCGCCAGCGCCGCCCGGTCCACCTGCCCGGTCGCCGACAGTTCGCCGTCCCGGTCGTAGCCCCGGCCCGTGCGCGCCGCGACCAGGTCGTCCAGCAGCGCGTTCCCCGGCCCGGTGTCGAACGCCAGGATCTCGTGGAACCGCCGGCCCAGCCAAGTGACGTTGCCGACCCCGCCCAGGTTCAGAACCGCCAGCGGCCGGTCCAGCCCGGTCGCCCGGGCGCGGTGGTAATAGGGCGCGAACGGCGCGCCCTGCCCGCCCGCCGCCACGTCGGCCAGCCGGAAATCGCCGACCACGTCGATCCCGGTCTGCCGCGCCAGGCGGCCGGAATCGCCGATCTGCCGGGTCATCCGGATCGCCGGGTCGTGCGCCACCGTATGGCCGTGGAAGCCGATCGCCCGGACGGCCCGTACCGGCACGCCCGCCTTGGCCAGCAGGGCGTCGACCGCCGCGGCGTGCCGGTCGGTCAGCTCGCGTTCCACCGTATCCATGTCCCCGCGTCCGGCGATCGCATCGGCCAGCCGCTGCCGGAAGGCTTCCGGATAGGCGGCGGAGTGCCAGGCGCCCGCCCGCACGAACGTCTGGCCGTCGGTCTCCAGCAACGCGGCGTCGATGCCGTCGCGTGAGGTCCCGCTCATCAGGCCGAGCGCGAGGCGGCGGGGGGCGGTGTCGGGCATCGGCGAAGAACGATGGCTGTGGACAGCGTCGAAGGAGGCGGACGGCCCGCGCGCCCGGGGCCAACGCGGGCGAATTGGCAAGGTCGGGCGAGTGTGCTAACTGCGCCCCGCCGCCGCAACCATGCGCTTGACCCACCCAATTTACGACACGACGGACCGCATCGCCATGAGCCAGCCGCCCAAATCCGATTTCCTGAGGGTCGCGCAGGATCGCGGCTACCTGTACCAGACGACCGACTGGGACGGGCTGGACCGGGTGATGTCCGAAAGCGCGCCGGTGCCGGCCTACATCGGGTTCGACTGCACCGCACCCAGCCTGCACGTGGGCTCGCTGGTCTCGATCATGACGCTGCGCTGGCTGCAGAAGTGCGGCCACAAGCCGATCGTGCTGATGGGCGGCGGCACCACCAAGGTCGGCGATCCGTCGGGCAAGGACGAACAGCGCAAGCTGCTCACCGACGCGCAGATCCAGGACAACATGGCCGGGATCAAATCGATCTTCCGGCAGTTCCTGACGTTCGGCGACGGACCGACCGACGCGGTCATGGTCAACAACGACGACTGGCTGCGCGAGATCAACTACATCGCCTTCCTGCGCGACTATGGCCGGCACTTCTCGGTCAACCGGATGCTGAGCTTCGACAACGTGCGCCTGCGCCTGGAGCGCGAACAGCCGCTGACCTTCCTGGAATTCAACTACATGGTGCTCCAGGCCTACGACTTCCTGGAGCTGTACCGGAACTACGGCTGCCGGCTGCAGATGGGCGGCTCCGACCAGTGGGGCAACATCGTGGGCGGAGTCGAGCTGACCCGCCGGGTCGACGGCGCGGAGCTGTTCGGCATGACCACGCCGCTGTTGACCACCGCTTCCGGCGCCAAGATGGGCAAGACCGCGCAGGGCGCGATCTGGCTCAACGAGGCGGACTGCACGCACTACGACTACTACCAGTACTGGCGCAACACCGAGGACGCCGACGTCGGCCGCTTCCTGCGGCTGTTCACCGAGCTGGACGATGCCCGCATCCGGGAGTTGGAGGCGCTGCCGGGTGCGGAGATCAACGAAGCCAAGAAGATGCTGGCCTACGAGGCGACCAAGCTGTGCCGCGGCGAAGCGGCCGCCGACAGCGCGGCCGAGACCGCCCGGCAGGTGTTCGAGGAGAAGGCGCTGGGCCAGGATCTGCCGGTCATCGAGGTCGCCCGCGCGCGTCTGAGCGAGGGCGTGCCGCTGTTCGAGCTGCTGCGCGAGGCCGGCATGGCAGCGAGCGGCGGCGAGGCCCGGCGCCTGATCAAGGCCGGCGGCGCGCGGGTCAACGACGCCAAGGTCGCCGACCAGAACCACACCGTGACCCTCGCGGACGTGAGCGACGAGGGCGTGGTCAAGGTCTCCGCCGGCAAGAAGCGCCACGCGCTGGTCAAGCCGGTTTAGATCATCCGGTCTCAGGGACGCTGCAACTCGTTCACGCAGAAACGCACTTCCGCAGCGAGGTGCCGCCGTTCGCGATTGGCGTCGACCAACCGGCCGACCTATAGGCTCAGGCCGGCCAGACTGATTACACCCGGAACCGCGCTGGCCCAAAACCAGAACGCCGTAAACACATCGTGGCCAAGCCAAAACTCAAGCAGCACGCGCCAGAACGCAAGAGCCGCCCCGAAGAGAGTAAAAGCCGAAATACCAAGCGCGAGGCTGGCATACCCAACCTTCCGCTTCGCACACTTGTGATCGCGCTCCAGTTCCGGGAGATGAGATTGGATAATAGCCCGGCGGAGATACCGACCGGACGCTGTGCCCGGGGACGGCAAGGAATGCGGCAGAGGCAAACGTTTTTAGTCCGCCGATGACACGGCTGTCAGGTCCCTTAAACGCGAGAGGTCCCGTTCCGTTTGGCGCTGCAGCCTAAGAGTCTGGGCGATGAGTTGAGCGCCGTAGACAGCCCTTTCGACAGCAACCAGCAAGATTGCTAGTAGGGCGATCAGGCCGAGCGCAGACCAATCGAAACGGGCGCTTAAGACCTCGGACACCAAAAACCCGGCGCCGGCACCCAGCCCGCACAACACGATCGCACGCAAGCCAGAGGAGGGCGGAGCCTCCATCTCCCGGTAAATCTGGGGGTCCATTTGGTGAGGTCTGTGCCCCGGGTCCGTGTGCGGGAAGGCATTCTCCGACCGCCGCGGCACATTAGGGTCCCTTGGGCCTTTAGATGCGCCGAACGCATTTAGCGATGCGCTAGCGCGAACCACTCGTTTACGCTGATCTCTTACGCGAGCGCCCATCGGCACCACGGTCCCTTTTCAACTCTCGTACCGCAGTATATGGGCTCGGGCGCGATATTGTCACGCCGCCCGTATCCCGGTCAGGAAGCCGTCGAGCTCCTGACGCAGGGTGTCGGTTTCGCGCGACAGCTCGGTCGTCGCGGCGGAGACGTCCTGGGCGCTCTGGCCGTTGGTCGCGGCGGCGTCGCTGACCTGGGAGATGGTGCGCGAGACCTCGCTAGCCCCGGTCGCCGCCTGCTCGACGTTGCGTGCGATCTCGGCGGTCGCGGCTTGCTGCTCCTCCACCGCGGACGCGACCGCCGTGGTGATCTCGTTGATCTCGCCGACCCGGCCGATGATCCGCTCGAGCGCCTCGACCGCGGAGCCGGTGGCGGTCTGCATCGACTGGATCTGGCTGCCGATGTCGCCGGTCGCCTTGGCGGTCTGGTTGGCCAGCTGCTTGACCTCCTGCGCGACCACGGCGAACCCCTTGCCGGCCTCGCCGGCCCGCGCCGCCTCGATCGTGGCGTTGAGGGCCAGCAGGTTGGTCTTCTCCGCGATCTCGTTGATCAGGCCGACCACCTCGCTGATCTCCTGCGCGCGGCTGTTCAGCGCCTGGACGACTTCGTTGGCCTGCCCGGCCTCGGTGCTGGTCTTACCGGCGATCTCGCTCGACTGACCCATCTGGCGTGAAATCTCCTCGATCGAGGAGGCGAGCTGCTCGGAGGCGCTTGCCACCGCGTCGACGTTGCTCGATGCCTGGTCGGCGGTGCTGGCGGCATCGGTCGCCTGGCGCTCGGTCTCCTCGGCCAGGCTGGACAGCGAGTTCGCGGTCTGGGCCAGCTGATCCGTCGAATTGGAGACCCGCTGCACCAACGCGCCGACCGCCTGCTCGAAGTTGCCGGACAGCTGCTCCACCCGCTGCGCGCGCTGGGCCCTCTGCTCCTGCTCCTCGGCGGTCCTGCGGGCGAGCTGTTCGGCCTTCTCCATCGACTCCTTGAACACCTGCACGGCCTTGGCCATGCCGCCGAACTCGTCCGCCCGGTCGGTATCCGGGATCGCGGTGTCGCGGTCGCCGTTCGCCAGGTTGGTCATCGCCTGGGTCATCCGCCCGAGCGGGCGGCCGATCAGGCGGGTGAGCGCGATGCCGAACGCGATCGCGGCCCCCAGCAGCGCCAGCGTGCCGCCGGCCGTGACCGCGAACACCCGCGCGAAGGCCGCGTCCTGGGCGGCGCTGCGGGCGTCCATGCGCGCCGCGCCGGCCTGGCGCAGCTCGTTCTCGATCCGGGCGAAGGTCTGCAGCGCCTCGGCGCCGCTGCCGGTCGCCTCCATCGCGCGGGCCTGCGGCACGGTGTCCGGATGCTGCATCAGCCGGATTTGCGGCTCGGCGACCTCGGACACCCAGCGCGTCACGGCCGCGTCCATCTCGTCCACCCGGCCGGCGTAGTCCGTGCCCGCGAGGCTGGCGCGCAGCCTGTCGATCCATTCGGCGTAGGCGTTCGTGCCGGTTTCGTAGCTGCTCAACTTCCCGGAATCGCCGCTGATCAGGAACCCGCGGATGCCGTTCTGCTGGTCGCGAACCGCCGCCTCGACGTGGTCCAGGGCGGTCATCATGCGGCTGGTTTGCGCGGCTTCCTGGCGGGCGGTATCGGCGCCCGAAATCTGCAGCATGATGAAGCCCATCACGCCGATGCTGAGGATCAGCAGCAGGCCGAAGGACAACAGGATCTTTCGGGAGACGCTTTGGTTCTGGATACGCGCGATCATGGCTTTTGGGCTCCGGTCGCTCGGCGGGGACGGGAAAACACGCGATGCGGGCAGCACGCAGGCGGCTCAAAACGGCCTGCCCGACGGCTGACCCCCGCCCTCGGGTCTTCATGCGAGGGCAGGATTCACGGCGGGAGGTGGGCCTACCCTCGGCGCTCTGGGGTTAGCTGCCCGAGGTCAGGGCGATCAGGTCGAGGTCGAATTCGGCCGTGATCGCCCCGATCGGCTCGCCGGTCTTGGGATCGGTGATGGTCAGGCTGACCTGCTGCGCGCGCCGGCCGCTGTCCTTCACCTCGACCGCGCCGAAGTGCACCGCCCGGGCGCCGCGGCCGAAGCTCTGCTGGAACTTGGCTTCGTCGCCCTGCCAGTAGTCGCTGGTGACGGCGCTCTGCCCGACGTTGAGGCCGTGCCGGCTCATCACGAACGCCTCGATCAGCTCACCGCCGCTGTCCGCCTGATGGCGCAGCAGCAGCGACGACAGCGGCGCGCCCAGGATCTCGGCGATCAACGGCTTTTGCGCGCTGTTCGTCTGGGCGCGCCAGTCCTGGTCCAGCCGCTCGATCTCGGCCTGGGTCAGGGCGGCGTGCTTCTGGTTCCAGGCGCGCAGGGTGATCAGGACCGTCGGATCCTGGCTCCAGGCGCGCACCTGCTCGACGTAACTGGGCGGAACCTGGTCCGCCGCGGCGGCGGGACCGGCAATTGCGGCTGCGCCCAGCGAACCGGCCAAGCAACCGGCCAGAAGGGCGGCGGCACCGGCGCGCAGCCGGGACGTCAGATCAAACATGCGATGTCTCCTTAGCCCGCGTCCGAGTGCCCATCCCGCCCTGCCCGGCCGGGGGACGCAGCGATGGTCCGAAGTACACGCGCGAAAAGTTAATGTTTTGCTTAGAAACACCTTTGGTTTGGGCAACGCGCCGCCCGGGCACCGCTCGCACGCGCCCGCGTTGACCGGCGGGACCGGGCGCCCGATGGTGCGCGCGCCATGACCGCCCGTCCGCTGATTCCCGAGCCCGCCCGCCTGCGCGCCGCCATGCCGTTCGCGCTGTTCTACGGCGCGGTGTTCGTGACGCTGGGCGTGTACCTGCCGTTCTGGCCGGTGTTCCTGGAAAGCCGGGAGCTGAGCGGGGCGGAAATCGGCACGGTGCTGGCGCTCGGCACCTGGATGAAGACGGCGATCAACCCCCTGGCCGGCCAGCTGGCCGACCGTACCGGCCGGCGGCGCACGGTGCTGGCGGCCCTGGCGCTGACGGCGCTGGTCGCGGGCGCGCTGTTCACCCAAGTGGCCGGCTTCTGGGCGGTGCTGGCGGTGCACCTGCTGCTGTTCCCGACCTTCCACGCCACCATCCCGATCGGCGAGAGCCAGACCATGGCGGCGGTCGCCGAGCGCGGCTTCGACTACGGCCGGCTGCGGCTGTGGGGCTCGCTCGCCTTCATCCTGGGCGTGCTGGGCGTGGGCGACCTGCTGACCCGGCTCGACCCGGATGCCGTGCTGTACGGCGTGATGGCGGGCCTGGTGCTGGTGGTGCTGGCCGCCCGCGGGCTGCCGCCGGTCGCGCGCCCGCGCGACCGGACCAGCCGCGCGCCGCTGTCCGCGCTGCTGGGCCAGCGGCGGTTCCTGCTGTTTCTGGCGATCGGCTCGCTCTTACAGGCAAGTCACGCGGTCTACTACGGCTTTTCCGCCGTGCACTGGCAGGCCGCCGGGTTGAGCCCGGCTACCGTCGGCTGGCTGTGGTCGGAAGGGGTGGTCGCGGAAGTGCTGCTGTTCGCCGCCGGCGCCGCCCTGCTCGCCCGGCTGGGCCCGGTCGGCCTGCTGGCGCTGGCCGCAGCGGCCGGCGTGCTGCGCTGGGGCCTGCTCGCCTGGACCACGGAGCTGGCGCCGCTGATCGCGGTGCAGGCGCTGCACGCGTTTACCTTCGGGGCGGCGCATCTGGGCGCGATGCACTACATCGCCCGCAGCGCGCCGCCCGGGCTGCAGGCGACCGCGCAGGGCGTTTACGCCGGCACCTCCGGCGGGATCGTGATGGGCGCAACCATGCTGGGCGCGGGCTGGCTGTACGACGTGACCGGCGGCGGCGCGTTCCTGGCGATGGCGGCGATGAGTGCCGCGGCCGGCGCGCTCGCCTGGCCGCTGCTGCGCGCCGAACGCCGGCGGCCGACGGGTGGGGTTGGTTAGAGCAAGATGAAGGTGGATTCGACCTCCATCGATTTTGCTCGAGCACGGGCGCGGCGGCCGGTCACCTCTCCGCCGCTGGGAGGAGCGGGTCAGGGTGAGGAGGTTCAAACGGTCGTGCAGTTCCGAGGCGTCCCAAGCTTCGGCGGCTCTGCAGAGCCACCTGACCCTGTCCCTCTCCCCCTACAGGCTGAGAGGGGACCCGCCGCGGCGCCCTGCCAACCCCCGAATAGGGGCGCGTAAGGCGCCCTAAGCCGTGCCGTAGATGCGGTCGCCGGCGTCGCCCAGGCCGGGGACGATGAAGCCGTCGTCGTTCAGCCGCTCGTCCAGGGCGGCGGCGAAGATCGGGACGTCGTCGTGCGCGTCCTTCAGCACCTCGACCCCCTCGGGCGCGGCCAGCAGGCACAGGAACTTGATGTTGGCCGCCCCGCGCTGCTTCAGTTTGGTGACCGCGGCGGCGGCGGTGTGGCCGGTCGCCAGCATGGGGTCGCAGACGATCGTCAGCCGGTCCTCCAGCAGCTCTGGCACCTTGAAGTAGTATTCGACCGGCCGCAGTGTCTCCGGATCGCGGTACAGGCCGACGTGGCCGACCCGGGCGTGCGGGATCAGGTCCAGCATGCCCTCCAGGATGCCGTTGCCCGCGCGCAGGATCGACACCAGGCACAGCTTGCGCCCGGCGACCTCGGGCGCGTTCATCGGCGCGACCGGCGTATCGATCGCCACCGTGTCGAGGGGGATGTCGCGGGTCACCTCGTAGGCCAGCAGCAGCGACAGTTCGCGCGCCAAGCGGCGGAATTCCGGGGTCGGCGTCTCCCTGCGGCGCATCTGCGTCAGCTTGTGCTGGACCAGGGGATGCTCGACGACGGTGATGTCGCGGCCGGCAACGATGTCGGGCATGGCGCGCACCTTACTAAACGGACCAACGGGCGGGCACGGCGGCGACCCACGTCGGCGGTCGCCGCGCGCGGGGGCCATCAACGCCCGGTGATAGTCGATCCCAACCGCCGCTGTCGAGCGTGCCCGCGGGCCGTTTCGCCCCAATCATGCGGTTGGCGTCGGTCGGTGATTTGGCTAGGCTCCGGCGCGCTCCACCCCTGGGACAGCCCGTCCCAATCCCCCGTCCCAATCCCATGGCCGCACCCGATCGCCCCAGCGGCCGGCGCCGCCCGAGACACCTTACGACCAAGCGGACCTTGCTTCATGAGCGACCGGATCGACACCCCGGCGAACGGGGCGGTCACGCCCGCGGTCGGCCTGCACGAGCGGCCGGCGGGCGGCAAGTGGCTGATCCTTTCCCTGCAGCACCTGTTCGCCATGTTCGGCGCCACCATCCTGGTGCCGCTGCTGACCGGCCTGAACCCGGCCGTGGCGCTGGTGACAAGCGGGCTCGGCACGCTCGCCTACCTGGTGATCACCAAGGGGCAAATCCCGGCCTACCTCGGGTCCTCGTTCGCGTTCATCGCGCCGATCACCGCGGGCGCCAAGGCGGCCGGCGTGTCCGGCGCGATGGTCGGCGCATTCGCCGCCGGGCTGGTCTACCTGATCGTGGCGGCAGCGATCCGCGGCTTCGGCGTGGGCTGGCTTTTAAAGCTGCTGCCGCCGGTCGTGGTCGGACCGGTGATCATGGTGATCGGCCTGTCGCTCGCCTCCACCGCCGTCGACATGGCGACCAACCAGGCCGGCGGCGGCGACTATTCGGCGCTGCACTTCGGCGTGGCGATGGCGACGCTGGCGATCACCATCATGGCGGCGGTGTTCCTGACCGGCTTCCTGTCGATGCTGCCGGTGCTGATCGGGATCCTGGCCGGCTACGCGATCGCCGCGGCGGCCGGGCTGGTCGACGTCACGCCGGTGCTCGAGGCCAGCGTGGTGCGCGCGCCCGACTTCGTGATCCCGTTCGTGACCCAGCAGACCAGCGTGCCGCCCGAGGTGTTCTTCCTGCTGGTGCCGGTCGCGGTGGTGACGGTGGCCGAGCACATCGGCGACCAGTTCGTGCTGTCCAAGGTGATCGGCCGCAACACGGTGAAGAACCCCGGCCTGCACCGCTCGCTCTCCGGTGACGGCGTGGCGACCATGCTGGCCGCCTGCCTGGGCGGGCCGCCCAACACCACCTACGGCGAGAACATCGGGGTGCTCGCGATCACCCGGGTGTTCTCGATCTACGTCATCGCGGGCGCGGCGGTGCTGGCGATCCTGCTGGGCTTCCTGGGCAACTTCTCGGCGTTCCTGAACACCATCCCTTCGGCGGTGATGGGCGGCGTTTCGATCCTGTTGTTCGGGATCATCGCGGCAAGCGGCCTGCGCACCATGATCGAGGGCCGGGTCGACCTGGGCGAGAAGCGCAACCTGGCGATCGTCTCGGTCGTGCTGGTGGTCGGCATCGGCGGGGCGGTGCTGCCGATCGGCGAGGTGGTCGAGCTGTCCGGCATGGCGCTGTCGGCGCTGGTCGGGATCGGGCTCAACCAGCTGCTGCCCGGCAAGCACCTGACCGGCGACATCGAGCGCGTGCTGACCCACCACGAGCCGTGATCCCCGCCGGGACCGCCGTTGCGCCGCCGAGGGCCGGCGATGGTTCGGGATCGAAACCGTTGCGCCCGCCCCAGCCGCCCGGCCACCACCGCCGCAACGCCGTGCCGTCCGCGGGATCGCGCGGGATCGTCGGATGCGTCATTGGGCTTGATTTTCCGCCACCATCTTTTAGCTTCCCCGATACCGGACCAAATCGGTCGGGATTGGGAGGCAGAATGTTCCGGCTCAACCGCCTGACAGACTACGCCGTGGTGGTGATGTCGCAGATGAACGGCAGCGGACACGGCCTGCGCAGCGCGCAGCAGATCGCCCGCGACACCTCCGTGCCGCTGCCCACGGTAGCCAAGGTGCTGAACGTCCTGACCCGCGAGGGGCTGGTCGACTCGCACCGCGGGGCCAGCGGCGGCTACGCCCTCAGCCGGACCGCCGGCGAGATCACGGTGGCGGAGATCATCCGCGCGCTGGAAGGGCCGATCGCACTGACCGCCTGCGTCGACAACGGCGGGTCCGGCTGCGAGGTCGAATCGCTGTGCCCGATGCGCGGCACCTGGGACCGGGTCAACGACGTGATCCACCAGGCGCTTTCGCAAGTCACGCTGGCCGACCTGATCGCCGACCAGCAGACGCGTTTGCCGGCCTTCGCGCGCGACACGGCCGCGCAGGTCGCGGAATAACGCGCCGCCCGATCCAACGCGGATCGCCGGGACGTACAACGCAACGCCAGTCGCACCGACGACGACGCACGCACGACGACAACCAAGGCCGCTTTCCGGGCGCTTGCACACGCCACCCGCAACGGACGGCCCACACGAAGGCTCTAGAGAGCAGGAGACCAAGCCATGGGTGCTACCGCCGAGACGGTCGAGCAGGTCCAGGAGGTCACGGGGCAGAAGTACAAGTACGGCTTCGTCACGGAGATCGACGAAGAGCGTCCCCCGAAGGGCCTGAACGAGGACATCATCCGGTTCATCTCGCAGAAGAAGGAAGAGCCGGAGTGGATGCTCGAATGGCGGCTGAAGGCCTACCGCCATTGGCTGACGATGAAGCACCCCTCCTGGCAGAAGTGCAGCATCCCGCCGATCGACTTCCAGGACGCGTACTACTATGCCGCGCCGAAGCAGGATAAGGACCGGCCGCAGTCGCTCGACGATGTCGATCCCAAGCTGCTGGAGACCTACGAGAAGCTGGGCATCCCGCTGCAGGAGCAGGAGATGCTGGCGGGCGTGGCCGTCGACGCGGTGTTCGACAGCGTGTCGGTCGCCACGACCTACAAGGCGAAGCTGGAGGAGCAGGGGATTATCTTCTGCTCGATGTCGGAGGCGATCCACAACCACCCGGATCTGGTTAAGCAGTACCTGGGCTCGGTCGTGCCCTACTCCGACAACTTCTTCGCCACGCTGAACAGCGCGGTCTTCACCGACGGCTCGTTCGTTTACATCCCCAAGGGCGTGAAGTGCCCGATGGAGCTGTCGACCTACTTCCGCATCAACGCGGAGAACACGGGCCAGTTCGAGCGCACGCTGATCATCGCGGAGGAAGGTTCCAGCGTCTCCTATCTGGAAGGCTGCACGGCGCCGCAGCGCGACGAGAACCAGCTGCACGCCGCCGTGGTCGAGCTGGTCGCGCTGGACAACGCGGAGATCAAGTACTCCACCGTGCAGAACTGGTTCCCGGGCGACGAGAACGGCGTCGGCGGGATCTACAACTTCGTCACCAAGCGCGGCGCCTGCCGGGGCGACAACTCGAAGATCGCCTGGACCCAGGTCGAGACCGGCTCGGCCGTCACCTGGAAGTATCCCTCCTGCATCCTGCAGGGCGACAACTCGGTGGGCGAGTTCTACTCGATCGCCATCACCAACAACTACCAGCAGGCCGACACCGGCACGAAGATGATCCACCTGGGCAAGAACACCAAGTCCCGGATCGTCTCCAAGGGCATTTCCGCCGGCCACGCCGACCAGACTTACCGCGGCCTAGTCCGCGTCTCGCCGAAGGCCGACGGGGCGCACAACTTCACCCAGTGCGACAGCCTGCTGATCGGCGACACGTGCGGCGCGCACACCGTGCCCTACATCGAGAGCCGGAATAACCAGGCCCGTGTCGAGCACGAGGCGACGACTTCCAAGATCAGCGAGGACCAGCTGTTCTACTGCCGCCAGCGCGGCATCAGCGAGGAGGACGCCGTGGCGCTCGTGGTCAACGGCTTCTGCCGCGAAGTGCTGCAGCAGCTCCCGATGGAGTTCGCGGTCGAGGCGCAGAAGCTGGTCGGCATCTCGCTGGAAGGCAGCGTCGGCTAACGACCCGGTTCAGGCAGGCGGCCGCGTCCGGCGCGGCCGCCGCCCGCCGGGGCAACTCAAAACAACACAGCGCGGGCGGGATGCGCCCGCACCCGACTTTTTGCGAAGGAGCACGCGACGATGGCGATGCTGGAGATCAAGGACCTGCGCGCCGAGATCGAGGGGACCGAGATCCTCAAGGGCCTCAACCTCTCGATGGATCCGGGCGAGGTGCACGCGATCATGGGCCCGAACGGCTCGGGCAAGTCGACCCTCGCCCACGTCCTAACCGGGCGCGACGGCTACGAGGTGACCGGCGGCGACGCGCTGTTCCAGGGTCAGTCGATCCTGGAGATGGAGCCGGAGGAGCGCGCGGCCGTCGGGCTGTTCCTGGCGTTCCAGTATCCGGTCGAGATTCCGGGCGTCACCATGACCACCTTCCTGAAGGAGGCGGTGAATTCGATCCGCAAGGCGCGCGGCGAGGACGAGCTCGACGCGATGAAGTTCACCAAGCAGCTGCGCGAGCGCTGCAAGCTGCTGAACATTCCCGAGGACATGATGCGCCGGTCGGTCAACACCGGCTTCTCCGGCGGCGAGAAGAAGCGCGCCGAGGTGCTGCAGATGGCCGCGCTAGAGCCCAAGCTCGCCGTCCTGGACGAGACCGACAGCGGGCTCGACATCGACGCGCTCAAGACGGTCGCCGACGGCGTCAACCGGCTGCGCAGCCCGGAGCGCTCGATGCTGGTGATCACCCACTACCAGCGGCTGCTGAACTACATCGTCCCGGACCACGTGCACGTCATGGTCAAGGGCCAGATCGTGAAGTCCGGCGGCAAGGACCTGGCGCACGAGCTGGAAGCGGAGGGCTACGCGCAGTTCGGCGAGGAGAAGGCGGCGTAACGCCGGACCTCCCCGCCGTTACCGGCGCGATCCCCCGTCCCCAACAGCGTCCCGAGAGAGGTTTTGCGCGATGAGCGAAAGCGCGCTCCAGCCGTTCCACGAGCAGTACACGGCGCTCACCAACGCCGGCAGCCTGCCGGGCAGCGCCCTGCCGTGGCTGAGCAACCTGCGCGAGCGCGGGATGACCCGGTTCGACGAGCTGGGCTTCCCGACCCCGCGGGTTGAAAAGTGGAAGTACACCAACCTGCGCGCGCTGGAGCGGCAGGTCTTCCACCCCGCGACCACGATGACCGCCAGCCTCGGCCTCGACCGCGTGCCGACCCTGATCGGCGAGCAGGCCGGCCACCGGGCGGTGTTCGTCAACGGCCGTTTCCGCGCGGAGATGTCGTCGCTCGGCCGCCTGCCCAAGGGCGCCAAGGTGATGTCGTTCGCCCAGGCGCTGGAGGCCGAGCCCAACCTGCTGGCCGAGGAGATCGACCAGATCGCCGAGGGGCAGGACGAGCAGCCGTTCTACCACCTGAACTGCGCGTTCATGCAGGACGGCTTGGTTCTGCACGTCGAGGAAGGCGCCAAGATCGAGGAGCCGATCGAGGTCGTCTATCTGGCCGCCGCCGACGACGAATCGCTCGCCTACCACCCGCGCCACCTGATCGTCGCCGGCAAGAACAGCGAGGCCACGCTGGTCGAGCACCACGTCGGCATCGGCGAGGCGAACACCCTGGCGAACCACGTCACCGAGATCCGGGTGGAGCCGGGCGCCAAGCTGCACCACTACAAGCTGAACGCGGAGACGGACGCGGCCTTCCACGTCTCCACCCTGCACGCCAGGGTGCAGGAGAACGCCTTCTACGACAGCTTCACGCTGACGACGGGCGGCCAGCTGTCCCGCAACGAGCCGCACGTTAAGCTGGAGGGCAGCTTTGCCGACGCGCGGCTGAACGGCGCCTACCTGCAGCGCGGCAAGCAGCACTGCGACAACACCACCCTGATCGAGCACGCGGTGCCGGACACCCACTGCCGCGAGATCTTCAAGGGCGCGCTCGAGGGCAAGGGCCGCGCGGTGTTCGCCGGCAAGCTGCACGTCTACCCGGACGCCCAGCGGACCGACGGCAACCAGCTGTCGCGCTGCCTGCTGCTGAGCAACCAGGCGGAGATCGACACCAAGCCGGAGCTGGAGATTTACGCCGACGACGTGGTCTGCAGCCACGGCTGCACCGCGGGCGAGCTGGAGAAGGACCCGCTGTTCTACCTGCGCTCGCGCGGCATCCCCTTCCCCGTCGCGCGGCGCATGATGGTGGAGTCCTTCCTTGCCGAGGTGGTCCAGGAGATCACCACCGAGGACCTCCGTCAGGCGTTCCTCGACCGGGTCACCGACTGGCTGTCCCGCTCGGAGCAGTAAGACTGCGAGGCGCGCCGGCGCCCCCCGGTCCACGGGTCCGCGGCCATGGGCCGCGTCGGGCGGCCGGCGCGCCGGCCCCAGGCTGCCGGGATTCCGGGGCCTTGGGACGAGAGCCTACCGGAGCGTGACAGCACCGCTTGGAGGACGACGCACGTGAGCGACATGACCGACGCCGCCGTGCCACGGCACGCCGACAGCAACGTGGCCGCGACCGACGCCAGCGGGCACCAGAGGTCCGCGCGCAACACCCTTGACGTCGAACGGGTGCGCGCGGACTTTCCGATTCTGCACCAGGAACTCTATGGCAAGCCGCTGGCCTACCTGGATAACGCGGCCTCCAGCCAGAAGCCGCGGCCGGTGATCGCCGCGATGACCGAGGCGATGGAGACCTACTACGCCAACGTCCACCGCGGCGTGCACCGTCTCTCCCAGGTTTCGACCGACCACTACGAGGGCGCGCGCGAAAAGGTTGCCCGCTTCATCAACGCGCCCAGGACGGACGAGGTGATCTTCACCCGCGGCGCGACCGAGGCGATCAACCTGGTGGCGTCGTCGTACGGCCGGGCGTTCCTGAAACCCGGCCAGGAAGTGCTGATCACCGCGCTGGAGCATCACTCCAACATCGTGCCGTGGCAGCTGCTGCGCGACCAGCTGGGCATCACGCTGCGGGTCGCGCCGGTCGAGGAGGACGGCAGCGTCCGGCCCGAGGCGGTGATCCAGCTGATCAACGAAAACACCGGGATGGTGGCGATCAGCCAGGTCTCCAACGCGCTCGGGTCCGTGCTGCCGGTGCGCCAGATCGCCGACGCGGCGCACGCCAGCGGCATCCCGGTGCTGGTCGACGGCTGCCAGGCGATTCCGCACCAGAAGGTCGACGTGCAGGCGCTGGGCGCGGACTTCTACGCCTTCTCCGGTCACAAGATGTACGGGCCGACCGGGATCGGCGTGCTGTGGGGCCGCCACGATCTGTTGACGCAGATGCCGCCGTACCAGGGCGGCGGCGAGATGATCACCTCGGTCAGCTTCGAGGAGAGCACCTTCAAGGGGCCGCCGCACGGCTTCGAGGCCGGCACGCCGGCGATCGTCGAAGCGATCGGCCTGGGTGCCGCCGCCGACTGGCTTGAGGCGCACGATCTGGAGGCGGTCGCCGCGCACGAGCACCGGCTCTTGGAGTACGCCACCGAGCGCCTATCTGCCATAGAGGGCCTGCGGATTTGGGGCCGTGCCGAGAACAAGGCGGCGATCGTCTCGTTCACCATGGACCAGGCGCACGCCCACGACGTCGGCACGATCGTCGACCGGGCGGGCGTGGCGATCCGCGCCGGCCACCACTGCGCGCAGCCGCTGATGGAGCGCTACGGCCTCAGTTCGACGGTGCGCGCCTCGTTCGGGATCTACAACACCGAGCAGGAGGTCGACCAACTGGCCGACGCGCTGCAGGTCGTGAAGGAGTTGTTCGGCTGATGATGGACGAGCTGCGCGAGCTCTATCAGGACGTGATCCTGGATCACGGCAAGAAGCCGCGGAACTTCGGCGGGCTGGAGGGGTACAACCACCTGGCTCAGGGCCACAACCCGATGTGCGGCGACACGCTGGTGGTCTACCTGAAGGTGGACGACGACAACGTAATCCAGGGCGTGTCCTTCAAGGGCAAGGGCTGCGCCATCTCGGTCGCCTCCGCGTCGATGATGACCGAGATCCTCAAGGGCAAGCCGGTCGCGGAGGCGGAGACGCTGTTCAACGCCTTCCACGACATGTGCACCCAGGACGATCCGCAGTTGCCGGAGGGCGTGGACGAGGACGCGATGGAGCGCCTGCAGGTGCTCTCCGGCGTGCGCGAGTTCCCGGTCCGGGTGAAGTGCGCGACGCTTGCCTGGCACACGATGGAAGCCGCCGTTCACGGCAACGAGGAAATTTCGACCGAATAGCGCCGCCGTCCGGTCAGACCGGTCGGCGAGTGGTCCGAACCAGGGCAGAGCAGACGGGCACACAGAAAAGGCCGCCGCGCCCGTAGCACCCAACAAGGCGGCGGCCGGGAGAGGCGCCATGTACACCGTCGATATGAACAACATCGACGACACGGTCGACCCCACGGAGACCGAGGGGCTTAACTCAACCGCGGGCGAGCCCCTGCCGGACGGGGTCACGCCCGCGACCGAGGACGAGATCGTGGAGAAGCTGAAGGAATGCTTCGACCCGGAAATCCCGGTCAACATCTACGATCTCGGCCTGATCTACGACATGAAGATCAAACAGACCGGCGACGTGGACATCGTCATGACGTTGACCGCGCCGGCCTGCCCGGTCGCGGGCTCGATGCCGCCGATGGTGTCCCAGGCGGTCAGCGACCTGCCGAACACCGGGCGCGTCTCGGTCACCCTGACCTGGGACCCGCCCTGGTCGATGGACCTGATGAGCGAGGACGCACGGCTGGCCTTGGGCTTCTAGGCCACGACCGCTGAACGCCGGGCCGCGGCTCAGCGAGGTCGTCCAGGCCCTGGGCTTTTCGGGCGTCCCGCGTTAGACTTGCCAGCAGACCGAGTAGTGGCGCGGGCGATGGTCGCCGCCGCGCATCAGTTAGGATAAAGGGAAGGCATAGCATGGCCGCTCCCGCGATGATCTCCCTCACCGACGCCGCCGCGCAGCGCGTCAAGCACCTGATGAGCAAGAGCGACCAGCCGGTCAGCGGCCTGCGCATCGGCGTCAAGCCGCGCGGCTGCTCCGGGCTGGCCTACTACTTCGAGTACGCCGCCGAGAAGCGCCAGAACGAGGACGAAATCGCCGACAAGGGCGTGAAGCTGTTCATCGACCCGGCCTCGGTGATGTTCCTGTTCGGCTCGGAGATCGACTACCAGGAAGGCAAGATCGAAAGCGGGTTCGTGTTCAACAACCCGAACGAAAAGGGCCGCTGCGGCTGCGGCGAAAGCTTCACCGTCTAGCCTGGTGCCGCCCGGGCGACCGACGGCACTGCGCCGCCCTGCATCGCCGTGCTGGGCGGCGTTTTCATGTCCGCACGGCGATCGACGGTCCGCACGGCGATCGACGGCGCGAGCCCAGCCGAGGCGCGCGCGCCCTTGGCCGCCATGGGCGTTGGCTCTAGAGCAAAATCGATGAAGGTCAAGTCGACCTGCATCGTGAATTTTGCTCTAACTGCTAGAAGAAAGAGCAAGATTTAGCTGAAAGGTGACTTCACCGTTCAGCATCTTGCTCTAGTCTCCTGTGCAGCGTAGCAACCGCGAGCGAACGATCCGCCTGACATGACGCAGCCCCACCCCAACGCGCGCCACCACAATGCGCCCCGGCCCGACACTGGCGACACCGCGATCGACCCCGACGCGCCGGATTTTCCGGTTCGCGAGGCGACCTGCCGCGTCGCGGCGTTGGAGGCGGTGACCCACGACACCTGGATCGTGCGCCTGCGTGTGCTGGACGGCGGCCCGTTCGACTTCGTCGCCGGCCAGTACGCCCGGGTCGCCTTCCCCGGCTTCGACCCGCGCGACTATTCGATCGCCAGCCGGCCGGGCGACCGCGACCTCGCCTTCCACATCCGCAACATCGGCAGCGGGCCGAGCGCGTTCGTCGCCAGCGAACTGGCCGAAGGCGACCGCGTGATCGTCCGCGGGCCGTTCGGCCACGCCTACCTGCGGGCCAGCCGGCCCGGACCGATTGTCGCGGTGGGCGGCGGATCCGGGCTGGGCCAGATGGCCGCGATCGCCGAGGAAGCGCTGGCCCAGGGCCACCGCGCCCCGGTGCACCTCTATTTCGGCGCGCGCGCCGAGCGCGACGTATACCTGGAAGAGCGCATGGGCCTGCTGGCCGACCAGTACCCGAACTTCCGCTTCGTCCCCGTGCTGTCCGGGCCGACCGGCCCGACCGACCGGCGCACCGGCTTCGTGACCGACGCCCTGCGCGCCGACGCGCCGGATCTGAAGGACGCGGTCGGCTACCTCGCCGGGCCGCCGCCGATGGTCGAGGCCGCCACCAAGACACTGAACGACCTGGGCGTCGCCGCCGCCGACATCCATGCCGACGCGTTCATCTCCGAGGCCCAGCGCAAACTCCGCGACGGTGAGATTTAAGGCGTGCCCGTGCGGTCGGTCAGCGCGTCCGGGCAAGCCGCTGAAAAGTGGAACCACCTTTCGGCGGCTTGCCCTCACAGTAAACCGTCAGAGCGCCATCCAGCCTTCAAGCCTCTCGCGCAGGGCGCGCGGCTACTTGTCGCCGTTCTTGCGCCAGGCACGCACCGCGAGGCCGCCGACGACCACCGCGAGCGCGCCCAGGACGATTTCCAGCCCGTGCGGGTGCAGGTGGTAGGCGAGCGCCTCCAGGCCGCCGTGGTGGCCGCCCGGGTGGGCCATCGCCGGCGCGCTGAGCGCGAGCGCCGGCAGCGCCAGGAGGGAAGAACGAATCATACGCATGTGGCGGATCTCTCCAGCGTGGCTTGTCGTGGGATTGGGTTGGTGTCGGCGGCGACAGGCTGAACGCCCGCGCGCCGGTGCCCGGTCCCCCTTCTCGGCAACCGGGACGTTCGTGTCAACTCCGGCGTCTTGCACCGCAGCATCGGCCGGCACGCTATGCCCGGTCGATCAAGTGCAGGAACGACCCCGCCACGCTGCCCGCGATCAGGCCGGTATCGCCCCGGTCGCGGCCCGCGGCGTCCGCCGCGCGGGCGAACGGCGCGCCGGTCTCGCTGAGGGTGGCGGCGTAGTGAAACTCGTGCCCGCGCAGGCGGACGCCGGCCGGGCCCAGCGGCGTCGACGCGGCGGTCTCCAGGCTGCGGTAGCCGAGGTGCAGGCGCGGCGCGGCGAAGCTGGTCTCCAGGTCCAGCAGCCCGGCCATGGCGTGGCGCATGCCCGCCCCGTCGACCAGACCGCGGCCCAGCACCATGTAGCCGCCGCACTCCCCGAACACCCAGGCGCCGCGCGCCGCCGCGGCGCGCACGCCGTCCAGGAAGCGGGCGTTGGCCGACAGCCGGCCGGCATGCAATTCCGGATAGCCGCCCGGCAGATAGACCGCATCCGCGCCCGGTTCCGGCGCCTCGTCGGCGAGCGGGGAAAACGGCACGACATCCGCGCCGGCGGCGCGCCAGCCATCCAGCACGGTCGTGTAGGCGAACGCGAAGGCCTGGTCGCGGGCGACCGCGATCCGCTGGCCCGGCGGGGGCAGCGGCGGCACCCTCGGCTCCGCGCGCGCCGCCGGCAGATCGGCCGGCCGGGCCAGGGCGGCCAGCGCGTCCAGGTCGACCGCGGGCGTTAGCCAGTCGGCCGCCGCGTCGATCCGGGCGTCGAGGTCGGCGTGCTCCCCGGCCTGCACCAGGCCCAGATGGCGCGACGGCATCTCCAGGTCGCCGCGGCGCGGAAGGCAGCCGAGGCAGGCGACGCGGGCCTGCGCCGCCGCCGCGCGCAGCAGCGCGGCATGCCCGTCCCCGCCGACCCGGTTGAAGATCACGCCCGCGAGCTCGATCCCCGGGTCGTGCCGGGCGAAGCCTTCCAGCAGCGCGGCGGCGGAAGCGGCCGTGCCCTTGGCGTCGACCACCAGCACGACTGGCCAGCCGGTCAGGCGCGCGGTCTCAGCGGTCGAGCCGGCGCCGCCGGCCGCGCCGTCGAACAGCCCCATCACCCCTTCGCCCAGCAGCAGCTCCGCGTCCCGCGACAAACGCCGCAGGACATCGGCGCGGGTGACCGGCCGCATCGCCCAGCCGTCGAAGTTCAGGCAGGGACGGCCGCTCGCGGCGGTGTGGAACGCGGGATCGATGTAATCGGGGCCGACCTTGAGTGAGGCGACGCGCGTGCCCTGGCGCTTCAGCGCGCGGAGCAGGGCGAGCGTCACCAGCGTCTTGCCGCTGCCGGACGCGGGGGCGGCGATCAGAAGGCCAGGCGGTGTCGTCGACGAGGCGGTCGGGCCCACGGCCGGGTTCACCCGGTCTCCCGCTTCGCGCGGGTGCCGAGCGGATCGGATTCGAGCATCCGCCCGGTTATCGCGCCCAGCCAGTCCAGCCCGGCGCGCAACCGCACCACCTCGCCGAACACCACGACCGCCGGCGGCTGCAGCCCGCTCGCCTGGACGTCCTGATGGGCCCGCGCGACGGTGGTTTCCAGCACCTGCTGGCCGCTGGTGCTGGCCTGGCAGACCACGGCGACCGGCTCGTCCGGGCGGCGCCCGCCCGCCAGCAGACGGCTGGTGATCGTGTGCAGGTGCTTCATCGCCATGTAGGCGACGATCACCGGCGAGGACTTGGCGAGCGCATGCCAGTCGATGCCGTCCGGTACCTCGCCGGTCGTGCCGTGGCCGGTCACGAAGGTGACGGCGGAATTGGTCTCCCGATGGGTGACCGGGATGCCGGCGTAGGCGAGCCCGCCGATCCCGGCCGAGATGCCGGGGACGATCCGGAATTGCACGCCCGCCTCGACCAGGCTCAGCGCTTCTTCCCCGCCGCGGCCGAAGACGAACGGATCGCCGCCCTTGAGCCGCAGCACGCGCTTGTTCTCCCGCGCCAGCTGCACCAGCCGTAAAGAGATGTCGACCTGCTTGGCCGACGGCCGGCCGCCGCGCTTGCCCGCGTACTCCAGCACCGTGTGCGGCCCGGCCATGTCGAGGATCCGCTGGTCGACCAGGGCGTCGTAGACGACGTGGTCGGCCTGCTGCAGCGCGCCATAGCCGGCCAGGGTCATCAGCGCGGCGTCGCCCGGCCCGGAGCCGACGAGCCACACCCAGCCCGGCTGCATCTGCGGCAAATCGATCGGGAGATCATGCATGCCCGGCACTGTAACCGCCGGGCTATGTGGGGGCTAGGGGGTCTATGCAGGCAAGGCGCGTGGGGCGGGGCGGGGTGAGCGGCCGGGGCGTTTTCCATACCCGTCGGCCGTGCGTCGACATGCCGACCCGCGGTCGGCCGCTCCGCATGACGTATAGGGTGTTGAAAACTCTGGACTTCATGCCGAGCGGGCCCGAAGCGCCGCGTCGAAGCGCGCTGAACGGGTATCGAAGCGCCGTGCCGCCTTCCCGCCTTGGTCACATCCCCAAACACCGCTAGGTTCCGCGTCATGGCACGCAAACCGGACGGGGAGTTGAGACGGGGCTGGACCACGGGCGCCTGCGCGACCGCGGCGACCAAGGCCGCCTATACCGCGCTGCTGACCGGGCAGTTCCCCGATCCGGTGACGATCCGGCTGCCCAAGGGGCAGCAGCCGGCGTTCGCGCTCGCCACCCACAGCCTGGCCGCGGACGGCGCCACCGCCGGGGTGATCAAGGACGCGGGCGACGATCCGGACGTCACCCACGGCTGCCTGATCCGGGTCACCGTGACCCGCGGCGCCCCCGGCAGCGGCGTCGTGTTCGTCGCCGGCGAGGGTGTCGGTACGGTGACCCGCAGCGGTCTGCAAATCCCGCCCGGGGAGGCGGCGGTCAACCCGGTGCCGCGGCAGCTGATGACCGACCACGTGGCCGAGGTCGCCCGCGCCCACGGCGATCCCGGCGACGTCCGGCTGGAAATCGCGATCCCGGGCGGGGCGGAGATCGCCAAGGAGACGCTGAACGGCCGGCTGGGGATCGTCGGCGGGCTGTCGGTGCTCGGTACCACGGGGGTGGTGATCCCCTACTCCTGCGCCTCCTGGATCCATTCGATTCACCGCGGCATCGACGTCGCGCGGGAAGCCGGAATGCGGCACGTCGCGGGCTCGACGGGCTCGACCAGCGAGGCGGCGGTCAAGGCGCTCTACGACCTGGACGATATCGCGCTTCTGGACATGGGCGACTTCGCCGGGGGGATGCTGAAGTACCTGCGCGAAAACCCGGTGGAGAAGCTCTCGATCGCCGGCGGCTTCGGCAAGCTGGCCAAGCTGGCCCAAGGGCACCTGGACCTGCATTCGGGCAAGAGCCGGGTCGATACCGGCTTCCTCGCCGAGGTGCTGGGCGAACTGGGCGCCGCGCCGGAGGTGATCGAGCGGGCGCGGGCCTGCGAGACCGGCGCGCAGGTATTGGCGGTGGCGCGCGCGTACGAACTGCCGCTCGCCGACGTCGTCGCGGCGCGCGCGGCGGCGGTGGCGCAGGAAACGGCCGGCGGGCAGGTCAAGATCGAGGTGCTGATCTTCGACCGCGACGGCAGCCGTCTGGGCAGCAGCGAGGCGGTCCCGCTTGGCGCTTGAGACGGCCGGTCCGACACAGCTCTTGATCCTGGGCGGCACGGCCGAGGCGGCCGCCCTCGCCCGCCGGCTGGCCGGCGTGCCCGGGCTCGCGGTGACCAGCTCGCTCGCCGGGCGGACGACCGGCGGGCGCGACCTGCCGGGCGCGCTCAGGGTCGGCGGGTTCGGCGGGGTCGACGGGCTGGCGGCCTACCTTGCGACCGCCGGGATCGACCTGGTGGTCGACGCCACCCACCCGTTCGCGGCCCAGATGACGGACAACGCCGCCGCCGCCTGCACGGCCGCGGGCGTGGCGCGCCTGCGCCTGCAGCGCCCGGCCTGGCAGCCGGTCGCGGGCGATCGTTGGCAACATGTCGCCGACGCCGCGGAAGCCGCGCAGGCGCTGGGACGTCAGGGCGCCAATGTGTTCCTGGCGACCGGACGCACCGATCTGGCCGCGTTCGCGCACCTGGGCGACACGCATTTCCTGGTGCGGCTGGTGGAGCCGCCCAAGGCACCGCTCGAACTGGCGCACTTTACGCTGGTGACGGGCCGGGGGCCGTTCCGGGAAGCCGACGACCGCGCGCTGTTGGAACGCCACGCGATCGACGTCGTGGTCACCAAGAACAGCGGCGGCGACGGCGCCTACGCCAAGCTCGCCGCCGCGCGTGCGCTGGGGCTGCCGGTGGTGATGATCGACCGGCCGAGCGAGCCCGAGGGCGAGACGGTCGGGGACGTCGAGGCCGCGCGCCAATGGGTGCTGGCGCGGCTGGGGGCCGAATAATCCCCGCTCCTCCATCTGGGAGGAGAGGGCTGGGGAGAGGAGGTTGCCCGCGGCGTCGGCGCTCGTGGTCCCTCCTCCCCTAGCCCCTCCTCCCACGGGAGGAGGGGAACCAGTTAGGGGAGAAGGGCACACGGCTCACCGCTGCTGGCTCTGCCACTCGGGGTGGATCCAGATCGGCGGATCATCCGGTGGCAGGTGGGTGCCGCGGATCTGATCGGCGATCTTCTCGGCCAGCATGATCGTCGGCGCATTCAGGTTGCCGGAGACGATCGACGGCATGATCGAGGCGTCGACCACGCGCAGCTTCTCGGTGCCGTGCACCCGGCCCTCGCCGTCGACCACCGCCATGTCGTCGTGGCCCATCGGACAGGTGCACGAGGGGTGGTACGCGCTTTCGCCGTTCTGCCGCACCCAGGCGTCGAGCTCGGCGTCGCTCCTCACGTCCGGGCCGGGCTCCAGCTCACCGTCGCTGTAGGGGGCGAAGGCGTCCTGTTCCAGAATCTCGCGGGTCAGGCGGATGCTGTCGCGCATCTCTTTCCGGTCGCGTTCGGTCTGATTGTAGTTGAACAGGATCTCCGGCGCCTGCCGGGGATCGTTCGAGCGCGCCTTGACGTGCCCGCGGCTTTCCGGACGCATCGGCCCGACGTGCGCCTGGTAGCCGTGGAAGTCGGCGGCGTCCGAGCCGTCGTAGTTCACCGCCACCGGCATAAAGTGGTACTGCACGTTCGGGTGCTCGACGCCGGGTTCCGAGCGGATGAAGCCGCCGGCCTCGAAGTGGTTGCTCTCGCCCAGGCCCGTCTGGGTGGCCAGCCACTGCAGCCCGACCATCGCCTTGTTCAGCGGCTTGGTCGCGGAATAGAGCGTGATCGGCTGCTTGCACTTGTGCTGGACATAGACCTCCAGGTGATCCTGCAGGTTCTCGCCCACCCCGGGCACGTCGGAGACCACCGGCACGTCGATCGACTTCAGGTGGTCGCCCCGACCGACCCCGGACAGCTGCAGCAACTGCGGCGAGTTGATCGCCCCGGCGCAGACCAGCACCTCGCGCGCGGCGCGAATCGTCTGGGTCCGGCCGCGGTAGGTGACCTCGACACCGGTCGCGGTCGTGCCGTCGAACGCCACCCGGTTGGTCAGCACCCGGGTGCGGATGGTCAGGTTCGGCCGGCCCTTGACCGGGCGCAGGTAGGTGTTGGCCGTGGACGCGCGCACACCCTTCCTCGTCGTGCGGTCCATCGGGCCGAAGCCCTCGTTCCGATAGCCGTTCATGTCGTCGGTGTAGGGGTAGCCGGCCTGCTGGCCCGCCTCGATGAAAGCGCGGTGCAGCGGGTTCCGGCGCTCGCCCCGGGTGACGTAGAGCGGCCCGGACTCGCCGTGATAGGGGTCGCCGGCCAGCGTTTCGTGCGTCTCCGCCTTCTTGAAATACGGCAGCACGTGCCGGAACGCCCAGCCTTCCATGCCGTTGGTGCGCGCCCAGCGGTCGTAGTCGCGGGCGTGGCCGCGGATATAGGCCATGCCGTTGATCGCGCTGGAGCCGCCCAGCGTCTTGCCGCGCGGGCAGTACATCCGCCGGTCGTCCATGTAGGGCTCGGGCTCGGAGTAGTACGCCCAGTTGAACGTCCGGCCCTTCAGCGGCTCGGCGAAGGCCGAGGGCATGTGAATGAACACCGACCAGTCCGGCGGCCCGGCCTCCAGCAGCAGGACCGAGGTGTCGGGATCCTCGCTCAGCCGGTGCGCCAGGACGGCCCCGGCGGAACCGGCACCGACGATGATGTAGTCGAAGCTTTCGGGGGTATCGCTCATCCGTGGCCTCCTGGGCAGGACGCGTCGGGCGGCGGACGGGGTGCGGGGCGCGTCGGTTCAGGCTCAGAACGGCGCTTCGCAGTCGCCCGTCGCGACGAACACGCTTTTCAGCTGGCTGTAGTACTCGATCGCCTGGCGGCCGTTTTCCCGGCCCAGCCCGGACTGCTTGGCGCCGCCGAAGGTCATCTCGATCGGGGTGACGTTGTAGTGGTTGACCCAGCAGATGCCGGACTGCAGTTCGCGCGCGCAGCGGTGCGCCCGGTTCAGGTCCCGGGTGAACACACCCGAGGCAAGGCCGTAGGGCGTATCGTTGGCGCGCCGGATCGCCTCGTCCTCGTCGCGGAAGGTCAGGACCGACATCACCGGGCCGAAGATCTCCTCGCGCACGATCCGCATCTCGTCGGTACAGCCATCGAAGATCGTCGGCAGGACGTAGTTGCCGTCGGCCAGCGCGGGATCGTCGGGCGCGCCGCCCCCGACCAGCAGATTGGCGCCCTCGCGCTTGCCGGCCTCGATGTAGTCGAGCACGACCTTCTGGTGCTCGCGGCTGATCAGCGGGCCCATCTGCACGCTTGCGTCCGACGGATCGCCCAGCTTGATCGCCCTGGTGCGCTTGACCAGGCGGTCCAGGAAGTCGTCGACCACGTCGGCGTGGACGAACACGCGGGTGCAGTTGGTGCAGACCTCGCCCTGGGTGGCGAAGTTGCCCAGCATCGCCCCAGACACCGCGTTGTCGAGGTCGGCGTCGGCGAACACCAGCAGCGGCGACTTGCCGCCCAGCTCCATGGTGAGGTGCTTCAGCGAGCTCTTCGCCGCCTCGCTGGCGACGAGCTTGCCGGTCTCCGCCTCGCCGGTCAGGGACACCTTGGCGACGCCGGGATGGTTGACCAGCGCCCGGCCGGTCTCGGCGAAGCCCTGCACCACGTTCAGCACGCCGTCGGGCAGCCCGGCCCGGGTCAGCAGCTCGGCGACGCGCGGGGCGGACAGCGGGGTCAGCTCGGCCGGCTTGAACACCATGGCGTTGCCCGCGGCGAGCGCGGGCGCCGCCTTCCAGCAGATGATCTGCAGCGGGTAGTTCCAGGCGCCGATGCCCGCGCACACGCCCAGCGGCTCGCGCCGGGTGTAGAAGAACGCGTCGTCGACCTCCTGGTACTCGCCGCCCAGCTTGCTGGCGAGGCCGGCGAAGTACTCCAGGCAGTCGGCGCCCGAATCGACGTCCGCCTCCGGCGTCTCCGACAGCGGCTTGCCGGCGTCCAGCGTTTCCAGCCGGGCCAGCTCGTCGCGATGGGCGCGCAGCAGGTCGGCCGCCTTCTGCAACACGCGCCCGCGGGCCGCGCCGGTCATCCGCGACCAGACCTCGAAGCCCTGCCGGGCCGAGCCGACGGCGGCGTCGACGTCGGCCCGGCCGGCCTGGTGCACCCGGCAGATCGGTGTGTTGCGCGCCGGGTCGACGGTCTCGAAGGTCTCTCCGGATTGCGCGGCAACGTAGCCGCCGCCGATGTAGAGCTTCAGGTCATCCTTGGGCTGCATGGCTGCGCTCCCGTGTGACGCCGTTCTTGGCGAGTTCGGTGTCGAGATAGTCGAAGGCGAAGGCGCGCGCGGCCTGCCGGTCGAGGGCGCGTTCGCCCATCGCGGTGCGCAGGCTGAGGCCGTCGACGAAGATCGACAGGCCCTGGGCGATCCGGCGCGCCTCGGCGTTCGGCACCAGCTGGCGCAGGTCGTAGGCCAGGTTGCTTTTCAGCCGCACCCGCAGGACCCGCTGGATCCGACCCAGTTGCGGGTTGCGGTGCGTCTGGCCCCAGAACGCGACCCAGGCGCTGAGGCTCTCCGGCGCGAACGAGCGCGCCGAGAAGTTCGCCTCCAGGACGGCGTCGAGGCGTGCGTGCGGGTCGGTCTGGCCCCGGCGGTGCTGCACCACCTCCGCCTTCAGCTCGCCCGCGATGTGGCGCATCGTGGCTTCCAGCAGACCGGCCTTGTCGCGGAAGTAGTGCGCGACCAGGCCCTGGCTGACCCCGGCGCGCCGGGCGACCTGGGCCAGCGAGGTGTTCGGGAAGCCGACCTCGTGGATCGTGCGGATCGTGGCGTCGATCATCTGGCGCCGGCGGACCGGCTCCATCCCACGCTTCGGCATCGGCGACCGTCCCCCTTCGTGAACCGGCGGTTGGCGCCACCCGACGGGATGGGCGCGCGTCCGGTGTCGACGCCCGGTGTCGACGCCCGCCTACACCCGCACGGCCGAAGGCGTCCAAGCCGCCCCGGCGTTGGTCTTGCCCGCGTTGCGATCCGGGGCACGGCCTACGGCGCGAACGCCCGCGGCTGGGCCGGCTGGCCGCCCGGCAATCCCTCGTGTAGCTTTTTTTGTTTGAACGTTCAATCAAAAACCGTATCCTGGCCGGGACGCTGGCGGCGCCGTAAGCTATCCGCCGCTGGTGCGCCGCGGGGCCCGCCGACCCCGCGCCGGCCTAAGCAAGCGCCCGGGCCGCGCCTCAGCCCGATCCGCCGATGCGCGGCCGGAAAGCGCCATGTGCCTGACCGCGGCGCGGCTCACGGCGGGCGAACGAACTGCGGCCACGTCGGCCCGCCGCACAGGGCCACGTGCGGCGGCAAAAAGACGGGCACCGGTCGGGTGCGCAGCGCCCCGGGTCGCGCGATCCAGGGGCCGGAACGCGCGCATCGGCGCGACCGCAGGCCCAAGAAGACCAAACACTCCTGACAACAACGATGGCAAACGAGGGGACTTCACTGATGACCTTCAAGAAACTGTTCGCCGCCGGCGCGTTCGCGCTGGCGACCACCGCGCTGGTCACTGGACCGGCGGCCGCGCAGGAAGGCGATTCCTGCGGGACCGTGCGCCTGGAACAGGTCAACTGGACCGGCGTGACGGCGAAGACCGAGACTCTGGCCTGGGTGCTGCAGCAGCTTGGCTACGAGACCGACCTGATCACGGCTTCCGTGCCGATCATGTTCAACTCGCTCGCCAAGAACCAGCGGGACGTCTTCCTCGGCCTGTGGCTGCCGACCCAGAAGTCGATGATCGCCAAGTACATGAAGGAAGGCTCGATCGACATCCTGGGCGCCAACCTGGACGGCGCGAAGTACACCGTCGCGGTCACCAAGAACGCCTACGAAGCCGGGGTGAAGCACTTCTCCGACCTCGATGAATACAAGGAGAAGTTCAACGGCACGATCTACGGCATCGAGGCCGGCAACGACGGCAACAGGATCATCAAGGAAATGATCGCCGACAACGCCTATGGTCTCGGCGACTGGAAGCTGCTGCCCTCCTCCTCCGCCGGCATGCTGACCCAGGTGAAGAAGAACGCCCGCCAGGACAAGTGGGCCGCCTTCCTGGGCTGGGAGCCGCACCCGATGAACCTCAACATCGACATGGCCTACCTGTCCGGCGGCGAGGAATACTGGGGCCCGAACAAGGGCGGCGCCACGGTCTACACCGCCGTGCGCACCGGCTACGCCTGGGAGTGCCCCAACGTCGGCCAGCTGCTGACCAACTACACCTTCACGCTCGACGAGCAGAACATGCTCGGCAAGTACGTGATCAACCAGGAGATGAGCTACCTGGAGGCCGGCAAGAAGCTGATCCGGGAGAAGCCTGAGATCCTCGACCGCTGGTTCGACCGCGGCGGGCCGCTGGTGTTCACCGGCGTGAAGACCCGCGACGGCGGCGACCCGAAGCAGGCCGTGATGAGCGCCCTGCAGGGCTAGGCTCGCCGCCTTCAGCGACGTCAGCCGAGACAGCGCCGGCCGGGCCTCGCCCTGGCCGGCGCTTTTTTTGCTCTACGCCGCGCCGACCAGTTTGCGGACGTCGAAGTTGGGGGCCAGCGGGGTGCCGCCGGTGGTGTCGCTGGCCAACGCCTCGATCTCTGCGATCTTGTCGGCGATGTAGCTGCGCAGCTCCTTGTCCACCTTGGCCAGCCGCTTGAGCCGGGCGTTGGCGAGCTCCATCGGCATCCGCCCGGCCTTGACCGCGCGGCCCAGCCGTGCCTTCGCCTTCTCCAGCTCGACCATCTCGACCGGGACCGCGCCGGCGGCGTCCGGGACCTTGGTCAGCATCGCGTGGACGTCGTTCGACGCCAGGCCCTGCATCAGCACCTCCAGCGCCTCCCGGTCGTTCTGCAGGATCGCGAGGTGCAGCAGCGTATCGCCGCGCCGGTCGCGCGCGAGCAGCGCCGACAGCAGCGGGTTATGCGGCGCGGGCGAGCTCTTGTCGACAACCACGGGCTGCGGCTGTGGCTCGCCGCGGACCAGCTTTTTGATCGCCAGGTCGTCGTTCAGCAGCATGCCCGTCAGCTTGCGCAGATAATTGGTCTTGCCCAGCATCATGCAGTGCACGAAAAGGGTGCGCCTGGCCTTGTCGCGCTTCAGCAGGCGCCGGCACAGCACGGCCTGCCGGTACACCTTCTTGGTCGCGACGTCGGGCGGCGACATGCCCATCACCGTCTCTTCGGTCTGCTGCATCAACAGGCCCAGCAGATCCTCGAACATCGCGGAGTTGGCCTGGCCCAACAGCTTGTGGAAGGCGGTCGTGCCGTCCTCGGCGTTGATATAGTCGAAGAACAGCCGGCAGGTCGCCTGTCGCTGCTCCTTGTCGGTGTTGGACTGAACCGCCTGCTTGAGCACGTGCTGGGACAGCAGGGCGCGGTTGTCCGCCAAATCGCCCGCGAAGATCCCGCACATCAGGTTGGCCAGTACGCCCTGGTCGCCCTTCGCCTGCTCGGCGACCGCGTTCTCGACGTTGACGATCTGCAGGTGCTTGGTCTGGATCAGCGCGTTGATCGACTGCCACTTCGGCTCGGGCACCAGCATCTTGCCCAGCGGGCTGATGCCGTACTTGTTGCGCCGGGCGAAGTCGACGTCGAGCTTGATCAGGATGTGCGCGAACTTGAGCGTCTCACGCCCCTCGTTCAGGCGCAGGTTGTCGGCCAGGTAGTGCCAGATGCCGTTGCCGTCGTTGTCTTCGGCGTTGATGTACAGGGCGAAGCGTTCGCCGTCCCAGAAAGCCATCGCCGTTTCGAGCACGACCAGGGCCTTGGACACCTCGTAGTCGGCCAGCCGCCGGAGCATGAAGCTCTCGCCGTTGGCTCCGCGCGCCTTGAACAGACGCTCGCCGTTGTTCTCGAACTTGATCCAGTTCTGGAACAGATTGCTGAACCGGCCGCTGCCCTTCTCGAGGCGCGCCAGCATTTCCGCGTGCAGCTGCTCGGCCGACTCCGCTGCCATCGTCCGTGGGCCCCCTGGTCTGATCGCGTGGAATAGCGCGTGCAGACTGCACATCAGTGGTTACCAAGACTCTAATCCCCGCCTGCCGCCGGCGCGAAAAATCGGGGCCGCGGCTGGCGATCCAGGCTGCCTCGCGCTACCATGCGCTGTTCGGCATGGGCTGTTCGGCGCGCGATGGCCGGACAGTTCCGTCCGCGGGCGTGCCAGGGCCGGGAACACGGGGGAGCAGCGCACATGCGGCAAGGAACACGGGTTTTTCTGGCGCTCGCTGTAGCGCGTCAAGCAGCGTGACCGGTTGAGCGACAAGGTCGTAGCCGGTGCGGGTCGATGATGTTGAGGGCTTAGCTTTCGGTGTCGTCACCTCCTTCTCGGTTGTTGTCGCTGGGGTTGTCGCCGAGGCTGTCGCTGTCGGATGACGCGGCGTCAGCCGGGTCGGTTTGGCGGCTGACGGCGGTCCGCCGACGATAGCTCTCGACGTTCAGCTCGAGGATGGTGGCGTGGTGCACCAGCCGATCGATCGCCGCGACCGTCATGGCCCGGTCGGGGAATATCTGTTCCCAGGCGCTGAACGGCTGGTTGGCCGCCACAGCGAGGCTACGGGTCTCGTAGCGCCTTGCGATCAGCTCGAACAGCACACTGGTCTCGGCCTGATCTTTCTGGGCGTAGGTGATGTCGTCCAGGATCAGCAGGTGGTACTTGTCCAGCTTGGCGAGTTCGCGTTCGAGCGTGAGGTCCCGGCGGGCGGCCTGCAGGCGCTGCACCATGTCGGTGGTGCGGCTGTACAGCACCCGGTAGCCGGCCTCGATCAGGGCGTGACCGACGGCGGCGAGCAGATGCGACTTGCCGCTGCCGGAGTTGCCGATGGCGATCAGGTTGCCCGCCCCGGCGAGCCAGTCGCCGGCGGCGAGCGCGTCCACGCGCGCCTTGGAGACCTCGGGGACGACCGAGAAGTCGAACGTGGCCAGGGTCTTGCCCGCGGGTAATCGCGAGGCCTGGAGGTTCCGGTGGATCCGCCGGGTCTCTCGCTCGGCGAGTTCGTACTCGGCGAGCAGCGCCAGGGCCTGGGCGGTCGCCCAGCCCTCGTGGTCGGCCATCTCGGTCACCTCCTGCCAGTGCGCCTTGAACGAGGGCAGGCGCAAGGCGTTCAGCAGGGCCGGGAGCTTGTGGACGTCGGTTTCGGTCGCCGCGGTCATCACGCCCCCGCCTGTTGGCTGAGCAGCGCGTCGAACTGCGCGGGCGCGGTCAGCGCCACGGG
>NZ_NRRL01000023.1 GCF_016583645.1 Rhodovibrio sodomensis | reverse complement strand
AGGCATGCCGGGCCTCGTTGCGCAGCTCCTCGGCGGAATAGTCGGCCCGCAGCGGGACCGGTGCGGGCATGGCAAGCTCCTCCCAGTCATCTTGTCGGTCAGCTTGCCTAAAGCCCAACATATGCGACACGTCGCTGGGAATCCCCGCTATCGAGTCAGCTTCCGAAGCCGGTGGTATGAGCAGCCGGCCGGAGGCCGGCGTGTCGAAGGGCGGGTGACGGATGTCCCGGCGCCCGCCCAGTGCGACAGAAGCCGGCCCCTCTCTCGGGACGGGCCGTCAGGGAGGTGGTCGGGTCGCGAAACGGCGGCGGGAATCGCGGGCCCAAAAGCGCCCTACGCCGCCTGGCGCAGACCCAGCCGGTCCCAGACGTCGACCAGCGCCTGGGTCAGGTGATCCATGTCCGCATCCGAGTGGCAGGGATTGGGCGTGAAACGCAGCCGCTCGCTGCCGCGCGGCACGGTCGGATAGTTGATCGGCTGGACGTAGATGCCGTGGCGCTCCAGCAGCAGGTCCGAGGCTTCGCGGCACAGCGTCGGGTCGCACACCATCACCGGCACGATGTGGCTTTCGGTGTGCACCACCGGAAGCCCGGCGGCGGCCAGCTTGCGCTTCAGCGTCGCGGCGCGCTCCTGATGGCGCTCCCGGTCGATCTGGCTCTCCTTCAGGTGCTGCACGCTCGCCAGCGCGCCGGCCGCGACGTGCGGCGGCAGGGCGGTGGTGAAGATGAAGCCCGAGGAGTAGGAGCGCACGAAATCGACCATCTCGGCGCTGCCGGTGATGTAGCCGCCGACACAGCCGATCGCCTTGCCCAGCGTCGCCTCGATGATGTCCAGGCGGTGGCTGACGCCGTCGCGCTCGGCGACGCCCGCGCCGGTCGGGCCATAGAGCCCCACCGCGTGCACTTCGTCGAGGTAGGTGAGCGCGTTATACTTCTCCGCCACGTCGCAGATCTCGGCGATCGGGGCGATGTCGCCGTCCATCGAGTAGACGCTCTCGAACGCCACGATCTTGGGCCGGCTGGGATCGATCTCCGCCAGCTTGCGCTCCAGGTCCGCGACGTCGTTGTGCTTCCAGATCACCTTCTCGGCGCGGGAGTGGCGGATCCCCTCGATCATCGAGGCGTGATTGTAGGAATCCGACAGGATCACGCAGTCCGGCAGGCGCGCGCCCAGGGTCGCGAGGGACGCCATGTTGGAGACGTAGCCGCTGGTGAACAGCAGGGCGCCTTGCTTGCCGTGCCAGGCGGCGAGCTCGCGCTCCAGCTTGACGTGGTAGTGGTTGGTCCCGGAGATGTTGCGGGTCCCGCCGGCACCCGCGCCGCACCGGTCGATCGCGTCGTGCATCGCCTGCAGAACCTTCGGGTTCTGCCCCATGCCGAGGTAGTCGTTGGAGCACCAGACGGTGACCTGGCCGACCTCCGGCTTGCCGTGGTGGAGGGCGTGCGGGAAGTCCCCGGCGCAACGCTCGAGCTCCGCGAAGTAGCGGTAGCGCCCCTCCTGCTTGAGCTCGTCCAGCTTGCCCTTGAAGAACTGCCCGTAGTCCATGGTGCCACCTCGCCCCGATGCTCGGCGGACCCGGCGTGCGGGACCATGCCCGCGTGCGCCGCGTCCTTCGGATGCGTGCCCGGCGGTCCTTTAGGGCCGATCGCGCGCGGATTGGTCCGCCGATCGCTGTCCTGGGTGTCGCCGTGCGATCCGTGTCGACTTGCGTTGACATGGTGCCTGGATGAGGCCTGCGGCAGCCCGGTGTGCGCTTGCGTCGCGCACCGGTTTTCCGCAACCCCGGCACCGTGTAGCTGGGATCAGTGTGCCGTCTGTTTGCCGCGCTGCCAAGACCAAACTGTCGCGCTGAGTTGACACAGCGTGGATTTGGCGGTGACAAGTAAACCTGACACTTCCGGTCGGACTAGCTCGATCGCCCTGGGCTGGGGTTACGCCGCGGCCAGGCCTTCCCGCTGCACCCAGTCCCAGGTCTCCTCCAGCGCGGCGCCGAACGCGGCCACGATCTGGTCGATCTGCGCTGGCTCGATCACCAGCGGCGGGCAGAACGCCAGCGTGTCGCCCAGGTTGCGCAGGATCACCCCATGCGCGCGGCAGCGCGCGTCGATGTAGCCGCCGACCTTGCCGACCGGATCGAACGGCGTGCGCGTGGCCTTGTCGGCCAACAGCTCGACGCCCGCGATCAGCCCGATGCCGCGGACCTCGCCGACCAGCGGGTGGTCGGCGTAGGCGCGCAGGCCGTCCTGCAGCCGCGGCGCCAGGTCGCGCACCCGGGCGGCGACATCCATTTCCTCGTAGATCTTCAGCGTCTCCAGCGCGACCGCCGCGGCCACCGGATGGCCGGAATAGGTGAAGCCGTGGGCGAACGTGCCGATCTTGTGGGTGTTGTCGGCGATCGCCTGATAGATCTCGTCGCGCATCATGATCGCGGAGATCGGCACGTAGGCGCTCGACAGCGCCTTGGCGCAGGTCACCATGTCGGGATCGATGCCGAAGCTCTGGCAGCCGAACATCTGCCCGGTCCGGCCGAAGCCGCAGATCACCTCGTCGGCGATCAACAGCACGTCGTGCTTCTTCAACACCGGCTGGATCTTGTCCCAGTAGCCGGCCGGCGGGACCACCACGCCGCCCGCGCCCATCACCGGCTCGGCGATCATCGCGGCGACCGTTTCCGGCCCCTCGTCCTGGATCATTTGGTCGAGCTCGTCGGCCAGGCGCTGGCTGAACGCGTCCTCGCTCTCGCCGGCGTGCGCTTCGGCGTGGTAGTGCGGGCAGCCGGCGTGGCGCACGCCCGCGATCGGCAGGTCGAAGTCCATGTGGTTCTTCGGAATGCCGGTCAGCGAGCCGGAGGCGATCGTGATCCCGTGGTAGCCGCGCTTGCGGGAGATGATCTTCTTCTTCTCCGGCCGGCCGCGGGCGTTGTTGTAGTACCAGACGAACTTGACGGCGGTGTCGTTGGCTTCCGAGCCGGAGTTGGCGTAGGCGACCTTGCCCATCTTGCCGGGCGCGATCTGCAGCAGCTTTTCCGACAGTTCGATCGTCGCCGGCGGGACCTTGTGCGCGAACGAGTGGTAGTACGCGAGTTCGCGCATCTGCCCCTCCGCCGCCCGGATCAGCCGCTCCTGACCGTAGCCGAGCGCGGTGCACCACAGGCCGGCCAGCCCCTCGATGTACTGCTTGCCGCTGTCGTCGGTGACGGTGCAGCCCGCGCCCTTGGTGATGATCATCGGGCCGTGCTGCTCGTGCGCGCGCGCGTCCGTGTAGGGATGAAAGTGATAGGCGACGTCGCGCGCGGCGGGGGAGTTCGGGCGGTCCTGCTGCATGGCTTGGCTCGGCTGTCCTGCGGGCTTTCGAAGAGGTATCGACCCCTCCAGGTTACGCCCGGCAGCGAGCCGCGCCAAGCGTCGCCGAGGCCTGGAGCCGGCGCCCCCGGATTGCGGCGCTGCGGAGGCCGACAGGCGCGCGGCGGCTTGCACGAAAACTTCAACGCGCCCATTGTCAGCATCTCCGTCAAGCGATATACACGCCCGCGCTGACGGGGCGTAGCTCAGCCTGGCAGAGCGCCGCCTTCGGGAGGCGGAGGCCGTTGGTTCGAATCCAGCCGCCCCGACCAAAAAGAGCTTACGGTGGAAGCCGGTTCCCGCCTCGCGGGAGCCGGCTTCTTTCGTGTTGGCATATTTAGCTCAGCCCATTGCCCGCCGCGCCGTCCGGTCTTAGCGTCTCCATGAAGTTATAGGGCGCGTGGAGGTTTTCGATGGCGCGGCGCGGCGGGCCCGCGATCCCGCGGTACAAGGCGTACGCCGGGCCAGCGGTGCTGTCGCAGGGGTTCCGGCCGTTTTTCCTGGCCGCGGGCGTCTGGGCCGTCGCCGGCATGCTGCTGTGGTCGGGCGCGATCCTGCGGGGCGGACCGCTGCCGACCGCGTTCGAGCCCGCGGTCTGGCACGCGCATGCGATGCTGTTCGGCTTCGTCGGCGCCGCCAAGGCGGGCTTCCTGGCCACGACCGTGCCCAACTGGACCGGGCGGATGCCGCTCCAGGGCCGGCCGCTGGCCGGCCTGGTGGGGCTGTGGGTGCTCGGCCGCGTGGCCTGCGCGGTGTCGGCGGCGATCGGCGCGCCGGCGGCGATGGCGCTCGACCTGCTGTTCTTCCTGGCGCTGCCGGCCGTGCTGGCGCGCGAAGTGGTCGCCGGGCGCAACTGGCGCAACCTGCCCGTGGTCGGCGCGAGCCTGCTGGTGGCGGGCGCGAACGCGCTGGTGCACCTGGAGCCGGTGGCGGGGCTCGACGCCGGCTACGGGCTCCGGCTCGCGATCGGGGCCTACGCCTTCCTGATCGCGCTCGTCGGCGGGCGGATCGTGCCCTCGTTCACGCGCAACTGGCTGGCCAAGCGCGATCGCCTGCACCGGCCGGCGTCCGCGACGATGTCCGACCGCGCGGCGGTTGCGCTGACCGGCCTCGCCGCCGCCGCCTGGACGGCCGATCCGGGCCACGCGGCCACCGGCGCGCTGGCGGGCACGGCTGCGCTCGCCAACGCCTGGCGGCTGGCGCGCTGGCAGGGGCACCGGACCTGGCGCGAGCCGCTGCTGCTGGTGCTGCACGTCGGTTACGCCTGGCTGCCGGTCGGGCTGGGGCTGATCGCGCTCGCGGCGCTCGGCGACGCGGTGCCGGCGACGGCGGCGCTACACGCCCTGACCGCCGGCGCGATGGGGCTGATGCCGGTAGCGGTGATGACCCGGGCGACGCTCGGCCACACCGGCCGGACGATGACGGCCGGCACAGGCTCGGCCGTTCTGTTCGCGGCGATCGCGCTCGCCGCCGTGCTGCGGATCGCGGCGCCGATGTCGGGCGGCTGGTACCTGGAGCTATTGGGCGCGAGCGCGCTCGCCTGGATCGCCGGCTTCGCGCTGTACGTGGCGCTCTACGGGCCGATCCTGGTGCGGCCGCGGCGATAGGGCGGGGCGCGTCGGCGGGTTCCCCCTCTTCCGATCGGAGGAGGGGGCCAGGGGGAGGTGGTTGCCCCGGCTCGTCGCGCCACGACAGATGGATAAGCACCGCCGCGGGCAGGGTGCTATGGTGTGCAGACCTCCCTCACCCTGGCCCTCTCCTTCCAGTGAAGGAGAGGGGATCCGCCGTACCGGTGTGCGAACTGGAGGAGAAAAGCGCCCGGGCTAGAGCAAAATCGATGACGGTCGAGTCGACCTTCAGCTTGCTCTAGTACGCCCGCTCGATCGAGAAATCGAGGGCGTCGATCAGGGCCTGCTTGATCTCGCCGTCGGGGAAGACGTCCATCGCGCTGCGGGCGTCGCGGCCATAGGCGCGGGCGCGTTCCAGGCTGTCGTTCAGGCAGTCGTGCTTTTGCAGCAGCTGCATGGCGTGCGGCAGGTCGCCGTCGCGCTGGTCCATGTCCTCCAGGCAGCGGCGCCAGAACGCTTTTTCGTCCCCGTCCGCCCGCTCGAAGGCGAGCACCACCGGCAGGGTGATCTTGCCCTCCCGGAAGTCGTCGCCGACGCTCTTGCCGAGCGCTTCCTGCTTGGCGGAGTAGTCGAGCACGTCGTCGACCAGCTGGAACGCCATGCCCAGGCCGGTGCCGAAGCGGCGCAGCGCCTGCTCTTCGTCGTGCGAGCGTTCGGCCATCACCGCGCCGATCTGGCAGGCGGCGGCGAACAGGGCGGCCGTCTTGCCCTCGATCACCTCGAGATAGGCCTGCTCGTTGGTGTCGGTGTCGTTGGTGGTGATCAGCTGGTGGACCTCGCCCTCCGATATGATCGCGGAGGCGTTGGACAGGATCTCCAACGTGCGCATCGACCCGTCCGCCACCATCAGCTGGAAGGCGCGGGAGAACAGGAAGTCGCCGACCAGCACGCTGGCCTGGTTGCCCCAGACCGAGTTCGCGGTATCCAGCCCGCGGCGCAGCTCGCTCTCGTCGACCACGTCGTCGTGCAGCAGGGTCGCGGTATGAATGAATTCCACGCTGGCGGCGAGGCCGATGTGCCGCCGGCCCTGGTAGCCGCACATCCGCGCGCTCGCCAGCGTCAGCAGCGGGCGCAGGCGCTTGCCGCCGGCGGCGATGATGTGGCCGGCCAGCTGCGGGATCAGCGCCACGGGCGACTGCATGTGCTCGCGGATCACCGCGTTGACGGCCTGCAGGTCGTCCGCGCACAGCTTCTGCAGCGGCGCGATGCCCTGCTTGGCGTCGCCCTTCTCGGTATCCGTGCCCGGTGCCTTGCCCGGGGCCTGCTTGTTCGCGTCGGGGGCCACGGCCACGTCCCGGCTCCTCGCCCGTCGTCTTCTGGTCGGCGTCGATTTATCTGGTTTGCCAGCCTCGGGTATGCCGCACTAGGCCTGCGGGTCTCCGGCGTTGAGCGGGAGCATAGAGGGCATTCCAGGGGGGTCAAGGGCAGGCCAACTGCGCCAAACCCCCGCACGGAGCATGAAACGCCGACCGCCACCGCGCCTGGCGAACGCGTCCGGGCGCGGGGTCGAGCATGGGTATGAGACAGAGACATGCGCGAACTCTTGCGCACCAACGATCCGGTCAAGCTGTCCTGGATCCAGGCGCTGCTGGCCGACTCCGGGATCGAGGCGGTGGTGCTGGACACCCACACCTCGATCGTCGAGGGGTCGATCGGCGCGATCCCGCGCCGGCTGTGCGTGCTGGCCGAGGACCTGGAACGCGCCCGCCGCGTGCTCGACGAGGCGGGCGAGGAGTACAGTGCCTGGTGACCCCGCCGGCCGAACAACCCGACGGCGAGCCAGCCGTCACGCACGACCGCCTGCTGGGCGGCCGGGTCGCGCTGGCGCAGCCCGCCACGGGCTACCGCGCGGCGGTCGATCCGGTCTTGCTGGCCGCGGCGGTGCCGCTGCGGGACGGCGAGCGGGCGCTGGAACTCGGCTGCGGCGCGGGCGCGGCGGCGCTGTGCCTGCTGGCGCGGGTGCCGGGCGGGCAGGTGACCGGGCTGGAGCGGGAAACCGTGCTGGCCCGGCTGGCCCGCGCCAACGCCGCGGCGAACGGCGCGGCCGACCGGTTCGCGGTGCAGGCGGGCGACCTGCTGGACCCGCCGGCCCCGGTGGCGCGCGGCGGATTCGACCATGCCTTCGCGAATCCGCCCTATCTCGCCGCCGGCACCGCGGACGCGCCGGCCGACCGGCTGCGCGCGGCCGCCAACGTGGAGGGCGCGGCGCGCCTGCCCGACTGGATCGCGGCGCTGGCCCGGGCGACCCGGCGCGGCGGCACGCTGACCGTGATCCACCGCGCCGACCGCCTGCCCGAAGTGCTGGCCGAGATGGCGCGGGTCGCGGGCGCCCTCGTGACGTTTCCGCTCTGGCCGACCGCCGGCAAGCCGGCCAAGCGGGTGCTCGTCCAGGGCCGGGTCGGCGTCGGCGGGCCCGCAACGCTATCCGCCGGTCTGAGCTTGCACGCCGACGGCGGCTTTACGCCGCAGGCCCGCGCCGTGTTCGAGGACGCCGCTCCGCTCGCGCTCGGATAACGCCCGCTCCCGCCAAGAAGAGGACAGGGGACCCGGCGCGGCGGTTTTCTCCAAGCGCGGGCGCCGGTGTCCGTCTTTCCCAGTCGCCCGGCCCTTGGCAAAGGCCCGGCGTGCGCCCCATTTAGGCGCCATGGTACGCAAGCTCCTCTCCCGGATTCCCGGTCTTCGACGCCTCGCCGGCCGCAAACCCGTCGTCCCCGTCCTGCGCCTCAACGGCGTGATCGGGCAGGGCGGGGCGCTGCGCTCGGGGCTCACCGCAAGCGCGCTCGCCGATCCGATCCGGCGTGCCTTTTCCACGCCCGGTGCGAAGGCGGTCGCGCTCGCGGTCAACTCGCCGGGCGGCTCGCCCGTTCAGTCGGAGCTGATCGCCGGCCGGATCCGCCAGCTGGCCCGGGAGAAGGACCTCAAGGTCTACGTCTTCTGCGAGGACGTGGCGGCGTCCGGCGGCTACTGGCTGGCCTGCGCGGGCGACGAGATCTACGCCTCCAAGGCCTCGATCGTCGGCTCGATCGGCGTGGTCGCCGCCGGCTTCGGGTTTCAGGACCTGATCCAACGCTACGGCGTCGAACGCCGCGTCTACACCAGTGGCGAGAAGAAGGTGATCCTGGACCCCTTCCAGAAGGAAGATCCGGACGACGTCGCCCGGCTGAAGGAGATCCAGGCGGAAATCCACGAGCACTTCAAGGCGATGGTCCGCGACCGCCGACAGGGCAAGCTTCAGGCGCAGGAATCGGAGCTGTTCTCGGGCGCGTTCTGGACCGGCGCGCAGGCTTACCAGCTGGGCCTGATCGACGGCATCGGCGAACTGCGCCAAACCCTCCAGGGCCAGTACGGCGAGAAGGTGCAGCTGCCGGTAATCGAGCCCAAGCAGTCCTGGCTGAAGCGCAAGCTGGGCAGCGCGTCGCTGGGTGCCCTGCCGGCCGGCTCCGGCGCCGGCAACTGGGCGGGCGACCTCATGTCGGCGGCCGAGGAGCGCGCGCTTTGGTCGCGCTACGGTCTGTAGGGCGGCGGCGCGCCGCCGCGGCCGCTTGACCGGCACGCGGCGCGTGGGCCAAATGCGGCTATGTTCTCGTTTTCGAAACTGCTCGTCCTCGCTGGCGTGATCGCGGCCGTCTGGTTCGGCTTCAAGTACGTCTCGCGCCTGCAATACCAGCGCGAGAAGAACGCCGAGGCGCGCGACCGCGTCGAGCGCCGGCGCGACGGCGAGACGGTCGATCCGCCCAAGCGCCGGGAGAAGGCGCAGGACATGGTGCAGTGCCCGGCCTGCATGGCCTACGTCGCGCCCAAGGGCGCCCGCAACTGCGGCCGGCCCGACTGTCCGTATTGATCGCGTTTGTACGCCCGGCGCTAAATCCCCTCGCCCTTGAGGGGAGAGGGAGGGGCCCGCGCCCGTCAGGGCGTGGGCGGGTGAGGCTGGGACTCCTCGGAGATCGCCCGGGAGTCCCACCCTCACCCTAGCCCTCTCCCGTCAAGGGAGAGGGAACCCACCGATACCGACGTTTCCCGCCCCAAACGTCCCCGACGTGCGGCGTTGATTCGGCGTATCGTCGCGGCTAAGGTCCGCGCCGTTCCCGCAGTGCACCAAAACCGGCGGCAGCCCCGCTCGATCGGCGGGGGCTGAAGACCCCGGCGAACCGCTAGGCAAACGACGCGATGCCCGCAGAAGCCGGCAGCCAAGGCCGCGACCCCCAGCACCACGACCCCGAGACCTGTTTCCAGCGCCTGCTGCTGAAGCTGCAGACCTATTGGGCGGAGCGCGGCTGCGTGCTGCTGCAGCCCTACGACATGGAAGTCGGCGCGGGCACCTTTCACCCGGCGACCACGCTGCGCGCGCTCGGGCCGGAGACCTGGAACTGCGCCTACGTCCAGCCGTCCCGGCGGCCGACCGACGGGCGCTACGGCGAAAACCCCAACCGGGTGCAGCACTATTATCAGTTCCAGGTGCTGATGAAGCCGTCGCCCAAGGACGGCCAGGACCTCTACCTCGGCTCGCTGCGCGCGATCGGAATCGACACCCGCGCCCACGACATCCGGTTCGTCGAGGACGACTGGGAAAGCCCGACGCTAGGCGCCTGGGGCCTGGGCTGGGAGGTCTGGTGCGACGGCATGGAGGTCAGTCAGTTCACCTATTTCCAGCAGGTCGGCGGGATCGACTGCGACCCGGTGTCCCTGGAGCTGACCTACGGGCTGGAGCGCCTGGCGATGTACGTCCAGGGGGTGGAGAACATCTTCGACCTGGACTGGGACGGGGTGCCGAAGGACCGGGGCGGCAAGACCTACGCCGACGTGTTCCTGCAGAACGAGCGCGAGTTCTCCGCCTACAACTTCGAGGAAGCGGACACGGGCGTGCTGTTCCGCCATTTCCAGGATGCCGAGAACGCCTGCAACCACCTGCTGCGGCGCGACCCGCCGCTGTCGCTGCCGGCCTACGACCAGTGCATGAAGGCGAGCCACCTGTTCAATCTCCTGGACGCGCGCGGCGTCATCTCGGTGACCGAGCGGGCGAGCTACATCGGCCGCGTGCGCAATCTGGCGAAGGGCTGCTGCGAGGCCTGGCTGGCCAGCCGGACGGCCACGACCGGCGCCGGGGAGGCGGCCTGATGCCCCAGTTCCTGCTCGAGCTGCGCAGCGAGGAAATTCCCGCGCGCATGCAGGCCAAGGCGTGCGCCGATCTGCAGAAGCTGGCGCAAGAGAAGCTGAAGGCCGCCAGCCTGAGTTACGAGACGCTGGCCAGCTACGTCACCCCGCGGCGGCTGACGCTGGTGGTCGACGGCCTGCCGGATAAGCAGCCGGACACCCGCGAGGAAAAGAAAGGCCCCAAGGTCGACGCACCGCAGAAGGCGATTGAAGGGTTCCTGCGTTCGGTCGGCCTCAACGCCATCGACCAGGCCGAGCGGCGCGAGACCGACAAGGGCACCTTCCTGTTTCACGTGCGTGAGATCGCCGGCCGGCCGACGGCCGAGGTGCTGGCGGAGATGGCGGCCGAGCTGCCGATGGAGCTGCCCTGGCCGAAGTCGATGCGCTGGGCGGAGACGACCCAGCGCTACGTCCGCCCGCTGCACGGCGTGCTGGCGCTGTTCGACGGCGCGGCGGTGCCGGGGCGCCTGGACCTCGGCCGCGGCGAAGCGCTGGAGTTCACCACCCAGACCCGCGGCCATCCCTTCATGGCGCCGGAGCGGTTCGCGGTAGCCGACTTCGACGACTACCGCGACAAGCTGGCGCGCGCCGGCGTCGTGCTGTCGCACGCTGACCGGCGGGAGCGGATCCGCGCTTCGGCCGAACGCGCCGCGGGCGATGCCGGCCTGCGCCTGCGCCCCGACGACGGCCTGTTAGACGAGAACGCCGGCCTGACCGAGTGGCCGGTGGTGCTGCTGGGGCGGATCGAGGACCGCTTCATGGCCCTGCCGCCGGAGGTGCTGCAGGTCTCCATGCGCACCCACCAGAAGTATTTCGCCACCGAGACGCCGGACGGACAACTCGCCAATCGCTTCATCGTGGTGGCGAACATCGAGACACCGGACGACGGGGCGGCGATCGTCGCCGGCAACGAGCGGGTGCTGCGCGCCCGCCTGGCGGATGCCGAGTTCTTCTGGCAGACCGACCGGCAGCAGCCGCTGCGCGACCGCGTGGCGCAACTGCACCAGGTGGTGTTCCAGGAACGTCTCGGCACGCTGCACGACAAGGTGGAGCGGATGCAGACGCTGGCCGCCGGGCTCGCGGAACCGGTGGGCGCCGACCGCGACAAGGCGCGCTCCGGCGCCTATCTGGCGAAGGCCGATCTCGTCACCGGCATGGTCGACGAGTTCCCCGAGCTGCAGGGCCTGATGGGCAGCTACTACGCTGAGGCCGACGGCGAGGCGCGCGAGGTCGTGCGCGCGGTCGCCGAGCACTATTCCCCGCTGGGCCCGTCCGACGCCTGTCCGAGCGCGCCGGCGAGCGTTGCCGTCGCGCTCGCCGACAAGCTGGACACGCTCGTCGGCTTCTTCGCCATCGACGAGAAGCCGACCGGCTCCAAGGACCCCTACGCCCTGCGCCGCGCGGCCCTGGGCGTGGTCCGGCTGATTACCGATAACGGCTTGCGCGTCGGCCTGCGCGCCGCGCTGAAGGAGGCGCACGGCCTGCTGCCGGAGGCGGTACGCAGGAATTCCGCCCCCGCGACCGTGGCGGATCAGGTGCTGGCGTTCCTGACCGACCGGCTGAAGGTGGTGCTGCGCGACCGCGGGGTGCGCCACGACCTGATCGCCGCGGTGTTCGCGGTCGAGCGGCCCGAGGGCGGGCCGGAGGACGACCTGGTCCGCCTGCTCGCCCGGGTGGACGCGCTGCGCGCCTTCCTGGAGACGGACGACGGGGCCAACCTGCTGGTGGCGTACCGCCGGGCGGCCAACATCGTCCGGATCGAGGAAAAGAAGGACAAGCAGGCCTACGACACGCACGTCGCCGAGGACGCGCTCCAGGAGGCCACCGAGGCGGAGCTTTACCGCGCGCTCACGACCGCCGCGAACCAGGCGAACGCGGCCCTGGCGCAGGAGGACTTCCAGGCGGCGATGCGGGCGCTGGCCGACCTGCGGGCGCCTGTCGATGCGTTCTTCGAGGGCGTCACCGTCAACGCGCAGGATCAAACCCTGCGCGCCAACCGTTTACGCCTGTTGAAGCGGATCGGGACGACCTTGGCCCAGGTCGCCGACTTCTCGAAAATCGAAGGGTAGGAAGAGACCATGACCAAGTGGGTCTACAGCTTCGGTCCGAACGGCTCCGACGGCCGCGAGGACATGCGTCAGCTGTTGGGCGGCAAGGGGGCGAACCTGGCCGAGATGGCCTCGCTGCATCTGCCGGTGCCGCCCGGGTTCACGATCACCACCGAGGTCTGCGCCTACCAGATCCAGCACGGCGACTATCCGGACGCCCTGGCGCAGCAGGTCCGCGACGCGCTGCAGAGCGTCGAGCAGGAGGTCGGCCACAGCTTCGGCGATCCCGAGAACCCGCTGCTGGTCTCCGTGCGCTCCGGCGCGCCGGTGTCGATGCCGGGGATGATGGACACCGTCCTTAACCTTGGACTCAACGACGACACGGTGGCCGGCCTGGCGCGCAAGTCGGGCGACGAGCGCTTCGCCTTCGACAGCTACCGCCGGTTCATCCAGATGTTCGGCGACGTGGTGCTGGGCTGCGAACACCACCGCTTCGAGGACGCGCTGGAGCAGTACAAGGACGGCAAGGGCGTCACCCTCGATACCGAGCTGTCCGCCGACGACTGGCGCGAGCTGATCGAGGAGTACAAGGCGATCGTCAAGGAAGACGTCGGCCGGCCGTTCCCGCAGGATGTCCACGCCCAGCTGTGGGACGCCGTGGGGGCGGTGTTCGGCTCCTGGATGAACCAGCGCGCCAAGACCTACCGCCGCCTGCACAACATCCCCGAGGAGTGGGGCACCGCCGTCAACGTGCAGGCGATGGTGTTCGGCAACATGGGCGACGACTGCGCGACCGGTGTCGCGTTCACCCGCGACCCCTCGACCGGGGACAACGACTTCTACGGCGAATACCTGCCCAACGCCCAGGGCGAGGACGTGGTCGCCGGCATCCGCACGCCGCAGCCGCTGACCGAGCACAGCCGGCACAAGAACGAGACCGACCTGCCGTCGATGGAACAGACCATGCCGGAGGTCTACCGCCAGCTGTGCGACGTGCGCGCCAAGCTCGAGTCCCACTACCTCGACATGCAGGACATCGAGTTCACGGTGCAGCGCGGCACGCTCTACATGCTGCAGACCCGCACCGGCAAGCGCACCGCCAAGGCCGCGCTCAAGATCGCCGTCGACATGGTGCGCGACGGTCTGATCGGGCAGGCGCGGGCGGTCCAGCGGGTCACCCCGGGCTCGCTCGACCAGCTGCTGCACCCGACCCTGGATCCGGAGGCGGAAAAGGACGTGATCTCGCGCGGCCTGCCGGCCTCCCCGGGCGCGGCGTCGGGCACCATCGTGTTCACCGCCGACGAGGCGGAAGCGCGCGCGGAGAAGGGCGAGAAGGTGATCCTCTGCCGGGTCGAGACCTCGCCCGAGGACATCCACGGCATGCACGCCGCCGAGGGGATCCTGACCACCCGCGGCGGCATGACCAGCCACGCCGCCGTGGTCGCGCGCGGCATGGGCCGGCCCTGCGTCGCCGGCGCGGGCGAGCTGCGGATCGACTACACGTCGGGCACGATGCGGGTGCGCGACGTCCAGCTGCAGGCGGGCGACACCATCACGCTCGACGGCGCCTCCGGCGAGATCATGCGCGGTCGGGTGCCGACCGTGGAGCCCAAGCTGTCCGGCGATTTCGCCACGCTGATGAGCTGGGCCGACGAGATCCGCCAGCTCAAGGTGCGGACCAACGCCGAGACGCCGAACGACGCGCGTACCGCCGTCAAGTTCGGCGCCGAGGGCATCGGCCTGTGCCGGACCGAGCACATGTTCTTCGAAAGCGACCGCATCCTGGCGGTGCGCGAGATGATCCTGGCGGACAGCGCGGACGGCCGGCGCAAGCCCCTCGAGCGCATCCTGCCCATGCAGCGCGACGACTTCGCCGAGCTGTTCCGGATCATGCGCGGCCTGCCGGTGACGATCCGCCTGCTCGACCCGCCGCTGCACGAGTTCCTGCCGCGCGAGGACGCGGAGATGGAGGAGATGGCGGAGGCGACCGGGCTCCCAGTCGAGGAGGTGCGGGCCCGCGCCAACCGCCTGCGCGAGACCAACCCGATGCTGGGCCACCGCGGCTGCCGGCTGGGCGTGACCTATCCCGAGATCTACGAGATGCAGGTCCGCGCGATCTTCGAGGCGGCCTGCCAGGTCGCCCAGGACGAGGGCGAGACGGTCGAGCCCGAGATCATGATCCCGCTGGTGGCGATCGACCGCGAACTGAAGCAGCTGCGCGCGCTGACCGACCGGATCGCGGGCGAGGTCATGGACAAGCACGGCCGCCGGGTGAACTACCTGGTCGGCACCATGATCGAGCTGCCGCGCGCCTGCATCACCGCCAACCACATCGCGCAGTATGCCGATTTCTTCTCGTTCGGCACCAACGACCTGACCCAGACCGCCTACGGCATCAGCCGCGATGATTCCGCGTCCTTCCTGCCGTCCTACGAGCACCAGGGGATCATCGACCAGGACCCGTTCATCACCATGGACCCGCACGGCGTGGGCGCGCTGGTCGAACTGGCCGCCGAGCGCGGCCGGCGGACCCGCCCCGACATCAAGCTCGGCATCTGCGGCGAGCACGGCGGCGACCCGGACTCGATCGCGCAGTGCCAGGAGATCGGCCTGGACTACGTCTCCTGCTCCCCCTTCCGCGTCCCGATCGCCCGCCTCGCCGCCGCCCAGGCTGCGCTCAAGGCCGGCAAGAGCCAGGGCGCGGGCCAGAAGCAGGCGGCGCAGTAGCGGCGCTCTACGAATTTATCCCCTCTCCTCCACGTGGGAGGAGAGGGCTAGGGAGAGGAGGTAACGCGCGGCAAATCCCCGTCGCACCACCTTACGGTGTCCGTCCCTTTCCGCCGAAAGGGAGGAGGCCGTCCGCGCACTATTCTATACTTCGGGCAGCGTACACGCTGTGTAGGGCGGTTTGGCTGCCTGAGCGGGCCACTGCCGTGTAGGCGTTTAAGTTAGTCGTGGGTACCAGCGCGAAAGCGCCATGACCAATCTTTGACGACTCAGTTGTTTTCAAACCATATTAAGCCTCGATAGTAATTTTGACGTTTGAGGGGTCGACGCCAAAAGACTCTGCTAATAACGCTTTTGCTTCGGGGATGGTTAGACGCGCGGTTTCGTCATCGCGGTCGACCTCATCCACGGAACTGAGGTCTTGGTGTCCGACGTTCTGTAAGGGGATGCGGGCGATGGGCGGCGTTTGCCTTCCCGCGCCCGCGCCTACGCGTGTTACCGGACTTGTCGCTTCTTCTTGGTAGAGAGAAATCCAAATTCCTCTTCCAACTTGTAGCGCGTAACCTGCGGCTTTCCGCGCTTTGACGGCGCGTGCGAACCGTTCCCGCATTTCGTCGCCATCCAAAAGGTGCACTAGAGCGGTCTTTGGATGGTGACGATCATCGACTGACGAGGCGACGACGAAGTCGACTTTAGGCAACGTTCCGAACTCATCACGCTCGTTGATCCTAGGGAAAGCGATCCACTGGTCTTGTGTCGTTCGAATCGACACGATCCGGGCGTCAGTTCCTTTCTTGATGCGCCGGAGACTAGACTTACCGGTCCCGGGCATCCGCTCGACGGTCCAACCGTTTTGCTCCAGCGCTTCCACTGCTGCACGCTGAAGCTGGTTTCGGATGGTCGTTTTGCTCTCGGTTTGCGAAACGTTTGTCATTGGTTCCTCCATGTTAGCCTCAAGGAAAACACAGAGACAAATGTTTTGTCGAGGGAGAATCCGAGCCGCACGGAGCGACAGGTCTGCCCCATTAGGAAATCCGATTTATGGAATCTCGACGCATGTGGGTTGAATTGGGCTAGAAGGACGGGTGCCCGCGCCATCCATGTTGCACCACCTCACCTTGTCCCTTTCCTCTCACAGAGGACAGGGCACCCGCCGCGCCACCCGTCAGGCATCCTTCGAGACGGTTGGCTTCGCCAACCTCCTCAGGATGCAGTTGTTGGGCATTCAATACTTTAATATAACTTCATGCTACGGAGCGGCCCGCGAGGGGCGCGTCTCGACGCATGCTTGACGGCGATCCACCCCGCGCCCTGACGCATTCCCCGTCACGCATGCGTGACCCTGCGGCGCGTTGAAGCCCTGGCGCCGGTGCCCCATCTGCCAAGGCAGCGTTCACGAGAGAGGCGAGGGCCCGGATGCGCGTCACCACCAAGCCGGTCAGCGAGTATCCCTGGTACATCCGGCCGTTCTTCTGGAAGCAGAAGCGCAAGTACGGGCAGGTGCTGGAGCCGGGGCTGGTCTGGGGCCGCTCGCCCAAGCTGTTCATGGGCGTGGCGTTCCTCTACGGCATGATCGAGCGCGCGCGCAACCCGCTCGAGCCCGCGCTGCGCTCGCTGGTCACGGTGCGGGTGTCGCAGATCAACCACTGCCGCTTCTGCGTCGACGTCAACTCCGCCACGCTGATGAAGCGCGGGATCGGCGAGGAGAAGGTGGGCGCGCTGGAGGACTGGCGGAACAGCAACCTGTTCGACGAGACCGAGCGCGCCGCGCTCGCCTACACCGAGGCGGTGACCCGCTCCGACCAAGAGCCGGACGACGCGATCCACGCCGAACTGCGCCGGCACTTCGACGAGGACGCGGTGGTCGAGCTGACCGGGCTGATCGCCTTCCAGAACATGTCGAGCAAGTTCAACGCCGCCCTCGACGTGCCGCCGCAGGGCTTCTGCCGGCTGCCGCAGACGGGCCCGCAGGCGCCCCAAGGCGGCCGGCACGCCCCCCAGGCCGGCGAGTAGCGGCGTTCGGGCTTTGCGAACCGCCGCCGCGATTACCTGTTGTCGCGCGCGGCCTTGCGAGGTTACAACTGACGTCGTGCATAGGCGCGGCTGACGTGTTCGGTCCACGCTAGGCCCGCGCGTTTCGCCGACTTCGAGGATCATGGTGAAGCAGACCGCCGCCACCGATCGGAGCGTTTTCGCCGCCGCGGCCCCGGCCGCCGGGCTGGCGCGCGACGGTGTGCGTCTGCCCGCCGACCGTCTCCTCGGCGACACCCTCCTGCTGCTTATCTGCCCCTGAACGCTCTGGCGCGTCAGTCGCCGGGGTGCGGGCGTTCAGGGGGAGACGGCGACAAGCAGCACCCCAGTCGAAATCGGCCAACAGTCGAAATCACCGACATTTTGTGGCACCAGGTCGCCTGGCCGATCCAGGATCGTGACCGGGCCACCCGGCCAAGGGCCGCCGCGACGTGTGCCGCCAGCCTGGCGCACCCGGCCCGGACGCCGACGGGACGAGGAAGGACGCGAGACACCGCCATGACGACGCAGCCCGAAAACCACACCACGCCGGCGCACGATCGACGCTTCGGCGAAAACCACATCACCATCTTCGATACCACCCTGCGCGACGGCGAGCAGTCGCCCGGCTGCTCGATGAACAAGGAGGAGAAGGTCCAGGTCGCCAAGGTGCTCGACGCCATGGGCGTGGGCGTCATCGAGGGCGGCTTCCCGGTCTCCTCCAACAGCGACTTCGAGGCGGTCAGCGAGATCGCCCAGGTGGTGCAGAACGCCCAGGTCGCCGGCCTGGCGCGCGCCCGCCCCGCGGACATCGACCGGGCGTGGCAGGCGCTGCAGCACGCCGCCAATCCGCGCATCCACACCTTCCTGTCCACCAGTCCGCTGCACATGAAGTACAAGCTGCAGATGGACCCGGAGGACGTCTATCAGGCGGTGATCGACAGCGTCACCTACGCCCGCAACCTGTGCCCGAACGTCGAGTGGTCGCCGGAAGACGGCACGCGGACCGACCACGCTTTCCTGTGCCGCTGCGTGGAGGCGGCGATCACCGCGGGCGCGCGCACGATCAACATTCCGGACACCGTCGGCTACACCGTGCCGGACGAGTTCCGCGACCTGATCCGGATGCTGCGCAACCGCGTGCCGAACATGGATCAGGCGATCATCTCGGTGCACTGCCATAACGACCTGGGGTTGGCGGTCGCCAACTCGCTGGCCGCGGTCGAGGCCGGCGCCCGGCAGGTCGAGTGCACGATCAACGGGATCGGCGAGCGCGCCGGCAACGCCGCGCTGGAGGAGATCGTCATGGCGCTCAAGACGCGCCAGGACATGATGCCTTACGACACCAACGTCGACAGCACCTACATCACCAAGGCCTCGCGCCTGGTCTCCGGGATCACCGGCTTCAACGTGCAGCCGAACAAGGCGATCGTCGGCAGGAACGCGTTCGCGCACGAGTCCGGCATTCACCAGGACGGCATGCTGAAGAACGCCGAGACCTACGAAATCATGACCCCGGAGAGCGTCGGCCTGAAGCGCTCCACGCTGGTGATGGGCCGGCACTCCGGCAAGCACGCGTTCAAGACCAAGCTGAAGGAACTGGGCTACGAGCTGTCGGATAACGAGCTCAAGGACGCGTTCCAGCGCTTCAAGGACCTGGCCGAGCACAAGAAGGAGGTGTTCGACGAGGATCTGCTGGCGCTGGTCGACGACGCGGTGCTGCGCCACAACGACCACATCCGGTTCGTGCGCTTAGGCATCAACTGCGGCAACGACGGGCCGCAGACGGCCGACCTGGAGCTGGAGGTCGAGGGCGCGCGCAAGCGCGTCACCGCCGAGGGCTCCGGCCCGGTCGACGCGACCTTCACCGCGATCCGGCAGATCTGGCCGCACGAGGCGACGCTGGAGCTGTACCAGGTGCACGCGGTCACCGGCGGCACCGACGCGCAGGCGGAGGTGACCGTGCGCCTGGAAGAGGACGGCAAGACCGTGAACGGCCAGGGCGCCGACTACGACACCCTGGTCGCTTCCGCCCGCGCCTACGTCAACGCGCTCAACAAGCTGATGGTGAAGCGCCAGAAGTCCGTCCCGCCGGAAGAAGCCGCGGACGCGCTGAGCGCGTAAGGCATGCTGTTGCACGGCGTATCGGCGGGTTCCCTCTCCTCCGCGTGGGAGGAGAGGGAATCAACTCTGACGGCGTCCAGCCAAACGCCATGCTCGCACAGCGCCGCGGCGGGTCCCTCTCCCTTAAGGGGAGAGGACAGGTGAGGGTGAGACTCCCCGGCTATATCCGAGGAGTCTCACCCTCACCCTCCCACGCGCCTGACGGCGCGTGGGTCCCTCCCTCTCCCCTCGAGGGAGAGGGGCTTACCGTTTGGGGCGCTGCTGTGCCCGGCGTCCAACTTCCGCGCCTCTACCCCCCATCTGTCGACAAAATCCTTGCCGGGCCGGGGGAGAAATCGTTAATCGGGCGCGCGATCCTTTAGCGTGCGTTAACCATTTAGGGCACACTCTCGATCAAGTGAATCGGCTGCGGGTGATCCGGCGACTCCGTCCCGGACGGCGGCGCGCGGCCCAGGCGTGGTCCCAGGGAGTTTCAGAGCCACTATGTTTTCCCGTCTTCTCGGCGTCCTCAGCGCGGACATGGCGATCGACCTCGGGACCGCGAATACGCTGGTCTACGTCAAGGGCCGCGGCATCGTCCTGAACGAGCCCTCGGTGGTGGCGATCGCCGAGCAGAAGGGCAAGAAGCAGGTCCTCGCCGTCGGCGACGAAGCGAAGATGATGCTGGGCCGTACGCCCGGCAACATCCAGGCGATCCGGCCGCTGCGCGACGGCGTGATCGCCGACTTCGAAGTCGCCGAGGAGATGATCAAGCACTTCATCCGGAAAGTGCACAACCGACGCTCCTTCGCCTCGCCGCAATGCATCGTCTGCGTGCCCTCCGGCTCCACCGCCGTCGAGCGCCGCGCGATTCAGGAAAGCGCGGAGGCCGCGGGCGCGCGCCGGGTGTTCCTGATCGAGGAGCCGATGGCGGCCGCGATCGGCGCCGGCCTGCCGGTGACCGAGCCGACCGGCTCGATGGTCGTCGACGTCGGCGGCGGCACCACCGAGGTCGCGGTGCTCTCGCTCGGCGGTATCGTCTATTCGCGCTCCGTGCGGGTCGGCGGTGACAAGATGGACGAGGCGATCATCGCCTACATCCGCCGCAACCATAACCTGCTGGTCGGCGAGGGCTCGGCCGAACGGATCAAGAAGCAGATCGGCTCCGCCTGTCCGCCCGAGCACGGCGAGGAGGGGCGGACCATGGAGATCAAGGGGCGCGACCTGATGAACGGCGTGCCTAAGGAACTGGTGATCTCCGAACGGCAGATCGCGGAATCGCTGGCCGAGCCGGTCGGCGCGATCGTCGAGGCGGTGAAGGTCGCGCTCGAGCACTCCGCGCCAGAGCTGGCGGCGGACATCGTCGACAAGGGCATCGTGCTGACCGGCGGGGGCGCGCTGCTGGGCAACCTGGACTATGTCCTGCGCGCGTCGACCGGCCTGCCGGTTTCGATCGCGGACGATCCGCTGTCCTGTGTGGCGCTCGGCACCGGTCGTTGCCTGGAAGAAATGAAGACGCTCAAGAACGTCCTCATTTCGATGTACTAGGTGAATCGCGAAAAATCCTAGCGCGCCGCACGTCCGTTGTTTAATCCTTAACCGTTGTTGTCTACGTTGGAAGTGAACTCCAACATGCGCCTTGGCCGATTCGGATCCAGTGTGCGGCAGTCGGGAGGCCCCGCGTGAGACGACCGGCAGGAACGTTGCTGACCCTCGCGACGCCAATACGGGCATGGGCGCAGCGCTTTGCTTTCCTGCTGCTGGTGGGCGCGGCGTTCGCCCTGATGCTGGTCGGCAAGGCGGACACGGTCTTCGTCGAGCGCGCGCGCACGGCGATCACCGACGCGGTCACGCCGGTGCTCGACGTCGTCTCGCGGCCGATCGCCTCGGTCGCCAACCTGCTGCGGGAAGGCCAGGAACTGGCCGCCCTGCGCGCGCAGAACGCCGCGTTGCGGCAGGAAAACGCCCGGCTGCAGCACTGGCAGACGGTAGCCCGGCGCTTGCAGGCGGAAAACGCCGCGCTGAGCCAGCTGCTCAACGTCGCGCCGGAGCCCAGCACCAGTTACACGACCGGGCGCGTGGTGGCCGACACCGGCGGCGCGTTCGTGCGCTCCGTGCTGATCAACGCCGGGGCGGCCCAGGGCGTCGAGAAGGGGCAGGCCGCGCTGGCCGGCGACGGCCTGGCTGGCCGGGTCGCCGAGGTTGGCCAGCGGAGCGCGCGCATCCTGTTGCTGACCGACATCAATTCCCGCATTCCGGTGGTGATCGCCGACAGCCGCTTCCGCGGCATCCTGGCCGGCGACAACACCGCCAATCCGCGCCTGCGCTACCTGCCGGAAGAGGCGCGTCCGCAAACCGGCGATCGGATCGTCACCAGCGGCCACGGCGGCGTGTTCCCGCCGGGCCTGCCGGTCGGCCGGGTCGCCCGGGCCGGCGAATCCGGCGTCCGCGTGGCGCCGTTCGCCGATTGGAACCGGATGGAGTTCCTGCGCGTGGTCGACTACCGGATGCCCGGTATCCTGATGACCGACGGCGCGAAAGCCCCCAAGCCGCCCGGAACGCCGCGTCACAGCCCGGCGGACAGCCTGCCGGAGCTGCCCAGCGGGGCGGGCGAGGGCGGTACGCTCACCGAGCGCGCGGTCCAGGCCAAGGCCCCCGAGGAGTAGCGGCGGCCGACCCGGCCGCCGGGCGGCGCCCGGCGGCACGCCGATGCTAAGGGCGTCCCGCCGAACGCCGGTCGAAAGCCACTGAAGATGGCGCTCCATGGTTACGCAGCACGGTTGGAGTTCCCGCGTGAAGACGAGCTTCTGGCAGCGCATCGATCTTATCGCGCGCCAGGTCACGCCGGTCCTGCTGACCCTGCTGCTGGTGACGCTGACGCTGGTGCCCTACCAGATCCCGGATTTCGCCCCGATCGTGCCCTGGCTGGCGCTGATCAGCGTGTACTACTGGTCGGTCCACCGCCCCGACCTGATGCCGGCCGCCGCGGCGTTCCTGGTCGGGCTGTATCACGACCTGGCGAGCGGCACGGCGCTCGGCGTCGGGGTGCTGATCCTGCTGCTGGTGCACGCGCTGATCGCGGCCCAGCGGCGGTTTTTCATCAGCCGGTCGTTCTTCGTCGTCTGGGCCGGCTTCGCGATCATCGCGCTGGGGGCGAGCGTGCTGCTGTGGCTGCTGAACGCCGTGCTGGCGGGCGCCTTGATCGGCCCCCGGCCGGCGGTGTTTCAGTTCATGACGACGGTGGCGGCCTACCCGCCGCTGGCTTGGCTGTTCGCGCAGGTCCAGCGCGCGATCCTGCGCTAGAGCAGAATCGATGAAGGTCGAGGCGACCTTCATCGTGAATTTTGCTCTAACTGCTTGAAGAGAGAGCAAGAGTCAGCTGAAAGGTGGCTTCACCTTGCAGCATCTTGCTCTAGACTAACGCGCGCGGCGTCGGGTTGAACCGACGCGTTCGAGAGGGCGAGATCACGAGTTCTATGGCGCTGCTGAACGAGGACCATAGCCGCTTCAAGACCTTCTCCCGGCGCGCCGCGCTGCTGGGCGGCGGCAAGGCGCTGCTGTTCGGCGCGCTCGCGGCGCGGCTGTACTATCTGCAGGTCGTCGAGGCGGACAAGTACGCCACCCTGGCCGAGGACAACCGGATCTCCCTGCGGCTGCTGCCGCCGCCGCGCGGGCGGATCCTGGACCGGTTCGGCCAGCCGCTCGCCGCCAACGAGCAGAACTACAAAGTGGTGCTGGTCGCCGAGCAGGCGAAGGATGTCGAGCGCACGCTCGACCGCCTGGCGCAGATCATCGAGCTTGGCGCGGGCGAGCGCGCGCGGATCATGACCGAGGTGCGCAAGAAGCGCGCTTTCGTCCCCGTCACCGTGCGCGAATACCTGGACTGGGCGACCGTCAGCCGGATCGAGGTCAACGCCCCCGACCTGCCCGGCATCTCGATCGATGTCGGCCAGACCCGCGCCTACCCCTTCGGCCCGGAGATGGCGCACGTGCTGGGCTACGTCGCCGCCGTCTCCGAATCCGAGCTGAAGGCCGCCGAGGACCCGCTGCTCGAGCTGCCGGGCTTCAAGATCGGCAAGAACGGGCTGGAGAAAGAGTACGACGAGAAGCTGCGCGGCAGCGCGGGCACCAGCACGATCGAGGTCAACGCGGTCGGTCGGACGATCCGCGAACTCAAGCGCGAGGAGGGCACGCCCGGCAAGGACCTGGTGCTGAGCCTGGACCAGCAGCTGCAGACCTACGTCCAGCAGCGCTTGTCCGGGGAGAAGAGCGCTTCGGTCGTGCTGCTGGACATCGCCACCGGCGGCGTGCTGGCGATGGGCTCGGTGCCGTCGTTCGACCCCAACCTCTTCAATCTGGGAATCTCCGCCAGCCACTGGCGCAAGCTGCGCAACGATCCGCTGCACCCGCTGATCAACAAGGCGACCGCCGGGCTCTACAATCCCGGGTCGACCTACAAGATGATGGTCGCGCTGGCGGCGCTGAAGGCGGGTATCGACCCGGCAGAAACCGTCTATTGCCCCGGCCACTACGATCTCGGCAACGCCCGCTTCCACTGCTGGAAGAACTACGGGCACGGCGAGATGGACATGCACGCCGCGATCAAGGAGTCCTGCGACGTCTACTTTTACGACCTCTCGCGCCGGGTGGGCATCGAGAAGATCGCCGCGATGTCGCGCAGGTTCGCCCTGGGCGACAAGACGGGCATCGATCTGCCGGGCGAGCGCGGCGGCACCATCCCGACCAAGGCCTGGAAGCGTGCCCAGATCGGTGAGCCGTGGCAGGGCGGCGAGACGCTGGTCTCCGCGATCGGGCAGGGGTTCGTTCTAACCTCCCCGCTGCAGCTGGCGGTGATGACCGCCCGGCTGGCGAGTGGCCGGGCGGTCGTGCCGCACTTCCGCCGCGACTTGCAGCCGCGCGCCGACGACGGCCCGCGCGCCCAGGCGGTCGACGCCGCCCAGCAGGTCGCGGAAACCCGCGGCGGCCCCGGCCCCGGCACGCCGGCGCCGGAGCCGATGTTCGCGGCCCTGGATATCCCCGGCGCGGACTTCGCGCTGATCCGCGACGCGATGGACGCCGTGGTCAACGAACCGGGCGGCACCGCCTATTCCAAGCGGATCACCCGGGACGGCTGGCACATGGCCGGCAAGACCGGCACCTCGCAGGTCCGCCGGATTACCATGGCCGAACGCCGACAGGGCGTGATCGACAACGAGGACCTGCCCTGGCGCCGGCGCGACCACGGCCTCTACGTCGCCTACGCGCCGGTGAACGCCCCGCGCTACGCGGTCGCGGTGGTGGTCGAGCACGGCGGCGGCGGCAGCAAGTCCGCCGCGCCGATCGGCCGCGACGTGCTGGCGGAGGCCCAGCGCCTGGACCCGCTGGCCAACGATTCGCCCGAGCAGGTCGCCGACGCGCCGCCGATCCGGCGCGGCTGACCGCGCCGCCACCGCCAGGTCGCATGCCCAACGCGCCAGACCCACCGGGACACGCCAGAGCCACGCCATGAGCCTCGCCGGCTTCAACCGCAATCCCGAGCTCAGCCTCGGCCAGAAGTTCCTCCAGGTGAACTGGGGGCTGATCCTGCTGATCGCGATCCTGGCGGCGATCGGCTGCGTGATGCTGTATTCTGCGGCCGACGGCAGCATGCAGCCGTGGGCCCGGCGCCACGCCATACGCTTCGCCGGCGGCCTGGTCGTGCTGCTGATCGTGGCGATGTTCGACGTGCGCTTCTGGTTCCGCTGGGCCTATCCGATCTATCTGGTCGGCGTGCTGCTGCTGGTCGCGGTCGAGGTCCTTGGCGAGGTCGTCATGGGCGCGCAGCGCTGGATTCAGATCGGGCCGCTGACCCTGCAGCCCTCGGAGGTGATGAAGGTCGCGATCGTGCTGGCGCTGGCGCGCATTTTCCACGGCATATCGGAGGAGGAGATCGTCCGCCCGACCAAGCTGATCGGGCCGCTGGTGCTGGTCGCGCTGCCCACGGTGCTGGTGCTCAAGCAGCCCGACCTGGGCACCTCGCTGATCCTGATCATGGTCTCCGGCGTGCTGTTCTTCGCCGCCGGGGTGCGGTTGTGGAAGTTCGGCGTGGTCGCCGCATTGGGGACCGGCGCGGTGCCGGTCGCCTGGCAGTTCCTGCACGACTACCAGAAGCAGCGCGTGCTCACCTTCCTGAACCCGGAAAGCGACCCTCTGGGGGCGGGCTATCACATCCTGCAATCGAAGATCGCGCTGGGCGCCGGGGGGATATTCGGCAAGGGCCTGCTGGAAGGCTCGCAGTCGCACCTGAACTTCCTGCCGGAAAAGCAGACCGACTTCATCTTCACCATGCTGGCGGAGGAGTTCGGCCTGATCGGCGGGGTGGCGCTGTTGGTGCTCTACGCCATCGTGATCCTGTACGGCTTCGCGATCGCGCTGCGCGCGCGCAATCAGTTCGGCCGGCTGTTGGCGATCGGGCTGACGGCGAACCTGTTCCTCTACGTGTTCATCAACATCGCCATGGTGATGGGCCTGATCCCGGTGGTCGGCGTGCCGCTGCCGCTGGTGTCCTACGGCGGCAGCGCGATGCTGGCGATCATGATCTCGTTCGGCCTGGTGATCTCGGTCTACGTCCACCGCGACGTGCGGATTCCGCGCCGCGGCCTGGGCGAGGAGGACTGACGCGCCGTGTCGCCGGGCCGTTGGGCGATCCATGGCCGGCCCATCTCCGCGCCGGCGGTTCGGCCGGATATTGCCCGGCCGGGCGGCGGCCTGCGGGAAAATCCGTGCGGGCGCCCGAACTCGGGCCTTCACAAAGCCCGCCCGTCTTGCTATCACCCGCGCCGAGCGATGGGCCTGTAGCTCAGTTGGTAGAGCAGTCGACTCTTAATCGACTTGTCCAAGGTTCGAGTCCTTGCAGGCCCACCATTCCCCCAGTCCCCCGAACCTCCGTGGCCCGCGCCACCGTCGGGGTTGCGGCTGCGCCGTCCGTTCCCCGTGCCTACGGCGACCCCATCTCAGCGGCATCCAGATCGTCGGCCGAGACTCGATCACTATGCATTAACAATACCTAGAGCAAAATTCAGCTGAAAGGTGGCTCCACCTTTCAGCATCTTGCTCTAGCCGTCGGGTTAGGCGGTCTGACGTTCTGGAGGGCGCGCGGCGGGCTGCGGCCCGCCGTTTGCGTTTGGCGGGCGGGTTGCGTTCGCGGCGGGCGTACGCGTACCCGTACGCGCCTGCGCCCTACACGACGTACAGAATGCCGCCGCTGATCGCGGCGAGCAGGAAGCCCATGGTCATCGAGGCGTTGAGGCGGCTGACCTCGACCTCGGCGACGTCGGCGATGTCTTCGGGCAACGCCCGGGCGCGGGCCAGAAAGATCCGCTTGAACAGGCCGGCCAGGAACAGCGACGCGCCGACGCCGAAGCTACCCCAGAAGACCACGTCCAGGATGTTCGTGCTCTCTGCGGCCAGCGCCGCGAGCGCGGCGACCAGGCCGTACATCAGGATCGCGAGCACATCCCAGGGCTTCATCATGGCGGCGGCTTTCCCAAAAATCGGGCGCGCGGAACGGCGTGAGCGCATCGGCGGCGGCCGCGCGGCGCCGCCCAACGCCTTGACCTCACCACCTCTTTGACCACGCGGCGGGGGGTGGAATCAACGCCTCTGCCCGAGCGGTGGGCGCGGGGCACGGCTGACGTGCGCGCGGGAGCCCCGCCGCCCGCGGCGGTCGGCTGCGCGGCGTGCGGCGTCGGACGGTTCAGTGGCAGTCCGCTGCGGCCTTGCCGCCGCGGCCGGGACGGCCGAGCCCGGGGCCGGCGGTCGAGGCGCGATCCGCCGACGCGGCCGCATCTGGGTCCAGGGTCCCGCGCACCAGGTCGATCAGTTCGCCTGGCAGGAACGGCTTGGCGATCGTCGCCGTCGCCCCCAGCGTGCGCGACGCTCCCAGCAGGTCGATCCCGGCGTAGCCGCCCGACATCGCGATCACCGGGATGTCCGAGGTGCGTAGCAGGCCGGAGCGCAGCAGCTCGATCCCGTCGCAGTTCGGCATGAACAGATCGGTCAGGATCAGATCCGGCGTCCGCGCCCCCAGCTGGTCGATCGCGGCCGATCCGTCCGCCGCCAGGACGACCCGATAGCCCGCGCGCGTCAGACTGGCCGCCACCATGTCGCGGACCAGGTCGTCGTCGTCGACGACCAGCACGAGGGCGAAACGATGCGGGTGGGCTTGCGTGGCCATGCGGCGGGTGTCCTGCGGGCGGTCAAGTGGGGGCTGGAATGCCGCGGTCGTCGGCTCCGCGGCATTGAGGTCAAATTACGTCTTTCGCTTGTGCGCTGGCTAGCCCGACAGTCGTATAGGTTTGCCCGTGTCCGGGCGACCAAAGGGATAGTGGCCGTCTCGGGAGACCGCCGGCGTCTGTTTTAATCCAAAGGTAACCCAACCAGTGCACCAATGGCGCACCGCGAAACGCGGGCGTCCGAGCGAGACGAGACCGGCGAAGGGGGTGAGAGACGTGCTGTCGATCGGTGGAATGGGCATTGTCCTGGTGGGCGTATTCGGCGGCTATCTGTTGGCCGGTGGCAAGCTGTCGGTGATTTTGAAGGCGCTGCCTTTCGAGTTGATGATGATCGGCGGGGCCGCCATCGGCGCGCTGCTGATCGCGAATTCGATCAAGACGGTGAAGCAGGCGCTCGCGGGGATCATGCGCGTGATCAAGGGGCCGAAGTGGAAGCAGGCGGATTATCAGGACCTGCTGTGCCTGCTGTACGCGCTCGCCAACGTCTACAAGAAGAAGGGCGCGCTCGGTCTGGAACAGCACGTCGAGCAGCCGGCCGACAGCCCGATCTTCCAGACCTATCCGAAGATCCTGAAGGACCACTTCGCGGTCGCGATGATCTGCGACACGCTGCGGATGATGACCCTCAACCTCGAAGATCCCCATCAGATCGACGAGTACATCGACCGGCTTCTGGAAAAGCACCACGCCGAGGACATGACCCCGGCAAACGCCCTGCAGACGATGGCCGACGCCTTGCCCGCGCTGGGCATCGTCGCCGCGGTGCTGGGCGTGATCAAGACCATGGCCTCGATCAACGAGCCGCCGGAGGTGCTGGGCAAGATGATCGGCGGGGCGCTGGTCGGCACCTTCCTGGGCGTGTTCCTGGCCTACGGCTTTGTCGGACCGCTCGCGACGCGGCTTGCCCAGATCGTCGACGAGGACGGCCGCTTTTACCATGTCACCAAGGACGTGCTGGTCGCGATCGCGCAGGGCGCGGGCCCACAGCTCGCCGTCGAGATCGGCCGCGGCAACGTGCCCACGGCGGTGCAGCCCAGCTTCTTTGAGCTGGAGAGCGCGGTCGAACAGGCCCCGGCGGTCAGTTAGAGCATGATGCTGCAAGGTGAAGCCACCTTTCAGCTGAATCTTGCTCTCTCTTCAAGCAGTTAGAGCAAAATCGATGAAGGTCGAGTCGGCCTTCATCGTGAGACTAGCTGGCGGTCGCGGCCTCGATGTAGACGCGCGTGACCTCCGGCTGGGCCTTCTTGATCGCCGCGTCCAGGCGGGCGACCGTCTGCTCGATCCGGCCGGTCGGCAGGCCGTCGGCGAACTCGACGCTGACGGTCGCGAGCACGTCGTCCGGGCCGAGCTGCAGGGTCAGCACCTCGTTCAGCCGCTCGACGTCGGGCTCCTCGCGCACCACGCCGCGGATCCCGGCGGTCACCCGCGGCAAGGCGGCTTCGCCCACCAATAGGCCCTTGGTCTCGTAGGCGAGCAGGAAGGCGGTCGCGCCCAGGATCAGCCCGATCACGATAGAGGCCACGCCGTCCATGACCGGCCAGCCGAACAGGTGCGCCATGCCGACCCCGAGGAACGCGACGACCAGCCCGCTCAGCGCGGCCGTATCCTCGAACAGCACGGTGATCACGGTCGGGTCCTTGCTCTCCCGCACCGCCTGGATGAAGCCGCGCTCGCCCTTGATCTGCTGGAACTCCTTGTAGGCGACCGAGAAGGCCCAGCCCTCGAAGGCCATGGCGAGCAGCAGCACGACGTAGTTCACCGCCGGACTGGTCACCGGGTGCGGGTGCAGCACCTTGGCCACGCCCTCGTAGAGCGACACGCCCGCGCCCACGGCGAAGATCAGGATCGCCACCACGAACGCCCAGAAATACAGCTCCCGGCCGTAGCCGAAGGGATGCTTGGCGTCCGCCGGCTTGTTCGCCCGCGCGGTACCGTGGAGCATCAGCCCCTGGTTGCCGGTATCCACCACCGAGTGGATCCCCTCCGCCAGCATGGCGGAGGAGCCGGTGATCCCCGCCGCGACGAACTTGGTCACCGCGATCAGCGCGTTGCCGGCGAGCGCGGCGTAGATCACCTTTTTCGAATTCGCGTTCGCCATGACAGGCCCCTTCGCATGCCGGTTCGGATTACAAAGCCGGCGCGAGGGTGGCGCTTAACCGGCGGGGGTGCAATGCGGGTGCGGGCGCGCTTTCGTCCGCGCCCTGCACGGCGGCGCAGATCCCGGCGCAGCCATCGGCGCGGCCCCGACGTGCGCCCGGCCTATTCCGGCACGACCGTCAGGGTTGCCGGCGACCTTGACCCGGTATTCCACGGGCGTGTCGTAGGGCAGCCCGGTCGACCAGTCCGCCCCGGCGTAGATCCGCTTCGACGGCAGGTCGACGCAGTCGCCGCCATCCGGCGCGCACGGCTCGCCGCGGAACAGCAGGGCGTTGGTGTTGCCGGTGTTGCGCACCATCAGCTTTCCGTCGACGCGCCGGGTGTTCAGGTTGGGGTCCGCGTTCCGCGGACGGGCCATCACCAGCACGTCGTAGCCCACCAGGACCTTCACGGCCGTCTCCTGGCTTTTTAGCTCCCCGACGACCGGGCGGATCGAGACCCGGTAGATGCGATCTCGTTCGCTCGGACGGTCGAGCAGGGCGAAGCGCACGCGCTTGCGCGCGCCGGGCGGCAGTTTGAGCCGCTCCGGGCTGACCAGCAGGCCGCGCTCGCGCGGATCGGCGATCGTGACGCTGTCCTGAGTCGGCTTGCCAGGGTTTTGGATCACCCGGGGCTCGACCTGGACGTACGCGACCTCGTCGGAGGTGTTGGTGACCAGGATGTCCTGACGGCGCGGTTCGCCCGGCGCGAAATCCACGATCACCCGATCCACCGAGAGCTGGGCGGAGGCGTCTTCGGCGCCGACGAACAGACCGCCGACGGCGACCGCCAGCAGGGCGACGAGAACTTTCATGGCAGGTCTCCAACCATAGGCATTGCCGCACGCGTACGTTCGACACGGCAGTGTATCAAGCGCGCGGTTTGCGCGGAGGACGGCCGCGCCGCTTGGTGCCGTTTAGCGCCCCGCCTCGTCGTGCCACGGCGTCAGCGCGCTTTGCAGGCGGACCAGCAGCAGGTCGACCACCACCGCGAGCGCGACCGACAATACGAAGCCGACGATCACCGGGGTGGCGAAGTCCCGGGTGAAGCCGTCGATGAACAGCCGGCCCAGGCCGCCCTGGCCGATCAGGGCGGTCACGGTGACCAGCCCGATGGTGGTCACCGCCGCGATCCGGATGCCGGCCATGATCATCGGCAGGGCCAGCGGCAGTTCGACCTGGAACAGGCGCTGCGTGCGGGTCAGGCCCATCGCCTTGGCGGCGTCCAGCACGTGCGGGGAGACGCCGCGCAGCCCCTCGACGATGTTCCGCACCAGGATCAGCAGGGTGTAGATCGTCAGCCCGATCAGCGAGGTCGCCTTGGAGAGCCCGGTGTAGGGGATCAGCAGGATGAACAGGGCGAGCGAGGGAACTGTGAACAACACCCCGGTGAAGCCCAGGAGCGGGCCGTAGAGGCGCGGCCAGCGCAGCGCCATCAGCGACAGCGGAAACGCGATCGCGAAGCCGAACACCAGCGCCAGGCCGGCCAGCTGGATGTGTTCGACGAACAGCCAGCCGATGTCGTCCAGGTGCCTGCCGACCCAGGACCAGCGGATCAGCTCCACAGCCCGGCCTCCGCGATCCGCTCCAGGGTGATCACGCCCAGATAATTGCCGGCCGCGTCGACCCGCACGACCGACCGGCTCTCCGCCGACAGCGCGGCGTCGAGGGCGGTGCGCAGCGTATCGCCGGGCCCGACGGTGGCGATGCTAAGGCCGCCTGCGAGTTGGCCGGCGGTGTGGCCGTTGACCAGCCGGCGGCTGTCGCACCAGCCCTGGAACCGCCGGTCTTCACCGACCACCGGCACCCACGGCTGGCCGGCTTCGGCCGCCGCGGCGCCGACGCGCTCGGCGTCGGCGTCGGGATCGACCGGGTTGCCGGGGGTGACGTCCAGGCTGTCCGCGGTCATCAGCGCCAGGCGCTTGAGCGTGCGCTCGCGTCCGACGAAGTCGGCGACGAAGCTGTCGGCCGGGCGGGCCAGGATCTCGACCGGCCGGCCGTACTGCGCCAGCTGGCCGCCTTCCTTCAGGATCGCGATCTTGTCGCCCAGCTTGATCGCCTCGTCGACGTCGTGGGTGACGAACACGATGGTCTTGCGCACCCGCTTCTTGAGGTCGAGGAACTCCTGCTGCAGGCGGGCGCGCACGATCGGGTCGACGGCCGCGAACGGCTCGTCCATCAGCAGCACCGGCGGCTCCCCGGCGAGCGCGCGGGCGACGCCGACGCGCTGCTGCTGGCCGCCCGACAGCTGGTGCGGGAAGCGCTGCGCGACCGTGCGGTCCAGCCCGACCGTCTCCAGCATGTCGTCGACCTTGGGCTGGATCTTGGCGCGCGCCCAGCCGAGCAGCCGGGGCACGGTCGCGATGTTGCCCTCGATCCGGCGGTGCGGGAACAGCCCGGCGTGCTGGATGACGTAACCGATGCCGCGGCGCAGCTGGGTGGGATCGACCTGCGACACGTCCTGGCCGTTCACCAGAACGCGGCCCCCGGTCGCCTCCTCCAGGCGGTTGATCAGCCGCAGCGAGGTCGTCTTGCCGCAGCCCGACGGGCCGACCAGCATCACCGTTTCGCCGTCGGCGATCTCAAGATCGAGGGCGTCCACCGCGGTCGTGCCGTCGGCGAAGCGCTTGGTCACCTTCTCGAAACGGATCATGGCGTCTTGAACCGCCTGGCACTGGTCGGGGTGGGCGTGCGGCGGACTGTGGGCATCCGGGCCACAAACCGGCCTAGCGCAAGACGCTGAAAGGTGACGCCACCTTTCAGCCGAATCTTGCTCTCTCTTAAAGCCGTTAGATCAGGCCCTCGGCCTTCAACCACTGTTCGGCGACCACCTCGGGGTCCATCTTGTCGACCCCGACCTTGGCGTTGAGCTTGGTCAGCGCCTCGGTCGACAGCGCGGCGGATAGTTCGTTCAGGGCCGCCGCGATCTCCGGGGTCAGGGCGTCCGACCGGATCACGGGGATCAGGTTCTGGGCTGGGATGTGGTTCTTGTCGTCCTTCAACACGACCCAGCCGTTCTCGTCGATCGCCCCCTGGGTGGTGAACATCCGCGCGACGTCGATATCGCCGTTCTTCAGCGCGTTCTTGGTCAGCGGTCCGCCGGCGTCGAGCGAGCGGAACTCCGCGAACTCGATGCCGTAGACGTCCTTCAGGCCCGGCAGGCCGGCCTCGCGGGTCTTCATCTCGGGGGGCCCGCCGACGATCAACTTGCCCGCCACGTCGGCCAGATCGGAGACGGTGGTCAGGTTGTATTTCTCCGCCGTCTCCGGGCGCACGACCAGCGCGTCCTTGTCCTGCGCGGGCGACGGCTCGAGCGCGACGATTCCCTCCGGCAGGTGCTTGCGCAGCTGGGCCAGCACCGCCTCCGGCGTGCGCGCCTGGGTCTCGCCGGCCGTGAGATGGGCGAGCAGGGCGCCGGTGTACTCCGGCAGCGCCTCGATCTCGGCGTTGCGCAGGGCCGGGAAGACAATCTCGCGCGAGCCCAGGTTCAGGCGCGTCTCGACGTCGACGATGCCGCGCGCCTCCAGGATGTCCTCGTACATGTTGGCGAGGATCAGCTGCTCGGGGAAGTTGGTGGAGCCGACGATCAGCGTGTCGTCGGCCTTGGCCGTGCCGGCCCCGGCGAGCGTCCCGGCGGCGATGGCGGCCACGCCGGCGATCGCCGGCAGCGTGCGGCCCAGCAGACGCTGGGTCAGCGTAGTCAGGCGGGTCATGGAAGGCCTCCCTGTTGGCGGTAAATCTTGTTTGCTAGCCCGGCCGTCGTTCTAGAGCAAGATGCTGAAAGGTGAAGCCACCATTCAGCTGAATCTTGCTCTCTCTTCAAGCAGTTAGAGCAAAATTCACGATGAAGGTCGATTCGACCTTCATCGATTTTGCGCTAGGTCCGCCGACCGGTGCCGAGTTAACCGGCAACCGACCGCCGGGCCCGCGTGCTGGTCATTGGCTGGCGCGCGCGCAGGCGCAGTCTGCCCCGGTCTGTTGCGGTGTGTCACCGGAAAGGTGGCGTGGCGTTGCGCGCTGTCAACGAAACCGCCGGCCGCCAACGCTACGGCGTGGCCCCGGCGCGCATGGTGCGGATGCCCTTGGGCACGATTACCCGCTGCAGGCCCGCCAGCGACAGCTCCGCCGCCATCGCCAGCACCGCGACCGACACCGCCCCACCCAGCACCTTGTCCATGCGGTGCTGGGCCAGGCCGTCGATGATATACCGCCCGAGCCCGCCCAGTCCGACGTAGGCGCCGATCGTGGCGGTCGCGATCACCTGCACGGTCGAGGTTCGGATGCCGGCCATGATCGCGGGCGAGGCGAGCGGCAGTTCGACCTGGGTCAGCCGCTGCCAGCCGGTCATACCCATGCCGCGCGCCGCACCGGTGACCTGCCGGTCGACGTCGCGCATGCCGACGTAGCTGTTGGTGACGATCGGCGGCATGGCGAGCGCGACCAGCGCGACGATCACAGGGAGCTCGCCGTAGCCGGCGATGATGAACACCAGGATCACGATCCCGAACTCCGGCACCGCACGCCCGATGTTGGACACGTTGATGGCGAACAGTCCGCCCTTGCCAAGGTGGCCGAGCCCGATCCCCACCGGCAGCGAGATCGCCAGCGCGATCGCCAGCGAGACGACGGTGTAATAGAGATGCTCGACCACCCGGTTGGGAATACCGTCGTTGCCGTTCCAGCGGCCGGCCTCGGTGAACCAGGCCCACAGGTTCTGCAGCACCTCGATCGGCCCGCCGCCACCGCGCATCATCAGCGAGTCGCTGGCGCAGCCGGTCAGCGCGACGGCAAGCAGGCCGGTCAGCAGCAGCACCGCGCGCGGCGGCCGCGCGGGCGGACGTTTCGCGTTCATACCGGCGGTATCGCGCACCCGGGCCGGCAGGTCAAACCCGCCCCATGCGGTATACCCCCGCGCCGCTGTCCGGTCGCCGGTTGGCTGGGTTGCCGCTGGCCATCGGCGTGGTCGGTCTGATAAGGATGATGTATCCAGTAATCGTGTGGGGTAAACAGGCATTTCGGGGGCGGTTTTGAAAAATGGGTTGAAGCGGGCCGCGCGGACTCTCGCCGTGTCGGTGCCGTTGGTGGCGGGCGTGCTGCTCACGGGTGTGCTGGCGACCCGGCCGGCGAGCGCGGCGGAGCGCGCCTGGATCGTGGTCGACGCGGCGAGCGGGGCGGTCATCGAGGCGCACCGGCCGCAGATGCAGCACTATCCAGCCTCGCTCACCAAGATGATGACCCTCTACATGGTGTTCGACGCGCTGGCGGCGGGCGAGTTGCAGCTGGACGAAAAGATGTACGTCTCCCCGCACGCCCAGGAGATGCCGCCGACCGAGCTTGGCCTGCACGCCGGCGACCGGATCACCGTTGAAACCGCGATCAAGGCGCTGGTGACAAAATCGGCCAACGATGCCGCGGTGGTGATCGCCGAGCATCTGGCCGGCACCGAGTGGGACTTCGCCATGGACATGACGGCCACGGCCCGGCGGCTCGGTCTGGACGATACCAAGTTCCGCAACGCGTCCGGCCTGCCGCATCCCTATCAGGTGACCACGGCGGAAGACATGGCGCAGCTTGCGCGCGCCCTGATCGACGACTTTCCGGGCTATTACAAGTATTTCTCGATCGAGCGGATGCGCTACCAGGGGCGGGTCTACCGCAACCACAATAACCTGCTGGGCCGGTACGACGGGGTCGACGGGATCAAGACCGGCTATATCGACGCGTCGGGTTACAACCTTGTGGCTTCCGCCAAGCGTAACGGCCGGCGCGTGATCGCGGTGGCCCTGGGCGGGCGCAGCCCGGCTGCGCGCGACCGTCGGGTGGCGCACCTGCTGGATGCCGGCTTCAAGCAGCTGCCGGCGCGGATGCCGCCGGTGCCGCACGCCAAACCGGAACGCGGCGGCTACGCCGTGCAGGTCGGGGCGTTCTCCAGCAAGCCGGCCGCCGAGCGGATCGCCAAGCGCGCGCTGGAAGAGGCGCGTCAGGCGCTGGCCGGGGGAATCCGGCGGGTGGCGCATCTGCGCGGAGACGATCTGTACCGGGCGCGCGTCGTCGGCCTCACCGTTGGGGCGGCGGAACGGGCGTGCACGCGGTTGAAGCGCCGCGGCATGGACTGTCTGGTTGTGCAGGACACGCCGACCCAGGTCGCCGAGACCGGCAACAGCGCCGGCTGATCCGCCCGCGGTTCGTCCTACCGGATCGAACCGGCTCGACAGACACCGATCCGCGCGGCATAAGCGCGGTCCGTTGCCGGGCGCCTCCCGCGTCCGCGTGTTCGCGATTGGAAACTTCGGGTATGGAAACGCTGGCCGCGCTCGCCACGCTCTGGTTCGTGCATCTGCTGGCCGTGATCTCTCCGGGGCCAAGTCTGCTCGTGGTGGTGCGCAGTGCGATCGCCGGATCGCGCGGGCAGGGCACGCGGGTCGCTTGCGGGCTCGGACTGGGGACGCTGGTCTGGTCGCTCGCCGCGCTGTTCGGGTTGGGCGTGCTGTTCGCGCTTGCACCCTGGCTCTACACCGGGATGAAGATCGCGGGTGCGGCCTTCCTGCTCTACATCGCGGTGATGATGTGGCGCCACGCGCGCGAACCGATTGCGATCGACGGGACGCTGGCGACCGACGGCGACGGCGGCCCAGGGGCCGCGCAGGGGCCGCGCGCGGCCGTGCGGCTGGGCCTGCTGACGCAATTGGCGAACCCGAAGGTCGCGGTCTTTTTCGGGTCGATCTTCGTGACGCTGCTGCCCGCCGATCCGTCGCCCTGGGTCCAGGCCGCGGTGATCGCGATCGTCTGTACCAATGAGGTCGGCTGGTACACGGGGGTCGCCTACGCCTTCGGCGTGCCGCGTCTGCGCCGGGGCTACGCCCGGGCGAAGGCCTGGATCGACCGCACCTGCGGCGGCTTCCTGGCGCTGCTGGGCCTGCGGCTGGTGGTCGACGGGCGCTGACCGCCGATCGCTCTCCGCTCTATCTTCGACAAACCGAACGTAGCTCTAGAGCAAAATCGATCAAGGTCGAGTCGACCTTGATCGTGAATTCTGCTCTAACTGCTTGAAGAGAGAGCAAGATGCTGAGAGGTGGCTGCACCTTTCAGCATCTTGCTCTAGTACCAGCTCTTGCAGGCCGTCTCGATGTCCTCGATGTGGCTGAAGTCGCCGTGCTGGCCGACTTGCTCGATCACATCGGTCGGAACCTCGGCGATATAGCCGGCGGCTCGCTGGCCGGGCTTGGGCCGGCCGGCGCTGGCGACCAGGTCCGCGATCAAACGGCGGAGAATCAGGTTCTGGCGCAGCAGCGTGTCGATGTCGCGGTCGGCCACGTGACCGTTGCGGTCCGCCCACCGGTCGAAGATCGCGCGTTCACACGCACTGAGCGCATTGGCGTCGATCCCGCCGGTCGAGGTCGGATGCGCGGAATCGTCCAGGTTGCTGAGGATCGCGTGCTTGGACGAGGTCTGTCGGCCGGCCATTGGGTATGTCTTTCCAGTTGTGCGGCTGCGATTTAGCACTCGCATGGTTTAGAAATCGTTGCTTATCGTCAAATGCACGGAAGGCTAGTACGCGTCGAATTGGGTCATCGGAAGTGCGCTTGTCGCTGGTCCGCGGCCCGATTGGCAGTCGTGATCGGTGTATACTTCCGTATAGGCGCTCGGATTTTTTTTAATGCCAAATATGCGCCTGAAGCATAGGTGCGCGTACGGCGTCGCGTGAAAGGTGTTTCTATACAAGCGTTTTCGGCTCTGAGCGGTTTCGCACGTGGCCGTGGCTTTCGGCGCCTCGCCTTGGCGCGGCCCCGACGGGCTCTCGTCTGGCCGCGAAGCGCAACGGCAGACGGGGTGTTGCGATCCCGTGGACGGCGTGGGCAGCGTGGCCGACACGCCGTTCTGGCGCCAGTCGCCGTTCGCGTGCGTCCGCGCCCGCTGCGGGCGTCAGGTTGGAGCAAGCGCAGGCGAGCCCACCCACCGGATCAGGAGACCCGACCGGTTTTGACCGCCACCAGGATCGACGTCCACGGCCGCCACGACACCCACCGCCTGGTCGGCGAGGTCGCCGGACCGCACAACTTGGCGCTGATGATCGACGCCGCGATCAAGGGCTGCCGCCAGCTGTGGCACCCGATCGCGGCGCATTCGCTCGCGCCGGGGGGCGCGCGCCGGCGACGCCGACTTCGAGCCGGAGACTTGGCTGAACGCCGGCTTCCTGGCGACCAGCCTGGTGCGCGCCGCGGCCGAACACGGGGTCAGGCTCGATCTGATCGGCGCGGACGAACCAGATGCCGACGCCCCCGAGGCGCATGTCGTCGTGACCCAGGACGACGTGCGGCCGCGCACGGTCGACGTGGAGTTGGCGGAATCCGGTGTGCAGCGCTTTCGCGGGCGTGCGGCGGACTTCGTCGGCTGGGCCAAGCGCAGCCGAGCCGCGACGCCAGCCGGGCACGCCTGAGGCGCCACGTGCCCGTCGGCGCGCGGCTCAGCGCTCGGCAGGCCGGCAGACCGCGTCGAGCCCGCCGCGCGGCTCGTAATCGCGCACGCCCTGCAGCAACCAGCGGTCGACCGGCGCATCGCTGTCGGAGCGCAGCACGTGGATGTCGCCGGTACCCTCCATGATCACCGCCTGAACCTGGGTCAGGTTGTGCACGTTGGCGCTGCGCAGGGTGGCGCGCAGGTCGTCCTCGGTGATCCGGGCGACCGCCATGTTGCTGGGCAGAAGCCGGCCGCCGGGGCCCATCACCAGGATCGGCCGGTTGTCCAGCACCATCTCCGCCAGCCGGTAGCGGCCGCGCAGCGCCGAGGCCGCGAGCTGCAGCGCGTAGAGCGCGACGATGCCCGCGATTCCGCGGCTCAGCGCCGGGCTGTCCGCGACCACCGTGGTCGCGATCGTGGAGCCGATCGCGATCGTGATCGCGATGTCGAAGTTCGACATCTCGGCGAAGCTGCGCACGCCGGCCAGCCGCGCGCAGGCGAGCACCACCGCGTACATCGCAAGCGCGGTCGCGACGACGGTCAAGAGCTCGCCGGGCGCGATCCGGATCAGGTCGTCGAAGGGCACGGGTGACCTCCTCTCGGTTCGGGGCGTCGGTGATGGGGTGTTGGGTGTGCGGGCAGCGCGCACGCCGGTTCCGCCCCAGGGGCAGCCGGGTAGGCGGCTGGTGTTGAGGCGGCGAGCGCTGTGTGCGCGGGTCTTGCTTTAGCCGTCGGCCACCGGCGTCTTGGGCAGGAAGTCGCCGCGCCGGGACAGCACGAAGTCCTGGAACACGCGCGCGGTATTGGTCGGGTCGCGGTCGGCCCGGCGGATCAGGTACCACTGCCGTTTGACCGGCAGGCCCGGCGCCTTGACGCTGGCGAGCTTACCTTCCGCGAGTTCGGTATGAACCGTGTGGGCGGAGATGATCGCGATGCCCAGCCCGGCCATCACGGCCTGCTTGATCGTCTCGTTGGTGCCCATCTCGTAGACGTGGAACGGCCGCTCGCTCTCCAGCCGGTCCAGGAAGCGCCACATCAGCGTGCGCGTGCCCGAGCCCTCCTCCCGGGTCAGGAAGGTGCACTGGGCGAGGTCCTGCGCCGTGACCGCGTCCTTTTCGAGCAGCCAGCTGTCCGGCTGCGCGATCAGGACGTAGGGGTGGTCGCCCAGCGTGTCCTGCGCGACCTCGACGTGCTTGGGCGGCCGGCCCATGATCGCCAGGTCGTACTGCCGGCGTTCCAGGCCGGAGATGATGTCGTCGCGGTTGCCGATCGACAGGTGCACCCGGATGTTGGGATACGCCTGCATGAACGCCGCGACCAGCCGCGGGGCGAAGTACTTGCCGGTCGACACCACCCCCAGCGTGACCGCCCCGGTGGCCCCCGCCTGCAGCGCCTCGATCCGGCTGCGGCAGCGTTCCACCACCGCGTCCATGTCGTTGGCCGCTTCCAGGATCTCCAGACCGATCTGGGTGGCCTCCAGCCCGTCCCGGTCGCGGGTGTAGATCGGCGCGCCCACGCTGCGTTCCAGGATCTTCAGCTGGGTGGTCACGGCGGGCGGGGTGACGCACAGCTCGTGCGCCGCGGCGGTCACCGATCCGTTGCGGATCGTCGCGGCGAAGGCGCGGAGCTGGCGGAGCGATAGGCTGCGTAGGTCGGCCATTAGTTCCCCTTAATGTGGCTTCTAGATTATTAAATTTTGTTTTGTAAGGCAAAGCGCCAAAGTGCCCGCGTGATCGAAAGGGCGGCGCTGGGCCCTGGGCTTCCTGGTCGCACGGCGTGCCGCGGCGTGCGAAAGGCTTGCGCGCGACGGGCGTGTCGGCGCACTCCCACAGGTGGAGGCGGCGCGCAGACCCGTGCGCGTCACGCCGACCGGACGCCACACGAGACGGGAGGGACGAACATGGCGAGCGAGCCCGAGGTCACAGCCGCCCAGACGCGCGCGACGCTGGAGGATTACCTGAACCGCTGGGCGGGGCAGGACGAACAGCGCCGCGCCACCGCGGAGACGATCCAGCGGATGTGCAACGCCGCCGCGGAGATTTCCCGACAGATCGGCTGGGGCCCGTTGGGCGGCCAGATCGCCGGGGAAATGGACGGCGAGAACGCCGCCGGCGACACGCAGAAAAAGCTCGACGTGACCGCCAACGAGTTGCTGCTGGATGCCCTGCGCAAGGCGCCGGTCGCCTATTACGCCAGCGAGGAGGACGAGCAGGTTCAAAAGCTCGATCCCGCGGCGCCGATCTCGGTCGCGGTCGATCCGCTCGACGGCTCGTCGAACATTGAGCTCAACGTCTCGATCGGCAGCATCTTCTCGGTCTACCCGACCTCGCAGGGCGGCGCGGAGTCGTCTCTTTTCCGGCCCGGGCGGGAGCAGATCGCGGCCGGCTACTTTGTCTACGGCCCGCACACCTCGTTGATGATCACGCTGGGCGAGGGGACCGACCCCTACGTCCTGGATCCCCGGACGCTGCAGTTCCGCCTGGTCGAACGCGGCATCGCGATCCCGCAGGAGACCAAGGAGTTCGCCATCAACGTCTCCAACTACAAGGAGTGGTATCCGCCGATCCGCGCGTTCGTCGACGACCTGCTGGAGGGCGAGGCCGGCCCGCGCGGCAAGAAGTTCAACATGCGCTGGGTCGCCTCGCTGGTCGCGGAGGTGCACCGCATCATGATGCGCGGCGGCGTGTTCCTGTATCCGAACGACCAGCGCCGCGGCTACCAGAATGGCCGCCTGCGGCTGATCTACGAGGCCGCGCCGATGGCCTTGCTGACCGAGCAGGCCGGCGGCGGCGCGACCGACGGGACCGAGCGTATCCTCGACAAGACCCCGGTCGAACTGCACCAGCGCACGCCGCTGGTGATCGGATCGCTCACCAAGGTGGAGCGCGTCGCCAAGTACTACACCGATCCCAGCTTCGAGCGCACCCAGTCGCCGCTGTTCGCCGAGCGCGGGCTGTTCCGGAGCTAACCAACAAAAAAGAGACGGGAGGATAGGCGATGTCGATCCGCCATCCGATCATCTCGGTGACCGGCTCGTCGGGCGCCGGGACCTCCACCGTGAAGCACACCTTCGACCAGATCTTCCGGCGCGAGGGCGTGAAAGCCGCGTCGATCGAGGGCGACGCGTTCCACCGCTACAACCGCTTCGACATGAAGGCCGAGCTGCAGCGCCGGGCGGATGAAGGCGACAATACCTTCAGCCACTTCTCGATCGAGGCGAACCGGCTGAAGGACCTGGAGGAGAGCTTGCGGTCCTACGGCGAGACCGGGACCGGGCGGACCCGCCACTACGTCCACTCCGCCGAGGAGAGCGAGCGGTACGGCGTCGACCCCGGGTACTTCACCGACTGGGAGGAGCTCGATCCGGACAGCGACCTGCTGTTCTACGAGGGCCTGCACGGCGCGGTGAAGACGCAGGACATCAATATCGCCGGGCACGCCGACCTCAAGATCGGCGTGGTGCCGGTGATCAACCTGGAATGGATCCAGAAGATCCACCGCGACCACGCCGCGCGCGGCTACACCACCGAGGCGGTGGCGGACACGATCCTGCGGCGGATGCACTCCTACGTGAACGTCATCTGCCCGCAGTTCACCCAGACCGACATCAACTTCCAGCGCGTGCCGGTGGTGGATACGTCCAACCCGTTCGTCGCCCGCTGGATCCCGACCCCGGACGAGAGCCTGGTGGTGATCCGCTTCCGCGATCCGCGCGGCATCGACTTCCCCTACCTGATCTCGATGATTCAGGGCAGCTGGATGAGCCGCGCGAACTCGATCGTGATCCCGGGCTCCAAGCTGGATCTGGCGATGCAGCTGATCCTGACGCCGATGATCCGCCGGCTGGTCGAACGCGCCCGGCGCGCGCACTGAGCCGGCCAGGGCGAAGCGCCGCACGCGGGCCGCTCAGCCGCCCGCGCCCAGAACCGACGCAAGGGAGAACACCGATGGAAGGCTCCTCGAACCAGCCGCTCAGCACCAAGGAGCGCTACAAGGAAGGCGTCCTGAACTACCGCGACATGGGTTTCTGGCGCCCGGACTACGACCCCGCGGACACCGACATCCTGGCGGTCTTCCGGATCACCCCGCAGGACGGCGTCGATCCGATCGAGGCGGCCGCGGCGGTGGCGGGCGAAAGCTCGACCGCGACCTGGACGGTGGTCTGGACCGACCGCCTGACCGCCTACGACAAGTACCGCGGCAAGGCCTACCACGTCGAGCAGGTGCCGGGCACGCAAGACCAGTGGTTCGCCTACATCGCCTACGACCTGGACCTGTTCGAGCCCGGGTCGATCACCAACGTGACCGCCTCGATCATCGGCAACGTGTTCGGCTTCAAGCCGCTGAAGGGCCTGCGGCTGGAGGACATGCGCTTCCCGGTCGCCTACGTGAAGACCTTCAACGGCCCGGCGACCGGCATCGTCGTCGAGCGCGAGCGGCTGGACAAGTTCGGCCGGCCGCTGTTGGGCGCGACGGTCAAGCCGAAGCTGGGCCTGTCGGGCCGGAACTACGGCCGGGTGGTCTACGAGGCGCTGAAGGGCGGGCTCGACTTCACCAAGGACGACGAGAACATCAACTCGCAACCGTTCATGCACTGGCGCGACCGCTTCCTGTACTGCATGGAAGCGGTCAACAAGGCGGAGGCGGCGACCGGCGAGGTCAAGGGCACCTACCTGAACGTCACCGCCCCGGACATCGAGCAGATGTACGAGCGCGCGGAGTTCGCCAAGGAGCTCGGCTCGCCGATCGTCATGGTCGACCTCGTGGTCGGCTACACCGGCATCCAGTCGCTCGCCAACTGGTGCCGGCGCAACAACATGATCCTGCACCTGCACCGGGCCGGCCACTCCACCTACACCCGGCAGAAGACGCACGGCGTGTCGTTCCGCGTGATCGTCAAGTGGATGCGTCTGATCGGCGTCGATCACATCCACGCCGGCACGGTGGTCGGCAAGCTGGAGGGCGACCCGATGACCACGGCGGGCTACTACGACGTCTGCCGGGAAGAGCATAATCCGCGCAACCTGGAGAAGGGCCTGTTCTTCGACCAGGACTGGGCCTCGCTCAACCGGACCTTCCCGGTCGCCTCCGGCGGCATCCACGCCGGGCAGATGCACCAGCTGCTGCACTATCTGGGCGAGGACACGATCCTGCAGTTCGGCGGCGGGACGATCGGCCACCCGATGGGCATCGAGGCCGGCGCCACCGCCAACCGCGTCGCGCTGGAGGCGATGATCCTGGCGCGCAACGAAGGCCGCGACACCTGGAACGAAGGGCCGGAAATCCTGCGCGAGGCGGCCAAGTGGTGCACGCCGCTGCAGAAGGCGCTGGATACCTGGGGCGACGTCACGTTCGACTACGCCTCGACCGACAGCCCGGACTACGTCACCACGCCGACAACCGCCTGACGGCTACGCGCGGACACGGGCGTAACCGCCACGCGAAAGCTCGCGGAGGAGCATCATGCGACTGACCCAGGGCACTTTCTCCTTCCTGCCCGACCTGAGCGACGACCAGATCTACCGGCAAGTGCAGTACTGCATCGACAACGGCTGGGCGGTCAGCCTGGAGTACACCGACGATCCGCATCCCCGGAACACCTACTGGGAGATGTGGAACCGGCCGATGTTCGACAATCCCGACGCCCAGGCCCTGATCGAGGAGCTGAAGGAAGCCCGCGCGCAGCTGGCGACCTATTACATCCGGGTGGTGGCGTTCGATAACAGCCACGGCTGGGAGGCGCCGCGTCTGTCCTTCATCGCCCACCGCCCGGCGGAGGAGCCCGGCTTCCGGCTGGAGCGCACGGAGACCGAGAAGCGCCGGCAGCAGTACACCCTGCAGCCCTACGCCAGCGCCCACCCGCCAGGCCAGCGCTACCGCTAAGCGGGTAGGGCGCGTTTCGAACGGAGCGCCAAGTCACCCCTCTCCTCGAATGGGAGGAGAGGGCCGGGAGAGGAGGATGCCCGCGGCATCAGCGTCTGCGGCAACCTCCTCCCCTAACCCCGCCTCCCAGTGGAGCAGGGGGATCACTCAGGTGAGATTTGGACCACACCCATGGCCGACGACTTCGATCCGCAGCGCCCGAGCCGCCGGCCGCGCAACCAGGGGCCCGGCGGCGGTGAGCAGCCGGGTGCGCCGGGCGACCAGGCTCAGCAGCCGGCGGAACCCGCGCCCAGCCCGGCGCCGGACACCGTCGACCTGAACGCCGAGTGGCAGAACGCCGGCGTGCAGCAGGTGCTGGACGAGCTCGACCGCGAGCTGATCGGCCTGCAGCCGGTCAAGCGCCGGATCCGCGAGACGGCGGCGCTCTTGCTGGTGGAGCGGGCGCGCACGCGCATGGGCCTGACCCACGAGACGCCGACGCTGCACATGTCGTTCACCGGCAACCCCGGCACCGGCAAGACCACGGTCGCGATGCGCATGGCCGACCTGCTGCACCGGCTGGGCTACCTGCGGCGCGGGCACGTGGTGAACGTCTCGCGCGACGATCTGGTCGGGCAGTACATCGGTCATACCGCGCCCAAGACCAAGGAGGTCGTGAAGAAGGCGATGGGCGGGGTCTTGTTCATCGACGAGGCCTACAACCTCTACCGCCCGGAGAACGAGCGCGACTACGGCCACGAGTGCATCGAGATCCTGCTGCAGGTGATGGAGAACCACCGCGACGACCTGGTGGTCATCCTGGCCGGCTACACCGGTGCGATGGCGAAATTCTTCCAGTCCAACCCGGGCTTCCGCTCGCGGATCGCCCACCACATCGACTTCCCGGACTTCCAGGACGACGAGCTGCTGGAGATCGCCAAGCTGATGCTGGGTGAGCAGCATTATCAGCTGACCGAGGCGGGCGAACAGGCGCTCAAGGACTACATCGCCAAGCGCCGGGCGCAGCCGCATTTCGCCAACGCGCGCAGCGTGCGCAACGCGCTCGACCGCGCGCGCCTGCGCCAGGCCATGCGCTTGTTCGAAACCGCCGAGGGCCCCCTCGACGCCGCGGCCCTGTCGACCATCGACGCCCCCGACATCTACGCCAGCCGCGTCTTCAAGGGCGGCCTCGACAGCGACCACGCCAGCTCCGAGGACGACGGCCAGCCGGCGGGGTAGAGCGCTTGCGCTTCAGCCCCCGTCAGGCATGCTTCGACACGCCGCCTGTCGGCGGCTGCTCAGTAACCGGGGCAAAACACCGGGCATCTGGGGGTGTTGGGACTCATCTTTGGGTGCATCCGGTATGGGGGCGTGATTCTGTTGGGTCATGGCGAAGGGCGGACGGGCGGGATTGTGCAAGCAGCGCAGGACGTGCTGCGCGCCGGCGTCGCCACGGCGGCCTGGGTGCGTGTCGACGACACCGGTGCCCGGCATCAGGCACGCAACGGCGACTGCACCCAGACCGGCGACGATCGTTTTACCGCGTTCGCGACCACCAACACGAAGAGCTGGCTGAACTTCCTGGAGATCCTGCGCGCCGGTCACGGCGACTATGTGATCACCCCCGGGGGCGCTCGCCTACATGGCCAGGCGCGGCCTCTCGAAAGAGGTGACCGCGATGTTGGCCGCGGGTCAGGCGGATTTCCCGGACAGCGAAAGCTGGCAGGCGCATCTGGCGCAGCTCGGCCTGGATCGGCTGAAGGTGCATCCCGATCCCGTACGGATCGCCACCTAGGGCGCAGTCTACGGCGCCATCACGCACCACGGGCTACTGGGCGGCACGGTGGTTCTGAGCGACGGCGCCAGGCAGTTCCGCATCGCCAGACATGTGCTGTGTTGGGGTCACGCCGAGCGCCTGGTTCACGGCCTGGCCACCTTCACCGCCGCGCAACGTCAGGCGGTCGCACGGATCCGTCAGCGGATCTGGTGGTTGTACGCCGACCTGAAAGCCTACGCCGCAGCCCCGTCGAGCCAGCGCAAGTCCGATCTCAAGGCGCGGTTCGCGCGGCTGTTCAACCAGCGCACCGGGGTCGCCACGCTCGACCGTCTCCTGCAACGGCTGCTCGCCCACCAGGACGCCCTGCTGATGGTCCTCGAACGACCCGAGGTGCCGCTGCACACCAACGCCTCGGAGAACGACATCCGCAGCCAGGTGATCCGGCGGAAAATCTCCGGGGGCACCCGCAGCGATCGCGGACGCGACTGTCGCGATGGCTTCCTGGGCGTGTTCAGGACCTGCGACAAGCTCGGGGTGTCGGCCTGGCAGTACCTCGGCGGTCGCCTGGGCATCCCAGGCAGCCAGCCGGTCGAACCGTTGCCCGATCTGATCCGAGCGCGCGCCCCCTCCTAAGCCCGCAAACCCTCGTCATCAGATACACCCTCGCCGCGACCCCAACTCAAATCAGGTCGTCAACTGCCCGGGCTTTTGCCCCTGTTACTGAATTTTGCTCTAACGGCTTGAAGAGAGGGCAAGATTCAGCTGAAAAGTGGCTGCACCTCTCAGCATCTTGCTCTAGTCCGGCGCCCGGGTCACCACGAGCCGATTGATCGGCATGGCGAAGGTCGGCTGCGCGCCGCCGGTCTCCCGCAGCAGCTGGGCGAGGTCGGCCAGCATCGCCGCGTTCGCCTCGGCCGACAGCACGAAGGCGGCGTAGAAGAAGCCGGCCGCCTCGCGCGCCAGCGTCTCCGGCGGGTCGCTCAGGTACAGCACCGATGGTTCGATGCGCACCTGCGCGTCGTCGAACGTCTCCCGGGCGAGCGCGGCCAGCGCCTGGGTGTCGCGCACCCGCACGTCGCCCAGGTCGAACCGGCCGTAGGCCGGGTAGGCGCGCTGCACCCAGCCGTAGATCAGGTCGTGCACCGCGCGGTAGCCGGGCGCGTCGTCGATCTCGCCGTCGACGATCGCGGCGAACGTGCCGCCCGGCCGCAGCACCCGGCGGACTTCCTGCAGCACCGGGGCGACCGGGTCCATCAGCGTCAGCGCCCAGTGGCACAGCACCGCGTCCTGGCTGGCGTCGGCCAGGAACGCCATGTCCTGCGCGACGCCGCGGCGCAGGGAGAGCCCGGCGTCCGGCACCCGCGCGCGGGCCAGCGCCAGCTCGGCGTCGCTCATGTCGACCCCGGTCAGGCGCAGGCGGCCGCCATGGCGCGCGTGCGCGAGTTCCAGCAGCGGCCCGCTGCCGCAGGCGAGGTCGAGGACGTCGCGGTGGCGTGCCGGATCGATCGCCTCGGCCAGCCAGGCGTAGCTGCTGCGTCCGCGATCGTCCTGGCAGCGGCTGGCGCAGGCCTCGGTAAAGCCGGCGTTGGCGCCGTGCACGGCCAGCAGGTGGTCCTGCAGGCTGGCCCCGTCGGGCGCTTCTCCACGGGCGAGGCTGCGCGTCCAGGCGGTGTCCAGCATCGGCCGGTCGGCGCCGCTGCGGTCGGTCACGCGGCTCATGGGGTGACGAACATCAGGTGGACGCGCTGCGGGAAGCGCCAGTGACCGTCGCGCAGACAGGGGGCGAGGTAGCTCGCCAGCGGCTCGGTCGCGCGCATCTGCGCCAGCGTGAAGCGGTCGTCGAAGGCGCAGCGCTGCAGGAACCCCTCGACCTGGGCGCGCGCGCTGTCGGGCACGCCGTTCTCGTAGGCGATCTCCCGGGTTTCGACCGTCGCCCCGCGGGCTTCCAGCGCGCCGCGCAGCTGTTCCGCGCTGCTGTAAAGCTGCGCCGGGTCGCCGCCGAACGCCGCCAGAAAATCTATGTGGAAGCGGATGTAGTGCCCGGTTGCCGCAGACTGAGCGATCACGCCGACCCCGCTATCGCCCAGTGCGTGCAGCAAGCGCCCGGCCGCCGCGTCCAGCTCCGCCGGCGGAACGGCGTAGAGGGCGTGCGTCGCCCAGGCGACGTCGAACGCCCCGCGCGGGCAGTCCAGCTGCTGCAGCGCCGTCTCGTACGTCCGGTCGGCGGTGAACGGGTGGGGCAGGGCGGCGCGGGCTTCCTGGATCGAGAAGGCGGACGGGTCGAGCAGGGAGTAGGCGACCGGCTGGATCGCCGCGTCGCCGACACCGCCATGCTCGGCGAGCGCGACCGGGAACTTGCCGGAGCCGCAGGCGACGTCGAGCAGCCGCAGCGGCCGGTCGCCGGCCGCCGCCTGGCGTGCCTGCAGCCAGGCGCGCCAGTCCATCGCCTCCGCGAGCACGCGGTAGTCCGCGGTGGCCAGGGCGTAGAACGCCTCCATCTCGGCGCGCTTGGCTTCGCTCCAGTGGTGGCAGGAGCGTTCGAAGGTCTGGTTCATCGCCGCCGCGGTCCGCCCCGCGCCCGGCCGTCGACCGGCCAGCACACCGGGTTCAGCTCGCTCGCCGCGACCTCGCCCGGGCCGACGCCCGGCATGAACTTCTGCCAGTCGCCGGACACCATGGTCGGGGAATCGACCACGCGCGCCCCGTCGGCGTAATAGGTGTTGGCCAGGATCACCCGGCTGCGGGTGGTGTGATTGCCCTTGGCGGTGTGGAAGCTGAGGTTGTGGTGGAAGCTGACCTCGCCGAGCTCGAACGGGCTGTCGTCGACGGCGACGTTGTTGTCCCGGAACACCTCGGCGACCTTGCGGTCGTAGCTGGTGTTGGATTTGTCGAACTGCACCGCCTCGACCAGCTTGTAGACGTCGATCGGCTTGGCGAACGCGAGCGGGCCCATCGCCATCGGAATGGCCTGCGCCGGCGCCCAGGCGGTCACCACGTCGTGGGTGTCGAGCGGGAAGTGGTGGTCGTCGTAGTGCCAGGGCGTGCGCCCGCAGCCCGGCTCTTTCGACAACACGTTGTCGTGGTAGAGCCGCACCCCGTCGACGTTCAGCAGCTCGGCGCAGATCCGCGCGATCCGCGGGCTCAGCACGTATTCCCGGATCAGCGGATTGTCCAGCCAGACCATCTCCGCGCTCAGGAAGCGGTTCTCGGCCCCGCCGTCCAGCTGGGTCTCGAACGTCTCCGCCAGGATCCGGACCAATTCGTACCGCAGGCGCAGCGTCACCCCCGGCGACATCACGCCCTTGAGTTTGATGTAGCCGTTCGCGGCGAAATAGTCCCGGTCCGCCTGGGTCAGCTCGTAGGGCGCGCGCAGTTCGCGCGCGACCGCCTCGTCATCCGGCAGGTCCAGATCCGGCAGCGGGTCCAGCTGCTGGAGTTCGCCCGGCGTATCTTCGTTTTCCGCCAGCGAGACGTACCAGTCCCACCAGGCCTGGTTGTCGTCCTCCCAGGGCTGGCTGACGTCGGTATCGGGGGGCTGCGTCGCGGGGCTGGGCGCGTCGGTCGAAGCCGTGCGCGGCCCGGCATGGTCGGTCATGGCCGGCTCCTGGGCAGTCGGATGATCAAGCTGCGGCGGCCGCGCGGATCGCGCGTCCGTGCCGTGGGCGGTGACATAGGGCGCGCGGCACCGGCCGGCGAGGTCGGAGACCGGACGGACCGCCGAAACCCCGTGGCCGGCGCGACGCCGGATCGCAACGGTGCCCGCCCGCGCCGTCCCGGTGCAAGCAGCGATTTGGAGCCCAAACGAGTGAATCCCCGCGGTGCGGCGGCGCGGCGCGTCTTGAAGCGCCCGGCGGGCGTCTACATTTACCTTGGCATGGACCTCGTACGCATCATCCTCGCCATCCTGCTGCCGCCGCTGGGCGTGTTCCTCCAGGTCGGCCTGGGCGGGCACTTCTGGCTCAACATCCTGCTCACGCTGTTCGGCTATATCCCCGGGATCGTGCACGCCGTCTGGATCATCGCGCGGCGGTAACGACTGCCGCGGCGCGGCTGGCGTTCAGAACCCGCTTTCCCGGATCAGCACGGCGGCCGCGCTGCGCCAGGCCCGGCCGATCAGGCTGCGCGCCGCGCCGTCGACCATGACCGTGCCGGGGACCACCTGTGCGGGCGCGGCAAGCGTCTCCAGCGGCGTCATGTCGACCCGGTAGACCGGCGTGTGCGGCACCAGGCCGGTGCCGGCGATCTCCGCGGCGGCGTCGCGGGTCCGCCGGCGTTCGGTGTCGATCCCACCGCCGTGGGCCGCGGCGAGGTAGGGGATCTCCAGCCGGCTGGTGTTGACCGTTTCGCGCGCGCTGACCCGCACCTCGACCGGCGCGCGCGCCGGGTCCTGGGGATAGAAGCGCCCCGGCGCGCCGACCGCGAAACGCGTCACGTCGCCTGCGCGCACGTAGCCGCGCAGGCGGGCCGGCGTCCGACCGATCACCCGGCCGAGCGCCTGCTGCCGGCCGATCCACTGCCCGACCGCCAGTTCGGGCGGCACGTCGCTCAACCGCCCTGCGATCGGGGCGCGCACCGTCAGGCGCGCCTGCTGGGCCTGCAGGCCGGCCAGCCGGGTGCGGTCGGCCGCCAGCTCCTGTTCCAGCACCGGCAGGCGCTCTAGCGTCGCCGCGCTCGCCGCCTGGCGGCGCAGCAGCTGTTCGGCGAGATCGATCCGCCGCCGCGTCTGGCGCAGTTCGTGCGTCAAGTCGGGCGCGTCCAGCCGGTACAGCAGCGCGCCTTTGGCCACCTGCGCGCCGTTCCGGGCCGCGACCTCGACCACCTGGGCGGACACCGGCGGGAACAGGGCGGCGTGATCGCCCGCCTGCAGCACCGCCGGGACGGCCACCCGGCTCTGCCACGGCCAGGCGAGCAGGACGATCAGCCCGGCAAGCGCGGCCAGGGTTATCCCGGTATTGCGGTTCACGCGCATCGCCCGTCTCCGTTGCCACCACTGCGCCAGTTCCAGGGCGATCGGCCGGCCGATGAACCAGGCCAGCTCGACCGCCATCAGGAACAGGCCCAGCACCTTGAAGAAGAAGTGATAGACCAGGATCGCGATGCCCAGGAACAGGAAGAACCGCCAGATCCAGGTCGCATACGCGTAGAGCAGCAGGCGCCGCGCGGTGCGCCGGTCCCACTTTTCCGGCGCCGGCTCGCCGAAGCCGAACAGCGCTTCGCGCAGCTTCCACCGGCCCAGCGCGAAGCCGCGCGCCTGCAGGTTCTGCACCCCCAGCCAATCGGACAGCAGATAATAGCCGTCGAACCGCATGAACGGGTTCAGATTGACCAGAAGCGTCATCGTCCAGGTCACGGTCGCCAGCAGGAAGGCGGCCGAGCGCAGCGGGCCGTCGGGCAGGAACGACCAGGCGAAGGTGGCGAGCAGCGCCAGCATCACCTCCGCCAGCATGCCGGCCGCGCCGATCAACAGCCGCTGCCGGCGCGACACCAGCCGCCAGGCGTCGGTCGTGTCGGTGAACAGCACCGGATAGAACACCAGGAACGCGATCCCCATGCTGCGCACGCGGCAGCCGTAGGCCTTGGCCATGTAGCCGTGCGCCAGTTCGTGCAGCACCTTGGTGACCGCCAGCGTGGCCGCGAACGCGAGCGCGCCCTGCCAGGTCAGGAAGCTCAGGAAGGTGTGGGTGAACGCCTCCCACTGCCGCAGCGCCAATAGGATGCCGAGCCCGCCCAACAGCAGGCACAGCCGCACGAAGCCGCGGCGCATCAGCGGCCGGACGGCGGGCAGGGTGGCGGCCAGGAAACCGTCGGGGCGGACCAGCGGGATGCGGAAGAACAGGTAGCGGTGCAGCAGCCAGCTCCACGGGCTGCGCTTGGTGCGGGCCAGGCGCGCCAGGTGGTCCTGCAGGCCGGCCTGGCCGCCCGTCTGGATCAGCTGGTTGGCGGCCAGGAAGCGCAACAGCTGCTGCAGCTGCCCGGCGTCGACCCGCACGGGGGTGGCGGCATTGACCCGCTCCAGGACGCTCTTGGGGTCGCCCAGGTCCCAGTGCGCCAGCAGCTGGAACGCCGCGTCGCCGATCCGGAAGAAGCTGTTGCGGACGGGGTCGTGGATCGTCCAGCTGGGACTGCCGTCGGCTGCCCGCGGCGCCGCCAGCAGCTCCAGGTCCGGGCGCAGCGCCGGCAGGGCGTCCGGCAGCTGCGCACCGCCCGCGGCCGCGCCGCCGGCGGGCGTCGCCGGGCCGGCCGACGCCAGGCTCACAGCCCGAGCCACTGCCGCGCGGCCGAGACCGGCCGGCGGAACAGGTAGAGCGCCAGCGGCACCTGCGCGCCGTACAGCTTGGCCGTGCCCTTCAGGCCCGGGCGCCGCGGCGGTGTCCCTTGCGGAAAGTCGGCGTAGACGCGGTAGGCGAGCACGTCGTCCGGGGTGGTCGTGGCCTCGTAGCTCGCCTGCGCCAATTCGGCCGGGATCCGCTGCAGCGGGGCTACGTCCAGGAACAGCGCGACCCGGGCGCCGGGGCTGAGCTGGATCGCGTCGGCGACCGGCAGATCGATGCGCAGGCGCGTCTCGCTTGGATCGGCGACCTGCATCACCCGCTCGCCGGTGCGCACCGGCCGTCCGATCCATTCGTTGGGGTCGGTGAAGATCGCGACGCCGGGCCGGTCGGCGGTGACGGTGACCCGGGACAGCCGGTCCTCCGCTTGCGCCAGTTCGGCCGCGCGCAGATCGCGCTTGGTCTCCAGCACGCGCAGCTTGGCGGTTTCCTCCCGGTCGGCGAACGCGCCCTGGCTGGCCCGGCGCAGCTCCGCCTGCGCGATCGCCAGCGCGCGCCGGGCGACGGCGGCCTGGCTGCGCAGCTCCGTGGCGTCGAACGTGAACAGTCTCTGCCCGGCCTCGACCGACTGGTTGGGGGCGACGTGCACCTCGGCGATCACCCCGTCCATCGGCGCGGCGACGACCCGCGGCTGCGCGGCCACCACCTCCGCCGGGGCGAGCGCGCTTTGCGGCACCGGGATCGCCAGCGCGGCCAGCAGCCCGACCGCCGCGAGCGCGGCGGTCGGGCTGCTGGCCGCGC
>NZ_NRRL01000022.1 GCF_016583645.1 Rhodovibrio sodomensis | reverse complement strand
CTGGGGCGCCTGGGGCGGGGGCGCGTCAGACATCGCCCACCTGCCCGGCCGGCGTCGGCGCGCCCCGCGGTGGTTCGGCCGGCGGTCGTGCGTCGGGCGGCGCGGTTGGTGGTTCGGGCCGGATCAGCTCGGCCGGCACGCCCATGGTTTCGCCGATCCAGCGCGCGGCGGCGGCGAGGTCGACGGTCGCCAGCCCCGCGTCGCCCAGGGCGGCGACCCGTTCGATCCAGCCGACGGTGTTGGCGACGTCCTTCTGCGCCTGCAGCTGGGCGAGCGGCGCGCGCAGCTGCAGCTGCACCGTCCGGCCGTCCAGGCTGAGGCCGTCGACCTCGCCGCGGCGCGACAGGATCGAGAGCGCCCGGGCGACCAGCGGGGTCAGCAGTTCCGCCTGCAGCCGGCCGTAGGTCGCGCCCAGCACGCGCGCGGTTTCCTGGCTACGTTCCAGCACCTCGGTCGCGGTCATGTGCGGGCTGGCCGGCTGGCCCAGCTGGCCGGTCAGGAGGGTGCGCTGGATCCGGTCGCGCAGATCGGACAGCACCAGTTCGGAGACGTCGAACTGCCCGGGCGCGGCGAGCGGGGTCAGCCCGCTGGAGCCGACCGCCTTGGGGATGATCGTGCCCGGCACCAGGCGCACGGTCGCGGGGTTGAGCACGCCGTCGTCGTCCGCCTGCCAGATCCCGGTGACCGCGATCGACGCGTTCTTGAGCGTCAGCTCGACCACCTTGTTGGCGGTGCGGATGTCGGGCAGCGCGCGCATCACGGGCGAGCGGCCGTAGACCTCCCCCGGCGCCTTCATCCAGCGGAAGTTGACGAACGGGGAGCGGCCGAACCGCCCCTCCGCCAGCACCCGCGGGCCGTCGCCGGCGGCCGCGTCGAGCACGGCGGCGTAGTCGTAGGCGCTGCCGTCGGGCAGCACCGCCTCGACCACCGGAAAGCGCTGCCCCTCGGCGTCGGACGCCCCGGCCAGCGCGGCCTCCGGCGCCTGCGCCCGGCCGAACCGGCCGACCAGCTGCGCGCCCGTCAATTCACTGCGCCGGTAGGTGACGTCGAGCTGGCCGTCCGGCCCCTCCGCCAGCACCGCCTCGCGCAGCGGCACGGCGGTGAAGCGGAACGCGCTGGGCGATCCCAGCGCCGCCTCCTCGAACGACAGGCAGGCGGTGCCCAGCACGACCAAATCGAGGAAGCACTGATGCATCTCGACCGCGAAGTTGGAACGGTCGAAATGGCCCTGCAGCACGGCCTCCGCGTCCGCCAGCCGCGGCGCCAGACGGGCCGCCTCGGCGTCGTCCAGGCCGGGTCCGGGCGCGAGCCCGATCCAGCGCGACCAGGGCGGCGTCAGCTCGGCCAGCAGGCTGGCGGCGAGCTGCTCCGCCGCATCGCCGGCGGTCGCGTCGAAGATCCTTTCGGTGGCGCGCTGGCCGGGATCGGCCGGTGCGACCGCGCCGTCGCGCTGCGGCAGGGTGTAGGCGATGCAGTCCCGCCAGTGGGCTTCCCACGGCGCCCGCCGGTCGTGCGCCCGACGGTAGCGGGCGAGCAGGTCGGCGGGATCGTGTTTGGGCGCCGGTTCCGTCGGACCGCCGTCGCCGGCCGGTCGGCCGGTCGCGGTCGGCCCGGCGCGGGACGCCGCCACCCCGGCCGGCGCGGCGGCGATGGCGGACTGGGGAAGAAGATGCCCATGCGGCTCCTCGCGGTTGGCGCGTGCGATCCGCCCCACCTACCCGGGTCAGGGCACAAAAAAGCGCCGCCCGCGGATCGGATCGCGGGCGGCGCTTGGGTCGGAACGCACTTCTGGTGTGTACGGCTATGATCGTATTCCTATATTAGGGCACATGTCAAGGACTTTTTTCTCGGACCGTGTGAGGTATCGGAACAGCTGCCAGGGCGTAAGCACGAACCGCGCGCGCAGGCCGAGCGCCCGCTTGACCGCCTCGACGCAGGTGAACGGCGCCCAGGGGGCCGCGCGCCGTGCGGGGGGTGCGGGGCGTACCGGGACCGGCAGCAGCCCGTGCGCCAGGAACCAGTCCAGCGGATCGGCCCCGCCGGACACGATCGCCACGCGCGTGGCATGCGCCATTGGATCGAGCAGGATCCATCCGCCGCCGGGCTGCGCGAGCGCGACCAGGCAGTGCCGGAAGCCGGGCTTGAGCAGCGGCAGCCACCACAGATCCGCCCGGCCGGAGAACGCGACCACGGCCACCGGCGGCAGCCAGTCCGCCGGATCCGCGCCCGGCGCCGGCCCCGCAGGGGACTCGTGCGGCCGCGCGCTCACGCCACGATTCCCTTGGCGCGCAGCGCCGGGGTCAGCTCGCCCAGCGCTTCCCCCCACAGCTGGGCGGCGCGCCGCTCCCGCCGGCTGTCCGGGTCGGGCGGCAGCAGGCGCCGGCCGTAGTCGGCCAGCACGTGCAGATGCTCGCGCACCAGCCGGCGGCGGCGGTACAGGCGGTCGACCACCGCGAGCACGTCGAGCGGCTCGCACGGCCGGGCCACCGCCCCAGCCCGGGCGCCGACCCGCGCGCCGTCGAGCTGGGCCAGCCGGCACTGCACGTACCAGAACCAGGCGGCCTCGGCGTCGGCGAACGGCTCGCCGTCCGCGTCGGTCGCGGGGCGCGGGATGAATCGATCTTTGGCCACACGTGTTCTCCTGTGGGTTGCATTCCGGCGCGGGATGCGCTAAGAACATAAACAGAACATATCGGGATGCAGTCCCGCCGCAAGGGAAAAAGAGGTTTTTATTCCTAATGCATGCCGACCGAGCCTATAAGACAATGTTCCCATGTTGCGGCACGGGGACATCTGGCGCGCGATCGACCGCCTGGCGGAAGCGCACGGCCTGTCGGCCAGCGGGCTGGCCCGCCGGGCCGGGCTGGACGCGACCACCTTCAACAAGTCCAAGCGAATGACGGCGCAGGGCAAGCCGCGCTGGCCGAGCACGGAATCGCTCGCCAAGGTTCTGCGCGCGACCAACACCTCGCTGGCGGACTTCGTCAGCCTGCTGGGCGACGACACCGGCCAGGCGCTGGCCCAGCGGATCCCGGTGATCGGCCACGCCCAGGCGGGCCGCCAGGGCTTTTTCGACGACGCCGGCTTTCCCGTCGGCGCCGGCTGGGACGAAGTGCTGTTCCCGCACGTCGGCGACCCGCACGCCTACGCGCTCGAGGTCAGCGGCGAGTCGATGGAACCGGTCTACCGCGACGGCGACCTGATCGTGGTCTCGCCCCAGGCCGCCGTGCGCCGCGGCGACCGCGTGGTGGTCAAGACGGCGGAGGGAGAGGTGATGGCCAAGCAGCTGGTCCGCCAGACCGTCAGCCGGATCGAACTCGCCTCCCTCAACGCCAGCCACGAGGACCGCACCGTGCCGCTCGACCAGCTGGCGTTCATGGCCCGGATCGTCTGGGCGAGCCAGTAGCCGGCCCGCTCCGACACCCGTCAGCGATCCTGCGATCGCCCGGCCTTCGACAAGTTCAGGACGGGCTCCTCAGGATGAAACCATGGGTATTTCAGTAGGATAACATGGCTTCATGCCATCTCTTGGGTCCGCACGACACAGCGGCGGGTCCCCTCTCCTCCCATGGGAGGAGAGGGACAGGGTGAGGAGGTGGCTCGCGGCCTTGATGGCGCGGCAACCTCCTCCCCTAGCCCCTCCTCCCACAGGGAGGAGGGGGATTGTACGGAATCGCTTTCGCGGGCGGGCAGTCGGAAAAAGCCCGCGCCCCCTACCCGCCGCTCAAATCCTCGCCCCTCAGCGCGCGGTCGAGCAGGGTCTTGAACTCGGCGAGGCCGTAGAGGGCGATGAAGGAGCCCATGCGCGGGCCCTGCTGCTGGCCGAGCAGGATCTCGTAGAGCGCCTTGAACCAGTCGCGCAGCTTTTCGAAGCCGTGCGCCTTGCCGGCCTCGTAGACTTCCGTCTGGATCTCCTCCGCCTCGGCCGTCGCCGGCAGCGCGTCCAGGCGCTGGCGCAGGTCCTGAAGCGCCGCGCGCTCGGTCTCGCTCGGCGCGCGGTAGCGCTTATGGGGCTTCACGAAGTCCTGGTAGTAGCGGATCGCGTGGCCCACCAGCCGGTCCAGGATCGGGGTCTGCTGCGGGCCCGCGTCGGGCGCGTAGCGGGTGATGAAGCCCCAGAGCACCGCGCGGTCGTCGGTGTTGGTCGCGCTTGCGAGGTTGAGCAGGATCGAGAACGACAGCCCGCTCTCGCTCGCCGGCGGCTGGCCGCCGTGGACGTGCCAGACCGGGTTCTCCAGCCGCTCGGCCGGGGACTGCTCGTCGAACTTGCGCAGGAAGGTCAGGTACTCGTCGACCGTTTTGGGGATCACGTCGAAGTACAGCTTCTTGGCCGAGCCCGGCTTCTGGAACATGTAGAGCGACAGGCTGTCCGAGGGCGCGTAGGTCAGCCATTCGTCGACGCTCAGCCCGTTGCCCTTGGACTTGGAGATCTTCTCCCCCTGGTCGTCCAGGAACAGCTCGTAGTGGAAGCCCTCGGGCGGGCGGCCGCCCCAGACCTTGACCAGCTGGCTGCCGACCTTGGCGCTGTCGATCAGGTCCTTGCCCGACATCTCGTAGTCGACGTCGAGCGCGAACCAGCGCATCGCCCAGTCCGGCTTCCACTGCAGCTTCGCGTGCCCGCCGGTGACCGGCTGGGTCAGGCGCTCGCCGTCCTCGTCCTCGAAGGTGATCGTGCCGGCGTCCGGATCGCGGTCCAGCACCGGGACCTGCAGCACCCGGCCGGTCTTCGGGCTGACCGGCAGGAACGGGCTGTAGGTCTGCTGGCGCTCCTTGCCCAGGGTCGGCAGCATCACCGCCATCACCTCGTCGTAGTGGCGCAGCACGGTGAGCAGCGCGTCGTCGAACCGGCCCGAGGCGTAGCAGTCGGTTGCGGAGACGAACTCGTAATCGAACCCGAAGTAATCGAGGAATCCCTGTAGGCGCGCGTTGTTGTGGTGGCCGAAGCTTTCGTGCGTGCCGAAGGGATCGGGGACCCGGGTCAGCGGCTTGCCCAGGTGTTCGCGCACCGCCTCGACGTTGGGGATGTTGTCGGGGACCTTGCGCAGCCCGTCCATGTCGTCGGAAAAGCAGACCAGGCGCGTGGGCACGTCCGACATCGCCTGGAAGGCGCGGCGCACCATGGTGGTGCGCGCGACCTCGCCGAACGTGCCGATGTGCGGCAGGCCGGAGGGACCGTAGCCGGTCTCGAACAGTACGTGGCCCTTGCCGGGCGCCGTGTCCCCGATCCGCGCCAGCACCTTGCGCGCCTCTTGGAACGGCCACGCCTTGGCGTTCAGCGCCAGCGCGCGCAGCTCCTCGCGGGAGATGTCGTCACGACGATGGGCGGGGTCGGCAAGCGTCTCGGACACGTCTGTCACTTCCGGCATGAATGGGGGCTTCTCGCGGGCGCGCGAAGGCTAGGCGGCGGGGCATGCGGCGTCAACGTGGGCGAAGTGGCCGTTCGTCAGCCATGGGCGCGGTTCCGCACGCAACCTTCGAATAATGGCTCTGGTCCTCCCGAAGAGACTTTTACACGGCTCTCCTAATACCCGCGTGAGATCCCTCGACACGGACGCCGTCGGCGTCCCGCTTAGGATGACTCTGTTTGCCTATTCAAACACTTAAACCATAGCTTTATTCTGAGTAGCTGGTCCTGAGCATGGGCGAAGGGCCAGCGTGTCGAAGCATCTCCAACTGGTGCACGCGGGTTCGTGGAAAAGTCTCCGGCGAAATATGATTACGGACACGTGCCCGCGCCGATGGCGGCGAATGCGTCGGGTTCTTATACTCGGATCGACGTGGACATGATGTACCTTGTGAGATACATTTTGGGCCAGACAAGCTGGTGACCGGATCAGAAAAGCGGCTCCGCGTACGATTCTTCCGAACGGCGGCTGGGCGAGAGCCGGTGAAAGACTGGCTCATCCAGCTCGATCCCGACGACCGCCGACGGATCGGCACCGACATAAAGGATGTCGAGTTCAGCTGGCCGATTGGGATGCCGCTATGCCGCCAGATCGCTGGTCATAGGAACCTATGGGAAGTCCGCAGCCGGCTCTCCGGCAATCGAATCGCTCGGGTGATCTTTCTGATCCGCGAACGACAGATGATCCTGTTGCACGGGTTCGAGAAGAAAACTCAGAAGACGCCGAAAGGCGAAATCGAGATGGCTGTCGCCCGTAAGAAGGAGTTCGAACGCCATGACCGCTGAAGACACCGCGCGCGGCAATCCCCACGCCGGCTCCAGCTTCGACGATTTCCTGCGGGCCGACGGCCAGTACGCGGCCGTGACCGCCGCCGCGCTGAAGCGCGTGGTGGCGCGGCAGTTGGTCCAGGCGATGGCCGACCAGGAAATCACCAAGACCGAGATGGCGCGCCGCCTCGAGACGAGCCGCGCGCAGCTCGATCGGCTGCTCGACCCCGACAACACCAAGGTTCAACTCGACACCCTCCAGCGAGCCGCGAACGCCGTCGGGCGCTCGCTCGAGATCGGGCTCGTCGACGCGGGCGATCGGGCAAGCCGCTAGGGCAAGATGCTGAAAGGTGAAGCCACCTTTCAGCATCTTGCGCTCTCTTCAAGCAGTTAGAGCAAAAGGCAGCCCCGGCGCACAGGCGTGCGCCGGGGTACCAAGGCCGTGCAGCGGGTCCTACCTGACCCACCCGATATCCAGCCTTACGCCGTCTTGCGGCGGCGCGCCGCCAGGCCCAGCCCGGCCAGACCCAGGCCGAGCAGGCCCAGGGTCGCCGGCACCGGAACCGTATCGGTGCGGAAGTTGTCGAACGCCAGACCGATGCCGGTCGTCTTGGTGCCGGCGAAGACGAAGTCGATCTGGTCGAACGCCGCGCCGCTGTACGCGAACAGCCAGGGCAGGCCGTCCAGCGAGCCGGCGCCGTTCGTGGTGCCCTCGGGGCTTTGCAGCGTCGCGACCTGGGTACCGGACAGACTGAACACGACGGTCCACTGCTCGCTCCCCTGGGCCGTGTTGCCGTCGATGTCCCAGATCTCGCCGGACGCCGCGGTTTCGGCGTTGTCGTAGCTGATCGACAGGAACGTGTCGCCCGGATTGCGGTCGGAGAAGTCGGTCCGGGTGCGCAGGAAATAGGTTCCCAGGCCCGGAGTCGGCGACCCGGTCGCGGCATCGCGCTCGCCAAGCTGGTCGTTCAGGAAACCGTCCGGCCGATTCTCGTCGATCTGCTCGAGCACCGCGCCACTGAAGGTCACGCCCTGGCTCGGCTGATACGCGCCGATGACGGCGTCGTTGTCGGACAGCCCCAGCGACGGGGCGGCCTCGAAGTCGATGAAACCGGCCAGGGCCGGCGACGACAGCGCGAGCGTCGCGGTCAGGGCGACGGCGAAAGCCGATTTCGAGTAGTTGGGCATTGGATCTTTCCTGTTCTGGATGCGGTGTGCACGCGAAGCAATACCGGCTGTTCCCTTCAACAACCGTGCCAAACAGCCAACAGCCTGTTCTGTAACGAGAAAGATCGGGTGGCGCCGCGCGCCGGGGCGGCCGCTGTAAAGCCGCCATACGCGCCGACGTACGAATATCGTTCGACGTGTAAGATAATCCGACAATGCCGGGATATCCCCGAACACAGCTGCCGCGTCGCTGTTCGTTATGGTTAACGCCCGCCCCGGAATGCTTAACGCGCGGTCCGAACGCTCATCTGGCCCATGGCAGCGCGTTGCAGCGATCCCTATACTCCCGCGCACCATGACCGCCGCCGAGCCGCCCGCCCCCACCCCGTCCGAGAGCCGTCCGCAGGGGCGCCTGCGCGTGCCGCGCGCCCCGGCGCTGGCACCTGGGCTGTCCGGGGCCGGCTGGCTGGAGACCGACGGCGAGGTGCAGCGGCTGTCGCACGATGACGCGCTGGCCCGGGCGCGGGCGTCCGCCCCGCTGGTCTGCCACGCCCCGGCGACCGCGCGGCGGCTGGGGGTGCGGCCGGAGTTCGAATTCTTCGACGTCCTGGAGCTCTACGCCTTCGTCCGCCCCGCCAGCTTCTGCACGCCGACCCCGCGCGGCCTGGCGGACGCGCTGGACCTGCCGCGGCCGGCGGAGCTGGAGGCCGCCGCCTACACCCTCCACCGGGCGATGGCGCAGCTGCTGCGCGAACTGGCGGCAAGCGGCCAGCGCGACCGCGATGCCGCCGGGATCGCCTGGCCGATGGCGCGCGCGGGCTGGAAATGGGGGCCGTACGTGCTGGGCGCGCTCGGCGTCGAGGACAGCGAGGCCGGGCCGCCGCGCCGCGGCGTCGGCCTGCGTGTCTGGGAGCGGTTCGGCGAATGGTCGGACGCCGCGCCCGAGGCGCCGCCCGGCAACGACGGCGTCAGCCCCCAGGAAGCCCGCTGGCGGCTGTCGCAGCTGCTGGGCCCGAACGCGGAGGCGCGCCCGCAGCAGGCGGACTACGCCAGCGCCGTCTCGCAGGCGTTCCAGCCGCGCGAAACCGAGGACAGCCCCAACCTGGTGCTGGCGGAGGCCGGCACCGGCGTGGGCAAGACGCTGGGCTACGTCGCGCCCGCCAGCGTCTGGGCGCAGAAGAACCAGGGCCCGGTCTGGCTGTCGACCTTCACCCGCAACCTGCAGCACCAGATCGACACCGAGCTCGACCGCCTGTTCCCGGAGATCCGCGACAAGCAGCGCAAGGTCGTGGTGCGCAAGGGGCGGGAGAACTACCTCTGCCTGCTGAACTACGAGGAGGCGGTGCGCGGCCTGCAGGTGCGCGCGCAGGACGCGCTCGCCGTCGGACTGATGGCGCGCTGGACCCAGCGCACCCGCGACGGCGACATGGTCGGCGGCGACTTCCCCGGCTGGCTGCCCGACCTGGTCGGGCGCGGGCGCACGCTGGGCCTGACCGACCGGCGCGGGGAGTGCATCTACGCCGCCTGCCCGCACTACAAGAAGTGCTTCATCGAGGGCTCGATCCGCCGCGCCCGGCGGGCGGAGATCGTGGTCGCCAACCACGCGCTGGTGATGATCCAGGCGGCGCTGGGCGGCGGCGACGAGGGCACGATCCCGCCGCGCACCGTGTTCGACGAGGGCCACCACGTGTTCGACGCCGCCGACAGTGCGTTTTCCGCGCACCTGTCGGGCCGCGAGACGGTGGAACTGCGCCGCTGGCTGCTGGGCGCCGAACGGTCCAGCCGCTCGTCCAGCCGGATCCGCGGCCTGAAGCGCCGGGTCGAGGACATCCTGGGCGCGGATCCGGAAGTGCCGGAGGCGCTGGAGGAAACCCTGCGTGCCGCCCGCTGCCTGCCGGCCGACGGCTGGCACGGCCGCCTGACCGAGGACGCGGCGGCGGGCCCGTGCGAGCGCTTCCTGGCCGCGGTCCGCCAGCAGGTCTACGCCCGGGTCACACGGCCGGGCGATCCCTACAGCCTGGAGACCGAGCTCAGGCCCGCGATCCAGCCGCTGGTCGACGGCGCGGGCGAGCTGGACAAGGCGCTGGAGACGCTCTACCGGCCCATGAAGCGCCTGCACGACGTCCTGCACGCCCGCCTGGACGCCGAGGCGGACGACCTGGACAGCGACACCCGCCGGCGGATCGAGGCGACCTGCCGTTCGCTCAACCGGCGCGGGCTACTCCAGGTCAGCGCCTGGCGGCAGATGCTGCAGGCCGCCCAGGACGCCGCCAGCCCGGACGCCTTCGTCGACTGGCTGATGGTCGAACGCGCCGACGGCCGCGACATCGACGTCGGCCTGCACCGCCACTGGGTCGACCCGACCCAGCCGTTCGCGCAGTACGTCGCCCAGCCAAGCCAGGGCATGGTGATCACCTCCGCCACCCTGACCGACGGCTCCGGCGACCGGGAAAGCGACTGGGCCGCCGCGGAGCTGCGCACCGGCGCCAGCCACCTGCCCGCGCCCGCGATCCGGGCGGAGGTGAAGTCGCCGTTCGACTACCCGGCCAACACCCGCGTGCTGGTGGTGACCGACGTGCGCAAGGACGACCTGACCCAGGTCGCCGCCGCCTACCGCGAACTGTTCCTGGCGGCCCACGGCGGCGCGCTCGGCCTGTTCACGGCGATCAGCCGGCTGCGCCGGGTGCACGAACAGATCGGCCCGGCGCTGGAGGAGACCGGGCTGTCGCTGTTCGCCCAGCACGTCGACGGGCTCGATGTCTCGACGCTCGTGGACATCTTCCGGGCGGAGGAGGACGCCTGCCTCTTGGGCACCGACGCGGTGCGCGACGGCGTCGACGTGCCGGGGCGCTCGCTCCGTTTGATCGTGTTCGACCGGGTTCCCTGGCCGCGCCCCGACATCCGCCACAAGGCCCGGCGCGAGCTGTTCGGCAAGCGGCGCTACGACGACATGCTGACCCGCCTGCGCCTGAAGCAGGCGTTCGGCCGGCTGATCCGCAAGGGCGACGACCACGGCGTGTTCGTCCTGCTCGACCCGATGATGCCGACCCGCCTGACCGGCGCGTTCCCCGAGGGCGTGGAGGTCGAACGCGTCGGCCTCGCCGAGGCGGTCCGGCGCACGCGCGGGTTTCTCACGCGCGGGTTTCTGAAGACGGACGGGGAGAGCTAGATGACCGCGGCGCCCCTTCCTCCGCTGGGAGGAGGGGGACAGGCGGAGGTGGTCGCCGCGATCATCGCGGGCGTGAACACCGCCAAGACGGCCCTTCGGCGCGGCACGGCTGTGCAGAGCTACCTCACCCTGGTCCTCTCGTTCGATTGAAGGAGAGGGGACCCGCCTCCACACCCGTCACCCCACCGGTCCGGCGGGGCCGCGCAAACGTATAGCGGCCAGTGTGCCGCATTGACGTGCCCGCGCCGGGCGCGCGATAGCTGCCAGCCGTCCACCCACCCGCGCAAGCGAGCCGTCCTGCGATGCCGATCGACCACCACGCCGCCCTGATCTACACCATGGTCCTGGTCTCCGCCGCGGACCGGGAAATGAGCGACGACGAACTGGAGCACATCGGCAACATCGTCGGCCACTGGCCGGTGTTCCACGACTTCGACCGCGACAAGCTGTCGACCTACGCGCAGGACTGCGCCGAGCTGCTGCGCGGCCAGAACGGCCTGGACACCGCGATCGAGACGATCCGGGCGGCGCTGCCGCACAAGCTGGTCGAAACCGCCTATGCGCTCGCCTGCGACATCGCCGCGGCCGACGGCTTCGCCTCACAGGAGGAGCTGCGGCTGTTGGAGATGCTGCGCCACGAACTCGCCGTCGGCCGCCTGGAAGCCGCCGCGATCGAGCGCGCCACCCGCGCCCGGCAGATGACGCTGTAGCGCCGGGCGGCGACACCGGGCCGCCGGGCATTTTCAGGGCGACCGGAGCGTCTGAGTGAGCGCGCGCCGCTGAAATCGGGTCCCCCTACCTTGAGGAGAAAGGCCAGGTGAAGGTGGGACGCCCCGGCGTACGGTTAAGAGTCCCACCCTCACCCTCCCACGCCGCTTCGCGGCGCGGGTCCCTGGCTTCCCCGCAAGGGGATACTCGTACAGTTCGCCTGACATTCGTGTGGGGTGCTTCGACACGCCAGAGCAAGATGCTGCAAGGTGAAGCCACCTTTCAGCTGAATCTTGCTCTCTTCAAGCAGTTAGAGCACACGGCAAGATGCAGCCCGAAAGGTGCGTACACCTTTCAACATCTTGCCCTATTTTCAACGATTTAGACCTAACGGCCGGCCAGGGCGTCGAACTCGCCCACGATCGCCATCATGTCGTCCGGCTGCACGGGCGGACCCCTGGAATCCGGTACGCAGCGGTCCGGTTGCGCGGGCCATGCGTGGCGCTATCAACGGACCCGAATGCTACCCGCCCGTGTGGGCGATCGCATCATCTTCCGCCTCGCGGGGATTTATCGTACACACGCGGTGTCGACGTGCAGGAGAGGGAGAGACGGCCGATGCCGGCGCAAGACAGCACCGATCCACGGTCCCGAGGCGGGTCCCAACCGGGATCCGGACGCGGGCCTGGCAGCCCGCGGCAGGGCTACGGGCTGCTGGCGGCGGCCTGGCTGCTCCTGCTCGCCGGCGCGGCGCTGGTCGGCTGGTATGTCCAGACAGCCGGCCCGGGCGTGCGCCCGGTGCGCACCGCCGTCCTGCACACGGGTGACCTGCCGCACCCGCCGGCGCCCGCCGCGACGGCCGGGCGATCCGGCGAGATCGATCCCCGCGTCCGCCAGCTCGCCGCGCGCTTGCTCGCCACCGGGCCGGCGCAGCCGAGCGCGCCCGCCGACGCCGCCCGGGCGCCATCCGCGAGCGACCCCCCGGCCGCGCCCGCGGCGCCCGTGACGCAGGCGGCGAACGGCGGCGAAACCGGCAGCGTCGACACCGCACCCGACGAAGCAACCGCTGACGTGCCACCCGTCCAGCTTGCCGCGCGGACCGACGGGCCGGGCTCCCAGGCAGCCGCCGCCAACCCGATGCCCCCGCCGGTGCCCCGGTCGGTGGTCTCGCCGACGCTGAACGGCGCGGGCCAAGGCGACGCGGCGCGCTACAGCGTGCAGGTCGGCGCGTTCCGGCTGCGCGAGAACGCGGTCGAGCGCGCCGCCCGGCTGAGCCAGGCCGGCTACGACGTTCGGATCGTCCACGCCTTCGCCACCCGCAGCCGGCTCTACATGATCCGCCTGGGCCAGTTCGACGCCCGCCCGGCCGCGATGGCCTACGCCCGCCAGCTCGCCCGCGACGTCGGCGTCGAGACCTGGCCGGTCCGGAATTAGGGGCCAGATCGCGGACGGCGTCGTTTTTGAGTAGCATCCGTCACGGCTGGCGCCGGCGATGGTGCAAGGGTCTCCTGACTAAGCTGGCGCGCGCGCCAAGGCTCAGCCTTCGCGCTCGGCCAGCCAGCTCTGCACGGCGGCGAAGGTGGCGCGCAGGGCCATGGCCTCGCCGCCCTGCGGCCGGCCCGGCTTCGCGGACTGGTTCCAGGCCATCAGGTCGTAGTGCGCCCAGGCGGTATTGGCGGGCACGAACTCGCGCAGGAACAGGGCCGCCGTGATCGCGCCGCCGAAGCTGTTGTCCGGCACGTTGACCAGGTCTGCGACCTTGGAGTCCAGCCAGCTGCGGTAGTCCTCGTGCAGCGGCAGCCGCCACAGCGGATCGCGTTCCGACGCCGCGGCGCGCGCCAGCCGGTCCGCCAAGCCGTCGTCGTTGGAAAACAGGACCGGGACGTCCGGGCCCAGGGCGACCCGCGCCGCGCCGGTCAGGGTCGCGAAGTCGATCAGCAGCTCGGGGGCGTCGCGCTCCGCCTCCGCCAGGGCGTCGGCGAGGACGAGACGGCCCTCGGCGTCGGTGTTGCCGATCTCCACCGTCTTGCCCTTGCGGGTCTGGATCACGTCCTGCGGCCGGAAGGCATCGGCGGACACGCTATTCTCGACCGCCGGGATCAGGAGCCGCAGCGACACCGGCAGTTCCGCGTCCATCACCAGCTTGGCGAGCGCCAGTGCGTGCGCCGCGCCGCCCATGTCCTTCTTCATCAGCTTCATGCCGGCGGACGACTTCAGGTCCAGACCGCCGGTGTCGAAGGTCACGCCCTTGCCGACGATGGTGAGCTGCGGTCCGTCGCCGTTGTTCCAGCGCAGATCGACCAGCCGCGGCTCCTGCGCCGCCGCGCGGCCGACCGCGTGGATCGCCGGATAGTTGCGCTTGAGCAGCTGCTCGCCCTGGATCGTGGCGGTCTTCCCGCCGTAGCGCTTGCCCTCCGCGCGGACGGCCTCACCCAGCGCCTCGGGACCGAGGTCGCTGGCCGGCGTGTTGATCAGGTCGCGGGTCAGCGCGGTCGCCTGCGCCAGCCGCAGCACGCGCGCACGGTCGGCGGCCGGGGGGCGGACCAGACTGGCCGGCGCGCTGTCGCGCTTGCGGTACCGCTCGAACGCGTAGCAGCCGAGCAGCCAGCCCAGCGCCGCCCGCTCCGCCGCGCGGCGGTCGTAGTCGCCGTCCAAGCGGTAGCGCCGGCGCGGCAGGGCGGTGGGCAGGCCGGCGAACGCCCAGGGATCCTCGATGTCGTCGACCCCGACCAGGACGCGCGCCAGCGGCCCGTCGCTGCCGGGCACCAGGGCGTGGCTGCCCGATTTGCCGGTGAACCCGCTGGACTGCACCCAGGCCGCCACGAAGCTGGGCTGTCCGGCCAGCCAGTCGTTCAGCTGGCTAGCGCCGAGCGGGGTGATCGGCAGCGTCGACTCGTCGGCCGCCTCGACCAGGTAGGGGCTGAGATCCATGGGGCTTGGGCCTCGTGCAGCGTGCGGACGGATGAACGGTCGGGGCGGGCATGCGCGTCCCCGCGCACGCGGCTTAGCGCAGGGCGCGCCGGCGATAAAGCCTGCTTGCGGCTGGGAAGGTCGCTTGCGGCTGGGAAAGTCGGTGACGGGGAACCGCCGGCGACCCGCTATTCGGTCGGGATCAGGTCGCGCTCGAGGTAATACTTGCGTGCACCGGCGTGCAGCGGCACGCCCAGCCCGTCGAGTGCGGTCTCCAGACGGATACGCGAGCCCTTGGGGTGCCCGCTGTCGAGCAGCTGTCGGGTGCTCGGATGCCAGAGCGCCTGGGTGATCTCGTAGATCGTATCGTCGTCCGCCTCGGCACGCACCAGCCACTGCGCGCCGACCGCCAGGGTCGGGGTTTGCGGCACGTTCTGGTAGGTGCCGGCGGGAATGCCATGGGCCGCGAAGAAGGGATACTCCGCGCGCAGCCGCGCGGCCGGCTCGCCCTCGATCGGCACCAGGGTGACGCCGACCTCGGCGGCGAGCGTGGCGACCGCGTTGGCCGGCGTGCCGGCGACGAAGAAGAAGCCGTCCAACTCGCCGCGGCGCACCGCGTCCGCGGCCGGTCCGGCAGGCAGGCTGCTCGCCTCCGCGAGGTCGTCCGGCGACAGGCCGTAAGCCTTCAGGATCAGCTCGGCGTCGACCCGCGTGCCCGACCCCTGCTGATCGAGCGAGATCCGCTTGCCGGCCAGATCGCCGACCTCGAGCACGCCCGCGTCGCGCCGGACCACAAGGTGCAGCGCCTCCGGGTACAGGTTCGCGATCGCGCGCAGGTTTTGCATCGGCCCGCGCTCGGCGAACAGGCCCCGACCCTTGTACGCCCAGAACGCGACATCGGCCTGGGCGAAGCCGGACTCCAGCTGACCCTGGTGGATCAACTGGACGTTGTCGACCGACCCCTCGGTCGACTGCACGACCGCGATCATCCCGGTCACGCCGCAGCTGCCGCCGGTGTCGCAGGAACGGCTGCCGGGCGGGTTGCTGATCGCGTTCGCGATGATGCCGCCGATCGGGTAGTAGGTGCCGGCGGTGCTGGCTGTGCCGATCCGGAAGAACCGCAGCCGCTGCGTGCCGTCACCCTGCGCGCGCAGCCCGGTGGGCAGCAGCAGAGCCCCCGCGCCCGCCGCCAGAGCGCCCAGCAGTCGCCGCCGGCCGCGGTCCACACCGGCGCCGGCTTGGCCCGGATCGGCGGGCCGGTTGCATCGGTCGGCGCGGCGGCGCTGGGTCACGGCTCGGCCCTCCCGGCGAACTTGGGGCGGTGAAATTGGGGCGGCGAACAAGAGCGGCCGTCGCGGCGGCGCGCGTCCGGCACCGCATGGTCGCTCGGCCAGAGAGGAGTTTGGCGGTCGCGCGCGCGCCGGCCGCTTCTGACCGCGAAGTTTAGCAGCTACGCCGCATCGCCGCCAGTTGCATCGCGGGCCGGCGACTTGCCCGCGACCGGTCGCACCGGCATATCCACGGGTATGGCGCGTTCCCGTCTCCGGCTCCCGACCCTGATCCAGCCTCGCCCGCGTTGCTGGCGGCTGCGCCGGACGGCGACCGCCGCGAGCCTCTTGCTGATCGCCGCCGGCGTCGCGGGCGCCGGCGCGCAGCCGCGGGGCAGCACCCAGGTCGCGCCGATCCGCCAGGCGTATCCGGCGGCCTCGAACAGCATTCAGCTGGGCCACACCGCGAGCGTGACCGGCACGGTGACGGCCGAACTGATCGCGGCGGTGCTGCGCCGGCGTCTGGGCTACCGGGTGCGGCTGGTGCTGGCGGATGTCGCATTCCTGTACAGCGCGCTGGGCGGCGAGCGGATCGACGTGTTCCCCGGCGCCTGGACGCCGGACACGCATGCGGCCTTCCTGCGCCGTCTGGGCGGCCGGGTGGACTCGCTCGGTACGCTCAGCCACCGCGCACGGGTCGGCTGGCTGGTGCCCGGCGGCCCGGCGGCGCAGACGGTACGCGGCCTGGACGACCTACGCACGCCCGCGGTACGCGCCCGTTTCGCCGGCAAGGTGCATGGCGGAGAGGCCGGGTCCGGCGTGATGCGTTTATCCGAACGCGCGCTCAGGGCCTATCGCCTGAATGGCTGGTCGCTCGATCCGTCCAGCCGCGCCGGGGCCACGCTCGCGCTCAAGCGCGCCGCCCGGCGCGGCGAGCCGGTGATCGCGACCGGGCGGCAGCCGCACTGGATCTTGGGTGCGCTCGACGTGCGCTTCCTGGCGGACCCGAAAGGTGCCTTCGGCGGTCCGCAGCGCATCCGTATCCTGGGCCGGGAGGCGTTTACCGCCGACCACCCATGGGCCGCCCAGGTGCTCTCGCGCATCAGCCTGCCGCCAGCGATGCTGCAGGACCTGGTGATGGCCGCGCACGACCGCGGTGTCGACGCCGCGGTCGCGCGTTTCATGGCCCGGCATGACCACCGCGTCGCCTACTGGGTGACCGGGCGGATCGGGCGCTGACGCGGCCCCTTGCACGGTCTTGGCGCAGGGGACGCGCGGCCAGACGTGCGGTTGCGGCAAGGCTGACCCGCGTGGGGCGGGTCGGTTGTCGATCCGCCCTATGCTATGAGAGGTCGCGGATTCCCATCCGGTACACGCCGTCCCGCCCATCCCGACCGGCGCCCCATCCCTGGATCGAGACGTCATGCCGAACAGCGGCCAGCAGACAGCCGGGTCCGAACGCCGCCCCACGCGCGAGCGGATCGGCTTCGGCCTCGGCGGCATGCGTCGGGGCGCACGCGAGATGGCGTTACTGGCGGTGAGCGCGGTGGGTCCGTTCGCGGTCGCCTTCGGGGTCGCCGCGCAACAGGCCGGTATGGACGTGCTGGGCACCGGGCTGATGACGGCGCTGGTGTTCGCCGGCGCCTCTCAGTTCGCCGCCCTCGGCCTGTGGCAGGAGCCGCTACCGGTGTTTTCCATCCTGCTTGCCACGATCGCGGTCAATTCCCGGTTCCTGTTGATGGGGGCGGCGCTGCGGCCCTGGATGGCGCACCTGCCGGCCTGGAAGGTCTACCCCAGCCTGTTCTTCCTGGTCGACCCGGTCTGGGCGAAGTCGCTCAAGGAGTTCGACCAAGGCATGGACGACGCCGGCTACATCATCGGCGCCGGCTTGGTGTTCTGGGTCGTCTGGCTCGCCGGTACCATCGCCGGTTTCATGCTGGGCGGGGGAATCGGCGACCCCGCGCGCTGGGGCATCGACGTTTTGATGCCAGCCTTCTTCGCGGTGATGCTGACCGGCATGTGGCGCGGACCGGCCGACGCCCTGCCCTGGGGCGTGGCCGCGGCGGCGGCGCTCGCCGCCTCGCAGCTGCTGCCCGGGATGTGGTTCGTGATCCTGGGCGGAATCGCCGGCGGCCTGACGGGAGCCCTGCGCGATGGACGGTGACTCGCTCGGCCTCGGCCCGTACGCGGTGATCGGCCTGATGGCGGTGGCCACTTACCTGCTGCGCGCGGGCGGGCTGTTCCTGGCCGGCCGGGTCCCGCTGACCCCGCGGATCGAGCGTTTCCTGGAATCCCTGGCGGGCTCGATCCTGATCTCGCTGGTGGTCGCGATGGCGGTCCAGGGCGGCCCGGTCACCGCCCTCGCGATCCTGGCCGCGGTCGCCGTGGTGCTGGCGACCAAGCAGAGCATCCCCGCGATCGCGGCGGCCGTGGCGCTGGCCGCCGGTCTGCGCCATTTGGGGCTGTTCTAGCCCGCCCCGTAAGCCACGTCGGCCCGGACTGGTGTTTCTTCGATCTTGTTCTAGAACCGCGCGAACCGGTTGAACAGGATGATCAGCTCGTTGTCCGTGCGGCAGTCCATCTTCGCCTTGATGTTGCGGATGTGCGTGCGCACGGTCCACAGTTCGCTGCCGCGCTCGTAGGCGATCTGCTTGGGCACCAGCCCGCTCGCCAGCTTCTTCAGGATGTCGAACTCCGCCGGCGACAGCTCGAAGGTGTCGAGCAGTCCCTGCGCGCCGGTGTCGGAGAGCTGGCCGAACTCGATCATCACCGCGACGACCTGTTCGTTCGGCCCGGCGTCGGTCGCGGCAAGCCAGTATTCGTTGATCGCGACGATCTTCAGGATCACCCGGTTCAGCGACTTGTGATCGTACAGCGAGGTCACCACCGCGCCCCCGTCGTCGGTCTCGGCGTCGCAGGCGCGCTGCACCGAACGGGCGATCATCCTGGTGTTTTCCGGGTCCTTGCAGGTGAGGTACCCGTCCTTGACCGTCAGGGTTTCCTGCGAGGTCAGGTAATGGCCGGCGAACAGGTTGGTGTGCAGCACCTCTAGGTCGCGGTTCAGCAACACGACGCTGACCGGGAGGTTTTCGATCAGCGCCATGGACGCGCTCGGCACGATCATGCCGCGACGGCCTCCCCGGCCCCGCCATCGGCCCGTACATCATCATCGTTCCGCGGCCGCGGGCGACGGCCTGCGCAGCCACCGGATGTCCCGGCAGGAAACCCGGCGGCTTGGGCAGGAAACCCGACGGTCTGGGCAGGAAACCCGGCGGTCTGGTCGTTCGCGTTGGACATTCTGTTCCGGCCTACACTGCGCCCGACGAGCGGCGGACACTTCGTTGCACATCGACACGACGGTGCGGCGCCGCGGCTTGCCCCAGGAGACCACGCGGGACCGTACGCCGACCACGGGCTTCCTACCACATTTTTGCCAAGCCTGACGCTAGCGCAGAAGGGGTAGTCGCGGACAGCCTGCAACGCCGGATGGATGCGCGCGTTTTTGGCCTTCAAGGCACAACCGGGGACCGGACTCCCGTATCCGCGAGTCGTGGGCGGCCGGGTCTGGCGGTGTACGTCCGGCCGGGCCCGGCTGTACGGGCGCACCGCATCCCGGCCGCGAGGGTCACGATTAGGCTCATATCAACCGCCACATGATGGCATACTAGTCCGAGGCCAAGACGCATGGGTGCGCTTGCCGGCAAACCGCGGCCCACCCATCCTTAATCCAGGGCTTTGGGGTCAACCGCCGGGTCAGTTCCGGGCCGGCCGCGTGACCAAGCCGCCGGCGCCGCCGTCGACGGGCCCGAGGAACCGGAGGACGCGAACCAAGGCAACATCGTGGCATGCAGACCTACCCCCCTTTGCGTAACGGGCACTGTGAGCCACAATCTTTTGTACAAGCCCGCTGTCGCGCACGAATGTTTTAACCGACAGCCGGATGATCCACTTCGGAGTGAGATCGCGATGAGCCAAAGCCAGGTTTTCGACAATCTCCTTGAACGCTATGGCACGCGTCAGCACGCGGAGATGTCGCTGCAGGAATACCTCGACCTCTGCAGCAAGGATCCGACGGCCTATTCCAGCGCCGCCGAACGCCTGCTTGAGGCGATCGGCGATCCGGAGGTGATCGATACCTCCAAGGACAGCCGGCTTGGGCGCATCTTTCAGAACCGGACGATTCGCTATTACCCGGCCTTCTCCGACTTCTACGGCATGGAGGAGACGATCGAGCGGCTGGTCGCCTTCCTGCGCCACGCCGCTCAAGGCCTGGAGGAGCGCAAGCAGATACTCTACCTGCTGGGCCCAGTGGGCGGCGGCAAATCGTCGCTGGCCGAGCGGATGAAGAAGCTGATGGAGGACCAGCCGATCTATGTCCTCAAGGCGGGCGACCGGATCTCGCCGATCTACGAAAGCCCGCTCGGCCTGTTCGATCCCGAGCGCGACGGCCCAAGCCTGGAGAGCGAGTACGGCATCCCGGTCCGGCGCCTGCCCGGCCTGTGCTCCGCCTGGGCGGTCAAGCGGCTGGACGAATTCGGCGGCGACGTCGCCAAGTTCACGGTGATCCGCCTGCACCCCTCCAAGCTGCGGCAGATCGCCGTCGCCAAAGCGGAGCCCGGCGACGAGAACAACCAGGACATTTCCTCCCTGGTCGGCAAGCCGGACATCCGGATGCTGGAGTTCTACAGCCAGGAGGACCCGGACGCGTACTCCTATGCCGGCGCGCTGAACCTGACGACCCAGGGCCTCCTGGAGTTCGTCGAGATGTTCAAGGCGCCGCAGAAGATGCTGCATCCGCTTCTGACGGCCACGCAGGAGCGCAACTACGTCGGCTCGGAGAACGTCGGCGCGCTACCCTACCAGGGCATTATCATGGCGCACTCGAACGAATCCGAGTGGAAGTCGTTCAAGGCCAACCGCAACAACGAGGCCTTCCTGGACCGGATCAGCCTGATCCGCGTGCCCTACTGCCTGCGCGTCGACGAAGAGGCGAAGATCTACGACAAGCTGCTCGCCCAGTCGGAGCTGGCGAAGGCGCCGTGCGCGCCCGGCACGCTCGACATGATGGCGCGCTTCTCGGTGCTCACCCGGCTCAAGCCGCACGAGAACTCGTCCCTGTACGCCAAGATGCGGGTCTACAACGGTGAGGACCTGAAGGGCACCGACCCGCACGCCAAGACGGTCCAGGAGTACCGCGACGCCGCCGGCGTGGACGAGGGGATGGACGGCATGTCCACCCGGTTCGCCTACAAGGTCCTGTCCGAGACCTTCAACTTCGACACCCACGAGGTGGCGGCCGATCCGGTACACCTGATGTACGTGCTGGAAAACGCGATCCGGCGCGAACAGCTCGACCAGGAGCGCGAGCAGAAGTACATCGCCTTCATCAAGGAAGAACTGGCGCCGCGCTATGCCGAGTACATCGGCAAGGAGATCCAAAAGGCCTACCTGGAGAGCTACGAGGACTACGGTCAGAACCTGTTCGACCGCTACATCGCCTACGCCGACGCGTGGGTCGAAGGTCAGGACTTCAAGGACCCGGACACCGGCCAGATCATGGACCGCGACGCGCTCGACCGGGAGCTGGCCAAGACCGAGAAGCCCGCGGGTATCCGCAACCCGAAGGACTTCCGCAACGAGGTGGTCAAGTACGCCCTGCGGCAGCGCGCCCAGCAGGGCGGGACCAACCCGCGCTGGACCTCGTACGAGAAGATCCGCGACGTGATCGAGCAGCGGATGTTCTCGCAGATCGAGGAGCTGCTGCCGGTGATCTCGTTCGGCAGCAAGCAGGACAGCGAACAGGCCGACAAGCACAAGGCGTTCCTGGATCGCATGGTCACCCGCGGCTACACCGAGCGGCAGGTCCGCCGCCTGGTCGAGTGGTACATGCGCGTGCGGGAGGCCGGCTAAAGTGGCGCCCGACACCCGGCGGCCGATCCGCCGGTCACCCGCCCGGACCTCGACGGTCCGGGCGGCGGCGCCGCACCCCGAGACGATCGGAGGATCTTGAAGCGCCATGCGGATCATCGATCGCCGGCAGAACCCCAAAGGCAAGAACCTCGGCAACCGTCAACGCTTCGTCAGCCGGACACGCACCCAGCTGCGCGAGGCGCTGGCCGAGAACATCCGCCGGCGCAGCGTCTCCGACACCTCGTCGGGCGAGACGGTGACCATTCCCACCGACGGCACCCACGAGCCGGAATTCAAGCGCGATCACTCGATCGGCCAGCGCAGCCGGGTACTGCCCGGCAACAAGGAGTTCCGGGAAGGCGACCAGATCCGACGGCCGCCGCAGGGCGGCGGGAGCGGCTCCAACGCCAGCGAGGACGGCGAAGGCGAGGACGACTTCGTGTTCACCCTGTCGCGCGACGAGTTCCTCGACCTGCTGTTCGAGGACCTGCGCCTGCCCGACATGGTGAAGCGCGAGCTGAAGTCGGAAGAGGCGGCCAAGCCCAAGCGCGCCGGCTACGCCACCAGCGGGCCGCAGAACCGGCTCAACATGGTTCGCACGATGCGCTACTCGCTGGCCCGCCGGGCCGCGCTCGGCCGGCCCAAGCCGGCGGCGATCGAGGAAATCGAGCGCGAACTGGAACGCCTGCAGGCGGGCGAGATCCAGCCGGCCGACGGCCGGCCCGCGGAAACCCGGATCGCCGAACTGAAGGAGCGCCTGGAGCACCTCAAACGCAAGCGCAGCAAGGTCCCGTACATCGACCCGTACGACCTGCGCTACAACCGTTTCGAACACGTGCCCCAGCCGATCGCCCAGGCGGTGATGTTCTGCCTGATGGACGTCTCCGCCTCGATGAACCAGGAGATGAAGGAGCTCGCCAAGCGCTTCTTCATGCTGCTGCACCTGTTCCTGCAGCGGCACTACGACAGCGTCCACGTGGTGTTCATCCGGCACACCAATTTCGCTAGCGAGGTCGACGAGGACACCTTTTTCCACGGCCAGCAGACCGGCGGGACGATCGTATCCTCGGCGCTGAAGGAGATGCTGCGGGTGGTCGAGGAGCGTTACCCGACCTCGTCCTGGAACATCTACGTGGCCCAGGCCTCCGACGGCGACGACGTGCCGGGCGACGTGAAGCACTGCGCCGAACTGCTGCGCGAGCATATCCTGCCGATCACGCAGTACATGGCGTACGTCGAGATCGACCCCGGCCAGCGGCTGCGCACCGGCTTCGTCGACAGCGACGAGAGCGACCTGTGGCGCGGCTACGAACCGCTGTCGCAGGAGCAGGACAATTTCACGATGCGCCGGATCGGCGAGCCGGGCGACATCTACCCCGTGTTCCACGACCTGTTCCGGCAGCGGGAGACAACGTCTTGAGCGCGGATAAGCCGAACACCGGCGCCCACGGCGGCGGCAAGAAGGGCGGCCAGGCCAAGCGCCGGACGAAGACGCAGACCAAGAAGACCGGCGCCGCCAAGGCCGGCGCGCCCGCACCCAAGAAGTCGGGTCAGCTGCTGTTCGAGGGCGCCGACTGGAACTTCGATACCATCCAGCGGACCTACGACGCGATCGAGGAGATCGCGCAGGGCGAGCTCGGCCTCGACCTCTACCCGACCCGGCTGGAGGTGATCACCGCCGAGCAGATGCTCGACGCGTACGCCTCGGTCGGCATGCCGGTGATGTACTCCCACTGGTCGTTCGGCAAGCGCTTCGCCCAGCAGGAGACGCTGTACCGCAAGGGGCTGCAGAGCCTGGCGCTGGAGATCGTGATCAACGCCAACCCGTCGCTCTGCTACATCATGGAAGAGAACACCATGGCGACCCAGGCGACCGTGATCGCCCACGCCGCCATGGGGCACAACCACTTCTTCAAGCACAACCAGACGTTCAAGCGCTGGACCGACGCGGACAGCATCCTGGAAGACCTGCGCTACGCCCGCCGGCTGGTGGCGGAGTGCGAGGAGTACCACGGCCAGCAGGCGGTCGAGCGGATCCTGGACGCCGCGCACGCCCTGTCGGCCCAGGGCGTCGACCGCGACCGCCGCGGCGACCGCCCGGACCTGGCCGCGGAGCGCCGGCGGCGGGCGCAGCAGCGCCACGCCGAGCGGGAGGCGACCGACGATTTGTGGCTGCGCACCGTGCCCAAGCCATCGGGCGGCCAGGTCCGCGAGCCGGAGGACGAGCAGTTGGAGGCGCAGCGCCGCGCCCTCGGCCTGCCGGAGGAGAACCTGCTGTACTTCCTGGAAGCGCACGCCCCGCTGCTGGAGAACTGGCAGCGCGACCTCTTGCAGATGGTGCGCGAGCTGGCGGCCTATTTCGAGCCGCAGCGCCAGACCAAGATGATGAACGAGGGCTGCGCCACCTGGACCCACTACCAGATCATGAACCGGCTGCGCGACAAGGGGCAGATCGACGAGGGCGCGATGCTGGAGTTCCTGCATCTGCACGCCCACGTGATCGCGCAGCCGAACTTCGACGACCGCGGCTTCTCGGGCATGAACCCATACGCCCTCGGCTTCGCGATGATGCAGGACATCGAGCGCATCTGCACCGAGCCGACGGACGAGGATAAGGCTTGGTTCCCGCAGATCGCCGGCAACGGCAAACCGTATCAGACGCTGCGCGAGGCCTGGGCGGAGTTCCGCGACGAGAGCTTTATCCTGCAGTATCTGTCCCCGCGGCTGATCCGCGACCTGCGGCTGTTCAAGCTGCGCGACGACAGTGCGGAGGACAACTACGTCGTCGAGGCAATCCACGACGACGCCGGCTACAAGCGCCTGCGCCGCGCGCTGTCGGAAGCGCACGATCCGGTCGCCGCGCAGCCCCGGATCGAGGTGACGGAGGCGAACCTGCGCGGCGACCGCAAGCTCTATCTGGAGCACCGGGTGCAGGACCGCCGCCAGTTGGACGCGATGGAAACCCGCCGGGTGCTGCGCCACATCGCCTTCCTGTGGGGCTACGACGTGCAGCTGAGTGAAGTCGACGCCGATACCGGCGAACGGATCGCCGTGCACAACCCGAAGGACTGAGCCACGACGCCCTCAGGGCGTGCCGACGCCATCGCCGCTCCCGCTCAGAACCGCAGGGCGAAGGTGACGGAGACGATGTCGACGTCGGTGTCGGTGGTCGCCGTCAGGTCGCCGCGGCGGTCGTTACCCGGATCGCCCTGCTGCAGCTCGATCGTGCGCGCCGGCATGAACAGGTGGGCGTAGCCGAGTTTGAGCCGAAGCCAATCCTCCGGCGTCCAGTCCAGGCCCAGCGAAAGCCACGCCCGGTCCGCGTCGGGGATGCGCGGGGTCAGGGTGTCGTCCGGCACCGGCGACCAGTCGTAGGCGGCGCCGGCGGAGACGCTCAGCGCATCGCTCGCCCGGTAGCGCGCGCCCACGGACGCGAACCAGCCATCGTGCCAGTCCTGGCGGGTGACGTCCGGGTCCTGTCCCGGGTTGTCGAACGCGACGACCAGCTGGTCGAACGTGCTCCAGTCGGTCCACTGCGCCTCGCCCAGCAGGGTCCAGCGGTCGTTCAACGCCTGGCTTATGCCGAGCGTGACCGACCGGGGCGTGGTGATGTCCGCGCGGGCGCCGGTATCGGCGAAGGGCACGCCAGCGGAAAAGTCGGCTTGGCCGTCAAGGCTGTGATCGACCGCCGAGCGGTACGCCAGACCCAGCCGGGTCCCCGCCACCGGCGTCCAGAGCGCACCGACGTTGAAGCCGAACGCCCAGTCATCCGCGTCGACTTCGACGAAACCGTCGGAGCCTCCGCTCAAGGCAACCGCATTCGACAGCACGCCCCGGAAGTATTGCGCCTGCACGCCGGCGCCCAGCGTCAGCGTGTCGCTCGCCCGGTACGCCAGCATCGGGTTCAGGTTAAACGTCACCACTTCGGTGCCGACGGCGTGGTAGCGGCCCTGCCAGTCGCGGCCGTAGTCGGTTTCCAGGCCGAACGGCGCGCTCGCGGAAAACCCCAGCGACACCCCGCCGCCAGCGACTTCGGCGTCCAGCGGCGCGGCGGCGTAGAACGCTGGGACCACCGGGTTCGGCATCGCGTCGTCCAACCGCGTCGAGCCGCCGACATTGGTGGCGCTTATGCTGCCTTGGGCCCCGGTGATCTCGCTCGCCGGCGCGATCAGGGTGGCGGACAGGGCTGCTTCCGGGCGTTCGGACAGGCCGGCGACGGCGGGGTTGAAGAACAGGTTCTCCAGGCCGTGCGCCCCGGCCGTCGCGCCGGCGATCGCCGTCGCCTGGGCGCCGGCGCCGTGCTGGCGCAGCTGATAGCCGCCCGCGGCCGCCGGATTGGCCGCCCCGAGCGCGAATATCGCGGCGATCGAAAAAACCACGACACGAGCGCTGTTTTGGTCGCGGCGCAGCGCTTGCAGTTTTGCCTCGAAGAACAACCTGATCTCCCCTCGCGCTCTCTCGGCTGGCATAGCTAAACCGACACGGCGATGCTTTAATACACTTGGATTGAAGCAACTTGCCTGCCCCGTTATGCAGGTTAATGTCTTCTTCACAGCATTAATGAATCGTGAAGGCCTGCGCGTTTTCGTCGCCCGCCCAACGCCGCGCAGACCCGGCAGCCCAAGATGACCCAACCTCACCTCTCCCAGGATCCGACGGAAACGCCCGCGGCGCCCGAACCCGGCACGACCGGAGACACGGCGGGCGGCGAGCCGCAACTGACCATCCGCCGATTTCCGCCCACCTTCACCCACCCCGAGGTGGAGGCCGACTTCCGGCGCGACTTCTTCAACCGGTCGCGCAGCATTCTGCGCGCCGCGCTGTTCCTGGGCGCCGGTATCTATGGGGCGTTCGGCATCCTGGACCTGATCGTGGTGGCGCCGGAACACGTCCCGCCGCTGCTGGCGATCCGCTTTCTGGGCGTCTGCCCGATGCTGATCCTGCTGGCGGTGACGGTGAACACCGAGGCGTTCCGCCGGTTCGCGCAGCCGCTGCTGGGCAGCGCGATGGGGCTAGCGGGTCTCGGCATCATCGCGATGACCCTGCTGACCGACCCGCCGGTCGCCGGCTGGTACTACGCCGGGCTCAGTCTCGTGGTGGTTTATTCGACCAGCGCGATCCGCCTGCACTTCCTGGTCGCCTTCACGGTGACGGTGATGCTGGCGGTCGCCTATCTGCTCGCCACCCTGCTGCTGAACGACGTTCCGCCGGCGATGATCTGGGCCAACGCCGCGTTCCTGGTCGCCACCGTCGGGGTCGGGCTGCTGTCGAACTACACGGTCGAGCTGTTCGCCCGGCAGCGCTACGCCCACGAGGACCGCCTGCAAATCGCGATGCGCGAGGCGAACTTCCAGCGCCGGCAGGCGAACGCCGCGAACCAGGCGAAGAGCCAGTTCCTGGCGACCATGAGCCACGAATTGCGCACGCCACTCAACGCGGTGATCGGCTTTGCCGAGGTGATCTCGCTGCAAATGCTGGGCAAGATCGAGAATTCGAAATACAGCAGCTACGCCGAGCACATCCTGAACAGCGCCCGCCATCTCCTGGGCATCCTCGACGACATCCTCGAACTGGCCAAGGCGGACGCCGGCGCGCTGCGGCTGAACGAGGACGTCGTCCCGATGGGCGAGACGGTCGAGACGGTAATGCAGTCGATGACCCAGCAGGCGGGCGAGCGGGGTGTCCGGCTACGGGCGCAGCCGGTCGATCCCGAGGTCGACCTGCGCGCCGACCCGCGGCTGATCCGCCAGCTGCTGACCAACCTGCTGACCAACGCCATCAAGTTCTCCAGCGAGGGCGGCCGCGTCACCCTGAAGGCCGGCCGGACGCAGGACGGCGGCTACGAGATCGCCGTCGCGGACAAGGGCATCGGCATCTCGGGCGACGACCTGGAGCGGATCTTCGAGCCGTTCACGCAGGTCGAATCGGCGTTCGCCCGCGACCACGGCGGGGCCGGCCTCGGCCTGCCGCTGGTGAAGCAGATCGTCGACCTGCACCAGGGCCGGATCGATCTCGACAGCAAGCTGGGCGCCGGCACCACCGTGCGCGTGTACCTCCCCAAGGCGCGGGTTCTGGACCGCGGCGCCGACCCGGGGTCGCAACGCCGTCGGGCGGGCTGATCCGCGCGCCGGTCCGCCCTCGCCGTGCATGCACAAGGGGCCGCGGGTGTTCCCCGCGGCCCCGGCCCTCGAGCTACTTGCGCGTGTCGACTGCGGGCGGGCCCCGCTCGGGCACGATCCGGGGCCCGACCAGCCCGGAAGGTGCGTGCGCCTTCCGCGATCTCGCCCTACGCGGCCGGCTTGGTCAGGCGCATCACCACGACGCAGTTGGTCTCGTCGGAAAAGACCTCCTGCCTGGCCTGCGGGATCGTCGCGGCGAGGCGCGTCATGTCCTCCTCGCTGCGGTAGATCAGGCTCCAGTCGGCGATGAACTCGAGCGGCCACAGGCTGGCTTCCGAGCTGCGCTTGACGTTGCCCAATACCAGCCGCCCGCCGGGCGCCAGGTGCTTGTAGAGCCGCTCGATCAGCTGGCCGGTACGCCGGTCGGTCAGGTAGTCGATCAGGCCGACCGAGTAGATCAGATCCTGGGCCGGCATCTGCTCCAGGAACGCGCCCGGGCGCAGCAGCTGCATGAACGAGGTCCAGACGCAGTCGACCCGGGCGCGGCCGCCGTGCTGCAGCACCCGCCGCCGGCTCTCCGTGTGCGCCAGGTCGAGCGCGCGACGATCCTGGTCGATCAGCGTGAAGCAGGTCGAGCCCGGCAGGCTGAGCGCGTCGAGGTAGGCCTGCACCTCCTGCGCCGGCCCGGAGCCGAGCGAGGTGATGTGCGTGGTGTCCTCGCCGTTCTTGTCGAACACGCTGTCGGCGATCTCGTCCTTCATCATCAGCATGCGGTTGGCGACGAACTCGCCAATATACACGCCCAGGCGGTGACAGATCTTGTTATAGGCCCCGACACCCTCCCACTGATTGTCGTAGATCTGCTTCATCAGCAGGAAGTCGCCCGGATAGCCGAACGGCTTGTCGTAGCCGCGGTGCCAGATCGGGCCGCCGATCAGTTCCGGGGTCAGCACCTCCTCGGTGAACTTCTTGGTGGCGCGCAGCCGGGCCGGATCGTCCATCACCGGCCACAGCATGGCGTTCGCCTCCAGCCACAGCTCGCGCCAGCGCGGGACGATCTGCTCCTCGCAGAACGCCAGCATCCGGCCGGTGACCTGCTGCTGCCCGGGCCCGTCGGTGCCGATCTTCTCCTCCATCCGCGCCAGCGTGCGCTGGGTGTAGCGCAGCAGCGCCTGGGTATCGGCGACCAGGCGCCGATAGTCCGGGGCGACCAGATGCAAATCGGGCGCGGTCTGATAGGCGAGCTCGCCGCGCAGGGTGCTCTCCCAGTACTTCTCGACCAGCGCCGCCATCTCGAGGTGCCGGTCGACCAGCCGCAGGCCGATCGTGGACCGTCCGGCACTGACCTCGCAGCGCCGCACCTCCGCCATCGAGGCGTGTATCACCTCGCCGCGCACCGACAGGCGCACCGGCAGCCGCTCGCCGATCCGCTGGGCCCAATCCTGGCCCTCCTCGGCACGGCAATGGTCGAGCACGCCCAGACCGCCGACCGACAGGTCCTGCAGGACCAGCGGATGACCGCCGACGGAGACGTCCGGGACGCCTTGCTGGAACAGATCCTTCGCCGCGAACCGTTCCGGCCGGTAGTGAATCAGGTCGCCTTCGCCACCCTTGAGTTGCTCATACGTCAGCATCGCTTGACCCCTTCGTGCGTCGCGACCGTGTCGCGACTTTCGACATGACAAATATACGTTGCGCCCTGGGCCCCGCTGACCCGCCTGTAGAGCGCCACGCACGAAGAGGAAGCCCCAAACAAAATCCGTTTACAATCTAGTAACCATATTCTTTATGTGCTTTAATATTCAGTTAACTTATTTGATATAGTTAATATACCGTTAACCGCTAAGTACATTACTTTCCGATACCGTTAACATCAAGGCTCTTTCGTAATCTGACCCAAATCGGAGAGATTCACTCACATAATCGTGTGGCGGGTAGCGGTGCGTCGATGGTTCGCCGTTTCAGAAACGACCGCGGACACGACGTTTCGGAGGTTTGTACTACTAACGCGCGTGGCCAAGCCGGGCCCGGGATGACTATGCGCCTTAACCCAGGTAGTCATGTAAATGCGCGGGTATGCACCCCTTGCCGCGCGCCCGCGTCGATGGCCACCTCGTGGACATCCCCGCAAGCCTGTCCACGCCCCCGCAAGCGCAAGGCCGTCATGCCCTCTTGGACCCGCCCTTTCCCGCCCCTGGGGCGCACCGCCCGTCTCGCCAACGGTCTGCTCGCGGTCGGCCCGGTCGCCGTCGGCCTGGTCGCGGTCGGCCTGCTCGGGCTCCCATCGCGCGCGGCCGAGGCCCAGGCGCCCGGCCCGCCGACCGATCGACGGATCGATCCCGGGGCAGCGCCGGTCTCGACCGCGGCGCAGGCGGCCATGGTGGCGATCCCGGCCGGCACCTATCCGATCGGCGACCCTCAGGGCCGGCGCAGCGCCCGGCCGGCGCACGACGTCACGCTGACCGGCTTCGCCATCGACCGGACCGAGGTGACCAACGCCGCGTTCGCGGAATACCTGAACGCGCTCGATCTGGACGTGCAAAGGCCGTTCGCCGCGACCGAGGCAGGGCCCAACAATTTTGCCGACGAGACCAGGTCCCAGTTGCTGGAGGACGGACCGGCCCAAGCCCCCTATCCGATCGTCGCCCTGGACGACCCGGAAGCGCGAATCGGCTATCGCGACGGCGCCTTCCGCGCTGCCGACGGCTACGCCGACCACCCGGTTGCCGAGACCACCTGGCGCGGCGCGCGCGACTACTGCCGCTGGCGCGGCGCCCGTCTGCCCACCGAGGCCGAGTGGGAGGCCGCCGCCCGCGGCCAACAGGCCCGCCGCTATCCCTGGGGCGCGGCCGCGCCGAGCGATGCGCGCGTCTACGCCGGGTACCCGTCCGGCCAGACCGCACCGGTCGGCTCCAGGCCGAAGGGCGCGACGCCCCGGGGCCTGCAGGATATGGCGGGCAGCCTCGCGGAATGGACCGCCAGCCTGGTCCGGCCCTACCCCTACAAGGCCGACGACGGCCGCAACGATCCCACGGCCGCCGGGCCCCGGATAACCCGCGGCGGCGACTACGTGTTCGACACAGCACCGGACCAGCTGACCACCTATTTCCGCGACGGCTTCTCCCGCGCCCCGCGGGACGGCCATCGCCACATCGGCTTCCGCTGCGCCCGCGACAGCGGATGACGGGGCACGGACGGCGCGCCCCCGCATCCGGGGTATCGACGGCTGCGGATGTCGATCCGTCCCGGCGATAGCGCTGCAATCGCGCCTCGCGTGTCCAGCCGGGGCGAGCAATAACCGAAGGTGGGTGGGCGGGCGCACGGACCGGCGGTTGACTAATAATTTTCCGGTCGCAGCCCCCTCGATGCGGAAATACCCATTGAAATAACCGATGAATGCGATAGGTAAGGGGTGGAGGTAAGCCGGTTCCAAAGGCTCTTCGTTCCACCTCAAGGTTTGTTTGGAAGGCTCCGCGCTCAAAGCGGGTGATGTGCTAAATGCCGAATAATGGTTTGTCGTCGAACGCGCAGCCGGCTCACGGCGATGGCGCGCCTGGCCCCCGTAAACGCAAAATCGATCGCAGCGAATGGCCGACCTTGTTGGCGCGGCGGCAAGCCGGCGCCACCCAGGCCCAGATCGCGCAGGATTACGGCGTGAGCCAGGGTACCGTCAGTCAGATCCTGAAGCGCGCCAAGGCGGAAGCGGAAGGTCAGCCGGTCGCCGATCTGGAAGCCGACGCGGCTTCCGAGGCCGAGGATCGGGCGCCCACGGGCGAGTCCGAGAAACCCGCCGCGCCGTCCGCCCCGGCGGCGGAGCTCGTGCGGGAGGAGGGTCCTGCCGGGTCCGCGCAGGTGAACGCCCCGGCCAACGACGCCGCCACGCCGCGCCGGACCCTGACCACCCGCGCGCGCAGTTCGACGGAAAGCGCGCCGGCGGCCGCACCGGCGGCCCCGGTGGCGAGCTCGGCGCCCGAGAGCGGTGGCGTCACCGACGCCGACGGATCGCCGGCGCCGACGGCCGAGACCGCGCCCGCCAAGGCGACCGGCAGCGACAGCGGGAAGCGCAGCGGCAACGCGCTGGCCGACCGCCTGCGCGAGGCGACCGATCGCTGCGCCGAACTGGTCGACCAGAAGGCCACCTCGGACACGCTGTCGTCGGCGGTGCACGAAGTCCGGCGCGCCCTGGCGGCGATCGAGATCGACGCGGCGAAGCAGAACTCGCCGGCCGCGCAGCGCCCGCGCCAGGCGCCGCCCAGCCGGCCCAGCCAGTCCGCCAGCGCGACCGCCCAGCAGCCGCCGCGCACGCCCGAGCCGGAGCCGTTCGAGCCGCCGCGGCGCGAGCCCGGCGTCGATTCCGGCAAGGCCGCGGGCCGGGTGAAGTTCTTCAAGCCGGAGAAGGGCTTCGGCTTCATCATCCCGGACGACGGCGGGGACGACATCTTCGTCGGCAAGGACACGGTCCAGGCCGCCGGGATCGACCGCCTGAGCGAAGGCGACCGGGTGCGCTACACCCCCGGGCCCGGCGCCAAGGGCCTGGAAGCCAAGACGATCGAACGGATCGGTTAGGGCAAGACCGATGAAAGCCGGAGCGGCTTTCATCGTGAGTTGAGCTCTAAGCTGAGATCAGCTGCGCTTTTTCGCCTCGGCGATCCAGCTGCGCACCCGCTCCGGGGTGATCGTGCGCTGGTCCAGGTTCTTGGCCACCTGGTTCGCATCGGCCCCGGCCAGATCGGCGAAACTGTTGATGCCCAGCTGGGCCAGTTTGGTCTTCATCGCCGGGCCGATGCCCTTGATCTCGGACAGGTCGCCCGGTGTCGCCGGGTCGGCCGTGGGCGCGCCCGGCCCGGTGCTTTTCGGCGCCGTACTTTTGGATGCGGTGGTTTTCGGCGCGGCGCCCGCGGCCGTGCCGCCGCTCTTGGCGCTGGATCCCTTGGTGGCGGCTCCGCCGCTCTTCGCCGCTGCGCGTGTGCTGCCGCCGGTTCCGCGCTTGTTGGTCGAGGTTTTGGCCGCGGCGGGACGGCGCTGGCCGGTCGACTTCGACCCCGACGCCGGGGCGCTGGCCCGCTGCGTCTTGGCGGCGTCCGAGGATCCCTTCGCGGCCGGCGCCTTGGTCGTCCCCTTGTCGTCCGTGCCGGAGTCGGAAACCCAGAAGAAGCTCCGCGCCCAATCCAGGCCCTTGCGGAAAAAGTCGGCGATCATGGCACGCCCCCTATGGCGGTTGGTTCCGCGTTCGTCTCATGACGATGCAACCGGCGCCAGTGTCACGCGAAAACGTCCTGCGATAAAGTGCAGCCCGCTTCGTCGATCGATCTTTAACCGCCGCCGCGGTGACGCGCGGACGGACCGCCCGGCGCCTATCGGCGGCGTACCGGGCTACTGGGCGGGGTGCCCCCGTGCCCGGACTTTCCCCCGCCCGGGCGCCCGGCATCGCTCGCCAAGCGGCGCGCGGTCTCGACCAGGCGGCGCAGGTTCGCCGACCATCCGATATCGATCCCGGCGTTGGCGCCCAGCTTGACCGCGTAATCGGTATAGTCGCTCAACCCGCGCGAATAGACGATCAGCCGCTGCTCCGGCCACAGCCGGCGAATGTCGCGCAAATATTCGAAACCGTCTTTGTCCGGCATGATGACGTCGAGCAGGATCACGGCGTAGCCGGCCTGCAGCGTCTCCGACGTGGGTCGCGCGCTCGGATCCTGCTCGACGACCCGAAGCCCCTCGTGTTCCAGGGCGGTTCGCACACGCATGCGCGTGCTGGAGTCGTCGTCGATGATCAGGACCGTTCCGGACATTGGCTCCCGCCATGGGCACGCCGGGCGACGCCCTCGCCGCCGGGGACGTCACCTCGTTTCAACTTGAAACCGGAATGGCAATAGCTGACACAGCTTGGTCACGTACCTCAAGTCACGAAATACCGCGCTCAGCCTGTTCGAACCGATGCATTAAATACTGATTTTTCGCCAGGCTTATATATGCCGAGGGTTGCCGCCAATTTCCTGGCCGCCTCGGGTCGGCGGAGCGGCGGCTTGCGGGGCCGGCGCCGACGCTCACCCCCGCCGGCGACCGTCCCGCCAGATCTATCGAGTGCGAAATATGCGCCCGCCGGTCGCGCGGCGGGCTTTGCAAGGTTGTTACCGGACGCAGCCTTGGCTAGCCTTGCGGCGTCGACGGTTCCCGCCAGCGGATCCGAGGGAAGCCGGTGCGAGTCCGGCGCTGCCCCCGCAACTGTGATCGGCGAGCTGCCCCTCACCGACGCCACTGAGGCACCGGACGTTCGTTGCAAAGCGGGCGGCCGCGGCCTTGGGAAGGCCGAGGGGTGGCTGCGACCCGTGAGCCAGGAGACCTGCCGGTCGACGTGGGAGAGCTGAACACGCACGAGGCGGAGGGCCTCGGAAAGGAAGAGACATGCTGAAGAAATTCGTGATCGCCGCTGCCCTGACGCTCGCCGCGCTCGCGCCGGCGAGCGCGCACCATCCGGGTGAGACGGCGTCCAAGGGCGACATCAAGGTCAGCCACGGCTGGACCGTCGCCAGCTCGTCGATGGCCCACGCGGTCGAGGTCTACGTGACCATGTGGAACGAGGGCGAGACCGGGGACAAACTGGTCGGCGCCGAGGTGCCGTTCGCCGACGACGCCGTGATCCAGGCGCAGTCGATAACGGACGACGGCGCGCTCGAGATGCGCAACCTCACGTCGGTCAGCCTCCAGCCGGGCCAGGCGGTCACGCTGCATCCCCAGGGCGTCCGTCTGGTGTTCAACGACGTTCAGCGCGTGCTGCGCGCCGGCGACAGCTTCGAGGCGCACCTGGAGTTCGCGGAAGCCGGCGAGATCCCGGTCGAGATCACCGTGATGGCGCCCGATCAAGCCGACGAGATGATGTAGCGCGCCGGCGCTTGATATTTCCGCCGGCAAAACGGGGCGGCACCGACGGGGGCGGTGCCGCCCCGTGTTCGTCCGGGCGACCGCGGCCGGGGAGGGAAGTTGAAACTCACGACGAAAGCCGCCTTCGGCTTGCCTCGGGCTTGCTCTACTCCCCGACCTTCCGGTCCAGAAATGCCCGGATCTTGTCGCCCTGGCTCTGGATGTTGAGAACCCCGTTCAGATGGCCGCGGTCGCCCGGGATGCGGGCGCGCTCGACCGGTGTGCCGTCGCTTTCGATCATCCGCTGCGTCTGATCGGCAAGCCCGGGGAAGAACACCAGATCGCCCTCCGCCTGCAGCATCAGCGTCGGCGCGTCGATCGCCTTCAGGCCGGCCTCGGGGGTGTCCTTGCTGCCGGCGACGAACAACTGGTTCGCCTTGACGAGATACAGGAAGTGGTTGGCATCGGCGGTCGCGGCGCGGTCTTTCGCGACCTTGTCCAGCGTCGCCTCGACCGCGTAGCTGTTGTCGAACGACTTGGCCGGATCAGCGTCCTCGTTGGCCCACGTGCGCCCGAACGCCTGCTGCGCCCACGGCCAGCTCTGGGCGTGCAGCGTCACCGTCTTGAGCGCCGCCGCGAGACCGGCCTTGGGCCGTTCGCCGCCGTAATAGTCGCCGCCGTTCCAATTGGGATCCAGGCGGATCGGCTGCGCCCAGACGTCGAGCCAGCCGATCAGGAACGGGTCGGCGAAGCCGCTGCCGATCACCGGGATTACCCGGTCCACCGCGTCGGGATAGCGGCTGGCCCAGTCGTAGGCCTGCAGCGCGCCCATCGAGGCGCCCATCACGGCGTGCAGCCGATCGATCCCGAGGTTCGCCAGCAGGCGCTTCTGCACCCGCACGAAATCGCCGATTTCGACGATCGGGAAGTCCATGCCGTACGGCTCGCCGGTCTCCGGATTGGTGCTGGCCGGCCCGGTGGTGACCACGTGCTCGCTGCCGGTGTTCAGGTTCACCAGCGAATCCACCGAAATCACGTAGTACTTGTCGGTGTCGATCGGCTTGCCGCTGCCGATGATGCTGTCCCAGTAGCCGCGCGCACCGTCCTGGCTGTAGCGCCCGGCGGCATGGCTCGTGCCGGAGAAGAAGTGCGCAATCAGGATCACGTTATCGCGGGCCTGATTGAGGGTGCCGTAAGCTTCCCAGCCGACCTTCAGCTCGCGGATCGTCTCCCCGTTGATCGTGGTGTAGCTGTCCATCGTGAAGGTCTTCTTCTCCACGATCGGCTCGTAGGCGGCCGCCGGGCCGGTGGCGGACACGGCTACGGCCAGCGCAGCCGCGGCGGCGCAGGCGCGCACGGCGCGGACGATACGGACCATCGATGCAACTCCTTCAAGGCTGGTTCGGCGCGCCGGCACCGCCGGTCACGCGGGATTCTCGTACCTGGGACGCCGCGGCTACGGCGCGGACGCGCCGGCGTCGCGGTCCTGGCGCGCATCCTCCCGCTGGGCGCGGCGCACGGAGATCAACTGCCAGACCCCGAACGCCAGCGCCGCGCCGGAGAACAGCAGCTCGAACAGGATGCCGAAGGTGGACGACATGCGCGCGGACCGCGTCCAGCAGCGCGGTTCAGGCCGCGCGGCGCCGGCCGGGCGCGCCGTCCGCCGCGTCGCTTGGGGACGTGGCTTCGGCCGGCTCGGGTTCACCCGAGGTCGTCTCCGGAGCGGCCGGCTGCGCGGTGACGCCCGGCTCGGCGAAGCGGTAGCGGCTGTGCCACCACATCCAGGCGCCGTAGCCGCCCAGCAGGGCTAGGAAGCCGGCGAGGTCCACCACCGTGAAGATGCCGCCCCCCAGCGCGGCGTAGAAGAATACCGCCTTGATGCCGACGAAGCCGAGCGCGACCGCGATGATCGGCGGCATCGCATCGCCCAGGACGGTGATCGAGGAATAGGGGTTGCGGCGCTGCGGCGTGTCGTCCCCGGGCGCGTAGCCGAGCGCCACCCGCTCCGCGCGCACCGCTTGACGCCGGCGCCAGCCGGTGACCAGGAACGCAACCGCGATCGCCGCCAGTACGAGACCGGTCCAGTAAGCCACGGCGTCCCTCCCCGTTTTATCGGCTCCCGTGGGCGGCCGGGCTGGCATGCCGCCGCCCGGATCCTGGCTTGAACGATAGGCCGACACGCCGCACACGATCAACCGACTTCGCCGGCCCGGCGCGGTCGCGCTCCGCTGCCGGTCTCCCAGGGTCAACCGGCGGTTTTCCGGCTTGGCAACGCCGTCAAAGCGGTCGACACTCGTGCCCTTGAGCAGCCACGGCCCGGAGGGTTCCCGCGATGACGCGCGACGTAACGGGTCCGCCCGGCGGCCGCCCCGATCCCGGCGACGGGGACGGCGCGGATGTCGGCGGCGAGCTCGGGCCGCGCCTGTGGGACGCCAACGCGCGGGCCTGGACCCGGGCGGTGCGGGAACGGCGGATCGCCAGCCGCACCGCCGGGACCGACGCGGCGCTGCTCGACACGCTCGCCCGGCTCGCCCCCGGCCGCCTGTTGGACGCGGGCTGCGGCGAAGGCTGGCTGATCCGCGCGCTGCGCCAGTTTCTGCCCGCCTGCCGGACGATCGGCGTGGACGGCGCGCCGGCGCTCGTCGCGGCGGCCCGGGCCGCCGACCCAGTCGGCAGCTACCACCATCTGACCTACGACGCGCTTGCCGCGGGGGCCTGGCGCCGCGATCCGGTGCTGGCCGAGCGGCTGGCCGACCCGCTGGACGCGGTCGTGTTCAACTACGCCCTGTTCGACCGCCAGGTCGGCCGCACCCTGCAAGCCGCCCGCGGCCTGTTGGCGCCCGGCGGCGCCTTGGTGATCCAGACCCTGCCGCCCTGCGCGCCCGGCGCGGAGGGGTGGCGGACGGAGGATTTCGCCGGCTTTAGCGGCGGGCTGGGCGGCGGTCTGGGCGGCGGCTGGGTCCCGATGCGGTGGTACGCCCGCTCGCGCCCCGCCTGGGACTCGGCGCTCGCCGAAGCCGGCCTCAAGGCCGACACGGACCCGCCGGTCCCCGATGCGGATGCGCTGTCGCTGCTGCTGGTCGCGCGGGCGGCCTAGCTCGGTCGATAGACGGGCGCGGCCAGAAAGGGCCCGTGGACCATCTTCTGCGCCGCCTGCCCCGCCATTCGCTCCTGGTTTTTCGCGGTCGCCCGGATGTCCAGGCAGGCGAAGCTGCGCACCGGCGGGCCGGCCGCCCTGCGACACGCCGGCGCGGGACGGCCGCGCTGGCCGGACCGGTCGCCGTCGCTATTATCATGGCCTGAGGGAAGTGCGCCGGCGCACCATCGCCGCGTCCGGCCTTTTTTGGAGACAAGAGGAGCCGACGCCATGGCCAACGCATTCGCCCGCGGCGCCTTTGCCGCCAGCCAGACCGCGCGGGTCGGCTGGTACTTCAGCCAGTACCTGTTCGCCGCGCGGATCAGCCCGACGTACAAAGTCCCGCCGGTCCAGGGCGGGCGCGTGCCGGGCGTGGGCGACATCCTGCGCGACATCCGGGAGATCTTCGCCCGCGACCTGCGCAACATCGAAGCCGGGCTGTACCGCATGCCGCACGACATGCTGCAGCGGCCCGACCGGATGCTGCTGGGCGCCCGGCGCTTCTTCGACGATCTGCCGCGGGTGACCGAACGCCGCCAGACCGGCGAGGCCGACAGCGTGCCCGAACCGGCCGACAGCCCGGTCGCGATGCCGGACTACTACCTGCAGAACTTCCACTACCAGTCGGACGGCTGGCTGTCCGACCACAGCGCCAAGCTCTACGACTACCAGGTCGAGGTGCTGTTCGGCGGGGCCGCCGACGCGATGCGCCGGCAGGCGTTCGTGCCGCTCGCCGAGGTGGTTCGAGAGCGCGGCCGCGCGCTCAAGCTGCTCGACGTCGCGACCGGCACCGGGCAGTTCCTGACCTTCGTCCGGCAAAGCTACCCACGGATCGACGTGACCGGCGTGGACCTCAGCCCGAACTACCTGGCCGAAGCCGGGCGGCGCTTGCGGCGTTTCGGCGGGGCGGAGCTGCTGCAGGGTCAAGCGGAGGACCTGCCGGTGGCCGACGCCAGCCGGGACCTGGTCACCTGCATCTACCTGTTCCACGAACTGCCGGCCACGGTGCGCACCCAGGTCCTCCGGGAGTTCGCGCGCGTGCTCAAGCCGGGCGGCCGGGCGATCCTGGTCGACAGCCTGCAGCGCGGCGACCGGCCGTTCTACGACAGCCTGCTGGAGCGCTTCCCGCACGCCTTCCACGAGCCGTACTACGCCGACTACATCGACCGCTCGCTGATCCCGCCAGCCCGCGCGGCCGGCCTGACCTACCGCGGCACCCTGCCCGCCTTCCTGTCCAAGGTGATGGTGTTCGACAAGCCGGCATAGGTTTCCGCGCGGTTTGCACCGCGTGGCGGAGGGTACCTACTGCCGCGTCGGAGAGAAATTTGCACACAGGCAGGAGCCGCCGTGTGGCGTGCTTCGACACGCCGGCCTGCGGCCGGCTACTCAGCATGGAGCGGCATATATCTGGTTGAAAAACCTAAACCTTCATCCTGAGCAGGACACCGAAGGTGTCCGTGTCGAAGGACGCCAAACGGGCGCCCGGCGAGGTGTGCAAATGTCCTTTCCAGTGAAGGAGGGGCGACCGACCCGCCGCGGGCGCCCTGCAACCGCAGGATAATTACCCGAAATACGTCTGCCGCAACTCGCGGGCGGCTTGGGCTGGGTCGGCGGCCGCACAGATCGCGGAGACGACGGCGAGGCCTTCGATGCCGCTGCCGCGCAGCTGCCCGGCGTTGCTGGCGTTGAGGCCGCCGATCGCGACCGACGGCAGGTCGACCAACTGGCGCAGCTCGGCCGCGAACGCAGGGCCGATCGCGGTGCCCGCGTCGGCCTTGGTGCCGGTCGGAAACACGCTGCCGATGCCGATGTAATCGACCGTCTCGGGATCGGCGGTGTCGGCCTCGACCCGGTCGGAGACGGACAGGCCGATCAGCATGTCCGCGCCGACCAGCCGGCGGGCGAGCGCGGGCGGCATGTCGTCCTGGCCCAGGTGCACCCCGGCCGCGCCGGCGGCCAGCGCCACGTCGATCCGGTCGTTGACGATCAGCGGCACGCCGCGCGGCTCCAACAGCGCCTTCAGCCGCAGCGCGTGCTCCAGCAGCACGCGCGTCGTGGCCTGCTTGTCGCGCAGCTGCACCATCGTGACCCCGCCCTCGATCGCGGCCAGCACGACCTCCTCGAACGGCCGCTTGCCGGTGTCGGCCGCACCCAGGACGAGGTAGAGGCTAAGGTCGGGCAGCGTGCGGCTCATTGGTCGATACTCGCCATTTCGTTCAGGGTTTCGCTGTCCAGCTGGGTCAACGCGTCCAGCATGCGCATGCGCAGGCTGCCCGGGCCGTGGGCGTGCTGCGCGGCGAGTTCGCCGGCGACGCCGTAGACCGCGAGCGCGTGCGCGGTCGACCGCAGCGTGTCCGCGCCGATCCCGATACACGCGCCGACCAGGCCCGAAAGCGCGCAGCCCATCGCGGTCACCTGCGCCATTTCCGGCACGCCGTTGGCGACCGCGATCACCCGGGTGCCGTCGGTGACGTAGTCGACCGACCCGGTCACCGCCACCACGGCCTGGCTGGCCTGCGCCAGGTCGCGCGCGGCGTCCAGGGCCTCCGCCGACTCGATCGCGGAATCGACCCCGCGCGTGCCGCCGACCTTGGCCGCGCCGGCGAGCGCCACGATCTCCGAGCCGTTGCCGCGGATCACGGCGGGCTGCAGCGCGGTCAGGCGCGCGGCGACCTCGTTGCGGTAGCTTGTGGCGCCCACGCCCACGGGGTCGAGCACCCAGGGGGTCCCGACCTCGCCGGCCTTGGCGGCGGCCTGCTCCATGGAGTCGACCCAGCCGGCGTCCAGCGTGCCGATGTTGACCACCAGCGCGGACACCACCGACACGATCTCGTCGATCTCCTCGCGCGCGTGCGCCATCACCGGCGACGCGCCGACCGCGAGCAGGACGTTCGCACCCAGGTCCATGGCGACCAGATTGGTGATCGAATGCACCAGCGGGTTGCGGGTGCGCACCTCGGCCAGCGTGTCGGAAACGCGCGGGGTGGGCTCGCTCATGGGGGTCGTCTGCCTCTCGCGGTTTTGTCGACGTCGTTCGCGCCGCAGGCCGGCACGGTCGGCGCCGGCGGATCATCAACCCGGGGTCGGGCGCGACCGGACCATGGCACAGCAGGCCGCGCGGTCAAGCCGCCGCCCGTTGCGCCCGCCAGGGCCGGCGGGCTATCACGCCGCAAGCCGACCGTTTGCATGATCGGCAGAGCGCAGCGGCGGGTCCCCTCTGCTCCACTGGCAGGAGAGGGACAGGGTGAGGTGGTAAGCGGAACCTTCGCGGCACGAAGGCCGTGCAGACCTACCCCAGCCGGTCCCTCCCCTTCGAGCGAACGGGAGGGAGCCCGCCACTCGCGCCCTGCCCCCTCGCCGATTGCCCGGGAGCCCGCGATGCCGCACGCGCCGACCGAGACCGCCCGCACCACCGCGCGCATCCTGATGGAGATCGGCGCGGTGCTGTTCCGGCCCGAGGCGCCGTTCACCTTCACCAGCGGCCGCAAGTCGCCGGTCTACGTCGACTGCCGCAAGATCATCTCCTACCCGCGCGCGCGGGAGAAACTGATGCAGATGGCGGTCGAGCAGGTCGGCCAGGCCGCCGGCTACGAGGCGTTCGACGCGGTCGCCGGCGGCGAGACCGCGGGCATCCCGTTCGCCGCCTGGCTGGCCGACCGGCTGGGTCTGCCGATGGTCTACGTCCGCAAGAAGCCCAAGGGCTTCGGCCGCAACGCCCAGATCGAGGGCGACCTGGCGGCGGGCGCGCGCGTGCTGCTGGTCGAGGACCTGGCGACCGACGGCGGCTCCAAGCTGAACTTCGTCGACGCGCTGGAGACCGCCGGCGCGCAGGTCCGCCACACCTTCGTGATCTTTCACTACGGCATCTTCCCCGAGGGCATCGCGCAACTCGAAAAGCGCGGCGTTCAGCTGCACGCGCTCGCCACCTGGTGGGACGCGCTCGCGGTCGCGGAGGCGGACGCCTACCTCGACACCACCGGCATCGGCATCGTCGACCAGTTCCTGCGCGCCCCCAACGACTGGTCCGCCGCCCACGGCGGCAAGACCAGCGAGGACGTGACGTGAAGAGGCTTTCCAAGGAACTTAGAGAAGTGCCCACTGATCCCCCTCCTGCACGTGGGAGGAGGGGCTGGGGGAGGAGGTAAGCGCGACCTCCGATGCCGCGGGCAACCTCCTCTCCCTGACCCTCTCCTCCCAGGTGAAGAGAGGGGACCCGCCGCTGTATTGTGCGGCCAAGCCAGCACCGGCGCACCTTAACCGCCTGACGCGTCCGCCGTCCTGCGTTAGGCTGGTGCGGCCCGCTTATCAGTCCGAAGCTCGCGAGGGTCCCGTCATACGCCGCCTGCTTTCCCGCACCCTGAGCTGCCTGGCCGCGCTTGGCCTGCTCGCGCTCGCGGCCTGCGACACCGGCACCGGCGAGACCAGCGCCAAGGCCGGCGACGGCGCGGCGCGCACGCTGACGATCGCGATCTCGCAGTTCCCGTCGACCTGGCATCCGATGCTGGATGCCATGCTAGCCAAGAGCTACCTGCACGGGCTGAGCCGCCGGCCGGTGGTCGCCTACGGCCCGGACTGGGAGCTCCGGTGCATGCTGTGCACCGAACTGCCCACGCTGGAGAACGGGCTGGCGGAGCGCGAGCAGCTGCCCAACGGCGACACCGGGATCGCGGTCACCTACACCCTCAAGGAAGGCCTGTCCTGGGCCGACGGCGAGCCGGTGACGAGCGCCGACGTCCGCCATTCCTGGCAGGTCGGCAAGCATCCCAAGACCGGCGTGGTCTCGCAGCAGATCTACGAGCGCATCCGCGACATCGAGATCGTGGATCAGCGCACCTTCACCGTGCACATCGACCGGGTCACCTACGACTACAACGCGACCGTCCCGCCGATCCTGCCCCGGCACCGGGACCGCGCGGCGTTCGAGCAGGACCCGGCGCAATACCGCCACCAGAACGCGTTCGACCGCGACCCGACCGACCCTGGCCTCTACATGGGCCCGTACAAGATGGTGTCGGTGCAGCGCGGCGTGCGCGCGGTCTACGAACGCAACCCGCATTGGCCCGGCAAGAAGCCCGCGTTCGACCGGATCATCGTGCGCGCCATCCAGAACACCGCGGCGATGGAGGCGAACCTGCTGTCCGGCACGGTCGACATGATCGCGGGCGAGACCGGCCTGTCGATCGACCAGGCGCTGGCATTGGAGACCCGCCATCCCGAGCGCTTCCAGTACCTCTATCAGCCGGGCCTGGTTTACGAGCACATCGAGTTCAACCTGCAGAACCCGATCGTGGGCGACCGGCGGGTGCGCCGCGCGCTGGCCTACGGCGCCAACCGGCGGGCGATCTCCGAGCAGCTGTTCGACGGCAAGCAGCCGGTCGCGCTGCACAACGTCAATCCGCGCGATCCCGCCTTCACCGACGAGGTCAAGCACTACCCCTACGACCTCGCGCGCGCCCGCAAGCTGCTCGGTGCGGCCGGCTGGACCAACCAGGAGCCGGGCCAGACCCGGACCAACGCGCAGGGGGAGCCGCTGCGCCTGACCATCATGACCACCGCCGGCAACCGCACGCGGGAACTGGTCCAGCAGGTGCTGCAGAGCGACTGGCGGCGGATCGGCGTCGACCTGCAGATCGTCAACGAGCCGCCGCGGGTGTTCTTCGGCCAGACCGTCTCGGGCCGGGCGTGGGAGCACATGGCGATGTTCGCCTGGCTGTCCTCGCCCGGCAGCGTGCCGCGCTCCACCCTGCATTCCGAGCAGATCCCGGAGAAGGGCGAGGTCGGCGGCCAGAACTACAAGGGCTATGCCAACCCGCGGGTCGACGAGCTGATCGATAAAATGGAGCGCGAGCTGAACGACCGGAAGCGCGTTCAGCTCTGGCACGAGCTGCTCAAGATCTACGCCCGCGACCTGCCCGCCCTGCCGCTCTACTGGCGGGCGCAGGCGTTCGTCCTGCCGCCCTGGCTGACCGGCGTGGAGCCGACCGGCCACCAGTACCCGACCACCCTCTGGGTCGAGGACTGGGGCATCCGCGGCGCCGACGGCGACGCCCGGGCTGACGGCCCGGCCGCCGACGCGTCGGGCGGGGACGGCTAGCCATGCTGAGCTACATCGTCCAGCGGCTGGTGCAGACCGCGGTCGTCCTGTTCGTCATGTCGTTCATCATCTACGCCATGATCGGGCTGATGCCGGGCGATCCGATCGACCTGATGGTGCAGGCCGACCCCGACCTGACGGCGGAGGACCAGCAGCGCCTCAAGCAGCTGTACGGTCTCGACCAGCCGCTGACCACGCGCTACTGGAACTGGCTGACGGCGGCGCTGCAGGGCGACTTCGGCTATTCGCGGCTGTTCGCGCAGCCGGTGCTGGACGTGCTGTGGCCGCGCCTGGGCAACACCATCGTGCTGATCGGCTGCGCCTTCCTGCTGTCGCTCGCGATCGCGCTGCCGGCCGGGATCGCCGCGGCGACCCGGCCGCGCAGCCTGCTCGACAACGCGGTCAACCTGGGGGCGTTCGCCGGCATCTCGGTGCCGCCGTTCTGGCTCGCGATCCTGCTGATCATCCTGTTCGCGGTGACGCTGGAATGGTTCCCGGCGAGCGGCATGACCGATCCTGGCGAGGGCGGGTTGCTGGACCAGCTGCACCACCTGGTGCTGCCGGTGGTCGCGCTGACGATGGCGCGCGTCGGCGGGATCATTCGCTATGTCCGTGCCGCGATGATGGAGGCGCTCAGGCAGGACTACATCCGCACCGCCCGCGCCAAGGGGCTCAGCCGCCGGCGCGTGCTGGTCTCCCACGCCCTGCGCAACGCGATGATCCCGGTGGTGACGATCCTGGCGCTCGACATGGGCATGCTGGTCTCGGGCGCGCTGATCACCGAGACGATCTTCGGCTGGCTCGGCATGGGCAAGACGGTCTACGACGCCGTGCTCGGCAACGACTACAACTTGGCGCTGCTGGGGCTGTTGTTCGCCACCGCCCTGACGCTGCTCGCCAACCTGCTGGCCGACCTCGCCTACGCCTGGCTGGATCCGAGGATCACCTATGATTGAGCGGGACCCGGCCGCCGACACCAGCGGCGACCTGCGCGCGGGCGCGGCGCAGGCGCTGGACGCGTCCGCGTCGCCGGCGCGCCTGCTGTGGCGGCGCTTCCGCGGCCACCATCTGGCGCTCGGCAGCCTGATCGTGCTGCTGCTGCTGGCCGTGCTGTCGTTCGCCGCGCCGCTGCTCGAGGCGTGGACCGGCCTGTCGGCGACCCGCGTCGACCTGATGGCGATGAACGCCGCGCCGTCGCTGACGCACCCACTGGGCACCGACGAACTGGGCCGGGACCTGTTGCTGCGGCTGCTCTACGGCGGGCGGGTGTCGCTCACGGTCGGGCTGGTGGCGGCGGTGATCTCCGCCATCATCGGAACCGTGATCGGGATCGCCGCCGGCTACTACGGCGGTCGGTTCGACGCCGCGCTGATGCGCTTCACCGACGGCGTGATCGCGCTGCCGCTGCTGCCGCTCTTGATCGTGCTGGCGGCGATCGACTTCACCAAGCTGGGCCTGCCCGAAGGGCTGATGACGAGCGAGAGCGCCAGCCTCTACCGGATGATCCTGCTGGTCTCGCTGGTCGGCTGGACGACGGTGGCGCGGCTGGTCCGCGGGGCGACCCTGTCGCTGAAGGCGCGCGAGTTCGTCACCGCCGCCCAGGCCCTGGGCGCCGGCAACGCCCGGATCATGTGGGTGCACCTGCTGCCCAACGTCGCCAGCCCGATCATCGTCTCGACCACGCTGTCGATCGGCAACATCATCCTGCTGGAAAGCGTGCTGTCGTTCCTGGGGCTGGGGATCCAGCCGCCGATGGCGAGCTGGGGCAACATGCTGACCAACGCCCAGGAGCTGATCTACGCCAACCCGATGCTGGCGGTCTGGCCCGGCCTGCTGATCTTCGTGACCGTGATCGCGTTCAACTTCCTGGGCGACGGCCTGCAGGACGCGCTCGACCCGCGGAGCGGCCTGCAGCGCTAGAGCAAGATGCTCTACCAGGCCGAGCCGCGGCCGCGCCGGGTCGCGCGGCACCCCGCCGCCGGTCGGCCAACGGCACGGCGGATCGCCGCTTCGCGCGGCGATCCGCTGCCCCCAAAAGCCGCTCAGTGGCTCATCAGCACCGGCACGGTCATGTGCTCGAGCATCGTCTCGGTGACGCCGCCGACCACCAGGTCGCGCAGGCGGGAGTGGGCGTAGCCGCCGATCACCAGCAAATCGCAGCCCTTGTCGGAGACGCGCGAAAGCAGCGTGTCGCCAGGATCGATGTCGCGGCTTTCCAGGTGCTGGACGTTGACCTTCACGCTGTGCCGGGACAGGTGCAGGCCGATGTCCGCGCCCGGCTCGTCGCCGTGCTTGCCGACCTTCTTCGGGTTGACCGAGACCACGTCGACCGAGTTCGCCCTTTCCAGCAGCGGGAGGGCGTCGTTGACCGCGCGCGTCGCCTCGCGGCCGGCATCCCAGCCGACCATGATGTTCTGCGCCACTGACGGCACGCCCTTACGCTCCGGCGCGCCGACGTACGGCACCACCAGAACCGGCCGGCCGCACGAGATCACCACGTGCTCGACGATCCGGTCGCCGCCGGCCGGCGGATCGTTGGGATCGACCTGGCCCAGGATCACGAGGTCGGCATAGCGGCCGTGGATCGAGATCACCTCCGGCAGATCGCTGACCCGGGCGCGGGCCACCCGGGTCTCGTAGTTGATGCCCGCGCGCTTCGCCGTTTCGGCGAACTCGTCCAGCTTGGCCTTGGCGCGCTTCTCCTCGCGCTGCTTCTGCTCCTTTTCCAGGTTGGACGGCATGTCCGCCCAGCCGGGTAGCTTGTACTCGCCGATGCAGTAGACGGCGGACAGGTGCGCGTCGTGCAGGCGCGCCAGCTCGATCGCATAGTCGATCCGCTTGGCGCAGGCCTTGGTGTCGTCGATGTGCAGCAGCAGGTTCTTGAGCGCCATCGCCGTGGGTCTCCCCGTCCCTAGAGTTATGGTGTCCCCGGTTATCTTCCGGCCCGCCCGATCACCCGGACGGTCGCGCAAGTTTGGGTCCCGAACGGACAGCGGTCATTGACGGACGTCAAGCCGCCCTGCGCGAACGCGTGCCCCCCTTGAACCACCATCAGGCTAGCAAAAGCGGCGCGCGGAAACCACGGGCCGCGGCGCACACGGCGCGTCGTCCTTCGTGACTGCCCGTTCGTGATCGCCCCTTCGTGATCGGTTCGGAGCCGCCAACGGCTTTTCCCGCACTTGTACCGGGGCCACCTCGTTATTATACAACACACCAGACGTAATTTTAGAATACAACGATACGGAGATGTAGAAATGGGCATCGCAGGACTCTGGATCGCACCGATCCTGGCCGCCGCCGCGCTGGTTTTCGCGACCGCCGGCGCGCAGGCGGCGACCGACGCCGAGCCGCTGGTCGACGCCGCCTGGGTGCACGCCCACAAGGACGACCCGAACGTGGTCGTGCTGGACGTGCGCAACGGCATCACCGACGACAGCCGGGAGACCTTCGAACAGGGCCACATCCCAGGCGCCGTCTACTCCAACTATCTGCAAGCCGGCTGGCGGACCAAGCGCGACGGCGTCCCCGGCCAGCTGCCGAGCGTTGAGTCGCTGGAATCGCTGATCGGCGGCCTTGGCATCGACAACGACGACCACGTCGTCGTCGTGGCGGCCGGCGAGAGCGCGCTCGACATGGGCAGCGCCACCCGCGTGTACTGGACCTTCAAGGTGCTGGGCCACGACCGGGTGTCGGTCCTCAACGGCGGCCACGCGGCCTACGCCAGTCGGTACCAGTTGGCGCAGGGCTGGAACCAGCCGGCGGCGGCGCAGTTCGCGGGTCAGCTGCAGCCCCAGTTGATCGCGGACCGCCAGGAGGTCGCGAGCGCGCTGCGCAGCGGCACCGGCCTGATGGACAACCGCCCGACCAAGCAGTATCGCGGCGCGGCGAAGCATCCCGCCGCCGCCAAGCCGGGCACCCTGCCCGGCGCGCGCAACGTGCCGGAGAGCCGCCTGACCAACGGCGGCACCTTCGCCGACAAGGACCGGATCGCGGCCTTGCTGAAGGAAGCCGGCCTGGAGCGTGAGGGCGACCAGATCGCGTTCTGCAACACCGGCCACTGGGCCTCGCTCGGCTGGTTCGCGAGCCACGAGATCCTCGGCAACAAGCAGGCCAAGGTGTACGACGGCTCGATGACCGACTGGACCCTGAACGGCGGCGAGGTCGAGGTCCTGTCCTAGCAGCCGCAGTAACTGCTGGCAACGCCGCGGGCTTCCGCCTCACCCCTGCCCCTTCCTCGTCTTGGGAAGAGAGGGACGGGGTCAGGCGGTTGCCCGCGGCCGTCCGTCAACATCCGTTTACCCCCGATCGTCCCCGAGACGGCTGAAAACAGGATCCGATAAACGTGAGCGCCGTCGACACCACCCCGCAATCTCAAGCCCTGCTGCCGAGCGGGCCGCGGATCAACCGCGCGGTCGTGCTGGCCGCGCTCGCCGCCATGGCAGCGGTCGGCGCGGTCGTGCTGGACACCGCCGGCGGGCGCATGGGCGCGCTGTTCGTGCTCGGCGTGCTGCTGGGGATCAGTCTCTACCACGCCGCATTCGGCTTCACCGGCAGCTGGCGCAGCTTCGTCGCCGAGCGGCGCGGGGCCGGCCTGCGCGCGCAGATGGTGATGCTGGGCGTCGCAACGCTGCTGTTCCTGCCCATGCTGGCGAGCGGCGAGGTTTTCGGGCGCGGCGTCTCCGGCGCCGTGCAGCCGGTCGGCGTGTCGGTCACGATCGGCGCGTTCCTGTTCGGGGTCGGCATGCAGCTGGGCGGCGCCTGCGCCTCGGGCACGCTGTTCGTACTCGGCGGCGGCTCGACCCGCATGCTGGTCACCCTTGCCTTCTTCATTGCCGGGTCGCTCGCCGGATCGATCCACTTTCCCTGGTGGGCGTCGGCGCCCGACCTCGGCCGCGTCTCGGTCCTGAACGCGTTCGGCCTGCCGGGCGCGATCGCCGTGCAAGTGCTGCTGTTCGGCGGGATCTACTACGCCACCCGCCGCCTGGAGATCGCCCGGCACGGCGAGGCCGCCTCGATCCTGACGGCCAAGGACACGGGCGGTATCCGCTGGCTGCAGGGACCGTGGCCCTTGATCTGGGGCGGGATCGCGCTCGCCGTGCTGAACGGCCTCGTGCTCGCGATCGGCGGCTTCCCCTGGTCGGTCAGCTTCGGGTTTGCGCTGTGGGGCGCCAAGATCGCCACGGCGCTCGGCGCCGACCTGTCGCAGACCACCTTCTGGGGCTGGTCCTGGGCGCAGAACGCCCTGCAGGCGAGCGTGTTCGCCGACACCATCAGCGTGATGAACTTCGGCATCGTGCTGGGCGCGCTGCTGGCCGCCGGCCTCGCCGGCAAGTTCGCGCCGGCGCGCCGGATCCCGTGGAAGTCGGCGCTGGCGGCCGCGATCGGCGGGCTGTTGATGGGCTACGGCGCGCGCCTCGCCTACGGCTGCAACATCGGCGCCTACTTCTCGGGCATCGCGTCCGGCTCGCTGCACGGCTGGCTCTGGCTGGTCGCCGCGCTGGCCGGCAACGCGCTCGGCGTCAAGCTTCGGCCGGTGTTCGGGATGGGCAAGTAGGCGCGCCGCGCACGCCGCGCCCGGACCCCGCGTCCCCGCCCGTCTCCGGCCATCGCGACCGCGCCGGCCGCCGGCGCCGTTCGGCGGCAATCCTGGACGCCGGCCTTCGCGGGTGCGATATGCGGGGACGACGCGAACCCGCCCGAAAGCGCCCGACATGCAAGACGACGACTATCTGACCCCGGAACAGACGCCGCCCGAGCAGAAGATCGAGCAGCCGCGCGTGCGCGCGCCGGAGATCGACCGGCCGACGCTGGAGTGGTTCAACGTCGACCGGCCGATCAAGCTCGCCGACCTGCGCGGCAAGCTGGTGATCCTCGACTTCTGGGCATCCTGCTGCATCAACTGCATGCACGTCCTGCCCGCGCTCAAGACCGTCGAGGCGGCCTATCCGGACGAGGTCGTGGTGATCGGCGTGCACTCGCCCAAGTTCGCGGCGGAGCAGCGCCCGGAGAATGTGCGCAAGGCGATCCAGCGCTACGGCATCAGCCATCCGGTCGCCAACGACGTCAACTTCGAGCTGTGGCGGGAATACGCCGTGCGCGCCTGGCCGACGCTGGTGTTCATCGGGCCGGAGGGGCACGTGATGGGCCAGATGTCGGGCGAGCCGGACGCCGAGCGGCTGCTGACGGCCGTCTCCGAGCTGGTCGAGCAGTGGGACACGCAGGAACTGCTCCACCCCTCCCCCGCGCCGGGCGCCGAGCAGGCGCGGCCGGCGGGCGCGTTCGCCTTCCCGGGCAAGCTGAAGCCGATCCCCGACGGCGATCAGACCTGGGCGCTGGCGGATGCCGGTCACCATCAGATCGTCGTGCTGGACGACCAGGGCCACGAGCTGCGCCGCTTCGGCACCGGCCAACCGGGCTTCGCCGACGGCGACGCCGGCCGCGCGGCGTTCAACATGCCCCAGGGCCTGTGCGCGGATGCCAAGTTCGTCTACGTCGCCGATACCGGCAACCACGCGGTCCGCCGGATCGCGCTCGATACCGGCAAGACGATCACGCTGGCCGGCACCGGCGAACGCGGCATGGTGGTCGACGACGACGAGCCGTCGCTGGCCGCCGCGCTCGCCTCGCCGTGGGACCTTGAGGTCGACGGCGACATCCTCTACATCGCCAACGCCGGCACCCACCAACTGCTGCGCCTGGATGTCGAGGCGCGCGTGCTGCGCCCGCTGGCCGGCAACGGCGGCGAGGACATCGTCGACGGCGCCGCGCTGGACGCCCAGCTGGCCCAGCCCAGCGGCCTGGCGCTCGACCGCCGGCAGCAGCTGCTGTACTTCGCCGATTCCGAGACCTCCAGCGTGCGCGTGCTCGCGCTCGGCAGCCGCGAGGTGGTCACGCTGGTCGGCGAGGGCCTGTTCGACTACGGCTGGGACAACGGGCCGTTCACGCTCGCCAAGCTGCAGCATCCCATGGGCGTGGCGCTCGCCAGCGGCGAGGTGCTGGTGGCCGACAGCTACAACCAGAAGGCGCGCGTCCTCGACCTCGCCGCCAAGCGCGTGACCGACCTGGACGACGGCTTCGACTGCGCCGACGACGAATGCATCCCGCCGGCCGAGCCCGCGGGCATCTGGGCCGACGGCCCGGACCGCGTGCTGCTGTCGGACACCAACAACCACCGCGTGATCGAGTATCTGCGCACCGAGCGCCTGTACCGCACCTGGGCGGGATAGCGGGGGTGCAACGCGGCCGCGCCGCGGCAACCTCCTCACCCTAGCCCTCTCCTCCCACGTGAAGGAGAGGGGACCCACTGCGATGCCTTGCAGGCTCATCACCGACGCGCCCGTGTGACCTCTGCCGCGCTATCCCTGGCGGCGCGCGCGTGCTATCGCGCGCGCCATGCTGTACGGCCTGATCGACTCGGCTTTTCCGATCGCCGCCGCGATGGCGGCGGTCGCCGGAATCGTGCGCGGTTTCGCGGGCTTCGGCTCGGCGATGCTGCTGGTGCCCTCGCTGTCCGCGCTCTACGGTCCGCAGGTGGCGATCCCGATGCTGGCGGCGATGGAGCTGGCGGTCGGCGGGCAGCTGCTGCCCAAGGCGATCAAGCGCGCCGAGCCGCGCACCGTGGGCTTCCTGTCGGCGGGCGCGCTGATCGGCATTCCGCTGGGCGCGGTCTTGCTGGTGCTGGTGCCGGCGGCGCCGATGCGCTGGGCGATCTCCGCGCTGATCCTGGTGGCGGTCGCGTTGCTGGCGCTCGGCGTCGGGCGCAAGGGCCCGGCGAAGCGCAACGGCACCATCTTCACCGGCGGCCTGTCCGGCCTGACCACCGGCGCGACCGGCATGGGCGGCCCGCCGGTGGTGATCTACTTCCTGGCCGGGACCGACGCGGCCGCCTCGATCCGGGCGACCCTGATCTGCTTCTTCATCTTCACCACGGTGTGGCAGGGCGCCGTCTACATCGCCAACGGCCTGTTGACCTGGGAGGTCGCGGCCAAGGGCGCCCTGCTCTATCCCGTGTTCGCGCTGGGCGCGGTCGCGGGAGCGCGCCTGTTCACCGGGTCGAAGGAAAACACCTACCGCCGCGTGGCGTTGGCACTGGTCGCCGCCGTCGCGGTGGTGAGCGTGCTGGTTTAGGCGACGGGCGCGTGGAGAGGGCGTGCAAGCCACCTCACCCGCCCACGCACCAGAGGGCGCGCGGGCCCCTCCGTCTCCCCCCAGTGGCGGAGAGGGGATTTTCGGTCGCTGGCAATATCATGCCCGGATGACGACCGCGTCGGCGGGTGCCCTCTCCGCCACTGGGGGGAGAGGGACCGGGTGAGGTGGTGTGCACGGCCCTTCCGGCCGCGCGATGCGTGACACCCGTGGCCTGCATCGGTTAGACGGGCGCACCTTCGTGTCCCGCCACCCGTTCGCCCTTTTACCATGCACAAGAACCCTTACCTGTCCGTCGCAAGCGTGATCCTGGCGACCGCGCTGACCGCGCTCGGCAACGGCATGATGGCGACCTTCGTGCCGGTGCGCCTGGACGCCGAGGGCGTGGGGCAGGACCAGGTCGGCCTGGTGGTGACCGCCTATGCCGCCGGCATGCTGCTGGGCTGCGTCTATTCCGGGCGGTTCGTCCGGCGGGTCGGCCACATCCGGGCGTTCACCGCGTTCGCCGCGATCGGCACGATCACCGCGCTGTTGATGCCGACCTACGTCGGCGCGTTCAGCTGGACGCTGTTCCGGGTGGCCGGCGGCTTCTGCACCACCGCGATGTTCATGACCGCGCAGTCCTGGCTGAACGAGGTCACTTGGTCCGAGCGGCGCGGCCGGATCATGTCGCTGTTCTACCTGTCCTATACGGTCAGCCTGGGGCTGGGCGCGCTGATCATGCATCGGGTCGACGCCGGCTCGTCGGTGCCGCTGATGATCCTGGCCGGGCTCTACGCCGCCGCGGTGGTGCCGGTCGCGCTGACCCGGCTGGAAACCCCGCCGCCGCCCGAGCGGATCTCGGTCAGGCTGGTCGAGGTCTACCGCGTCTCCCCCGTGGGCCTGGTCGGCGCCTACGTCTCCGGCTCGCTGGGGATGACCATGCTGGGCGTCGGGCCGATGTACGGCAACGCGATCGGCCTCTCCGCGCAGGACATCGCGCTCGCCATGGCGGCGCTGCAGTTGGGCAACCTGGGCATCCAGTGGCCGCTCGGCTGGCTGTCCGACCGCACCGACCGGCGCGTGGTGATCGCCGGCGCGACGGCGGCGATCGTGCTGGTCTCCGCGGTGCTCTTGTCCGCCGGTTCAGCCGTCACACTGCTCGTCCTAATCGTGCTGTTCGCGGTCTGGGGCGGCCTGGCGGAGAGCATCTACGCCGTCTCCACCGCGCACGCCAACGACCGCACCCAGCCGGGCGACTACGTCGTCGTCTCCTCGACCATCCTGGTCACCTGGGCGACCGGCAGCACCGTCGGCCCGATGGTGGCGACCGCCATGCTGCGCGCGTTCGGCCCCGACGGGCTGTGGCTGTTCTTCATCGCGGTGGGCGCGGCGTTCGCCTTCTTCGTCGTCTGGCGCGCCCTCCAGCGCGAGCAGCCGGACGAGAGCCTGCAAGAGTCCTTCCGCGCCCTGCCCGCC
>NZ_NRRL01000021.1 GCF_016583645.1 Rhodovibrio sodomensis | reverse complement strand
CCCGGCGGACCGACCACGGCCTGCCCGTGCACAGCTTCCAGAGCCTGCTCGACGACCTGGGCACGCTGTGCCTCAACACCGTCAGCATGCCCAGCAACCCGGCCTACAGCTTCGATCAGCCGACCCACCCCACGCCGCTGCAGGCCAAGGCCTTCGACTTGCTCGGCGTCAGCCCATGATGTAGCCAGAGCGGACTCGCCCGTAGCGCCAATTCTTTGAGCATCATCAGGGAGTTACTGTTCTGGCTAAATACAAAGTTCAGTTTAAACCGGCGCCGGAAAGCCCAGGGGAATTTTCACCTATGATCGATGGCGTTCCTGTTCGCATAGAGGTTGTCAGAAAAATTCGGCCACCGGTCGCGCGCTAGATAGATTTTCTAAAGTGCTCCGATAAGTCTTCAGCCGTGATCGAGTCCGGCCGATATTCGGCTGACAGGCCGTACGTTCTACGCAGTGACCGCGCGTTGACCACCACCCTCAAGCCAAACTCACCGGATCCGCCTTGGCGATCTCGTCGAGCGCCTTGAGCGTGCGCAGGATGCCCGTCACGTCGTCCAGCGGCACCATGTTGGGGCCGTCGGAGGGGGCGTTGGCCGGGTCCTCGTGGGTTTCCATGAACACGCCGGCCACCCCGACAGCCACGGCGGCGCGCGCCAGCACGGGGACGAACTCCCGCTGGCCGCCGCTGGTCGCGCCCTGCCCGCCCGGCTGCTGTACCGAGTGGGTGGCGTCGTAGATCACCGGGCAGCCGGTGCGCGCCGCCATGATCGGCAGGCCGCGCATGTCGGAGACCAGCGTGTTGTAGCCGAACGACACGCCGCGTTCGGTCAGCAGGCACTGCGCGTTGCCGCCTTCCGAGAGCTTGGCGGCGATGTTGTCGGCGTCCCAGGGGGCCATGAACTGGCCCTTCTTGACGTTGACCGGCTTGCCGGTGGCGGCCGCGGCCAGCAGCAGATCGGTCTGCCGGCACAGGAAGGCCGGGATCTGCAGCACGTCCACAACCTCCGTCACCGGGGCGCACTGGCCGGGCTCGTGCACGTCGGTCAGGACCGGCAGGCCGACCTCGCGCTTGACCGCGGCCAGGATCTCCAGGCCGGCCTCTAGGCCAACCCCGCGGTAGCTCTTGGCCGACGAGCGGTTCGCCTTGTCGAACGACGATTTGTAGACGAGGCCTAGGCCCAGCTCCTCGGCGATCCCGCGCAGCCGCTCGGCCGTCTTCAGCGCGTGGTCGCGACCCTGGATCGCGCACGGCCCCATGATCAGCGACAGCGGCCGGTCGTTGGCGAAGGTAACCTCGCCGATCTGGACGCGCCGGGTCTGCGGGTGCGGCTGCGGGCGCGGGTCGGTCATGGCGGATGGCGTTCCGTTCAGGCCAGGCAAGGCCGCTACATCAGGCGCGACTGTTCGACGGCGGCGTGGATGAACGAGGTGAACAGCGGGTGCGGGTCGAACGGCTTCGACTTCAGTTCCGGGTGGAACTGCACACCGACGTACCAGGGGTGCGAGGGCACCTCGACCGTCTCCGGCAGCTCGCCGTCCGGGCTCATGCCGGCGAAGTGCAGGCCGGCCTGTTCCAGCACCTCGCGGTAGTTCACGTTGACCTCGTAGCGGTGGCGGTGACGCTCGCTGATCTCGGTCGTGCCATAGATCTGCGCGATCCGGCTGCCCTTCGCGAGCTGGGCCGGATAGGCACCCAGGCGCATCGTCCCGCCCTTGTCGCTATCGCTGTCGCGCTGCTCCACCGTGTTGCCGCGCGTCCATTCGGTCAGCAGGCCGACCACCGGATCGTCGCATGGGCCGAACTCGGTGGTGCCGGCGCGCTTGATCCCAGCCAGGTTCCGCGCCGCCTCGATCACCGCCATCTGCATGCCGAAGCAGATGCCGAAGTACGGCACCTGCCGCTCGCGCGCGAAGTGGGCAGCCGCCACCTTGCCTTCCGCGCCGCGCTCGCCGAAGCCGCCGGGAACCAGAATGCCGTGCACATCCTCCAGGTAGGCGGGCGCATCCTCGCGCTCGAACAGCTCGGCGTCCAGCCACTTCACCTTGACCCGCACGTTGTTGGCGATCCCGCCGTGAGTCAGCGCCTCGGCCAGCGACTTGTAGCTGTCGAGCAGGCTGGTGTATTTGCCGACCACGCCAATCGTGACTTCGCCGTCGGGGTGTCGGACGCGCTCCATCACCCGGTCCCAGGTCGACAGGTCGGGCGCCGGCGCCTCAATCTGGAAGTGGCGGAACACCTCGTCGTCCAGCCCTTCGGCGTGGTAGCTGCGCGGCACCGCATAGATCGTGTCGACGTCCAGCGCCTGCACCACCGCTTCCTCGCGGATGTTGCAGAACAGCGCCATCTTCCGTCGCGCGTCGCGGTCGATCGGCTGTTCCGCGCGGCAGACGATCATGTCCGGCTGAATGCCGACACCGAGCAATTCCTTCACCGAGTGCTGGGTCGGCTTGGTCTTCAGTTCGCCGGCGCTGGCGATGTAGGGCACCAGCGTCAGGTGCACGAACAGGCTGCGCTGCCGGCCCAGCTCGTTGCCCAGCTGGCGGATCGCCTCCAGGAACGGCAGGCCCTCGATGTCGCCCACCGTGCCGCCGATCTCACAGATCACGAAATCCTCGTCGCCGACGTCGGCGTGGACGAACTCCTTGATCGCGTCGGTGACGTGGGGAATGACCTGCACGGTGGCGCCCAGATAGTCGCCCCGGCGCTCGCGCGAGAGCACCTTCCAGTAGATCTGGCCAGTGGTAACGTTATCGCTGGTGCGCGACGGCACCCCGGTGAAGCGCTCGTAGTGCCCGAGGTCGAGGTCGGTTTCGGCCCCGTCGTCGGTGACGTAGACCTCGCCGTGCTGATACGGGCTCATCGTGCCCGGATCGACGTTCAGGTAGGGGTCGAGCTTGCGCAGCCGGACCTTGTAGCCGCGCGACTGCAGCAGCGCACCCAGCGCGGCCGAACACAGGCCCTTCCCGAGCGACGACACGACGCCGCCGGTGATGAAGATGAAACGCGTCATGAACCAAACACTATGGGCACTCGGCCGGAAGCGGCAAGCACCACTGGGGGCCGCCGCCGGCCCGGCAGATGAAAGCTGGCGCGCCCTGCGCGCAAACGCGCCGCAGACCGCGGTTTCGCCGTGAGAGAAGCGCGCCTACTGCACCGGCACGGACGGCTCACCGCCGCCGTCAGCACCGCTGCCCGTACCGCTATCGCGCGCACCGGCGCCGGAGTCGCCGCTGCCACCGGCGCCCCCGCCGGTTCCCGTCGAGGGCGCGGTCTGCTCGGTTGCCGGCACCTGGTCCAGGATCGACTCGGTGTCGCCGCGGGGGGAGGCGGAGATCGTCAGCAGGACCGATGTGGCCATGAAAGCCGCCGCTAGGATGGCGGTCGTGCGGGTCAGGGCGTTGGCGGTGCCGCGGCCGGTCAGGAAGCCCTGCAGGCCGGCACCGCCGCCGCCACCGCCGCCGCCGCCGAGACCCAGGCCGCCGCCTTCGCTCGGCTGCAGCAGAACCAGGATCACGAGCGCGATCGCGATCAGCAGGTGGATGACGAGGAGAACCGTGGTCATGACGTCCGCGTTCGTGTGGGTCGGGTTCGTGTGGATCGGGCGTGATCGGGCGCGCATGCCCGTAAGCGCGTCTGCCGCCGGCCGCTCAGCCGACGTGACGGCGCACGCGCCGACGCTGTCTGGCGCGCAGGTCTAAAGCTTTCGGCGCCGGTTTTCCAGAGCGGGTTTCGCCTGAGGCTATGCGTTCACGGCACGGCGCGGTCCGGGACGCTTGGCAGCGGGCGCTGCCCGGCGGCGTTCAGCCCGCGGCCTCGCCGATCCGCCAAAAGTCGTCGGGCTTCAGGCTGGCGCCGCCGACCAGCGCGCCGTTGACATCGTCGGTGGCCATCAGGTCGCCCGCGTTGGCCGGCTTGACCGAGCCGCCGTAGAGAATGCGCATCTGCGCGCCCGACATTTCTCCGTACGTTTTCTTCAGCTGCGCGCGCACGTGGGCGTGCGCGGCGCGGACGTCGTCCGCCGTCGCGGTGCGGCCGGTCCCGATCGCCCATACCGGCTCGTAGGCGATCACCAGCTCGCCGTCGCCGGCCGCCGGCAGCGAGCCCTCGAGCTGCCGGGTCAGGACGTCCATCGCCCGGCCCGCGTCGCGCTCTGCCTGCGTTTCGCCGATACACAGGATCGGCGTCATGCCATGAGCGCGCGCGGCTTCCGCCTTCGCCTGCACCAGCTCGTTGGTCTCGCCATGATTCTGCCGACGCTCGGAGTGGCCGACGATGACGTGGCTGCAGCAAAGGTCGCGCAGCATCGCGGGGGCAACGTCGCCGGTGTGCGCGCCGTTTTCAGCATAGTGGCAGTCCTGCGCGCCCAACCTGACCGGACTGCCGGCCAGCTGGTCCGCCACCGCGTGCAGCAGGGTGAACGGCGGGCAGACCAGCCAGTCCACCTCGGGCGCATCGTTGCCGCGGGCGCGCTCGGCGATCGTCTTGGCGAGCGCGGTGCCGTCCTCGCGCAGCCCGTTCATCTTCCAGTTGCCGGCGATCAGCTTGCGCATCGCCCTCTCCCGTTGCTGGCTGTCTTATCCCGGTGCAGAAGCTGCAGATCGGGGACCCGGCGGGTCTGGTAGCACGACTGTGCCGGGCCAGACCAGCACGCCACCGGCCTTGGGTGGCTGACCGGCCGCGAGGTCGACCGGAAGCCGGCCGTGGCGGCGGCGGGATTGCCGGTTGCCCCTATCCGCCCGGATTTCTAAGATGCGCCCGCTTTCGCCCTGACGGTATGCCCCCGGAACCCCCGTGCCGGCCGGTACCGCCGCCTGACCGCCTATCCCACCATCGAGGGTCGCACCCCCCGTCATGCAGACCAGCCTCCGACGCACCTTTACCAAGGCCGTCACGATCGCCCTGTTCAGCCTGCTGATCGCGTCCTTCGCGCTGTGGGGCGTGGGCGACATTTTCCGCGACACCGGCCGCGGCCAGGCCGTGATCCAGGTGGGCGACCAGGAAGTCGGCCAGGCGGAATTCCAGCGCTCGTTCCAGCGCGAGTTCAACCGCGTGCGCCAGCAAATCGGCGGTCAGCTCGACATGCAGACCGCGCGCCAGTTGGGTCTGGTCGACCAGATCGTCCGGCAGACGGTGACCCGGCTGCTGTTCGACCAGAAGGCGCGCGACCTGGGCCTGCTGGTCAGCGACGAGCAGGTGGTCGAGCGGATCCGCCAGCAGGGAGCGTTCCGCACCGCCGGGCAGTTCAACCGCCAGCTGTTCGAGCAGACGCTGCGCCAAAGCGGCCTGTCGGAGGCGCGGTACGTCGAGCTGTTGAAAAGCGCCATCGACCGGCAGCACCTCGCGACCGCCGTGTCAGGGGCGCTGAAGGTGCCGGAGACGATGGTTGAGGCGCTTTACCGCTACCGTAACGAGCGCCGGGTGGCGGACTACCTCGTGGTCCGCAACGACAGCTTCACGATCCCCGCGCCGGATACCGAAACGCTGAAGCAATACCACGAGCAGCACAGCAATCAGTTCATGGCGCCGGAATATCGGTCGCTGACGGTCCTGCACCTCGACCCGCAGCAGCTGACGGACGAGGTCGCGGTGAGCGAGCAGGAGCTGCGCGCGGCGTACGAGAACAACAAGGACCGCTACGGCAGCCCGGAAACGCGCCAACTGCGCCAGATCGTGCTGGACAGCAAGGAGCAGGCCGAGCAGGCCCGCGCCCTGCTGTCCGAGGGCCGCAGCTTCGCCGCCGTGGCGCAGCAGATCACCGGCCACGCGCCCGCCGACCTGGGCGAAATGCGCCGCAACCAGCTGCTCGAGCCGCTGCGCGAAGCCGCGTTCAGCGCCGAGCAGGGGGCGGTCACCGAACCGATCCAGAGCCCACTCGGCTGGCACCTGGTCAAGGTCGACAAGGTCAACGCGGGCAAGACGCCCGACTTCGAGGCGGTTAAGGACGAGCTGCGCGCGGACTTGGCGATGGACAAGGCGGTCGACAGCCTGGTCGAACTCGCCAACACGGTCGACGACCATCTGGCGAGCGGCGCCTCGATCGCCGAGGCGGCCCGGCAGGTCGGCTTCGAGGTGCGCAAGATCGAGCAGATCAGCCGGCAGGGCAATGCGCCGGACGGCGAGCCGGTCGAGGGTATCCCGCAGTCCGGCGACTTCCTGGAGACGGCCTTCGAGACCGAGCAGGGCCAGCGGAGCCTGCTCAAGGAAACCGACGAGGGCGGCTACTACGTGCTGCGCGTCGACGGCGTCACGCCCGAGCAGGTGCGTCCGTTCGAGCAGGTCCGCGACCAGGTCCTGAGCGCCTGGCGCGCCGACCAGCGGGCGCAGCAGGCCCAGAAGACGGCCAAACACATCGCCAGCAAGATTTCCGAGGGCGCCACGCTGGCGCAGTTCGCCGACGACCGCGGCCTGTCGGTGCAGACCACCCAGCCGCTGACCCGCGGCGACAACCGCCAGGCCGGGCCGGTCGGCCGCGCCCTCGCCGGTAAGCTGTTCGGCATCGAGGTCGGCGGCGCGGTCACCGCCGGGGTCCAGAACGGCGTCGCGGTCGCTCAGCTGAAGCAGGTCCAGGCGGCCAACCCGGCGGAGAACCCCGACGCGGTTGCCCAGCTGCGCGACCAGGTTCGCCAGGGGCTGCGTTCCGACGTTCTGGCGGAATTCGCCAACGCCCTGCGCACCCGCTACGACGTCCAGGTGAACCAGCAGCTGCTGAACCAGATCCTGAACCGTTCCTCTTAAGACCGTCCGGGCCCTGCCCGGAGGCCACGGACGCCCGTTTCCATGCAGGTCACCCCCGACTTCGACCGCTTCGCCGCGCTGTACGAGGCCGGCACGCCCCAGGTCTTGTACACCGCGATGGTCGCCGATTTGGAGACGCCGGTTTCGGCCTTCCTCAAGATCGCCGACGGGGAGCGCAACGCCTTCCTGTTCGAGAGCGTGGAGGGCGGCAGCCGGATCGGCCGCTATTCCTTCGTCGCGCTGAAACCGGACATCATCTGGCGATGCCGCGGCGAGCAGGCGGAGATCAACCGGGACGCGCGCGGCGACACCGGCAGCTTCCAGCCGCTCGACGGTCACCCGTTGGAGACGCTGAAGGCGCTGCGCCGGGAATCCTGGATCGACCTGCCGGCGGACGCGCCGCCGATGGCGGCCTCCCTGATCGGCTACATGGGCTACGACGCGATCCGCCTGATGGAGCGCATCCCGGACGAGAATCCGGACGTCCTGGGCGTGCCGGACGCGCTGTTCACCCGGCCCACGGTGACGGCGGTGTTCGACCGGCTGGAGGACCAGGTGACGGTGTTTACCCCGGTCTACCCCGCCCCCGGTCTGGACGCCCGCCACGCCTGGGCGCGCGCGACCGAGCGGCTGGCCGACGTGGTGCGCGACTTCGAACGCTCCCTGCCCTACCGGCGCGAGCGCGTGTCGGTCGAAGAGGAGCTGGGCGAGCCGACCTCGAACATGAGCCGGGACCGGTTCTATCAGATGGTCGAGGCCGGCAAGCAATACATCGCCGCCGGCGACGTCTTCCAGGTGGTGCTCTCGCAGCGCTTCTCGGTGCCGTTCCGCCTACCGCCGTTCGCGCTCTACCGCGCGCTGCGCCGGCTCAACCCGTCGCCGTTCCTGTTCTACGCGAACCTGGACGACTGCGCGGTCGTCGGCTCCAGCCCGGAGATCCTGGTGCGTCTGCGCGGCGACACGGTGACGATCCGCCCGCTCGCCGGCTCGCGCAAGCGCGGGGCGACGCCGGCGGAAGACAAGGCGCTGGCCGAGGACCTGCTGTCCGACCCCAAGGAGCTGGCCGAGCACCTGATGCTGCTCGACCTGGGCCGCAACGATGTCGGCCGGGTGGCCCGGATCGGCACGGTGACGGTGACCGAGAAGATGGTGGTCGAGAACTACAGCCACATCATGCACATCGTCTCCAACGTGGAAGGTCAGATCGATCCGCGCTACGACGCCATGGACGCGCTGCAGGCCGGCTTCCCGGCGGGTACCGTGTCGGGCGCGCCCAAGGTACGGGCGATGGAGATCATCGACGAGTTGGAGCCGGAGCGCCGGGGCATCTACGCCGGGGCGGTCGGCTATTTCGGCGCCGGCGGCGCGATGGACACGTGCATCTGTCTGCGCACCGCGATCGTCCAGAACGGCACGATGTACGTCCAGGCCGGCGGCGGCGTGGTCGCCGACAGCGACCCCGAGGGCGAGTACCAGGAAAGCTGCAACAAGGCCCGCGCCCTGATCCGCGCGGCCCAGGAGGCGATCCGCTTCGCCGCCGGGCGGTAGGCTGTTGCGTCTGCTGGGGCGCCAGTGAAGCTATCCCCCTCCTCCCAGTGGCGGAGAGGGGATAGTTTTAGGGATTGGTGGAAGCCTCATACCGCCAGCAGTGCGGCCGCCACCCGGCGTTCTTCCATCATGAGGACGTTGAAGGTGCGCGCGGCTGCACCGGTATCCATCGGCTCGATCACCACGCCGGCCTCGCGCACCGGGTCGCGCAGGGCGCTGGTCACCAACTGCATGCGCTGCCCGCAGCCGAGGAGCAGCACGCCGATGTCGGCCTCCGGGTCGGTGACCGCCTGCAGGCTCTCCGGCGTCACCTCCTCGAAGCTGCCGACCGGCCAGGCCACGACCCGGTCGGCGAACACCAGGACCGAGCCCGCGTAGCTTTGACCGGAGATCGTGAAACGGCCGTCGCCGTAGCTCTGCACGATCTGCTTGCCCTGCGGCAGGTCAGGCGTGACGTCCATGGCGCGTTTCCCTCGGGGCGTGCTTGCGGTTCTACACCTGCCCGGACAGATGGCGCGCGGGCGGGGCCGGGTCTAGGGCAAGAGGCTGAAAGGTGGAACCACCTTTCAGCTGACCCTTGCTCTCTATTCAAGCAGTTAGAGCAAGATTGACGATGAAGATCGACCCGATCTTCATCGATTCTGCTCTAGTTGCCGCCCTGCCCGCTGACGCGTGCCGCGGCTTCCTTGTCGGTCTCTTGGGTCACCGTCACGGTCGATGGCTTGACCCCGAACAGCATCAATAGCGGCGTGCCAAAGCCGACCGAGGAATATGTACCCACGGCCACGCCGAAGATCAGCGCCCAGGTAAACGAGCGGATCACCGTCCCGCCGAAGATCGCCAGCGCGAACAGCGCGATCAGCGTGGTGCCGGAGGTGAGCAGCGTGCGCGTCAAGGTCGAGTTCAGCGAGAGATTGATCAGCTCCGGCATCGCCTTGCGCTTGTACTTGCGCAGGATTTCGCGCACCCGGTCGAAGATCACCACGGTGTCGTTGATCGAATAGCCGGCGATCGTCAGCACGGCGGCCACCGTGCCCAGGTTGAATTCCAACTGCGTGACCGCGAAGAAGCCCAAGGTCAGCACGAGATCGTGCACCAGCGCCGAGAGTCCGGCGGCGGCGAACTGCCACTCGAACCGGAACCAGATGTACAGCGCCATCGCGAGCAGGGCCAGGCCCGTGGCCATCATGCCCGCCTGCTTCAACTCCTCGCCGACGGCGGGTCCGACGAACTCGACCCTGCGCCATTGGGCCACCCGCGCGTCGAGCGCGTTCCGGATCCTCTCGATCGCCGCCTGCTGCGCTTGGGCGCCGCCTTCTTGCTCCTGCACCTGCAAGCGCACGACGTTGGGCTCGCCGAAGCGCTGAATGGTCACGTCGCCCAGGCCGAGGTCGTTCATCTCGCTCCGGATCGCCTGAACGTCCGCCGTCTCGGCCTTGGTCTGGATCTCCATCACGATGCCACCACGGAAATCGACGCCAAGGTTGAGCCCCAGCACGCCGACCGCGATGATCGACAACACCATCAGCACGGTCGAGACGCCGAGGGTGATTCTGCGCTTACCGGCGAAGTCGAATCGCGGTTCGATCGGGAAGCGCTTCACGAGGGCCATGGTCGTATCTGCTCCTTAAAACGCGCCGCCGCGGGCGTCAGATCGGCAATGTCTGCGGCCGGCGGCTGCGCAGCCACGTCGCCACCATCAGGCGGGTCACCATGATCGCCGTGAACATCGACGTGACCAGCCCGATCGCCAGCGTCACCGCGAAGCCCTTAATCGGACCGGAGCCGAAGTAGTACAGGATCAAGGCCGCAATCAGCGTGGTGATGTTGGCGTCGAAAATGGTCACCAGCGCGCGCCGGTAGCCGGCGTCGACGGCCGCGATCATGCCCTTGAAGTTCCGCTCCTCCTCGCGGATGCGCTCGAATACCAGCACGTTCGCGTCGACCGCCATGCCCAGCGTCAGCACGATGCCGGCGATGCCGGGCAAGGTCAGGGTCGCCTGTAGCCCGGAGAGCGCGCCCACGATCAAGATCAGATTGCCGAGCAGGGCCACGTTCGCGAGGACGCCGAACAGCCCGTAGATCACCGCCATGAAGGCGATCACCGCGATCAGGGCGAACACGGACGCCATGGCCCCGGCGCGGATCGAATCGGCGCCCAGGCCCGGGCCGACGGTGCGCTCCTCGACGATCGTCAGCGGCGCCGGCAGCGCGCCGGCGCGCAGCAGCAGCGCGAGGTCGTTGGCCTGCTGTACCGTGAAGTCGCCGGAGATCACGCCCTGGCCGCCCAGGATCGGCTCCCGGATCACCGGGGCGGAGATTACCTTGCCGTCGAGCACGATCGCGAACGGCCGGCCGACGTTCTCCTGCGTCGCCTCGGCAAAGCGCTTGGCCCCGACGGTGTCGAAGCTGAAGGAGACGACCGGTTGGCCCTGCTGGAAGGTCGGCTGCGCGTCGGTCAGGTTCTCACCGGACACCATGATGCGTTTCTCGACCACGTACCGGCGTACCGGCTGGCCGTTCGGACCCGTGTCGTCGTCGGGCAGCACCTCTGTCCCCGGGGGCGGGTTGGCCGGGTTGGTGCCCTGCTCCACCATGCGGAAGGTCAGGCGCGCGGTTCTCCCCAGGATATCCTTCATCCGCTCCGGGTTGTTGATGCCCGGCAGCTGGACGACGATCCGGTGGTCGCCCTGGCGTTGGATCGTGGGCTCGCGCACGCCGGTCTCGTTGATCCGGCGGCGGACGATCTCGATCGACTGGGTGACGGCGTTGCGCACGCGCTCGCTGGTGGCGGCTTCGGTGTAGTCGACCGTGACCTGGCCGCCGTCGCCGAACTCGACCGTGACGTCCTGGCCCAGCTCCTGGACGATGCTCTCGACCTGCTCGCGGCTGGCTTGCGGGTTGGTCAGGGTGAAGGTCACCGCCTCGCCGTCGCTGATCCCCAGGTTGCGATAACCGATCCGCTCGCTGCGCAGGTTCTCGCGCAGCGTCTCGACCAGATTGTTCAGCTGGTCCTGGATGACGGCGTCGGTCTGCACCTCGAGCAGCAGGTAGCTGCCGCCCTGCAGGTCCAGGCCCAGGTTGATCTGCTGGTTGGGCAGCCAGTCCGGCAGGCTGCGCGCGCGCTGCTCGCTCAACAGGTTCGGGGCGGCGAACGCCAGCCCCGCGAGCAGCACCACGAAAATCAGCACTCTCTGCCAGATCGGGATCTGAAGCATCGGGTCGGTTCTCTAGGTTCCGTTGGGGACCGGCGGGCCCGGTCCCGGAAGGGCGGCTGCGGGTGCCGCGGGCCCGTCCCGCGCCGACGCCGTGTTCAAAGGCGTTCGCGCGTGCGCCGTCGACCGGACCGCATTTCCGAACATCGGCGCGCGGGCCCGGCGCAGGCGCGCGTCTGTTGGACGCGCGCGGCCGGCACCCGGATCGCTAGCTCTTCTTCTGATTGCCGCCGGAGGTGGAGGACTTGTTCTGCCCGCTACCTGACGAAGACGCCTTGCTTTGACCGCCGCCCGACGACGACTTGCCGGAGCTGGAGGAAGACGCCCCGCCCTTGGTCGTGCCGGAACTCTTGTCGCCGCTGTCGGACGACGTGGTGCTGGCCTGGTTCGACGCCTGGTTGCCGGTCAAGCCGCCGCCCAGCAGCTTACCCAGCATGCCCTTGACGCCGCCCTGCTCGTTCGCGGGCTGCTGATTCTGGGCGCTTTCGCCCTGCGCGGGCTCGGTCTTGGAGAGCACTTCCTGGACGTTGTTCCGGACCATGCGTACGCGCACGTCCTCGGCGATCTCGACCTGGATTTCGTTCTCGTTCACCACCTTGTTGACCTGGCCGATCAGGCCGCCGCTGGTGACGATCCGGTCGCCGCGGCGCAGGTTGGCGACCATGTTGCGGTGGTCCTTCATGCGCTTCTGCTGGGGGCGGATCAGCAGGAAGTAAAACACCACGAAGATGAGAATGATCGGTAGCAGCTGGACGAGGAGGCCCCCGCCGTCGCCACCGGCGGCCTGCGCGTGGGCCGGACTGATGAGCATGGAATCTCCCTCTCGAGGACGCGAATTCGCGCGGACTATAACGGCCAAGCGACGGAATGCAATGAGCGTCCCACCCGCGCAAATTGACGCTCCGCGAGGCCCCGGCTAGCGTCCGCGCGCCAGCCGCTAGCCCGCGCTGGACCACCTGCCGGCTCCCCAGCCGCCGGCCCCACCCAGACGAGTGACCCGCCATGCCGAACGACGCCGATCCGAAGCTGCACCTGTTGACCCGTATCGCCGACGCGCTGGAACGGATGAGCCCGCCGCCCGCCGGCCGGCTGGAGCCGACCGGCGCCGACGCCTTCGTCTGGCAGGCCGAACGGGAGGCCCTGCAGCCGGTGGCGAAGGTCAACCGGGTCGCGCTCGACCTGTTGCGCGGGGTCGACCGGCAGGCGGACCAGCTCTACGCCAACACGGAACGGTTTGCCCGCGGCCTGCCGGCCAACAACGCGCTGCTATGGGGGGCCCGGGGCATGGGTAAGTCCTCGCTGGTCAAGGCCGTGCATGCGGCCGTGAACCAGGCGATCGACGGCAGCCCCCTGGCGCTGATCGAGATCCACCGCGAGGAGATCCCGACCCTGCCCCGGCTCCTGCACGGCCTCGCCGGATCTGACCGGCGCTGCCTGCTGTTCTGCGACGACCTGTCGTTCGACCTGCAGGACAGCAGTTACAAGTCGCTCAAGGCGGTGCTCGAAGGCGGCGTCGAAGGCCGGCCGGACAACGTGCTGTTCTATGCGACGTCGAACCGTCGGCACCTGATGCCGCGCGACATGATCGAGAACGAGCGCTCCAGCGCGATCAACCCGTCGGAAGCGGTCGAGGAAAAGGTCTCGCTGTCCGACCGGTTCGGCCTGTGGCTCGGCTTCCACAACTGCGACCAGGACACCTACCTCGCGATGGTCGAAGGCTACGCCGAGCGCTACGGCCTGGAAATCGACCGCGCGACCCTGCACGCCGAGGCCAAGGAATGGGCGACCACCCGCGGCGCCCGCTCCGGCCGCGTCGCCTGGCAATACATCCAGGACCTGGCGGGCCGGATGGGCCAGCGGCTGGATTGACGCCGATCCCAACCTTGTCGGTAGTGAGCTCGGCGTTGAAGCGGGCCCCTCTGCCTTGAGGGGAGAGGGAATCGGCGGCTGCCAGACAGACTCTGGGACATCCCTACCGCGCCGCCTGCTGGCTGCCCAGGAGCTGGGCCGGGTTCTTGGCCTTGGAGCCCTTGCGGACCTCGAAGTGCAGCTGGGGTTCCGAGACCGAACCGGTGGCGCCGACCCGGGCGACCAGCTGGCCGCGACGTACCTGTTCGCCGTAGCCGACCAGGATCTCCTGGGTGTGGGCGTAGGCGGTGACCCAGCCGTCGGCGTGCTTGATCAACAACAGGTTGCCGAAGCCGCGCAGCTCGTTCCCGACGTAGGCGACCACACCGTTTTCCGCCGCCTTGACCGGCGTGCCGGCGGGCGCGGCGATGTTGATGCCGTCGTTGTGCAGACCGCCGTCCAGCGGGCCGAAGCTGGACAGCACCTTGCCGCGCACGGGCCACAGGAACCGCGCCTCCGCACGCGGCGGCGGCTGCGGGATGCTTTTCGGCTGCGGCGCCGCGGCGGCTTGCGTGCTGGCCTGACGCTCGGGCGCGCTGGTCTGCGTGCGCGCCGCGGTCTGGGTCCGGCCCGCGGTGTCGGCCTTACGGGCCGGCGGCTGCGGTGGGGTTGGCGTGCCCGCGGGGGCATCCGGCAGCCGTGCGATCGCCTGCGCCTGTTCGGCGTCCTGCGCGTCCCGCCGCGGCGCCCGTTCGGCCTGCTGCGTCGTACCATCGGACGCCGGCGCGCCCTGCTGTGACGGCTCGGCGGTGCCGCGCTCGGACGCGCTCGCATCATCGCCGGCAGCGGTGCGGGTCGGTGCGGCGTCGCGGCCGGTGCCGGGGATCACCAGCACCTGCCCCGGCGTGATCCTATAGGGCGGCTGGATATCGTTCAGCCGGGTCAGCTCGCTCATGTCGACGCCGTAGGCGCGCGAGATGCCGTAGACCGTGTCGCCGCGCTCCACCACGTGGCGGCGCGGCACTGGAATCCGCAGTTCCTGGCCGACGTAGAGCGTGTACGGCGGCTCCAGGTCGTTGGCGTCGATGATCGCGCGGATCGGCACCTGATAGCGCCGGGCAAGGCCATAGACGCTGTCGCCTTTGTCCACCGTGTGGATGCCGGCACGCCCGGTGCGCGCCCAGTTGACGCGGGCCTGCGACGGGCCAGCCTGCGCGTTCCGGCGCTCGGCCTGACTGGCCGGCTGGCTGCCAGTGTCGCGGCTGGACTGCGTCGCGCGGCCGCCCGAGCCGTCGTTGCCGCCCCGGCTCTCGCTGCCGGTCGACTGGCTTTGCGCGGGCCCGCCGCTGCCATAGACCACCGGTGCCGGCGGGCCGGAGCGCGCGCACGCGCTGAGTGCAAGCGCGACGGCCGCGGCCAGGATCAGCGGACGGGCTGGACGAAACCGGCGCATCGCCGCCGCGCCTCCCGGCGCATCCGTGGTGTCGATCGGTCTTCTCCTGACAGTCATCCGCGCCGCGATCCACCCGCCGCGCGCGATTGGTCCTGCGGCAGGCCCGCCACCAGCGGCACGAAACGCACTTCGCCCAGATCTTCCTCGTGGACGCCGCCGGCGTCGTCGCGGCTGATCCGCATCAGCCGCTGCACCCGGCTTTCCGCGCCGACCGGGCAGACCATGATGCCGCCGGGCCCCAGCTGGTCGATCAGCCGGTCCGGCAGACTGGTCGCCGCGGCGGTCACGATGATCCGCTGGAACGGCGCCTGCTCGCGCCAGCCCTGCCAGCCGTCGCCGACCCGGGTGGTGACGTTGTGCACCCGCAGATCGGACAGCCGCCGCTCTGCCGTCTGCAGCAACTCCCGGTAGCGTTCGATCGAATAGACCCGCCGGCACAGCCTGGCCAACACGGCCGTCTGGTAGCCGGAGCCGGTGCCGATCTCGAGCACCTTCATCCGTCGGTCGGCCTTCAGCGCCTGGGTCATCTTGGCGACGACCTGCGGCTGGCTCAGCGTCTGGCCCTGGCCGATCGGCAGGGTGATGTTCTCGTAGGCGCGGTCCTGGAACGCCTCGGGCACGAACCCCTCGCGCGGGATCCGCTCGATGGCGGACAGGACGGCGGTGTCGATCACACCCGTCTGCCGCAACTGCATGACCAGTCGGATCTTGCGCGCCGCCAGGCTCACGTCGGTGCCTACCCCGCTCGGCGTGGTTCAGTCGAACGCCCCGCTGAGCGAGGCCATCAGATCGCGCGCGGTCAAGTCGAGGTGCAGCGGCGTCACCGACACGTACCCCTCGGCGATCGCCGCCAGGTCGGTATCGTCCGAAAGCGCCTCGTCGCGCATGTAGTCGCCGATCCAGACGTACGGCCGGCCGCCCGGGTCCTTGCCCTCGACGATCTCGGTCTGGACGTCGCGCCGGCCCTGCCGGACCACGCGCACGCCCCGGACCTGATCCGGCTCGACGTCGGGGAAATTGACGTTGACCAGCGTGTCCTGCCCGAAGCCGACGGCGCAGATCTGCCGGATCACGCGGGCCGCGTGCGCCCGCGGCGTCTGCCAGCGGAAGTCGTGGTCGCCGCGCCGGTTGAGCGACAGCGCGATCGACGGCAGGCCCAGCAGCGCCGCCTCCATCGCGGCCGCCACCGTGCCCGAGTAGGTCACGTCTTCCGCCAGGTTGGAGCCGAGGTTGATGCCCGACAGCACCAGATCCGGCTTGCGGTCGGCCAGCACCTTGGCGGTCGCGACCACCACGCTGTCGGTCGGCGTGCCGTCGACCGAATGGCGCCGCGGCTCCAGCTGGCGCAGGCGCAATGGGCGGCGGACGGTGAGCGAGTGACTGGTGGCGGACTGCTCGGTCTCCGGCGCGACCGTCCAGACGTCGTCGGAGAGCGTCCGCGCGATCTCCTCCAGGACACGGATGCCGGGGGCGTGCACGCCGTCGTCGTTGGTGATCAGGATCCGCGCACCGGCGAGGTCGAGCGGCTTGAGTCCGGTCATGCCGGAGTCCCGCCGGCCAGGATCGTCTCCCGACCGCCCATGTAGGGCCGCAACGCTTCGGGGATGCGCACGCTACCGTCGGGCTGCTGGTGGTTCTCCAGGACCGCGATCAGCGCCCGCCCGACGGCGATGCCGGACCCGTTCAGGGTGTGCACGAAGCGCGTTCCCTTGCCCTCCGCCGGGCGGTAGCGCGCCTTCATCCGCCGGGCCTGGTAGTCGCCGGTGTTGGAGCAGCTGGAGATCTCCCGGTACAGCCCCTGTCCCGGCAGCCAAACCTCCAGGTCGTAGGTCTTGCGCGCCGCCGCGCCGGTGTCGCCGCTGCACAGCGTGACCACGCGGTAGGGCAGCTCCAGCTTCTGCAGCACCGCCTCCGCGCAGCCGACCATGCGCTCCAGTTCGTCCCAGCTGGTGTCCGGGTGCGCGATCGAGACCATCTCGCACTTCTCGAACTGGTGCTGGCGCAGCATGCCGCGGGTGTCCTTGCCGGCGGCTCCGGCCTCCGCGCGGAAGCACAGCGTGAGCGCGGTGTAGCGGATCGGCAGGTCGCCCTCGGCGACGATCTCGTCGGCCATCAGGTTGGTCAGCGGCACCTCCGCCGTGGGCGACAGCCAGAAGCCGTTGGTGGTGCGGAACAGGTCGTCGCCGAACTTCGGCAGCTGGCCGGTGCCGTAGAGCGCGTCGTCGCGCAGCAGGACCGGCGGATTGACTTCCTGATAGCCGTGCGCGTTCGACTGCAGGTCGACCATGAACTGCCCCAGCGCGCGGTGCAGCCGGGCGACCTCGCCCTTCATCACCACGAACCGGCTGCCCGACAGCTTGGCGGCCAGCTCGAAGTCCATCTCGCCGGTCGCCTCGCCCAGCTCGAAGTGCTGCTTGGCGGGATCGGGCGTGTGCGGCGTGCCCCAGCTGCGCACCAGGACGTTGTCGCCGTCGTCTTCCCCGTCCGGCACGTCGTCGGCAAGGGCGTTGGGCAGGCCGGCCAGCAGGTCGTCCAGCTCGCCCTGCAGCTGCTGCTCGCGTGCCTCGACCTCGCCCATCCGGCGCTTCAGGTCGGCGACCTCCTGCTTCGCCCGCCCGGCGGCGTCCTGCTCGCCGGCCTTCATCTGCTGGCCGATTTCCTTGGACGCCTCGTTCCGGCGGGTCTGCATCTCCTGCAGGTCCTGGTGCAGGCGCCGGCGCTCCCGGTCGAGCTCCAGCAGGCGCGGCGACTGCGGCGCCAGCCCGCGGCGCGCCATCGCGGCGTCGAACGTGTCGGGCTGTTCGCGGATCCACTTAAGGTCGTGCATGGCGTCTTTCGTTCACGATTCGCCGTTCGGGACGCGCCGCCTGCCAACTCAGTCGCCGCGGCCCCGTCAAATAACCGCAGGCGTTATAAGGCCTGGGTGGTTACCCGTCCATGACCGCGCCGGCACAAGGGGCGCGACCGGAGTCGCCGGCCCCGGCGGCCCGGTCGATCGGGCCGCCGGGGCGCGCGGCGCTACTCGTCGTTGACCTCGCGGTCGACCTCGGCCTCGGCCTCGGCGCGCTTGCGCTCGGTCATCCGGGCCATCCAGATCGAGACCTCGTAGAGGATGATGATCGGCACCGCGAGCGAGATCTGGCTGAGCGGGTCCGGCGGGGTAAAGATCGCCGCGACGACGAACACGCCGACGATGGCGTACTTGCGCTTGCGCCGCATGCCCTCGCTGGTCGCCAGGCCGACGCGCGCCATCAGCGTCATCACCACCGGCAGCTGGAAGCACAGGCCGAACGCGAAGATCAGCTTCATCACCAGGCCGAGGTACTCGTTGACCTTGGCTTCCAGCTGAATCGGCAGGTTGCCGCCGGCGCCCGAGGTCTCGAACGACAAGAAGAACTCCCAGGCCAGCGGGAAGATCGCCCAGTAAACCAGCGCGCCGCCCATGAAGAACAGGATCGGCGAGGCCACCAGGAACGGCGCCAGCGCCTTCTTCTCGTGCCGGTACAGGCCGGGCGCCAGGAACAGCCAGAACTGGGTCAGGAAGATCGGACAGGTGATGAAGGCGCCGAAGAAGAAGGCCACCTTGATGTAGGTGAAGAAGACCTCGGTGAGGTCGGTGAAGATCATCCGCCGGTAGCCCTGCTCGAGCCCGCGGCGCTGCAGCAGGTCGGCCAGCGGATCGACCAGGAAGTTGAACAGCGCCTCGGCGAAGAAGAAGCAGATCAGGAAACCGACGATGAGCGCGCCGATACTCCACAGCATGCGGTTGCGCAGCTCGATGAGGTGATCGAGCAGCGGCATCTTGCGGTCGTCGTAGGTGTCCTCGCTCACGCCCGAATGCGCCCTTCTAACCTTGGTCGCCGCAGCCTAACGCGCCCGCCTCGCCGGCTGGCGGCGCGCTTGGTCGGCGCGTCGCTGCCGGCGCACGTGCCGACCTAGCTCGAAGCCGGGCTGTCGGCTTTCTTGTTGCCGCCGGATTTGGTGCCGCCAGACTTGGTCCCCGTCGACTTGGACCCTGTCGACTTGGACCCTGTCGACTTGGCGCCGCCCGACTTGCTGTCCGAGGATTTCGTGCCCGTCGATTTGCCGCCCTGCGCCTTCGTGCCGGTCGACCTGGCACGGGTGGATTGGCCGCCGCTCTTGGCGCCCGTGCTCTTGGCGCCCGCCGCGCTTTTCGATCCCGAAGACTTCGTGCTTCCGGTGGCGCCCGTCGCGGTGCCGGCGCTCTTGGTCTTGGTGCCGCCGGAGCTCTTCGTCCCGGAAGTCTTCGCGCCGGACGATTTGGTCCCGGACGTCTTCGTGCCGGAGCCGGCGGCGCTCCCGCCCGACGACGTCGCGCTCGCGGACCTGTTGGACGCCGCCTTATCCGACGCGCCGCCGCCTGTGCCGCCGTCGTCGGTCTCGGCGTCGTGTGCCCGGGTTTCCCGATCGAACTCGGCCGCGGTTTCGCGGACCGAGCCGTCGGGATCGACTTCGCGCTCGATCTCGTCCTTCGGATTGTAGGTGCACGCCTTCTCGACCGTCTTGCGGGCCTCGTCCAGCTCGGTCTCGTGCATCATATCGTCGAGGCTGGACTGGAAGTCGCGCGCCATCATCCGCGCCTTGCGCGTGTACTGGCCGATCGTGCGCATCACGGTCGGCAGGTCTTTCGGTCCGATCACGATGAGCGCCAGAAGAGCGATCATCGCCATTTCGGACCAGCCGATGTCAAACATGGCGGGGCCTGTTCGCGCGGGCGGAAACTAGGGTAGGCGAGCGCGGCCCGCGCCCCGGGGCGATCCGGTTGGCGCGGGCCGCAACAACGTCGGGGTCAGGAACGCTGGCGCACGCGGCGGCTCAGCCGTTGGCCGCCTTGCGGTCCTTGTCCTGGCTCTGCGTGTCGGCGTCGGTGCTGGCCTGGGCCGTACTGGACTGGGCCGTACTGGACTGGGCCGTGGTCGCCTCGCCCTCGATCTTCTTCGGCTCGGCCTCGGCCTCGTCGGCCTCGGCCTTCTTGTCGTCGTCCTTCAGACCCTTTTTGAAGGCGTTGATCCCGCTGCCCATGTCCTTCATCAGCTTGGGGATCTTGCCGCCGCCGCCAAACAGGATCAGCACGACGGCCAGGACGATGAGCCAGTGCCAGATACTAAACGTTCCCATACCGGGATCTCCTTGAGAGAGAAGGTCGTCGTTCGCCAGTTTTTCAGGCGCCCGAGCGGACTATTGCAGAAAGCCTGGGGGGCCGCAACGGCGCGACCCGCCGGCCGATCCGGTCGGGGGTCCGGTGCCCGACTATGTAACGTGATCCGCCGGAAAAACAAAGGTTTGGCTGCGATCGAGCTGAACGTCCAGCAGGTCGTTCTCCGCCGGGAGATAGCGTCCGGGGATTCGCGCGTGCAGCTGGATGCCGTCCTGGGCATCGGCGGCCGGGGCGGTCACTTCCGTGCCGTTTGCCGGCAGGTCCAGATGCAGCATCGACGACCGGCCGAGCAGGCGCGCGGCGCGCACCCGGGCGGGGCGCTGACCGGGCGCGCGGTCCTCCGGCGCGGCACAGGGCTGGACGTGCAGCGCCTCCGGGCGGATCAGCACCTCGACCGCCTGTCCTTCGGCAAGGTGCGCCGCGTCCAGCCGGCCGAACGGGGTCTGCACCTGGCCGCCCGTCACGCTCCCCGGCAGGCGGTTGATATCGCCGAAAAAGCTGGCGACGAACTTGTCGACCGGCTTGGCGTAGAGGTCCGCCGGCGGACCCACCTGGACGATTCGCCCATCGCGCATCAACGCCACCCGGTCGGCCATGAACATCGCCTCCTCGGGATCGTGGGTGACCATCAGCGTGGCCGCCCCGGCGCTCTTGAGGACGTTCAGCGTCTCGTCGCGAATGGTGTGACGCAGCGTCACGTCCAGGCCGGAGAACGGTTCGTCCAGCAGCATGACCTTCGGGTTCGGCGCCAGCGCGCGCGCCAGCGCCACGCGCTGCTGCTGCCCGCCGGAGAGCATGTGCGGATGCGCGTCCGCCATCGCCGCCATGCCGACCTGCCCCAGCATGGCCCGGGCGCGCGCCTCGCGGTTCTTCTTCGACCAGCCGCGCAAGCCAAAGCCGACGTTGCCCTTCACGTCCAGGTGCGGAAACAGCGCGTAATCCTGGAACACCAGGCCCACGCTGCGGTCTTCGGGAGGAACGTCGTGCTTCTGGTCGCCGACCGGCTCGCCGTCGATCAGCACGCGGCCCTGCTGCAGACGCTCCAGGCCGGCCGCGACGCGCAGCGCGGTGGTCTTGCCGCAGCCGCTGGGGCCCAGCAGGCAGACCAGCTCGCCGCGGCTCACGGCCAGCGTCACATCGTCGACAGCGCGAAGCTGACCGAAGTCGTGGCTGACGTGCTCGAGTTTCAGGACTTCCATGAAGCGGCCGGTATTCCGGACGAAAAGAAGGGGTGAGCGGCCGCGCCGTCAGCTCCAGCCTGGCGGCCGTCCGCCCCGACTACCTATGCCAGGCGGGCTAGCGGTTCAAGCGGACGCGGGACGCGCCCGGCCACGCGGGACGCGCAGACCGGGGGTCAGCGGGGTTCGGTGCCGCCGTCGCCGGCCTCGCCCGGCTCGACCAGATCTTCGCCGAAGTCGGGATCCAGCCGCTCCTCGGACCCTTCGGACCCGTCGCCGTCGTCTTCCGGATCGTCCTGCTCGGCCGCCTCGCCCAGCAGGCCGCGGGCGGACAGCGAGGCCATCGCCGGGCGCTGGTCGATCAGCCCGGACGCCTTGAGCTCCTCGAGCCCCGGCAGGTCCTTGATCTCGCTCAGCCCGAAGTGGTCCAGGAAGCTCTGCGTGGTGCACCAGGTGACCGGCCGACCCGGTGTCTGCCGGCGGCCGCGCGGGCGGATGAACTCCGCCTCCAGCAGGGTGTCCAGCGTCCCCTTGTTCAGGCTGACCCCGCGGATCTCCTCGATCTCGCCGCGGGTGACCGGCTGGTGATAGGCGACGATCGCCAGCGTCTCCACGGCCGCGCGCGACAGCTTGCGGGTGACCTCGCGGTCGATCCGCAACTGGCCCGCCAGATCTTCCGCCGTTCGGAAGGCATACGCGCCGCCGATCCGGCGCAGCTGAACGCCGCGGTTGGCGTACAGCTGCTGCAGTTCGCTGAGCAGGTCGCCGACGTCAGCGTCCGCGGGCAGATGGCGCGACAGTTCGCCTGGGGTCTTGGGCTCCGCCGCGGCGAACAGAACGGCTTCCAACAGGCGCAGCCGCTCGAAACGGGAGTCGCTCATGCCGGCCGGCCCCCGTCGCCGCCGCCGTGGTTGCCCCCAACGCCCTCGTCGTCGTCGCCGCCCCCGTCGCCACCGCCGTCATCGCCGTCGCCATCCGCAGGTCCGACCTCGCCGGCTTCCTGGTCCGCGTCCTCCGGCGCGCGCGGGCGCAGGAAGATCGGGCCGAAAGTCTCGTCCTGGCGCAGGTCGACCTTGCCGTCGCGAACCATCTCCAGGCTGGCGGCGAAGGTTGCGGCGAACGCGCTGCGCCGGCGCAAACCGCTGTCCATGCCGGGCGGCAGGAACGCCGCCAGCGTGCTCCAGGTCGGCGCGACGCCCAGCAGGCGCTTCAGCCGGCCCAGCGCATCCTCGACCGAGTAGAGGTCGTGCGGATCGACGCGCAGGCTTTCGGGTTCGTGATGCACCTTCTGCCGGGCGTACGCCTGCAGCAGTTCGTACAGCGAGCATTGGTAGCTCGGCCGGTCGACGACCGGGATCTCCATCGGCTCGCCGCGGGCGAACACCTCCTGCCCCAGGCGCGGGCGCGCCATCAGCTTCTTGCCGGCATCCTGCATCGCCTGCAGGCGCTGCAGCTGGAAGCGCAGGGCGGCGGCCATCTCCGCGCCCGAGGGCTCCTCCTCCTGGCTCTCCTGCTCGGGCAGCAGCAGGCGCGATTTCAGGTAGGCGAGCCAGGCCGCCATCACGAGGTAGTCGGCCGCCAGTTCGAGGCGCAAACGGCGCGCCGCGCGCACGAACGCGAGGTACTGCTCGGCGAGCGACAGGATGGACAGCTGGGTGATGTCGACCTTCTGGTCGCGCGCCAGCTGCAGCAGCACGTCGATCGGCCCCTCGAAGCCGCCCAGGTCAACGACCAGCCGCTCCGGGTTGCCGTCGGCGTCGCGGCGTGGCGGATCTTCCTCGAACGGAACGACGTTGCTCACCGGCTGCCAGGCTCCAGAACCAACAGGGTGTGTGGCTACGCGCCCGCCAGCAGGGCGTCAAGCTGTCGCCGGGCCGCCTCGGCGTCGAGCGGCCGGGCCCAGGCGCGGCGCGCCCGCTCGCCCATCTGCACCCGGCGCATGGTCTCGCCGTCCAGCGCGCCGGTACCGGCCATCACGGCGGCCATCTCTTCGCGCGCGCCGTTGCAGTGCAGCACGAGATCGCAACCGGCCGCGAGCGACCCGGCGGCGCGCTCGGCGAACCCGCCGGAAAGCGCCTGCATCGACAGGTCGTCGGAGATCAGAACGCCGTCGAAGCCGATCTCGTCCCGGATCGTCTCGCCGATCACCGAGGGCGACAGGGTGGCCGGCCGGTCGGGATCAATCGCCGTGTAGATCACGTGCGCGGTCATCGCCCAGTACGCCCCGACCAGCTCGGCGAACGGCCGGAAGTCGCTGGCACGCAGGGTCGCAAGGTCGGCGGCCACGCGCGGCAGTTCGTGGTGGCTGTCGACCAGCGCGCGGCCGTGGCCCGGGACGTGCTTGATGGTCGGCAGCACGCCGCCGGTCAGCAGGCCGTCGACCACCGCCTTGCCGAGCGCGGCGATCAGGCCGGGGTCGGCGCCGAACGACCGGTCGCCGATCACCTCGCTCGCCCCAGGCACCCGAATGTCCAGGCAGGGGACGCAATCCACCGTGATGCCGAGCTCGCCGAGCTCGTGGGCCAGCAGACGGGCGTTCAACTGCGCGGCTTCGCGCGCCGCGTCCAGGTCGCGCTCGGCCAGCTCGGCAAAGCGTCCGGGGGCCGGCGCGTGGCGCCAGGTCGGCGGCTTCAGCCGCTGCACCCGGCCGCCTTCCTGGTCGATCAGCACCGGGGCGTCGGCCCGGCCGACCGAATCGCGCAGCTGGTCGACCAGCGCGCGGACCTGCTCGGGATTTTCGCAATTGCGCGCGAACAGGATGAAGCCGAGCGGATCCTGCTCGGCGAAGAAGCGCCGCTCGTCGCGGGTCAGCTGCGGGCCGGCACAGCCCAGGATCGCGCGCCGCGGCATCCAGCTAGCGGGTCACCGGCAGGCAGGCTTGGTCCTCGGCCTGCAACCGGTTGCACAGGCTCTGCGCCGCCGACCGGTCGGCGAACGGGCCGGTCCGCACGCGCCAGAACATCTGCCCGTTGACTTCCGCGTTCTGCAGCAGAAGTTGCTGCCCGCCCAAGATGTCGGGGAACCGCTGCTGGTAGGACGACCAGGCCTGGCGCGCGGCCTGCTCGCTGGTAAACGCGGCGAGCTGCACGGCGAACCGGCCCTCCGCCGGGGCGCGATCCGGCTGGCCCGTCGCCTCGGCCCCGCTCTGCGCCGGATCGGCCGCGGCCGTCTCCGTCTGGCTGCTCTGCGACCCGCTCGCGCCGTCGCCGCCCGGCTTGCGCTCGGGCGTGCGGGTCGCCCCGTCGGCTGATTGGGCGTCGCCGTCGGACTCTGGGGGCGTGCCGCCGGTCCCGGCTTCGGGCATGCTCTGGTCAGGCACGGTCGTCTCCGGCAAGTCGGCGACTTGCCGACCGTCGCCGCCGTCGGCGGGCGGGGTGCCCTCGCCCTGCTGCGGATCCGCGGGCTGCGCCGGCTGGCTCTGCGCTGGCGGGCGCGGCTCCTCCGGCGGCGGCAGCAGGCGTTCGACCTGGCCGCCGTTGCCCTCGCCGTCCTGGTTCAGCAGCAGCTTGTCCTGGTGCGGCACGTCCATGCCGCCGGGATCCTTGGGCTCGACCTTCTCGGGCCCCTCCGGCGCGGCGACCACCGGCACGTCGCCGGTCGCGGCCGAGCGGCTGCCCCAGGTGTAGGCGTACCAGACCACGCCCAGGAACAGCACCACCGCCAGCAGCGCGACGCCGCCCTGCACCAGCCGCCGGGCGAGCAGGCGGGGCCCGTCGTCGTAGTCGTCGTAGGGATCGTCGTCGTAATAATCGCTGGCGGAGCGCTGCTCGTGCACCGGCCCAAGGTCGTCCTCCGCGTCCCAGTCGTCGCGGCCGCGCGCGTCGCGGCCATCGTCGCTGGCGCGGGGCCGACGGGGGTCGGTCGGGCCTCGGTCGGACGGCATCTAGCGCAACTCCTCCAGCGGATCCACGCCCATGATCTCCAGACCCGACGCGATCGTCTGCTGCGTCCCGCGCACCAGCGCCAGACGCGCGCGCGTCAGCTCTGGGTCGTCGGGCTGCAGGAAGCGCAGGGCGGCGTCGTCCTTGCCCTTGGTCCACAGCCCGTGGAACGCCGCCGCCACGTCGTGCAGGTAGAACGCCAGGCGGTGCGGTTCGTACGCCTCCGCCGCGCCTTCCACCGTGCGCGGCCAACCGGCTAGGTATTTGATAAGCCCGATTTCCTCGGAGTCGGTCAAGCGCGACAGCCGTGCCTGCGCGAGCGCGGTCCCGTCGAGCGCGATCTCCGGCATCTCGGCTTCCGCGTGGCGCAGCACCGAGTGGCAGCGCGCGTGGGCGTACTGCACGTAGAACACCGGATTGTCCTTGGACTGTTCGACCACCTTCTCCAGGTCGAACTCCAGCTGCGCGTCGTTCTTGCGGGTCAGCATGATGAACCGCACGACGTCCTTGCCGACCTCGTCGACCACCTCGCGCAGGGTGACGAAATTGCCGGAGCGCTTGGACATCTTCACGGGCTCGCCCGCGCGCAGCAGCTTGACCAGCTGGCACAGCGCGACGTGCAGATGCCCTTCGCCGTCGGTCAGCGCCTTCACGGCCGCCTGCATGCGCTTGACGTAGCCGCCGTGGTCGGCGCCCCACACGTTGATCATCCGGGCGTAGCCGCGCCGATACTTGGCCAGGTGGTTGGCCATGTCGGCGGCGAAGTAGGTCCAGGAACCGTCGTGCTTGCGGATCGGCCGGTCGACGTCGTCGCCGAACGCGCTCGCCTTGAACAGCGTCTGCGGGCGCTCTTCCCAATCCTCCGGCTTCTTGCCCTTGGGCGGCTCGAGCACGCCGGTGTAGATCAGTCCGCGCGCTTCCAGGTAGCCCAGCACTTCCTCGACCGCGCCGGCCTGGGTCAGTTCGCGTTCGCTCGTGAATACGTCGTGCTGGACGCCCATCGCGGCCAGATCTTCGCGCACCAGCGCCATCAGCTGGTCGATCGCGAACCGGCGCACCTCCGGCAGCCACGCGCTTTCGTCGACCGCCTGCCACTTGGCGCCGTCGCGCTCGGCCAGCGCCCGGCCGACATCCTTCAGGTAGTCGCCCGGATAGAGGCCCTCGGGAATCTGGCCGATCTGCTCGCCCAACGCCTCGCGGTAGCGCAGGTGGGCGGACCGGGCGAGCGTATCGACCTGCCCGCCGGCGTCGTTGACGTAATACTCGCGGCAGACGTCATAGCCGACCTTGGACAGCAAGCCCGCCAGCGCGTCGCCGACGACTGCGCCGCGGGCGTGCCCGACGGTGAGCGGTCCGGTCGGGTTGGCGGAGACGTACTCGATGTTGACGGGCGTGCCCTGCCCCAGGTCGCTCGCGCCCCAGTCGCGGCCGGCTTGCAGCAGCCGGGCCAGCAGTTCCGCCCAGAAGGGGGTGGCGAGGCGCATGTTGACGAAGCCGGGCCCGGCAACCTCGCATGCCGTAATCTCGTCGAGCGCGCGCAGCCGCTCGGCCAGCGGCTCGGCGATCTCGCGCGGCTTCATCCCGGCCGGCTTGGCCAGCACCATCGCGGCGTTGGTCGCGATGTCGCCGTGGGCGGGATCGCGCGGCGGCTCCACCTTGACGTTGGCCAGCTCCAGGCCGCCCGGCAGCGTGCCGGCGTCCTGTAGGGCCGCGAGCTCCCGGACGATGCGGTCGCGGAAGGCGGTATAGAAGTTCATCGGATCTCGCGTACCCAGCGTCTCGACCCCGGCGGTGGTGCGCGGGGTGCTGATCTCTTACGTCGCAGCCGTCACGTCGAACAGCTTGCGGTGTTCCTCGATGGCGTAGCGGTCGGTCATGCCGGCGATGTAGTCGCCCACCACCCGGGCGCGCTGCGGGGCGTCCAGCGCCTCGGCGTGGGCGCGCCAGTCGGGCGGCAGGCAGTTGGGCGCCCGCGTGTACTGCTCGAACAGTTCGCGCACCACGCGCCGCACCTTCTGGGTCATGCGGTTGACCTTGAAGTGGCGGTACATGCGTTCGAACAGGAACTGGCGCAGCGCGCGCTCCTTCTGACGCATGGCGTCGGAGAACGCAACCACCGGCGCGGACGCCCCGCGCACCGCCGCCGGACTGTCCGGCGCCAGCTCGTGCAGCCGGCGCTGCGTCTCGCTCAACAGGTCGCCGACCATGCGGTCGATCATCCGCCGCACCGCCTCGTGGATCAGCCGCGGCTCGTCGATCCCGGGATGCGCGGCGCGCACCTCGTGCAGCACCGGGCCGACCAGGTCCAGGTCTTCCAACTCGGCGAGCGTGAACAGCCCGGCGCGCAGGCCGTCGTCGATGTCGTGGTTGTCGTAGGCGATGTCGTCGGCCAGCGCCGCCACCTGCGCCTCCGGGCCCGCATGGGTGCCCAGTTCGAGGTCGAAGTCCCGGCAGAACGCGCTCAGCTCCGGCGCCGGCTCGCGCACCGGCCCGTTGTGCTTGACCACACCTTCCAGGCTTTCCCAGGTCAGGTTCAGCCCGTCGAAGCCGGCGTAGCGATGCTCCAACGCGGTCAGGATCCGGAAGGTCTGCACGTTGTGGTCGAAACTGCCCGCCCGGTGCGCCTTCAGCTGCCGGCCCAACTCCTCCTCGCCGGCGTGGCCGAACGGCGTGTGGCCGAGATCGTGGGCGAGCGCGACCGCCTCCGCCAGGTCCTCGTTCAGGCCCAGCTGGCGGCAGACCGACCGGGTGATCTGCGCCACCTCCAGGCTGTGGGTCAGGCGGGTACGGAAGTAATCGCCCTCGTGGTAGACGAACACCTGGGTCTTGTACTGCAGCCGCCGGAACGCGCCGGAGTGGACGATCCGGTCGCGGTCGCGCTGGAACACGCTGCGGGTCGCGCTTTCGGGCTCGGCGTGCCGCCGCCCGCGCGAGGCGTCGGGATCGCTCGCGTAGGCCGCGAGGCTGCGGGCGTTGACCGTCTTGACGCTCATCACGATGGCGAGCCTACGCGGGCGCGGGCCCCGTCGCAATCATGCCCCATCGCAATCGCTCCTGCCCCGCAATCGCCCCTGCCCCGCACTCTGCCCGGCCCCGCGATTCCGGCAGGGCCGTGTTGCCGGTGCGCGGTTTGACAGGGATGTGCGGGCGTTTACATTAGGAGATGGAGTTCCTGGAAGCGTCGAAAGGCAACAGCCGTGAGCGAGACCGCAAGCCTGCAGCAGGAATCGCTGCTCAACCGCGAGACCGCCGGCGACGCCGCCCCCGCCGGGGCCGACGCCGGCGCGGCGCCCGAGGGCGGCCTGAAGCCGATGACGATCACCGAGGCCGCGGCCAAGCGGATCGCCTACCTGATCGAGCAGGAGGGCGACCCACAGCTGCTGCTGCGGGTGTCGGTGTCCGGCGGCGGCTGTTCCGGCTTCCGCTACGGCTTCGATTTCGACAAGCAGATCAACGACGACGACCACACCTTCGAGCGCGACGGCGTGAAGATCGTGATCGACGAGGTGTCGCTGGAGCTGCTGGGCGGCTCCGAGCTGCACTACGTCGACGACCTGATCGGCTCGTACTTCGAGGTCCGCAACCCCAACGCCAGCAGCTCGTGCGGCTGCGGCGCCTCCTTCTCGATCTAGTTCACGTCGTTCGCGCCGCCACGACGCGCAGGAGCGATTTTACGATGTAAGCCGAACCGGCTTACGTCGTAAATTTTGCTCTAACTTTTTGAAGACTGGGCAAGATGCTGAAAGGTAATTCTACCTTTCAGCATCTTGCCCAGACAGTTACTTATCTAAGGCCCGCGCCGCGTAAATCCGTCGCGGGCGTTTCTTCTGTCCAACCGCGAAAGCCTAGGAGCTCGCGCCGCCGCCATGCCCCTGCGCGTCGCCACCTGGAACGTAAATTCGATCAAGCAGCGCGCCGGCCATCTGGCCGACTGGGCCAAGCAGGCGCAGCCGGACGTGGTGCTGCTGCAGGAACTGAAGTGCACGGAGGACAACTTTCCGCGCATGGAGGTCCAGGCCGCCGGCTACGCGGCGGCGGTGGTCGGGCAGAAGAGCTATAACGGGGTGGCGATCCTGTCCAGGGACACGATCGAGGTGACCGCGACGGCCCTGCCCGGCGACGCGAACGACGCGCAGGCCCGTTATATCGAGGCGCGGACCTGCGGCGTCCGGGTCGGGTCGATCTACCTGCCGAACGGGAACCCCGCCGACGGGCCCAAGTACGCCTACAAGCTGGCCTGGATGGACCGGTTGCGCGCCCACGCCGACGCGCTGCTGCGCAGCGAGGAGACGACTGTGCTGGGCGGCGACTACAACTGCGCGCCCACCGACGACGACGTCTACGACCCCGCGCGCTTCGCCGACGACGCGCTGTGCAGGCCGGAGACACGCAACCGCTTCCGCGCGCTCCAATACCTTGGCTATACCGAGGCGTGGCGCGCCCTGCACGACGACCGGCACGTCTATTCCTACTGGGACTACGGGGCGGCCTTCCGCAACGACGACGGCCTGCGGATCGACCATCTGCTGTTGTCCCCGCAGGCCGCCGACCGCCTGAAGACCTGCGAGATCGACACCACGCCGCGCGGCTGGGACAAGGCCTCCGACCACACCCCGGTGGTGTGCGAGCTGGACGTATGAGGGCCGGCGCGGGGGCTTCGGCGCCCGGCAGTCGCCCTTCGACACGGCTTGCTGCGCAAGCCTGCCTAGGATGAAGTGATAGGTTGTTCAGATAGATAAGTTAACTTCATACGGACCAGCCGCCGGCCGCGGCGGCGCGTCGAAGCACGCCCGACGACGATCAACAGCGGCACCGCGGCGCTCTTCGCCTCTCCCTCGAGGCGAGCGGGAGGGGCCCGCGCCCTTCAGGGCGTGGGAGGGTGAGGGTGGGACTCCCCGGCGCACAGCTGGAAGTCCCACCCTCACCTATCCTCTCCCCTCAAGGGAGAGGGACCCGCCGGGACGCCCATCATTCCCCAAAACCAACCGCGAACGTGCGAATGCCTGCAAAGCGCCGCCATCCGCGCTAGTCTCCGGGAGACATCTGCGCCGCACACGCCAAGGGACCCGCGATGCCGTTCATTCCGCTGCAGGACGATAACCCGCGTATCCTGATCGACCGGCCGGTCGTCACCTGGGCGATCATCGCGGCCTGCATCGTCGTGTTCATCCTGCAGGTCACCTCCGGCCCGCGGGCGGCGCAGGCGATCGCCTACAGCTTCGGCCTGATCCCGGCGGTCCTGGTGGGCGCGCGCGAACTGGCGCCGGACCTATCGCTGCTGCCGGCCTGGGCGACCTTGTTCACCTCGATGTTCCTGCACGGCGGGTTCATGCACCTCGCCGGCAACATGCTGTTCCTGGGCGTGTTCGGCGACAACATCGAGGACGCCATGGGCCACCTGAAGTTCGTGGCCTTCTACCTGATCTGCGGTGCCGCGGCCGCGCTCGCCCACGTGCTGATCGCCCCCGGTTCGACCACCCCGATGATCGGCGCCTCGGGCGCGATCTCGGGCGTACTGGGCGCCTACCTGATCCTGCATCCCAAGGCGTGGGTAACGATCCTGCTGTTCTGGATCCCGCTGCGCTTTCCCGCATGGCTGCTGCTGGTCGGCTGGATCGGCTTCCAGCTGGTCGCGGCGCTCGGCAGCGGGCCCAGCGGCGGCGGCGTCGCCTGGTGGGCGCACATCGGCGGCTTTGCCGCCGGCGCCGCGCTGATCGGCAGCTTCCGGCACAAGTCGATCCCGCTGTGGGGCGGCGGCGAGCAGCCCAAGGGCATCCGCATCAAGCGCCCGCCCCGCACGCAGCCGGCGCAGCCGACGGCCGGGAAGAGGTCCGCCAAGCCGAAGAACAAGCGCCCCGGGCCCTGGGGGTGACCCGCCCCGGAGCCGGTGTTCGGGCGCGAATGCCGGTTAAGATTGAACCACAGAGATATAGAGGCACAGAGATTCTGTGCCCCGCCGAGCATTGTGCCGCCCTGATGATGGTGGTGCAGGGACGGACGAAGGCTTTTTCGGCGCGCTTGCGCGCGCAAACATCGCAAACGTTAGACCGTGTAGACACGCGGCCGTCCCTTGCACGCCATCTCTGTGTCACTGCGCCTCTGTGGTTCAGCCTTCGCTTAAAACCCACGTCGAGCACTCGCGCGCAACCCACTGTAAAAGCCGCGCGTCTCAGCCCCGCGGGGCGCCCAGGAAGGTCGGGCCGTTCGGCATCAGGCGGACCCCAGCGCGCAGGTGGCGGTAGGCGAGTTGGGTATGGTCGACCGGGTTCGGCCCCGGCGCCGCGGCGATCAGGATATCGCTGGCGATCGGGCCGAAGTCCGCACGGAAGTGCACGGAGGATTTGAGCGCCAGGATCGCCGCCTCGGCCGGGTCCGCGCCCAGGTGCAGGAAGGGCGCGCGGTCGGCGGCCTGCAGCTTGCGGCTGACCACCGCCACCCGGACCCGCCCGCCGTCGAGCGCCAGCAGCGCGCACGGCCCCAGCTGCAAGCGCGCACCGCGGTAAAACGGGCCGACCCCGGTCACCTGCCCGTCCCCGACCGCCGCCACTTTTACCCCCACGTCCAACGGGGTATCGCCTGGCGTTCGACCGCCGAGGGAGACCTCGATCACCGCACCTTCGCCCGCATCGTGCGCCGCCCGCGCGGCGTCGGGGTCGTGCAGCAGGCCGGCGAGCACGCCCGACGCGCCCTGCGCCAGCAGCTCGCGCAGCAGGCCGGTGGTGTCGCCGTTGCCGCCGGCGCCAGGGTTGTCCTGCGTGTCCGCCAGCACGACCGGCCCGCGACGGGCGCGCACCAGCTCGATCGCCTGCGTCACAGCGGAGCCGGCCGGCAGGATGTCGGCGCCGAACGCGTCTTCCCGCTCCGTGACGTAGGCCGCGAGGTCGTCGGCCGCCGCATCGGCCGTCGTCTGGTCGCGGGCGTGGGCGATCACGCTCGCCCCGGCGTCGGGCACGTCCGCGGGCGGAAAGCCGCAGTTGAACGACAGCATGACCCCCGGACGCGCTTCTTCGATCTCGGCCAGCCGGGCGTAGACCCCGCGACCCGGCTCGCTCAGCGTGCAGCCGGCGGTGAGCGGGATCAGGAACGGGATCTGGCGGAACGCGGTCGCCCGGCCGGCGGTGCCGTTGAACAGCCCGTCCAGCTGCGCCAGCGCCCGCGCGCCGGTCTCCGCCATGTCGACGTGGGGATAGGTTCGATAGCTGATCAGCGCGTCCGCCCGGTCGACCATCGCCCGGGAGACGTTGGCGTGCAGGTCCAGGCTGGCGACCACCGGCAGCTGGTCGCCGACGAGCGCGCGCACTTGGGCCAGCAGCGCGCCCTCGCCGTCGGCCTCGCGCTCGGTCACCATCGCGCCGTGCAGGTCGAGATAGACCGCGTCCAGACCGACCTGCTGCGACAGGTCCTCCAGGATCTGGTTGGCGATCCGGGCGAACGCGTCGTCGGTCACCTGCGCGCTCGGGCTCGCCGCCGTCCAGGACAGCGGCAGCAGGGTGTGCCCGGCCCGCTCGGCGGCTTCGCAGAACCCCGCGATCGGCAGGTTGCGCCCGCGCGTGCCCGCGATCACCTCAGCGCCGCGCAGCAGCCCCGGCCACGCCCCCGGCACCGCGAAGGCGTCGAAGTCCGCCTTTACGGGCGCGAAGGTGTTGGTCTCGTGCTGAAAACCGGCGACGGCGATGCGGGCGATTGCGGACGCTCCGTGGACGAAGGGCGACGGGTATTTCGCTGAAAACGCCGAACTTATCCCCTCTCCTCCAGCGGGAGGAGAGGGTTAGGGAGAGGAGGTTGCCCGCGGCATTCGCGCCCGTGGTTCCTCCTCCCCTCGCCCCTCCTCCCAGTGGAGCAGGGGGATCAGTGAGCGGCCGTCAGATATCCGCGTAGCAGTGCGTCTCCGCAGCCCCGCCGGGGTGCGTGACCGCGCCCTTCTCGGCGTCGCCGACGGTCTGGGCGTACTTCCAGATGGTGCCGGCCTGGTAGTCGTGGGCGCGCGGCTGCCAGGCCTTGCGGCGCTCGGCGAGTTCGGCGTCCGACAGGTCGACCTCGAGCGTGCCTTCGTCGGCGTCGATCTTGATCGTGTCGCCGTCGCGCAGCAGGCCGATCGGGCCGCCCACCGCCGCTTCCGGGCCGACGTGGCCGATGCAGAAGCCGCGGGTGGCCCCGGAAAAGCGCCCGTCGGTGATCAGCGCCACCTTCTTGCCCATGCCCTGGCCGTAGATCGCCGCGGTGGTCGCCAGCATCTCGCGCATGCCGGGGCCGCCGCGCGGGCCCTCGTAGCGGATCACGATCACGTCGCCTTCCTGGTAGTCGCGCCTGGAGACGGCGTCGAACGCCTCCTCCTCGCAGTCGAAGCAGCGCGCGCGCCCGGTGAACTTCAGGGTGTCCAGGCCGGCGACCTTCACGATCGCGCCCTGCGGGGCGAGGTTGCCCTGCAGGCCGACGACGCCGCCCCAGGTGGAGATCGGGTCGCTGGTCGGGCGGACGATGTCCTGGTCCTTGGGGAAGGTCACCGCCTCCAGGTTCTCGGCGATCGTCTTGCCGGTGACGGTCATGCAGTCGCCGTGCAGATAGCCGCCCTCGTAGAGCGCCTTCATCAGCACGGGCACGCCGCCGATCTCGAACAGGTCCTTGGCGACGTAGCGGCCGGCCGGCTTCAGGTCGGCGATATAGGGCGTCTGGCGGAAGATACGCGCGACCTCGTGCAGGTCGAAATCGATCCCGGCCTCGTGCGCGATCGCCGGCAGGTGCAGGGCGGCGTTGGTCGAGCCGCCGGAGGCGGCGACGATCGTGGCGGCGTTCTCCAGCGCCTTGCGGGTGACGATGTCGCGCGGGCGGATGTTCTTCTCCAACAGGTCCATCACCGCCACGCCGGAGGCGCGGGCGTACTCGTCGCGCGACTCGTAAGGCGCCGGCGCGCCGGCCGAGCCCGGCAGCGCGAGCCCGATCGCCTCGGAGACGCACGCCATGGTGTTGGCGGTGAACTGGCCGCCGCACGACCCGGCCGACGGGCAGGCATGGCATTCCAGGTCGTGCAGGTCGTCCTCGCTCATCTTGCCGGCGGCGTGCGCGCCCACCCCCTCGAACACGTCCTGGATGGTGACGTCGCGGTCCTTGTAGCGCCCCGGCAGAATGGTGCCGCCGTACATGAACACCGCTGGGACGTTGAGCCGGACCATCGACATCATCATCCCCGGCAGCGACTTGTCGCAGCCCGCGATGCCGACGATCGCGTCGTAGCAATGGCCGCGCATGGTGAGCTCGGTCGAATCCGCGATCACCTCGCGCGACACCAGCGAGGACTTCATGCCCTGGTGGCCCATCGCGATGCCGTCGGTGACGGTGATCGTGGTGAACTCGCGCGGGGTGCCGCCGCCTTCCTCGCACCCGGACTTGGTCGCCTGCGCCTGCCGGGACAGCGCGATGTTGCAGGGCGCGGCCTCGTTCCAGCAGGTCGCCACCCCGACGAACGGCTGGTTGATCTCTTCTTCCGTGAGCCCCATCGCGTAGTACATCGAGCGGTGCGGTGCCCGGTTCGGGCCGACGGTAACGTGGCGGCTGGGCAGCTTGGACTTGTCGAAACGGCGCTTCTGGTTCTCGTCGAGCGGCATGGCGCCTTCTCTCCTCTCATCTCATGTATCGCCGGACGCGAGGATAGCCGCCGGCTTCCGGGGCAGCCAACGGTTTTCGTGACGGGCGGTGGCGTGCTGGGCGAGGGCCGTCAGGCGTGCTTCGACACGGTCGGCTGCGCCGACCTGCTCAGCATGACGTGAGTTTTAAAATCAGTGACTTACAAAGCGCACGTCATCCTGAGCGGGGCGCGCCAGCACCCGTTTCGAAGGACGCCCGACGGGTATCTACCCGCCCGAGGGCCCCCCTACCCCACGAGCCGCTCCAGGGCGTTCGCCAGCTTCTCCCTGGACGCGGCGGCGTCCGCGCGGCGGTCGCGCTGTTCCTCGACCACGGCCTGCGGGGCCTTGTTCAGGAAATCGGCGTTTCCGAGCTTCTTGTCGTACTTGGCGATCTCCTGGTCGAGCTTCTCCAGCTCCTTCTGCAGGCGCTGGCGCTCCTGGGCGAGGTCGATGATCTCGGCGAGCGGCAGCACCGCCGTCGCCTCGTCGATCAAGAGCTGCGCGGCGCCGCGGGTGTCGACCCGGTCGAGGGTGCGGATCTCGGACAGCTTGGCGAGCCGCCGGATCAGGGTCGCGTGGCGGTCCAGGCGAGCCTTGGTGGTCGCGCCCGCGCCTTCCAGGTGCAGCGGCACCTCGGCCTTGTTGGGGACGTTCATCTCCCCGCGCACCGTGCGGATCTCGCCGATCGTGCGGGTGACCCAGTCGATCTCGGCCTCCGCGTCGGCGTCGATCAGGCCCTCGCCTAGTTCCGGCCAGCTGCCGGTGATCAGGCGGCTGCCCTCGCCGCCGCCGAACTGCTCCCACAGCTCCTCGGTGATGAACGGCATGAACGGGTGCAGCAGGTGCAACAGCCGCTGCATCACCCAGGCGATGGTGGCGCTGGTCTCCGCCTTCGCGGCTTCGTCGTCGCCTTGCAGGATCGGCTTGGCGAACTCGACGTACCAGTCGCAGAACTGGTGCCAGGTGAACTGGTAGAGCGCGCTCGCCGCGTCGTTGAAGCGGTAGGCGGCGAGCGCCTCGTCCACCCCGTGGGCGGCGCGCACCGTCTTGGCGACGGCCCACTTGTTGACCGTCTGCCCGACCTTTCCGGGATCGAAGCCGGGATCGGGCTCAACCCCGTTCATCAGGCAGAAGCGGGCGGCGTTCCACAGCTTGGTGGCGAAGTTGCGGTAGCCTTCGACCCGGTCCTCGGACAGCTTGACGTCGCGGCCCTGGGCTGACAGCGCGATCAGGGTGAAGCGCAGGCTGTCCGCGCCGTAGCGCTGGCAGATGTCGAGCGGGTCGATCACGTTGCCCTTGGACTTCGACATCTTCTGGCCGTGGGCATCGCGAACCAGGGCGTGGATGTAGACGGTGTGGAACGGCACGTCGCCCATGAAGTGCAGACCCGCCATCATCATCCGGGCGACCCAGAAGAAGATGATGTCGAAGCCGGTGACCAGCACGTCGGTCGGGTAGTACTTCGCCAGCTCCGGCGTCTCGTCCGGCCAGCCGAGGGTGGAGAACGGCCAGAGCGCGCTGGAGAACCAGGTGTCGAGCACATCCGGATCGCGGCGCAGGTAGACGGTCTCGCCGTCCAGGCCGCGGTTGTCCGCGGGAACCTCGTCCTCGGCCTGCAGGATGCGCACGCTCTTGCCCAGACGCCGCTCGGCCTCGGCTTTGGCCTCGTCCTCGGTCATCGCGACGAACGGATCGCCGGTCGCCTCGCCCTCGGCGTCCAGCGGGTACCAGGCGGGAATCTGGTGGCCCCACCAGATCTGCCGGGAGACGCACCAGGGCTGGATATTGCGCATCCACTCGAAGTAGACGTTCTCCCAGTTCGACGGCACGAACCGGGTCCGGCCGTCCTGAACCGCCTGCATCGCCGGCTTGGCGAGCGTGGCGGCGTCGACGTACCACTGGTTGGTCAGCCACGGCTCGATCGGCACGTCGGAGCGGTCGCCGTGCGGCACGCTGTGGCGGTGCTCCTCGACCTTGGCGAGGAGACCCAGGGCCTCCAGATCCGCGACGATCTGCTTGCGCGCCTTGAAGCGGTCCATGCCCTGGTAGTCTTCCGGCGCGTTCTCGTTGATCGCCGCGTCGCGGTCGAGGACGTTGATCACCTCCAGCCCGCAGCGCCGGCCGACCTCGAAGTCGTTGAAGTCGTGCGCCGGGGTGATCTTGACCGCGCCGGAGCCGGTCTCGGGATCCGCCCACGCGTCCGCCACGATCGGGATGCGTCGGCCGACCAGCGGCAGGATGACGTGCTTGCCGACCAGGTGCTGGTAGCGCGGATCCTCCGGATGCACCGCCACGCCGGTGTCGCCCAGCATGGTCTCGGGGCGGGTGGTGGCGACCATGATATGGGTGTCGGCCTCGCCCTCCACCGGATACTTGAAGTGCCAGAGCTTGCCGTCGACCTCGACCTGGTTGACTTCCAGGTCGGAGATCGCGGTGTGCAGCTTGGGATCCCAGTTCACCAGGCGCTGGTCGCGGTACATCAGCCCCTGGCGGTGCAACTCGACGAACACCCTGCGCACCGCCTTGGACAGGCCGGCGTCCATGGTGAAGCGCTCGCGCTCCCAGTCCGGGGAGGCGCCCAGGTGGGTCAGCTGGCGCGAGATCGTGCCGCCGGACTGTTCCTTCCAGTCCCAGACCCGCTCCAGGAAGGCCTGGCGGCCGAGCCCGGCGGCACTGCTGCCCTCCTGCGCCAGGGTGCGCTCGACCACCGACTGGGTCGCGATCCCGGCGTGGTCCATGCCGGGCTGCCAGAGCGCGTCGTAGCCGGTCATCCGCTTATGCCGGGTCAGCACGTCCTGCAGCGTGAAGGTGAGCGCGTGGCCCATGTGCAGGCTGCCGGTCACGTTGGGCGGCGGCATCATGATCGTGAACGGCTTGGCCGGACTGTCCGGATCGCAGCGGAAAGCGCCGGACTTACGCCAGACGTCGTAGAATTTCCGTTCCACCTCGGCCGGGTTGAATGTCTTGTCGAGCATGGACGTGCCTTGAAACCTTCGCGCAGAAATGAACGTGGTGCGCGCGGTATGTCTTGGGCAACGCCAAGCGGGTCGCGCGCACGCCGCGCGCAACCTAGCCAATCTGCCGGGTGAAGCAAGGGGCCGCGCGGCCGCACGGCATACGCAAGATCGCGCGGCTTACCCGCCAAACGCCGACACGGCCCTCAGCGCGTCTGCGCTAATAGCGGGTGTCGTCGTCCAGGCCCTGGGCGCGCTTGGTCATGCGCTGGACCTCCTCGCGCACGATCCGCTCGACGATCTGCGGCAGGTTGCGGTCCATCCACTCGCGCAGCTGCGGGCGCAACGCATCGCGCACCATCCGGGCCAGGATGTGATCGACGTTGTCGGCCGCGGTGCCGCTGGGCGCGTCGTCCGCCTGCCGGGCGAGCGAGGTCAGCTGCTCGACCGCCTGCTGCTCGGCCGTGTCGGAGATCACCCGCTGGTCGTCCGGGCCGAGCGGGCTCGCCGTGTCGTCAGACCGGCTGGTGGTCGCGTCGCGGCCTTGCGCCTCGCCGCCACGCGCCCCGGCCATCGCCCCGGCGGCAAGCGCGGCCTCCGCCGCCGTATCGGGCGCGTCCGTGCCCGCTTGCGTGCCGTCGAACGGGTCTGCCAGGAACGCGGTTTCGTCCGCGGCGTCGCTGTCAACTGCGGCAGCTCCACCCGCCGTGTCTTCCTCGGCCAGGTCGCCGGTGGCACTATCGCCGGCGGCACGATCGTCGCTGGCGATGTCATCACGGACCGTCTCGGCGGCCTGGGCGATCTCGTCGAAGTCGCCGATGTCGTCGTTGGACACGTACTCCGCGTCGGCTTGCGCCGCGCCCGCGGTCTCGGCGTCGACCTGCTCGTCCAGGTCGAGCGGCGCCGCGTCGTCCGGGTTCGTATCGTCGCCCGCCGCGGCGACCTCTTCGGTCAGGTCCAGCGGGGCGTCGTCGCCGTCGTCCGCGGCACCAGGGTCCGTATCACTGGGGTCCGCGCTGATCGGGTCGGCCGCGTCGTCCAACTCCAGGACATCGTCGCCCTGATCGTCAGCTTGCGGTGCCGAATCGTCAGCTTCGGCGCCGTGCTGCGTGCTCCCGGCGCGGTCGTCGGCGGTGTCTTCGGAAATGATCTTGCGGATGGAGGCGAGAATTTCCTCCATCGACGGCTCGCCGCCGCCCTGCTTGCTGTCGCTCATCAAGCCGTCCTTCGCCGGGTGCGCTTCGCCGATCCGCCAGCCTATAGCATGTCGGTAAAGAAAACCCGAACGCAACCGCACCCGGCCGGCAAGGTGGGCGGCAGGCCGCTACTGGCTGCTGCCGCCACCGTGGGAATTGGGCCCGCCGTCGAGATTCGTCGGCCGGTCCTGCTGGCTCGGCGCCCCCTGCCGCTGGGCCGGCTGCTCTTCCGGCAGGCCCCAGCCGAACCACTTGCCGGCGACCGCCTGGTAGTTGCGCATGGGCTTGAATACCTGAACGTCCAGGCCGATCGCGCGGGCGTTCAGTTGGCCCACCGCCTGCAGCACGCGGTAGGCGGCGACGACCTCGTTGCGCTGGGCGCGGACCAGACTGACCTCGGCGTTGAGCAGCTCCTGCTCGGCGTTGAGCACGTCGAGGACGGTGCGGGCGCCGACCTGCAGTTCCTGGCGCACGCCTTCCAGCGCAATCTCCGCGGCGCGGACCTGCTCCTCCAGCGACTCAATTTGCGCGCGCGCCGCCTGCAGGGTCTCCCAGGCGCTGACCGCGGTCTCTTCGGCGGTGTTGCGCGCGGCGCGCAGGTTCAGCCGCGCCTGGTTGGCGCGCTGCTTGATCTCGCGCACCTGAGAGTAAACCAGGCCCTGCTGGTACAGCGGGATCGTCACCTCGGCCCGGATCTCCGCGGATTCCCCAGACGTGCCGCCGCTCTGCTGCTCCTCGCTGTACGCGAGTTCCGCCACCAGGTCGGCGCTTGGCAGGAGCTGGCCCGCGACCTCGCGCGTCTCCTCGCGCCGGGCGCGGTAGGCGAATTCGGCCGCGCGCACCTGCGGGTTCGCCTCGCGCGCCTGCGAGACGGCGGATTGCAGGTTGGCCGGCAGGCCGTCCGGCACCGGCGGCTGCTCGATGTTCTCCGGCATCTGCCCGATGACTTCCTTGTAAGCGGCGCGGCTGGCGTTCAACTGGCCCTGCGCATCGGTCCGGTCGGCGATCGCGCGGGCCAGGCGCGATTCCGCCTGCGCCACGTCGGTGCGCGTCACCTCGCCGACCTCGAAACGGTCCCGGGTGGCTTGCAGCTGCCGGCGCAGCACCTCGACGTTGTTGTCGTTCAGCCGCAGCACCGCCTGATCGCGCCAGACATTCATGTAAGCCTGCGCGGCGCGGAACAGGATGTCCTGCTCGGTCGACGCCAGACGGGCGCGCTCGGCCCGGACCTCGAGTTTGGCGCGGGCGACCCCGGCGACCGTGCTACCGCCGCGGTACAGCGGCTGCCTAATCTCGAGCGAGGCGCTCAGCGGCGTGGTGTATTCGACGCCGCCTTGTTGAAGGGGACTCAGATCCCCTAGCTCGGTATCGCTGCGCTGCCGGCCGGCCTGTCCACGTACGGTGACGCTGGGCCGCCAGCCGGACTGGGCCTGCGGCACCGCCTCGTTGGTGGCGCCCAGCGCGCGGCGCGCCGCCTCCAGATTGGGGTTGCTGCGGTAGGCGTTGGCGAGCGCCTGCTGCAAGCTCTCGGCCGAGGCGCTCGCGGGCAGCAGCGCGGCCGCGGCCAGCACGGCGGCGGACGCCGCGCTCTTGAGCGCCACGCGACGGACCGCGCGGCGGCGACGGAAACGGCGGGAAACGGTCATGAGATCGAGGCTGTCCTTATTCGGCGTGCGGCGTGGCCAGGCGGCACGGCACGCTTAGAAGACGAATCCGGTCTGCTTGCGGAAGCCGGGCAACACGGGCGTGTTGGCGTCGAACAGGGTGCGCCGGCCGACGGCCTTGTCCCAGCGCTCGAACACCGTGCCCTTGCCCGGGCCGGTGCCGCTGCGCACGACCGTGACCAGCCGCCCGCCCTGCGGGCTCAGCTGGTCGGTGAGCGCCTTGGGCACCTCCGCCACCGCGCCGTTGACCAGGATGACGTCGTACGGGCCCTGCTTGGCGTAGCCTTTCTCCATCTCGCCCTGGATCACGACGGCGTTGTCGATGCCCTGCTCCTGCAGCGCGCTCTCCGCGAGCTTGGCCAGTTCCGGATCGCTTTCCAGCCCAACCACGGTCGCGGCGATGGTCGACAACAGCGCGCAGGCGTACCCGGTGCCAGCACCAACCACCAGGACCACGTCCTCGGGCCGGATGTCGGCGACGTTCATCAACCTGGCCTGCACCATCGGCTCGACCAGGTAGCGGTCGCCTTTCAGCCGCAAATCCTCGTCGACGTAGGCGAGGCTGCGCAGGTGATCCGGCACGAACCGTTCGCGCGGTATCGTCTCGAACGCCTCCAGGACCCGCTGATCGGTGACCTTGTTGGTGCGCAACTGGCTTTCCACCATGTTCATCCGGGCGGTGGCGTAATCGACCATGGGTCCTCTCGTTCGGGCGGTGTGCCGGACCGGGCGTGGAAGGCGGCCCGGCCGAGAGTGAAGGTGGTGTGCCGCCGTCGCGCGGCAAACGCCTGCACGCGCGCCGTTATAGGCGCGAACCTCCAAGCGAAGCAACGCCCGCGCGCCCGGGCGCTGGCGGGCCGTGCGATCCGCTTGACCGGTTCGGGGCCCCTCTTTATACGTGCCCCCCGCAGGTTGGACGGCGCAGCAGCCTGCCGCGCCCCAACTATTGCGGCTTTCTGGCCCGGTGGCAGAGTGGTGATGCAGGGGACTGCAAATCCCCGCACGTCGGTTCGATTCCGGCCCGGGCCTCCAACAAATTCAGGGACTTACAGCCCGGCTCACGCAGCCGGGTTTTTTCATGTCCGCACCATGTCCGCTTGCCGGGCGAATCCGCACGTGTTATAAAATAACTGACCGCTTGCCGGTCGTATTCGCGGAGGCCCGTCGAGCTAGCGTTTGCGGTTCGGCGGGCCTTTTACGTGAAAAGCCCCCGATGCGCGGGGCACCGGGGGCGAAAGACGCCAAATTAGCGTTTGCGTCTATGCGGCCTTGTCGCGGCTCTCAGGGGCGAACCCGCCGAGCCGCTCAACCTCGACAAGCGCGCGATGTTCCAACTTGTCGCATACCGCAGTCGGCTCGGGGTCGCGGGTACGTGACACCGCCGCCAGCTTGGCAGCAACGCCGATAATGCTGTCAGCGGGCGTTGCGAGCATCTTGTCCATGATGGCCGACTCGTCATCCGAGACGATCCCGGTATTTGCCTCGCAAATCTCTTGGTACTCTTTGGACAGCCGGCATAGGTACAGGTCGTTTTCGCCGGGCAGCGGGCGTTCGCCGTTCATGGCGCGGCGCGCGCTACGCGACCTGACCTCGGCTTGCTCGGCCGCGTTTTGCAGGTTCGCAACGATGGGGTCTAGCAGGCGCATCACTTGGCTCGTGCCAACGGTATCGTCTTGATACCCGTGCAGCAGCATCGCCAGCGCCCGCAGGCCGTCAACGGCGTCGTTTATAGCGTCAACGTCTTTTCCCATTTCCTGCATCGTCTGGCTGAGATCGTCGGCGTTGGTGTTGATCTTTGAAACGGACATTTGTGCCTCCCATTAGGCGTGTGCGGCAACCGCCAGCCCGGTACGGGCCAGCAGCGCCGTGTGCTTCCGCTTGCGGTCCAGCAGGCGGGCGAGTTGCGTCTGCAACGTCTCCACCGTCCAACCCTGCACCCACGCGTCGCGGATCAGGGTTTCAACCTGCGTCCGCTGGTCTGCCGTCAGGCTCTTGGCAAACGGGGCCATCGTCGGGTGCGCGAACAGACCGGGCGCCGGCTCCGGGTTGCGGGGCGCGGCTTTGCCGAAAGCGACTTGAACGACGTTGGACATTGCAGCCTCTCCGTTCTGCTGTGCCTATAACGCTAGCGGCACAACCGGCACAACGCAAGCACAATCTTGTGCCGCAGGCACACCCGGTATATTCTGTGCCCATGACACAGAAACGCGACCAGCGAATCCCGATCCACATGACCACGGAAGAGGTCGAACGCCTGGACGAATGGCGCCGGCAGCAGCCCGACCTACCAAGCCGGGCTGAGGCGATCCGGCGCTTGATCGAGCGCGGTCTATACGACCTTGGCAGATAGCCCCTGCCATTGCAGCCGATGAGCCGTCACCGAACGGCTCGGCATGGCGGACCACCAGCAGGCGATGGCCACGGCCAACACAAGGTCGTCGTGCTGGCCTTCACGGGCATTAAACGTCGGATTACCCGCCTGCGTGAAGGTCACGCGGAAGTCCTGTAGCTCCTTCACGAGCGCCTGCGCCTCCGGCATGCCCTTAGCGATCTTCAAGTGCCCCTGGTGCAAGAGCGCCTGCAATCGGCTCACCAGGTCTTTCTTGGACACCCGCCAGCCGTCACTGGACTGCGAAGCCCCGTCGCCGGCCGTGATATCGACCGCCTGTGCTCTTACGCCGTGTGAACGAAAGATATCGAACACCGCCCGCCCCACGCCGGTTCGGTCAATCACCAACTCGGTCCGCTGCGGCAGCCGGGCGCGGACGGTCTGCACCTTATCCACCTGCGCCGGGTAGGACATGCCGAGCGGCAGCCGCTCAAGGTGACGCAAGGCGAAGCGCGGCGGAACATCCTTTTTGCGGCGTGCTTCCGCGTCATTGATTCCCCGCTCGCGCACCCAATGGTGCAACTCATATGTATCCGTGCGCTCGATCACGCCAATCGCGGTCGGGTCATGGGACTGCCCCAAGTCCACACCGACAACGTAATTGCTTCGATCTTCTGTTCCGACCATCACCATAGCGGTTGAACCTCATCCGAAAGCGCGGCCTCGATTACGTCGGTCGCGAAAAACTGTTCCTCGGTATCCACGAACTCGCACAGATACTCTTGGCGGAAGGACCATTCGCCCAATTCGGCGCGCTCTTCGTCCAGAAACTCTTGCGAGATACGGGGGCAATCGTCCGCCGTAACGCAGATGCGCTGCCAGTCGCCGGCCCCGCGCCATGCCTCGTAAAACCAGCCGCGCTTGCCGTAGGGCGTGCTTAGGGCGATCAGCCGGCCGCGCGTGGTTGCCAGCATCGGGCGCACGGCTGCCAACAATTCGTCGTCCACCTGCGCCGCTTCGTCGATAACCACGAGCGATGCGCCGGAATAACCGCGCACGGTCTGCCCGCTGCCCGGCAAGGCGATGATGCGCGACCCGTTCACGAACTCCGCACGCATGGCGCTTTCCTGATAAATCTCAGGCGCGCCGGGGATGGCCGAATAGAACGCCATCACCTTGCGGAACAGCTCGCTCGACTGCCGTTGCGACGGGGACAGCAGCAGGATAAGCGCCCGGGGGCTGTATGTGGCCTCGTGAAGCGCACACAGCGCCGTTGTGGTGCTCTTGCCACTCTGCCGGCAGCACAGCAGCAGCGCCTTGTGAGAGGTGCTTGTGAGCACGTCCGCCTGCCACGGATCGGGCGTGATGCCCGCGTCCCGGGCAAAGGTGACGGGATCGAGCGCCCGCGCTAGGTCAGCCGCCAGCATGTTCCAGCACCTTTTGATGTGTGCCGGTCTGGTGCGGCTCCGCGCCCTCGTACCGCCGGAGCACCTGCGCCACGGCCCGGCAGGCTTCCGGGTACGGGCGCAGCGCCCGGATCAGCTCGTTACGCATGTCCAGATACTCAGGCGCCACCACGAGGTTGTTGTTGATCGTGGTCTGACTGCCGGTGGACAGCTCGCCTAGCAGCTTGGCCGTCGTGCTGATGTTGTCGTTGATCGCCCGGTGCGCCTGGATCGCTGAACGGAAGTCGCCAAGCCGCTCCGCTTCGTCCGCGACGTTGTAGAGCCGCCCGCGTTCGGCCACGAGGTGCTGTAGGATGCCCTCGCTCTCCGACTGCCGTAGCTGGTCTAGGTCAATCTCCGAGGGCGTGGCAGCCGTCATAAGCGACGCCATGAGCTGCGGCGGCATGTGCCCGTCCTTGTGCCGCCGGATCGCCGCTTCGCCCACGTCGAACTTTTGCGCCAGCTTCCGCGACGGCACCTTGCGCGCTAGACCAAGCTCGATCTTGGCGCGCTCCGGGTGGTCACAGACGGTGCAGCGGCGTCCCATAAATCCTCCTAGGCGAAGACAAAGTAGCCGATAACCACGGCAATCACGATCAAGCCCCACAACGGCGTGAACTTTGGCATGTTCGGCTGATTATTCGGGTTCATGATACCTCCTACCGAGTGCCGGTGCTTGGCGTGATACCGTAGCGCGCACGCATGGGCTTGTCGTGCACGCCGCCAGCAATCTGACGACCGACCTCTTTACCGATCACGACGCGGATATCTTCGCCGCCGTTGCCGTTGCGGGAGCGCTGCACGTTGGCCTCTTGGCCGCTATGGTTTTCAACGTAGACGTTGGTTTCGCCGCCCTGCATCTGGACAGGCACCTTGCGGTTGCCGGGCAGCGGAATAACGGCCTCCGGGCCGCGCTCGCCGGCAATGGACGGACCGCGCGTGATACCGCCCTCTGCAAACGTCGGAAGCGGCTGGCCTAGCCCGCCCGCCGATGTCGGGACGGCCGCACCTGTGGTGCCTCCGCCACCGCTAAAGATGTTCCCAAACGCGCTTCCGAACACGTCGGACAGCGCACCTGCCGCCGGCTGCGTGATCTGCGTGCGGACCAGAATGCGCAGGATGTCTTGAGCCAGCCCCTGTAGGACCGTGGAAAACTCCTGCCCCTTCACGATTGCGTCCTCAAAAGCGCTGCTGAAGCTGAAGCCAAGCTGGTCCGCAGCCTTCTGCGCGTTCTGCAAGCCCTCGGTCGCGGTCTGCGTCGTATCCGAGAATCGCTCACCCGCTTGCTGGCTCAAGGTCAGGAACTCGCGTTGCGTGATCCGCCCCGCCTCAAGCGCCGTGTTTAGGTTCTGCACCCGCTCTTGATACTGCGCCCACGCGGGGTTGATATCAGACCGCAGGCTTTCACCCAGGCGGTCCAACTCGGCGCGTTGCTCGCGGATGATATCGGATGCCCGCTGGTTAGCCGCGAACGAACCGGGCGGTTCCGGCAAGGCACTACTACCCCCGCCGCCGCCCGATGGCGCCGGCACGTCAATGCGCAAGGCACCACCGCCGCTGCTGTCGCTGGTACTCTGCAACGGGCCGCTGGTCAGCTCGGCAAGCTCGAACCTGAGCGCCTGTCTCCGCGCCTCAAAGTCCGCTTGCAGTCCAGTTATCTCAGCAATCTGGTCGCTGATAAAGCCAGCACCACGGGCCAACATACTGTCGTCCCGCATCTGCTGCGCCTGCTGCTCTAGGCGGCGGATTTCCTCAAGCTCACCGCGCAATTGGAAAATGCGGGTGTTCTTGGATACATCTTCAATGATACCGAATTTCTCAGCGAGACTTTCAAGCTGCGAAATCGCTTGAGGCAAATCATCTAACAGACCGTCAAGGACGCCACTAATCTGCGGTGCAGACTGTGCGATTGCAGAGACAACCTGCTTTTGAAGCACGTTGGAAAGCAAATCGAACTTGTCGCGGGCCTCGTCCGCGTTGCGGATAACATCCTCTTCCAGCACAAGCCCAAGCTCGTTCGCCTCGCGACGCAGGGCGCCGATATCGCCCGTGATCTGGCGAATTTGCTCACCGGCCTGCCCGCCGAACAGCTCTTCAAAGGCACGGGCGCGCGCCGCTGTGCTTTCCAAGTCGCGGATGCGCTCAACGACAACCTCGACACCGCGCCCGGTGCCGTCAATCAGACGGGCCGCTTCGTTCGCCGTGAAGCCCAGGCGCTCGAAAGCCTCGGCTGCCTCACCCTTCCCGGTCGTGGCGAACTCATCGGCGCGGATCTGCAATTCCTTGATGCCGTCAACCAGCGCGTCTTGCTGGACACCGTAGCGGCGCGCGGCAAAGGTTAGCTCCTGTAGGGCGTCGGTCGTGACACCCGCGCGGTTCGCTAAGTCCTCAATGTTCGCCGCCGCGTCCAAGCTGCGCTTAATCAGGAAGCCAAGGCCACCCGCCCCGGCAATCGCGCCTAGAACGCCGTTTACGGCCAGCCCGCTCCGGCGCAGCTTGTCGAACGCGCCTTCGATCCGGTTGACGCGCTGGACCGTGTTGCGCGCCGACCCCTGGATACTCTCAGCCGACCGGCGGAACTCTTGCGCGCCCTGTTTTGCCGGCCGGGCGTCAATGCCAAGTACCAAACGGGCCATTAGCGGCGCCTCCAACTCTCAAGGATCGCGACCGTATCTGCGTTCACATCTTCGGTCATCGCGTGCAGACGGTCGCTCAATTCCAGCAGCTCCGCCTCAAGAGCCTGCTGTTCTTCGTCCGTAAGGCGCGCCTCGCACGCTTCAATCAAAGCGTCTTGGTCCGCCTGCGTGCCGGTCGTCGCGGCGCGCCGGGCAAGCCGGTAAAGCGGGTCAGTGTCGCCCCTGCGGCGGTACACAAAGCCGGCAACCGCCGTGTTGGTCTGTCGCCGCCCAAAATCCTCAAACATGGTCGCCCCCGTAAAAGATGCCGGCGGGGCGATCCGGGTAGGAGCAACCCAACCCCGCCGGCTGCCGATGGCCATCGGCACCTCTAGGACTGCCCGCGCGCTTTACGGCTCGCCTGCTGTGCTGAGCGGATGCGGCTCACCCGCTTTTGATCGGGCGTCATGGCAGCAGTTTCCCGAAGATAAAGCTCCGTCAGGCTGTCAAGCTGCTCCCGGGCCTTCGCGGTCTGGTCACGGCGTTGCGCCTCAGCCGGAGCTAGCTTCTGCTCAACAAAGCGCCGCGTTGCGGTGTATTCACCCGGACCAAGGCCGCTCGCCACGTTGGAGGGATGCGCGACCAAGGCAGCGAGGGACCGCACGTCGCCGCGCTCGCGAAGGTCGGTCAGTAGCTTTTCCCGATCATCGGCGCTCATGCTGCGCACCACAGACCGAAGCTCTTGCGCCTCAGTCTCCGGCATCGCGCTCTTAATCGTCTGGTCAACGCGCTTGCTGGCCGTGCTGTGCGCCTCACTAAGCCGCTGGCGGGCTTGATCCGCCCGGTGCGTCGGCCCCTTTTCCACGTTCATCATGTCGGCCAACGCGAGTGTCTGCGCATCCGCCGTCATGGTGGTGTCAGACTTAACGGCCCGTTCGCCTTCGATGTATCGGCCAAGCTGAGAATGAAGCGCCTCCGCCGCCGTCATGGCGTCCTCAAGCGAGGGATCTTCTGCGAACTCACCCGCGACATCGCCCGTCACGCGCGCCCGCAAAACGCGCGGGTCTAGATCAGCGGGCACCTGCCGCTCAGGCACGTTGCTTTGAATATACGCGGCTTCCGCTTCCGCTTTGGTCTGCTGTTCGGCCATCGGCTCCGTCTCCTGTTTACCGTCGTTTGCCGCGTCGCCGCCCGCAAGCGCGGACATGGTGCGGACACGTTCAGATAATAGCACAAAAACCCGCAGTATGCCAAGGGCTCGCGACGTTACGTGTGGGGATACTGCATCCCCGCAACCATATTCAGCCGACGCACGGCATGTGAGGCGCGGCGGTTCCATGCGCGGGTAACAACCACACATTCTCCGCTTTCACCCACGCAGGATTAGGGTCGTACCGCCGTACCACCCCTAAGAAAGATTGGTACGGTACGGGTAGGAGAGGGGTTAAAAACCCCCCTCTCCGTACCGCCCTGCCGTACCGCTGGTACGTTAGGGATATCAGGAACTTAGCAGCACTGCCGTACCGGATACCGTACCACTCTGTACCGGCTCCGTTGCCGATGCGTTCCGTACCGCCCATCGTACCGCGTTGGTACGAGGCAGTAACTGTGCCTCAGCCCCGACGCTTTGCCTCATCCTTGCCGGCCTTTGTGAGTGTCCAGCGGCCCCGGAACTTATGGACCAACCGATCATCCTGGAGCTGGGCGAGTGCCCGTTGCACCTTGCTCTTATACGGCTCGCCTTTTGCTCCGACCCAGCCAAGCTGCCGGCACCAATCCGCCATTGAGCCGCTGGGATCGTTCAGCATTCGCTCAAGCAGCGCATCTTCGTCGCGGCGGGCCTTGGCCTCAACGGATTGTAGCTCCGTCTCTGCCAGCGGTTCCGCTACGACGTTGGGAATAAGCCGGCCCTTGCTATCCTTCACGCTGTCGCTGGTGCGCTTGGACAGGTTGAACGGGATAGGCTCGAAACCGGGACCGCGTAGTTTGCCGCACCAGTGCAGCTCCGTGGTTTCTTTATCATCACTCCAGACCCGTAAGTTGCCGTCCACTTCGGCCAGGAACGCGCCCCCACCACGCGGCACAAGGTTGCTCTTGGTCGCAACCTTAGTCGGATGGCACGCAATGATGACGCTTGGCCCGCCGGGCAGCGTGCATAGGTTCTCTCGCAAGTCGCGAGCAAAGTTGCCAAGCTCGACGTTAGCGTTTTCATCTTCGCCTTGGAAAAACGCTGCAAGCGTATCGACAATGACAAGGTCCAATCCGCCAAGCTCTTCGGCGCTCTTTTTGATTTGTTCCCTCGCCCCAACAATATCGAATGGCTTGTCGAGGAAATAGAGCGGTAGGTCGTCAAGAGAAACGCCAAGGCGCTCGGCAGTCATAAGGGTGCGAGCCCGTACATCGTCCGCGTTTTCGCCAGCGAAGTATGCCACGCGCCCTTGTTCGACACGACGGCCAGCGAACTCCTGTCCGGCTGCAAGGCACAGACTTAGTGTAGTCAGCACCGCAGTCTTGCCGTCACCTGTGCGACCGGTCAGCGAATAGAGGAACCGGCGTTGCGCCATATCTTCGATAAGAAAGTCCGGCGCCTCAAAACCGTCCACAAAATCCCGGACAGAGATTAATTTGGGACGCCATTTGCCATCATCTTGCGATGGCTTTTGGCGCTCTTCCGGCGGACGCCACGGCTCGGTGAACTCGTGAACGGGATCAGCCATGCCGACCCCCGATCACGGCCCGGCGCGCCGCGTCCTCAGCCCAATTGACCGGCTGCAAGGCGTCGAATTGCAGGATGGCTGCCCGCTCTTCGTATTCGCCTAACACGTCGTTCCAGTCCTGCCCCATCGGCGGGCGGGCGATCCGCACGTCCCGGCCTTCGTGGTGAAACCGCCGCGCGGCCTTGTCGATTGATGCTTGTCCGGCGGGATCATTGTCCGGCGCGAGGATCACCCGTTCTACAACGTCGGGCAGCTCGACCGTCGCCATGCCGGACGTGCCGAGCGTGGCCCACACGGCCTGGTGCATCATCTGCACGAGGCTCAAGCCATCCTCGACGCCTTCGGTCAGCCACAACGTGCCGGCCGGCGGGGTCAGGCGGACGGCTGCGCCCCGGATACGGCCAAGCGACATCTTGGCGGGATCGACCGGCGCCTTAGAACGCCCGTCAGGGGCCAGATAAGTCCGCTGTAGCCCCGTTGGCCCGTTGTCGGTGGTCGCCACCGCAATCAGGGCCGGGAAGGCTTCACGGGCGCCTGTGTGCCAACAGTGAGGGTGTAGCCGCAGGCAGTCCGGCAACGGGATATGGATACCGCGTTCGCGAAGATAGTCCGCAGCCTGCCCACCGATGGGCTGGCACTCGCCTAGAACGCGTTTAACCAGCTCGTCGCGGTTAGAGTGTCCAACTTGGGCACTCTCCGTGTCGCCAACTTGGCGAGACGGATATATGTCGCCAACGTGGCGACAATTCAGCCCCAACGCGTCCTTCACGTCGCGCCAATCGCAGCCGGCAAAGCAATGGACGGACACGCCGCCCGACTTTTCCGGGTCTGGCGACACGAGGCACGACGGGTTGCGGTCGTCATGGGCCGGGCACCGGATTAGCAGCTTGTCGCCCTGCCAGCGGCCATCATGCTTGCGGGCAAGCTCGCGAAGGCTAAGCGGTTGCTCAGGCACACGGGTTGCGCTATCTTTCGGGCTGTCCGCCGCCATGCAGACAGTTTCCGAAAGGCCCCGGTTCGCCACAGCCGGGGTCTTTTCTTTCCGCAGCACCATTGTTCAAGCGACCCTCCGATGGGTCCGAACAGGCTGCGACTCTTGAGCGGCGAGCCAATCGTGAACGGCTTGTCGCCGGTACAGGATCAACTTGCCGACCTTGATCCGGGGCGGGCCGATGCGCTGCCGCTCCCAACGATCAAGAGTACGGGGACTAGTGCCGAGAAACTCTGCTAGCTGCGCTTTAGTGAAGTATTCAGCGAGAACCTCGTCCTTTGGTTCCGACATTGCCGGGCTCCTCTTCGCGCCCCCGGCAACAAAAAACGCCGGGAGCGTTGGTGATTACCAAAGCTCGCCGGCGTCACGCCGCGTTCGATGTACCCCTTTGCCCTAAAGCGCACGCACCGGGATCACCCCGTGGGCAAGGCTCCATCTAGCCACTAACTTGTACCGTCAATATATGGCGTAGGTAAGCGACAGTCAATACCTTATCTAGCCATTTTTGCGCAAAGGCACCACGTCCGCTCCCTGGTCGTTGTTCCCCGACACGACAGCCCCAACGCGCTCGGTCGCCTCTCGCAACGGATCGTCGTACAGGTGCGCATACCGCTGCGTGGTGGCCTGCTGCGTGTGGCCTAGCAGGGCGCCAATCATCGGCAGGGACAGACCGGCGCTCACAAGGATGCTCGCGTATGTGTGCCTCAAGTCGTGAAGCCGCACGTCCTGCACGCCGGCCTTGTCTCGAACGAAATTCCAGACCGTGTGTAGCTGCTTGAGCGGTTCGTTCGCCTGCCGGCCCGGAAAGACATAGGGGGTGCCCTCTTCCTGCGCGCTGGCGATATCGCGCAAGAGCTGCAACGCGGGCGCGGAAAGCGGTACCCGGTGCGACTTCTTTTGCTTGGTGTTGGTCTGCGGCTTCGTCCAAACGCCAGCATCCCAATCGACCTCATCCCAGGTCATTGCCAGCGCCTCGGACTTCCGGCAGCCGGTCAGCAGCAGCCAGCGCACGGCGTTCGCGGCATTTTGCGACGGGTACTCGGCAAGCGCCTTGGACACCGCCGCGATCTCTTTCTGCGACAGATACCGCTCCCGCTTTTGCTCCGGGTTGCGCGGGATGCCTTTTGCCGGGTTGTCCGCCCGCATTTCGTACTCGGTCGCGGCGAGCGACAGCATCTTGGACACTAGGGCCAACACCCGGTTAGCCCGGATCGGCCCGCGCTTCGTCACCTTCCGGTGAAGCTCTCGCACGTCGCTACGGCTCACGTCCTGCACCTTGAGCGCGCCCAAGGCCGGCTTCACGTCGGCTTTCCACATTTCCCGGTCGCGGTCCGCGTCGCGCTTGGTCGGCAGATGGTCGCGCTCGTATAGCTCCCACAGGCGCTTGACGGTCGCGGCCTGCCGGTCCTCGTGGCGCTCGCCCATCGGATCGTCGCCACGGTCCACAGCCTTGCGCAGCCCCTTTGCTTCGTTCCGCGCGGCCTCGACAGACCACGCCGGGTACTGGCCGATGGTGTAAAGCCGCTCGCGTCCCTTGGCGCGATAGTGGAAAATGAAGCTGCGGGCGCCGGCCTTCGTGACGCGGAAGCCAAAGCCGCGCACGTCGGTATCGTAAATCTTGGTCTGCCCGCTCTCCGGCGCCTCAAGGGTTCGCACCAGCTTGTCGGTGATTTTCTGTGCCATACCTTCGCCTCTCGTGTCCGCGCTATGTCCGCGCCGTGTCCGCGCGCGACTGTCTAGGAATGTCTCACGCTGTCCCCGAACGTGCAACCATAAATCGCGGATTTGTGCGGGTTCGCGGGCATGATTGAGCGCGGACAAGGACTTAGGACACGGGGCAAAACAGTGACTGCAAATCCCCGCACGTCGGTTCGATTCCGGCCCGGGCCTCCAACACCGCCGCCCCCGTCCTTATCGCCATGTTGTGATCGATGCCCGGCACCCGAATAACGGCCCGGGTGCGCCGGGGGCTCGGCGCGCCCGGGCTGCGTGCGACCGTCCGCGTCGCCTGGACGGCGTCGATCGGGCTCGTGGTCGTGCTGTCGGCGGTCCCCGATCCGACGTCTGGGGGTCCGCCCGGAATCGACAAGCTGTGGCACGCACTGGCGTATCTTGCGCTCGGCTTTGGCGCGGCGTTCGGGCGGCCGGGGCCGCAATGCTGGATGGCGGTGGCGGCGATGGTCACGCTCGGCTGGGCGGTCGAGGGCCTGCAGGGCCTGCTGCCCTGGCGCAGCGCGGAGGTCGCCGACGGCCTAGTGAACACGGTGGCCGCCGCGGCCGGCGGCGGGCTGGCCGTGGCCCTGACCCGCCGCGCGACCCGGCCGACGGACCCCCCATCGTCGCCTGGCACAGGACAATAAATTCCCAATCCAAACACCTGGTACGCTGGAACGTGAACACCTATACTGTCGTTAGACAAGTATGACCCAGCGTTTCACCAAGCATGGGAGGTTGTCATGGCACAGGATTACGTTGCTGGGGCGCTGATCGTCGGTATCGCGGTGCTGTTCATCATCGCGGTGGCCAGCGTCGCGTAACCGCCCACGGGTTGCCCCGACCGTGTGCGCCGGCCGCCCGTGCCCGGGTCGGCCGGCGTTTTCGTCTCCAGCCGTGCGATCCGATCCGGGTCGGCACGCCCGCGAACAAAAGCGCACCCGTCGACGTTCAATAGGGCAAGATCGCGGAAGGTTTACGCACCTTCCGTGCCGGCTTTTCCCTCTCTTGGGGGACTCAAGGCGGAATCCCGAAAGGTTGAACAGACCTTCAGGGATTGCGTCCCAGCTACGGAAGATAGGCACAATGATCGTGCACACGGCGGGCCGGCTGCTTGGTAGCGACACGCGAATGGGCTCGCGTCGCCTCGATCCGGGCCGTGCACCCACCCCTGTCAGCGACCAGCGAATGGGCGCAAGCACGCTCGACGCCGCCGGGCGGAGGTTTCATGGCTGAACGGATGCCCAACTGGCCTCTAAGTTCCAGTTTCGACCGACAGGTCGCGGAGCTGCGCCGGGTGGCCTCGGAAATACGGACGTACGATCCCGAGGGAGCTGCGGCGTGCCTGTTCGCCGCCAGCGTCCTGATGTCGATCCCGGGCGACCAGGGCGTCGGCTGGCCCGGCGAGGGCCCCGGCTGGCCGCAGGACGGCAACAGCGGCAACTGATCCCGGGAACCGTCCATCACCCCGCCATGGGGCAGGCTACGGGCGCGGCCCGCGCTGCAGGGTCCACCCGAGGAACTCGTGCCCGGCGACGGCCAGCGCAACGGCGGCAACCGCGACCGCGACGGCCAAGCCCTGCCACCGGCGGCTGCGCTGCGCCTCGGCGTAGCGACGCTCCAGTTCGGCGTCGTCGATGTCCGGATTCTGACGGAACGCCTCCACCGCGGCCGCCCGGTTGGCGTTGCGCACCACCCAGGGCAGGGCGTCGTAAGTCTGCGGATAGGTGCGCTGCAGCCATAACGCCAGATCGCGGATCCGGCGGTCCTCGTAGAACTTCAGCGTGGTCACGGCCGCCGCCGCGATCACGGCGATCAGTACCAGAATCTGTAGCTGCCAGCTCGCGTCCAAGTCTGCCTCTTCCCGTGCCGGCGCCGTCTTGTACCGGCGCAGTCGTTCCTGGCCCGTTGGTAGCCGATTGCCGCGCACGAGGAAACCGCCGGACGCCGAGAAGCTGGAAGGCGGGACGGCCTTTCAGCTGAAGCCTGCCCTAAGCGTCGTCCACCCAGACGTCCTGGAACTGGTGGTACTGGGTGGGATGCGTCTGGTAGCCGCGCACCCGGGTGCGGGTGGCGACGTACTGGTTGCGCCAGAACGGCTGCACCATCACGGCGTCGCGCTGCAAGATGCGTTGCACCTCTTCCATCACCTCGCGGCGGGCGTTCGGGTCCAGCAGCCCGTTGGCGGTGTCGAGCTTGGCGTCGAACTCCGGGTTCGAATAGCGCGTCTCGTTCCACGCCTGGCCCGAGCGATAGCCGAGGTTGAGCGCCATCACGCCCAGCGGCCTGTGGGTCCAGGAGGTCATGCCGAACGCCACCTGGGTCCAGGTCCGGACGTAGTCCGACGGCGTCACGATCTCGAGCTTGAGGTCGATGCCGGCCTGGCGCAGCTGCTGTTGCAGCACCTGGGCGACCCGCTGCTCCCACGGGCCCTGCACGTTGCCGACCGTCAGGGTGAGCTGCAGGCCGTCCGGATAGCCGGCATCCGCCAGCAGCTGGCGCGCATGCGCAGGATCGCGCGCGACCGCCGGCAAGGTGGCGTATTCCGGATGCATCGGCCCGACGTGGTGGTTCTCCGCGATCACGCCGCGGCGGTTGTAGCCGTTGATCAGCAGGTCGCGGTTGTCGGCACCGAGCTGGACCGCGCGGCGCACCCGGATGTCGTCGAACGGCGGGGTGTCGACCCGCATCCGGCAGACACCGGTGCGCGCCGTCGAGACCGCGTGCAGGTCGATCCCGGCGATGCCTTCCAACAGCGGTAGATCGCCCACGTCGACCTCGAACACGCCGTCCACCTGGTCGTCCAGCAGAGCGCCCAGCATCTGCCGGCGGTCGCGGCCCTGGTCGATGTAGCGGATCGCATCCAGGTGCGGCGGCGCGCCCCAATAGCCGTCCGGCCGGCGCACCAGCCGCGCTTCCTCACCGGCGGCGAAGGCGGCGAGCGCATAGGGGCCGGTCCCGATCGGATTGGCCTGCAGATCGCCGCCCATCGCGTCGAAGTCGCGGTGCAGGATCGCGGCCGGGTAGTTGTACAGGCTCTCCGGCACCGATAGGTCTGGCCGCGACAGGTGCAGGCGAAAGCTGTGCTCGCCCAGTTTCTCCACCGCCCCCGCGCGCAGGCCGGCCGGCGGCCGCGGTGGGGTGTTGGCTTGCGTAACTTCTCCACGTTCGCCCAGCCCGTCGAACAGCGAGCGGTTGGGCGAACCGAGCTCGGGATCGAACCAGCGCTGGAAGTTCGCTACCACGTCGTCCGCGGTGAAGCGATCGCCGTTCGACCAGCGCACGTCCCGGCGCAGCGTGAAGGTCCAGGTCTTCAGGTCGTCCGACGCCTCCCACCCCTCAGCGAGGTAGGGCAGCGTCACGTTGTCCGGCCCGGTCCGGGTCAGGTATTCGACGATCCAACGGGTGATGTTGGCCTGCTGCGACCAGGCGAAGGTCGCCGGGTCGGTGATCTCCATCACCTCCATCGCGAACCGCAGCTCGCCGCCCCGGCGCGGGACGTCCCGCGCGCGGGCGGGTGGCGCCATCGGCCCGCCGTCAACCAGCCCGGCGAAGGCATAGGCGGCGCTGGCCGATACGCCCAGCAGGCAGGCGGTGCGCAGGAACCCGCGGCGGTCGGTCCGCCCGGCGGCGAAACCGTCGGCCAGCTCGGGAACGTAAGCGTGGGGATAGCGGCCGTCCGCGCCCCTCAGCAGCTCGGCGTCGCGCTTGCGCAGGCCGGTCACGGAGCGCCGCGTCGCGACTCGCCGGCGCGCTCCGGGCAGGGTCAGTTTGGGCGGCATCGCCTTGGTTCTCACTCGCTAACGCGCCCGACCCCCAGGCCGTCGGGCGCCGGTTCGCCCCCATCCACATTTAGCGTAGAGTCGAGGAGGAGCGCGGTGGCGGTGGGTCCCGGGGAGTAGCCGTTGGCCGGCGGCTTTCGCCGTGTGCCGGTGCCTCAATCCGGGCCGTCGCTCCGTTTCTCCTCCCCGCTCATCAAACCGGACGTGCGGATCTCCCGCATCCGGCTTTCCGACTGGCTTCACCTCGAGGCCCACGGCGGCGCGCCGACATGGAGAGTGCGCAAGCGTAGCACCCCCATCTCTTCGAACACGGTTCGATCGGTGAACCGGCGTGTCCCACGCGTCGGGACCTTGTGGCGCTGCACCAGGAACTTCTGCGTACGCTGATAGACGTGCTTGTCGACGGCCCGATAAGCCATCAGTCGGGTCCCGTAGTTGAAGTATCCCGCCCAGCCGCGAAGGAGCCGATTGAGCCGGTCGCGGAGGGTCGGCCACGGGGCCGGGTGGCCTCGGGTCATCACCGCGTTGACCCGTTGGGTCAGGCGGCGCACGCTTGCTTTCGAGGGGCTGGCGCCCAAGTACCAGCGCCCATCCTTCCGATACCGGTGCGGCCCGAACGTGTAGCCGAGAAAGTCAAAGGATGCGCTCCGGGCATCCACCAACGAGGTCTTCACCGGGTTCAGCGTGAGGCCCATCCGGGTCAGAACCCGGTCGGCGCGATCCCGGGCAGCAGCCGCTTGGCCTTTGCTCAGGATCACCAGGTCGTCGGCATACGCCACGACCCGGGCCTGTAACTGTTCCGCGGCGCCGCTGATCCGCCAGTACTTCAGAAAACGGTTCATGTAGACGGAGGCGAGCAACGGGGAAATCACCCCGCCCTGCGGGGTGCCGCAGGTACTGTGCTGGCCGCCGGACATGGACCGCCTACCCCGCGCGTTCGTCTCCACGATCGGCGCCTTGAGCCACATCTTGATGAGCCTCAGGACGTAGCGATCGCTGATCCGGCGCGTCACCGACCGGAGTAGGTCAGTGTGCGGGATCGTATCGAAGTAGCGGGACAAATCCGCGTCAACGACGTCGGTGTAGCCCTGGATGAGCAGCCCGTGGACTTCCTTGACCGCGTCCGTGGCACTTCGCCCCGGCCGGTAGGCGTAGGAATTGGGCTCCAGGTCCGCCTCGAAAATGGGCTCGATCACCAGCTTGGCAGCGGTCTGCACCACCCGGTCCCGAACCGTCGGGATACCGAGCGGCCGCTCGCCGCCGTCAGGCTTAGGGATCATCACCCGCCGCACCGGCTGAGGCCGGTACGCGTGAGCACGCAGCTCATCCTGGAGACCGGACAGCCACGTTTCCAGCCCAGACGCCTCGATCTGCCGGAAGGTCTGCCCATCCACACCTGGTGCACCCCGATTGGCGCGCGCCAGGGCGTAGGCATGGTGCAGGATGTCTGTCCGCCAGATCTTGTCATACAGCGCATAGAAGCGGAAATCCGGCTCCGCCTTCGCCTTGAGGTAGAGCTTCCTCTGAAGTCTCCGGATCTTCTCGGGTGTTGTTAGGCTCATCGCCAATCACCTGTCCTCGGCTTCGTCGCGAAGCGCACCAGAAGTCGGGGCCCTTTCCTCCGCCGGCGTTACCCGGCCTCAACGGTCGTATGGCCCCGTCCGACGCCCGGGCAGACCGTCACCCGAAGTGACGTTGAGGCCGCTACCCTCGCCTGACCCGGGCCTCCCCTGATTACCCGGCCTACCTTTCCAACGTGCCGTGCCCACTACCCCGGCGGATCGCGATGGGTGCGCGTCGGTTTCCTTCCCCATCGCACGCGGCCTTCCCCGTAATTCAGGCGGGTCGGCATCCGCGACGTCCCTTTCGAGGCCTGCTCAGGCTTCACGCATGTTACGGCCCGCTGGATCGCTCAACCGCCTGAAGCGGCCTTTGTCACGAGGCTTCGGCCCCGCCGGTTGCCCGACGAAGCCGCTCGTCAGCTACCAGACCAAACCGACTACTGTCTGGGTGGATCCTTCCTCCACTGGTAGACCGCGCCGTCAGGGCGCACTGAATTATCACAGGTTTCGTTGACAGGGCGTTAGCGGATACTGGCCCTTGGCACAGCGCTACTCGATCTCGGAGCGGACCCTGAGATCGCCGGTCAGGGTACGGTGCACCGGGCACCGGTCGGCGATCTCCAGCAGGCGCTGGCGCTGGTCCGCGCTGAGCGCCCCCTCGACCGCGATGTGCCGTGTCAGCAGGTCGACCTTGCCGTTCTCGGCCTTGCTGTCCTCCGCGTGGACCTTCTCGTGGCTGAGCCGGACGGTGACGCGCTGCAGCGGCAGCTGCTTGCGATCGGCGTACATCCGCAGCGTCATCGAGGTGCAGGCCCCAAGCGCGGTCAGCAGGAAATCGTAGGGCGACGGCCCGCTGTCGATCCCGCCGACCGCACGCGGCTCGTCGGCCAGCAACCGGTGCCGGCCGGCGCGCACGGCGTTCTGGTAGTTGCCAGCGCCGGTTTCCTGCACGACCACCGTCCCCTCCGCCGGGTCCGGCGCGGCGCGATCGCCCGCGCCCGCCGCCGGGTCGAGGTAGCGTTCCGCCCAGGCGGCCAGCGTGCGGGCGACGTAGACCGCGTCCGACTTGCGGCTGAGCAGGTGGTCGGCATCGTCCAGCGAGACGAAGCTCTTGGGATGCTTGGCCGCGGTGAAGATCGCCGACGCGTTGTCGATCCCGACGACTTCGTCGCGCGGGGCGTGGAACACCAGCAACGCCTTCTTCAGGTCGGCCAGGTCGTCGTGCAGCGTCTGTTCCGCGATGTCGTCCAGGAACTGGCGGGAGATCGTGAATCGCCGGCCGGCGAGCTCGACCTCCGCGGTGCCCTGTGTCGCGATCTCCTCGGTCTTGTGCGCGAACAGCTGGCGCACGTGGCCGGGGTCCGCGGGGGCGCCGATCGTGGCAACCGCACGCGCCGAGGAGATCCGGTGGGCGGCCGCGAGGACCGCGGCACCGCCGAGGGAATGCCCGATCAGCAGCTGCGGGGCGGCGTGCTCGCGCGCCAGGAACTCCGCCGCGGCGACCAGGTCGCCGACGTTGGACGTGAAGTCGGTGTTCGCGAACTCCCCTTCTGAGTGGCCAAGGCCGGTAAAGTCGAACCGGAGAACGGCGACCCCCTCCTCCGCCAAAGCCGCCGCGATCCGCTGGGCTGCGAAGACATCCTTGGTGCAGGTGAAGCAGTGCGCGAACAGCGCGTAGGCGCGCGGCGGCCCGGTCGGCCGGTCCAGCCGGGCGGCCAGCGTGTGCCCCTGCGTGCCCGGAAAACTCACCTTCTCGCTCAACACCGTCATCTGGCCTGCCTCTTGGTTTGTGGGAAATCCGGTCGCCAACGCTCGTACGCGGGCCCGATATGCGATATCCTACAGCCATAGGGGAGCGAGACACACTACCGCCCAGCTACCATAGGGTCGGGAGCCCTCCCCTGCCATGCCCGTTGTTTTTCCGTGGGCCGACGACGCCACGCCGGCAAACCTCCAGATCGCCGACAGCCACACCGCCTTCCTGGGTTACTTCCGGGTGCACCGCTATCTGCTGCGCCATCGCCGGCACGCCGGCGGCTGGACCGGGTGGATGACGCGCGAGGTGTTCGAGCGCCAGCCGACCGTCGCGGTGCTGTTGTACGACCCGCGCGCGGATACGGTCGTCCTGCTGACCCAGTTCCGCCTGGGCGCGCTCGCCGCCGGCAAGCCCTGCTGGCAGCGCGAGATCGTCGCCGGTGAGATCGACGGCAACGAGACGCCGGACGCGGTCGCCCGCCGGGAGACGCTGGAGGAAGCCGGCGCGGCGATCTATCGCCTGATCCCGATGCACGACGTCGTGGTCAGTCCGGGACCGAGCACGGAACGCGCCCGGATCTACTGCGGCCTGGTCGATTCCCGCATGCTCGGCGGCCTGCACGGCGTGGCGGCGGAGCAGGAGGACATCCGCGCGGAGGTGGTTGCGTTCGCCCGCGCCTGGGACATGCTGCGCACCGGATCGATCGACAACGCGCCGGCGATCATCGCCCTGCAGTGGCTGGCGCTGCACCGGACGGAGCTGCGGGCGGACGCGCGGGGCTGAAGGCAGGCTGGGCGACCTCGAACGGGCCCGAGCCGGATTGGGACCGTCGGCTGTCACCGCCGGACGCTTTCACCTGTGCCCGGCCATGACCTAGGTTGGTCGTCGCGACCGTTCGCCAACCGTTAAGATACCCCGGATACCGCCCATGACCGCCGACCAGCCGCGCGCCACGCGCCGGGCGATCAATGCACCGCTGACCAACGCCGATGTGCCCGACAGCGTGGAAATCCTGAACGCCGAGACGCCGTTCCAGGGCTTCTTCCGGATCGACCGCTACACCCTGCGCCACCGCACCCACGCCGGCGGCTGGTCGGAGGCGATGACGCGCGAGCTGTTCGAACGCGGGCACGCCGTCGCCGTGCTGCCCTACGACCCGGTACGCGACGAGGTCGTGCTGATCGAGCAGTTCCGTCCCGGCGCGCTCGCCGGCGGCATGCCGCCCTGGCAGGTCGAGGTGATCGCCGGGATGATCGAACCCGACGAAGCGCCCGAGGCGGTCGCCCACCGGGAATCCGAAGAGGAGGCGGGTCTGCACGTCCGGGAACTGATCCCGATCTCCCACTACCTCGCCACGCCCGGCGGCAGCAGCGAGACGATCCGCCTTTACTGCGGCCTGATCGACGCGACCGGCGCGGGCGGGGTGCACGGGCTCGCCCACGAGAACGAGGACATCCGCGCCCGGGCGATGCCGTTCGACGCCGCGTTCGCCCAGCTTGGGCAAGGCCCGGCGGACAACGCGCCCACGGTGATCGGATTGACCTGGCTGGCGCTCAACCGGGCGCGCTTGCGCGAACCCGCGCCGGGGCCAGGTTAGCCCGCGCGGGCAGGCCATCCCGGCTCTTGCTTGGGCACATGGGCCGCCCTAGTCTCGCCACCCGCCTTCCGCCAAACGGCTAAAACGGATCGACCTGATGGACGTTCGAGACGGCTTCGTGGGGACCATCGGCAACACGCCCCTGGTGCGCCTGCGCCAGGCTTCCGAGGAGACCGGCTGCGAAATTCTCGCCAAGGCCGAGTTCCTGAACCCCGGCGGCTCGGTCAAGGACCGCGCGGCGCTGGCGATCATCCAGGACGCCGAGGCCGGCGGCGCGCTGAAGCCCGGCGGGGTGATCGTCGAGGGCACCGCCGGCAACACCGGTATCGGCCTGGCCTTGGTCGGCAACGCGCGCGGCTACCGCACGGTGATCGTGATCCCGGAGACGCAGAGCCAGGAGAAGAAGGACATGCTCCGGCTGTGCGGCGCGGAACTGAAGGAGGTCCCGGCGGTCCCCTACAAGGATCCGAACAACTACGTCCACGTCTCCGGCCGGCTCGCGGAGGAATTGAACCAGAGCGAGCCGAACGGCGCGATCTGGGCCCGCCAGTTCGACAACCAGGCCAACCGGCGCGGCCACTACGAAACCACCGGTCCGGAGATCTGGCAGCAGACCGGCGGCAAGGTCGACGGCTTCATCTGCGCGGTCGGCACCGGCGGCACGCTGGCCGGGGTGGCGATGGCGCTCAAGGAACGCAACCCGCAGGTCAGGATCGGGCTCGCCGATCCGCCGGGCGCGGCGCTCTACAACTACTACGCCAACGGCGAACTGAAGGCGGAAGGCTCGTCGATCTCCGAGGGCATCGGCCAGGGCCGGATCACCGGCAACCTGGAAGAGCTCGAGATCGACTTCCCGTTCCAGATCCCGGACGAGGAGAGCGTGCCCGTCACCTTCGATCTGCTTCGCCACGAAGGCTTCGTGATGGGCGCCTCCAGCGGGGTCAACGTCGCCGGCGCCAAGCGGCTGGCCAAGGAGCTCGGCCCCGGGCACACGGTCGTCACCATCCTGTGCGACTGGGGGACGCGCTACGTCTCCAAACTGTGGAACCCGGCGTTCCTGCGCGAGAAGGGCCTGCCGGTCCCCGACTGGCTGGAGAACTAGGGAGCCATCATGGAACTCGCCTTTCGCGACGACGCCTACGCCCGCAGTTGCGCGGCCGAGGTCGTCTCGGCCGACGCCGAGGCTGGCATCCGCCTCAGCCGCAGCGTGTTCTATCCGATGGGCGGCGGCCAGCCGGGCGACACCGGCCGGCTGCGCTGGTCCGGCGGCGAGACGGCGATCGCCGATACCCGCAAGAGCGAGGACGGCCGGGGGTGCCTCTTGATCCCCGCCGACGGCGCCGCCCTGCCCCGGCCCGGCGACACGGTGACGGCCGAGCTGGACTGGGACCGGCGCCACCGGCTAATGCGCATGCACACCGCCCTGCACCTGCTGTGCAGCCTGGTCGACGGGCCGGTCACGGGCGGGCAGATCGGCGCGGAGAAAAGCCGCCTCGACTTCGCGCTGGCGGGCGAAAGCGTCGACAAGGACGCCCTGGAGCGGGAGCTGAACGCGCTGATCCAGGGCGGGCACGAGGTCACCGCCGATTGGATCTCCAGCGCGGATCTGGCGGCCAGTCCGCAGCTGGTGCGCACCATGTCGGTCAAACCGCCGATGGACGGCGGCCAGGTTCGCACCATCCGGATCGGCGACGTCGACTACCAGCCGTGCGGCGGCACGCACGTCGCCAACACCCGCGAGATCGGCGCCGTGCGGGTCGGCAAGGTCGAGAGCAAGGGCAAGCAGAACCGCCGGATCAACCTGCACCTGGCAGACTGAACGCTTGCGCCGCGCGCCTACGGGACCGCGGCCACCAGAGCACAGGAGACGAAGGACCCGGAATGACGCGCACCAATCCCGACGCCCTCGCCAGCACCGACTGGCTGCACGAGCATCTGCGCGCGCCCGACGTGCGGATCGTCGACGCGAGCTACTACCTGCCGAGCGAAGGAATCGATGCGCGCGCGGAGTTCGAGAAGCAGCACATCCCGGGCGCGGTTTTCTTCGACATCGACGAGATCGCCGACAGCGCCAGCGAACTGCCGCATATGATGCCGCCGCCCGAGAAGTTCTCCGCCAAGGTGCGCAGGCTGGGCCTGGGCGACGGCAGCCGGATCGTCGTCTACGACCAGCGCGGCATCTTCTCCGCCCCGCGCGTCTGGTGGATGTTCCGGGCGATGGGCCATACCGACGTCGCGGTGCTGGACGGCGGTCTGCCGAAGTGGCTCGCGGAGGGCAAGCCGGTCGAGGACGGCAAGGGCCGCGCCGGCGAGGAGCGCCACTTCACCGCGCGCTTCGACAACACCCTGCTGCGCGACCGCGACCAGGTCAGCCGCGAGGTCGGCCGGCAGAAGGAGCAGATCGTCGACGTGCGCGCGCCCGAGCGGTTCGCCGGCGAGGTCGCCGAGCCGCGCGAGGGCCTGCGCGCCGGGCACATCCCAGGGTCGATCAACCTGCCGTTCAGCCAGCTGCTGAACCCGGAGACGCAGACGCTGAAAGGCCCGGAGGAGCTGCAGCGCCTGCTCGCGGACGCCGGGATCGACCCCAAGCGTCCGGTGGTGACCTCCTGCGGCTCCGGCGTTACGGCGGCCGTCCTCAGCCTGGCGCTGCACGTCGCCGGCTACCGCGATATCGCGCTCTACGACGGCTCCTGGTCCGACTGGGGCCGGGCGGAGCTCGACATGCCGGTCGAGACCGGCCGCGGCTGAGGCGCCGTCGCGTGCGCACGCCGGCCGACCCCCGACGTCCCACGTCCCACGACCGAGGACACGCCCGACTTGACCGACGGTGACGACGCCTTCCGCATCCAGGCGGCCGAGCCGGCCGACCGCGACGCGGTGATCGCGCTGTGGGAGAGCTGCGAGCTCACCCGCTGGTACAACGATCCCGCCACCGACGTTTCGCGCTTTCTGGAAGCCGGCAACGCCCACCTGCTGGTCGGGCGCGTGAACGGGCGGATCGTCGCCTCGGTCGGGCTGGGCCATGATGGCCGGCGCGGCTGGATGTATTACCTGAGCGTGCATCCCAACCATCGCGGTCAGGGCTTCGCCCGCCAGCTGGTCCGGGCGGCGGAGATCTGGCTGGCCGAAAAGCAGATCCCGAAGGCCCAGTTGATGCTGCGCGGCAGCAACCAGGCCGCCCAGGGGTTCTATCAGGCGCTCGGCTACGAGGTGCAGGACGTCGGCGTCTGGGGCCGCTGGCTGGCCAGCCCCGGCGCGCCGCCGGAGGATTACGTCCAGCCCGACGCCGAGGGCAAGCTCGACGTCACCATCACCTATCTGGAGATGACCCAGCCGCCGGCGGAGAGCGCGCCGGGCGCGCCGGCCGGCAAGCGCGTCGCGCTGATGCGCAGCGAGCCGCCGACGGTGCCGTTCTACCGCTTCCTGTACAACGAGATCGGCCGCGACTGGCTGTGGTGGGAGCGGCGCGCCCTGGACGACGCCGCGCTGGCCCGGGTGATCGCCAATCCGGACGTCGAAGTCTACGTGCTGTACTGCAACGGCACGCCCGCGGGCATGGCGGAGATCGACCGGCGCTACGACCGCGCGGTCGACCTCGCCTACCTGGGCGTGGTGCCGGAGTACCTGGGCCAGGGGCTGGGCCGCTACCTGCTGGGCGCGGCGCTCGACATCGCCTGGTCGCATGCGCCCGAAAAGGTGACGGTCAACACCTGCAACCTGGACCACCCGAAGGCGCTGACGCTGTACCAGCGCTTCGGCTTCCAGCCGGTCGAACGGGTCCAGAAGCGCATCGACGACCCACGCATGACCGGGCTGATCCCCCCGGTTTAGAGACTTTTGTACATCTAACCGGGCGCCCGTGTGAGGTCCTTCGACACGGCCACCTTCGGTGTCCTACTCAGGATGAAGAGTTAGGTTTTTCAGATAGATATAAACCGCTTCATGCTGAGTAGCCGGCCGCTGGCCGGCGTGTCGAAGCACGCCGCACGGCTGCTCATGCCCGTGCGCAAACGTCTCCCGTTCAGGACAGCGTCCAGGCCCACGCGGTCCTACGGCCCTTACCTTCAGTGCTTCAGGATCTGGCTCAGGAACGCCTTCGTGCGCTCCGACTCCGGGTTGTGGAAGAACTCTTCCGGGTGGTTCTGTTCGATCACCTCGCCGCCGTCCATGAAGATCACCCGGTCGGCGACGGTGCGGGCGAAGCCCATCTCGTGGGTCACCACGACCATGGTCATGCCGGTCTCCGCCAGCTCGATCATGACGTCGAGCACTTCCTTGATCATCTCGGGGTCGAGCGCGCTGGTCGGCTCGTCGAACAGCATCACTTTCGGGTTCATGCACAGCGAGCGGGCGATCGCCACGCGTTGCTGCTGACCGCCGGACAGCTGGCCCGGGTACTTGTTGGCCTGCTCCGGGATCTTGACCCGCTCCAGATAGCGCATCGCGGTCGCCTCGGCGTCGGCCTTGGGCTGCTTTTTCACCCAGATCGGGCCGAGCGTCAGGTTCTCCAGCACGCTCAGGTGCGGGAACAGGTTGAAGTGCTGGAACACCATGCCGACCTCGCGGCGGATCTGCTCGATCTTTTTGATGTCGTTGGTGAGTTCAACCCCGTCGACGACGATCCGGCCGGCCTGATGCTCCTCCAGCCGGTTGACGCAGCGGATCAGCGTGGACTTGCCGGAGCCCGAGGGACCGCAGACGACGATCCGCTCCTTGCGGTTCACCGCCAGGTTGATGTCCTTAAGCACATGGAACTGGCCGAACCACTTGTTGACGTCGACCATCTCGATGATCGCTTCGTTGTCCGGCGCCGGCATCCGGCGGGCGGCTTCGCAGTGCTTCTCTTCGGCGGTGACGCCTTGGGTGTCGCTCATGGTGGCGGACCTTCCTGAAAGCTGGCCGGCTCGGCGGATTTCGGGCGTTAGGTTTTGTGCCCGGTCGACAGGGCGCGTTCGAGGTGCTGGGAATATTTGCTCATGAAGAAGCAGAACGACCAGTAGATGCAGGCGATGAAGACGTAGCCCTCGACGAAGAACTGCCGCCATTCCGGGTCCGCGAACGACTGCCGGGTCGCCAGCAGCAGATCCGTCAGCGAGACGATCGCGACCAGCGAAGTGTCCTTGAACATGCCGAGATAGGTGTTCACGATCGGCGGAATCGAGATCTTGATCGCCTGCGGCAGGATGATCTTGCGCTGCATCTGCCAGTAGGTCAGGCCCATCGCCTGCGCGCCTTCGTATTGGCCGCGCGGCAGGGCCTGCAGACCGCCGCGGATGACCTCCGACAGGTACGAGCTGACGAACACGATGATCGCCACCTGCGCGCGGATCAGCGCGTCGATGGTGACCCCGGTGGGCATGAACAGCGGCAGCATGAAGGACGCCATGAACAACAGGCTGATCAGCGGCACCCCACGGATCAGTTCGATGTAGCCCACACAGATCGCCTTCACGATCGGCATGTTCTCCGCCCGCCGGCCGAGCGCCAGCAGCAGCGACAGCGGGAACGCGACGACGATCCCGACCACCGCCAGCAGCAGGGTCAGCGGCAGGCCGCCCCACAGGTCGCTGCGCACCGGCGTCAGGCCGAACACGCCGCCGCCCAGCAGCGTCAGGTAGATCGCCAGCGCGCCCAGCCAGACCAAGCCCAGCCAGGGCCGCCAGAACCGGCGGAAGCAGCTGAACCCGATCACGGCCAGCAGCATCAGCACGCCGACCAGCGGCCGCCACTGCTGGTCGAACGGATAGGTCCCAAACAGGATCAGCCGGTACCGCTCGCGAATGAACGCCCAGCAGGCGCCCTCCCGGTTCTCGCGGCAGACCTCGGCCGGCACGTTGGCCCAGATCGCGTCGAAGAACAGCCAATTGAACAACGGCGGCACCACCTGCCACAGCAGGTAGAGCGCCAGGATCGTCAGCAGCGAGTTGAACCAGCCGTTGAACAGATTGCCGCGCAGCCAGCCGAGAACGCCGACGCTGCTGGCCGGCGGCTTGCGGGCGGCCTGCGGCTCCGGATTGGACATGCCGGTGGTCGGATCGGTCATGGCGCTACCGCTCCACCAGCGCGATGCGCCGGTTGTACCAGTTCATGAAGAAGCTGATGGTGAGCGAGATCGTCAGGTAGCAGGCCATCATGATCGAAATGCACTCGATCGCCTGGCCGGTCTGATTGAGCGAGGTGTTCGCGACCGACACCAGGTCGGGATAGCCGATCGCCACCGCCAGCGACGAGTTCTTGGTCAGGTTCAGGTACTGGCTGGTCGTCGGCGGCACGATGATCCGCAGCGCCTGCGGCAGCAGGACCAGGCGCAGCACCTGGCCGCGCCTGAGCCCGATCGCGCTCGCCGCCTCGGTCTGGCCGTGCGGCACCGCCAGGATGCCGGCGCGCACGATCTCCGCGAGGAAGCCCGCGGTGTAGAACGTCAGGCCCAGCAGCAGGGCCAGGAACTCGGGAGTGACGCTGGCCCCGCCCTGGTAGTTGAAGGTGCCGAACTCGGGCACGTTCATCGCCACGGGCGCGCCGCCGATCAGCCAGACCAGCCCCGGCAGGCCGACCAGGATCCCGGTCAGTGGCAGTCCCAGGCGCGGCTCCACGCCGGTCTCCGCCTGGCGCTTCTTGGCCCAGCGGTAGTACAGGACGCAGCCGCCGATGCCCGCCAGGAAGGCCAGGCCCATCCAGGGATGCACCGGATGGCCGACCGGCACCGCGTACTGCAGGCCCGCCTTGGACAGGAACACACCGGGCATCAGGTTCAGCGCGTCGCGGACCGCCGGCAGCAGGAACGAGATCGCGCCGTACCAGAAAAACAGCTGCAAAAGCAGCGGGATATTGCGCATCACCTCGACGTAGACCGAGGCCAGCTTGGCGACCAGCCAGTTCGACGACAATCGGGCGATGCCCATCACCACGCCGATCAAGGTCGCCAGCACAATGCCGATCAGCGACACGCGCAGTGTATTGAGCAGACCCACCGCGAAGGCTTTGCCGTAGGAATCGGACGCCCGGTAATCGATGAAGGTGCTTTCGCCAATGGCGAAGCCGGCTTCCTGCTCGAAGAAGCCGAAGCCGGTCCGGATCGACCGCGCTTCCAGATTGACGAGGGTGTTGTGGACCAGATAGGCGGCGAGCGCGATGATGCCGCCCAGGATCAGCACCTGCCAAATGATTGCGCGGGTCCGCGGGTCGCGCCAGATCGGCGTCGCCTGCTGCGGCGGCTGGGACCGCGCGCCGGCACGTCGCTCGGCCTGATCGGTCATGGTGAACCGGACCTTTGTGTCGAGAAGGACGACGGCAGCGGCGTCATCGAAAACACCGGCGGCGCGCCGGCCGTCCGGGCAACGGCCACGGGCCGGCCGCCCTGCCCCGCGCGTCGATCGACGCATGGTTCATCAGGGTGGCCGGCACCGCCGCCGTGACCGGCGGCCGGCGGCATCCGCCGCGGCGTTAGCGGATCGGCGGGGCGTACATCAGACCGCCGCGGGTCCACAGATCGTTGACGCCGCGCTCGAGGCCGAGCGGGGTGTCGGGACCGACGTTGCGGGCGTAGATCTCGCCGTAGTTGCCGACCATCTTGATGGCGCGATAGGCCCATTTGGAATCCAGGCCCAGCTTCTCGCCCATGTCGCCCGAGGTGCCCAGCATGCGCTGGATGGTCGGGTTATCGCTGTCCATCATGTCGTCGACATTGGCGCTGGTCACACCGGACTCCTCGGCCTGCACCAGCGCGTTCAAGACCCACTTGGCGACCGCGAACCACTCGTCGTCACCGCGCGCCACGCTCGGGCCCAGCGGCTCCTTGGAGATCGTCTCGGGCAGGATCTTGTAGGCGTCCGGGTTCGGGGCATCGACCGACTTGATCGCGGCGAGCCCGGACTTGTCGGTGGTGTAGACCTGACAGCGGCCGGAGAAGAAGGCGTGTCTGGACGCCCCCACAGATGCAAGCCCTTTTTCCTCGGGTCCGGTGTAGGCATGCGGTCAGGTGCAGTCGTGTCTTCGGCCTCTCGATGCGGCCGTTACACGCCGCGGGCCTGTATGGAGATACGCGGACCGGGTCCAATACGCTTACTCGCACTGTAGCGTGCAGCGCCTTCGTGCTGGTTTTCCCGACCCCGTCTCGATGACCGTT
>NZ_NRRL01000020.1 GCF_016583645.1 Rhodovibrio sodomensis | reverse complement strand
TCCCGACCCCGCCCGTCCCGACCCCGCCTGTCCTGACCCCGCACGACGGCGAGTTTGCCCGGCTGTTCCCGGACCTGCACGGCGACAAGCTGACCCGCGCGCGCACGGCTGCGCAGCGGACCGGTGCGGTGGTGCTGCTGAAGGGCGCGGACACGGTGATCGCCGCGCCCGACGGCCGCGCGGCGATCAACGCCAACGCGCCGCCGGACCTCGCCACCGCCGGGGCGGGCGATGTCCTGGCCGGGCTGGTCGCCGGTGCCCTGGCCCAAGGCCTGCCCGGGTTCGAGGCCGCCTGCGCCGCCGCCTGGCTGCACGGGGCCGCCGCCCGGCAGTTCGGCCCCGGCCTGATCGCCGACGACCTGCCCGACCGCGTGCCCGCCGCGCTTGCGGAATTGAGGCGTAACAGCAGTGGGTTAAGCGGCTGAGCCCGGGTCGCTACACGGACTTTGGATCAGCGCCGAGCGGCTCGACCGGTCCGCTCACCGCTCCTGACCGAAGCGCGCGCGGACCTCGTCCCAGGTGAGCGGCGCGAGGTCGGTGTGTTCGACCGAGACGCAGACGTGGGCGCCGCCCGGGACCGCGCGGCTGTGGGTGTGGCCGTGCACGTTGCGCGCGTATTTGGGGCCTAGCTGTGCGGGTACGTGGCTCAGCAGCGTGCCGGCGCCGAAGTTGACCGCGCCGTGGACCTCGGCGACCGCGTCGAACGCGAGGCCGTCGCCGCCGAGCCAGCGGCGGTCGTGATCGCCCATGACCAGGTGTATCCGCCCCTTAAGCGCGCCCAGCGCGGCGCGTGCCGCCGCCGGCGACCAGGCGAAGTCGCCCAGCACCCAGATTCTGTCGTGCGGGCCGACGCGGGCGTTCCACCGGGCGACCAGGGCGGCGTCGTGCGCCGCAATGTCGGAATACGGGCGATTGGCGGCCTCGTAGCGCAGGATGTTCGCGTGCCCGAAGTGGGGGTCCGCGATCAGGAAGGTTTCAGGCATTGCTGGATCGACCTGGTTAACGGCTTGGGCCCCGGCGATGTCCCAAGATGCCCGGATAAGCCATTCGACGTAGGGCACTTTCTTCGGCTTGCACGAGGGATGCGTGTTAACGGGCTCTTAAACCGTGCCGTGCACGCTGGCGTTTCGGGCAACCCGCTCAAATGCGGTGCAATTGCCCGTGGTTCCACGCCGACATGAAGGAAGAACGCCATGCTGGCAGATCGTCTCGACATCTTCTCTCGGCGGCAGCGGACCCGCATCGAGGCCGGCTCGACCTACCTGCGCCGCGCGCCCGATCAGACGGTGGAAACCGCCGAGGTGCGCTCGGTGGCCAAGGACGAGATGGGCATCGACCACGTCCGCTTCCACATCAAGATCGCGCGCGGACACACCAAGTTCGTGGACGAGGAGCGGATCCTGTCGCTCACCAGCTTCGTCGAGCGGTTCCGCGAGCGCGCCGAGGCTTAGACCCGCCGGCGCCGGCCGATCGGCGGAGCTGTGCTCAGCGCCGGACGGCCGGGACTTCAACCGCGGTCCATGGTGGTTGGGAACCGCGGCTCGTTGTCGGCCGAGTGGTCGACATTCTATCGAAATTTCAGACAAATAAGCCCCCGCTGTCGATCGGCCGCCTGGGCCCCGGACGGGCGGAGGCGGCCCGTCTCGCGTGTCTTGCCTCGGCGCGGCTGTGCGGCAAGACTGGCCGCCAGCAAACGCCGGACCGGGCGATCGCAGCAGCGGGGAGGACGATCATGGCTGAAGGCGGCAAGGCGCTGAGCGCGGACGGCGATCGCGAGCACACCACGGCGGCGCGCCGCCGGGTGCTCGGCCAGCTGGAGCGCAAGGTGCTCTGGCTGTCGGCCTGGACGATCCACAACGCCAACCTGCTGCGCGACAACCCGGACGGCCTAAAGGTCGGCGGGCACCAGGCGTCCTGCGCCTCCCTGACCACGCTGATGACCGCGCTCTACTTCGACGTGCTGCGGCCGGAGGACCGGGTCGCGGTCAAGCCGCACGCGAGCCCGGTGTTCCACGCCATCCAGTACCTGCTGGGCCAGCAGGACGTGCAGGCGCTGAAGGACTTCCGCGGGTTCGGCGGGGCGCAGTCCTATCCCTCCCGGACCAAGGACAAGGACGACGTCGACATCTCCACCGGGTCGGTCGGCCTGGGGGTCGCGATGACCGCGTTCGCCGGGCTGGTGCAGGACTATGTTTCGCTCAAGGGCATGATGGGCGAGCGTCCGCGCGGGCGCATGGTGGCGCTGGTCGGTGACGCCGAACTGGACGAAGGCAACATCTACGAGTGCCTGCTGGAGGGCTGGAAGCACGACGTCCGCAACGTCTGGTGGATCATCGACTACAACCGCCAGAGCCTGGACAGCGTCGTCGCCGACCGCCTGTTCGGTCAGATCGACCAGCTGTTCCGCACGATGGGCTGGGACGTCATCACCTTGAAGTACGGCCGCAAGCTGCAGGCCGCGTTCGAGCAGCCGGGCGGCGCGGCTCTGCGGCAATGGATCGACGACTGCCCGAACTCGCTCTATTCCGCGCTCGTGTTCAAGGGCGGGGCCGCCTGGCGCGCGCAGCTCAAGGGCGACATCGGCCAGGTTGCCGGCGTGCCCGAGCTGCTGGCGCAGTACGACGATGCCCAACTGCACGCGCTGATGACCAACCTGGCTGGCCACGATCTCGACGTGGTGCTGGAGACGCTGCACGGCCTGGACGGCGACGACCGGCCGAAATGCATCGTCGCCTACACGATCAAGGGCCAGGGGCTCCCGTTCGCCGGGCACAAGGACAACCACGCCGGGATCATGAACGCCCAGCAGATGGCGGACTTCCAGTATGCCAACGCGGTGCCGGCGGGCCATGAGTGGGACCGCTTCGCCGGCCTGGACTCCGGCGACGACGAGCTACGGGCGTTGCTCGACGATGTGCCGTTCGCCCGCACCGGCCGGCGCCGCTACCAGGCGCCAAAGGTGCCGATCCCGGACCGCCTGCCGCTGCCGGAGGGCGCGCGGATGTCGACCCAGGAAGGCTTCGGCAAGATCCTGGGCGAGATGGCCCGCGCCGAGACGGGCGAAACCGGCGGCGAGCTCGCCGAGCGGCTGGTGACGACCTCTCCGGACGTCACCGTGTCGACCAACCTCGCCGGCTGGGTGAACCGGCGGGGCATCTGGTCGCGCCATCGGCGCGCCGACACCTTCAAGGAGCAGAAGGTCGTCTCCGCCCACCAGTGGGGCATGAGCCCGGAGGGCCAGCACCTCGAACTGGGCATCGCGGAAAACAACCTGTTCACCCTGCTCGCCGCGCTCGGCCTGTCGCACAGCCTGTTCGGCGCGCGCCTGCTGCCGGTCGCGACGCTCTACGACCCGTTCATCCTGCGCGGGCTCGATGCGCTCAACTATGCCTGCTACCAGGACGCGCGCTTCATGCTGGTGGCGACGCCGTCCGGCATCTCGCTGGCGCCGGAGGGCGGGGCGCACCAGTCGCTCGGCACGCCCCTGATCGGGATGAGCCAGGACGGCCTGGCCGCCTTCGAGCCGTCGTTCGTCGACGAGCTGGAAGCGATCATGCGCTGGGGCTTCGACTACCTGCAGCGCGACGGCACCGGCGAGGCTGACAGCGACTGGCTGCGCGACGTCGAGGGCGGCAGCGTCTACCTGCGCCTGACCACCCGGTCGATCGCGCAGCCCGAGCGCACGCTGACGGCCGAGCAGGAAAACCAGGTCATCCAAGGCGGCTATTGGCGCCACCCGCCGGCCGACGGCGGCGAGCTCGCGATCGTCTACACCGGCGCGACCGCCCCGCAGGCGGAAGCCGCGTTCGAGGCGATCCGCGAAGAGGTGCCGGGCGCCGGCCTGCTGGCGGTGACCAGCGCCGACCGATTGAACGCCGGCTGGACGGCCGCGGAGAAGGCGCGCCAGACCGGCGGCGCGCACGCGCCCAGCTGGGTCGAGCGGCTGCTCAGCCCGCTCGCCCGCGACGCCGCGCTGGTGACCGTGCTCGACGGCCACCCGGCCACGCTCGCCTGGCTGGGCGCGGTGCGCGGCCACCGGGTGCAGGCGCTGGGCGTCGAGCACTTCGGCCAGTCGGGCACGCTCTCCGACCTTTACGCCAGCTACCGGATCGACGCGGACGCCATCCTGGACGCCTGCGCCACCGCGCTCGTGGAGCGCCGGCAGGGCACCCCACGGTAGGCCGGCGCCGCTAAACTGATTCCCCTCCTCTAGTGGGAGGAGGGGCTAGGGGAGGAGGGTGCCGCGCCGCCGGAACGCCGCGGGTAACCTCCTCTCCCCGGCCCTCTCCTCCCAGTGGAGGAGAGGGCGTGAGCCTGCGTGGAGGTCGAGCGGGATAGCCCCAAACCGGCCTTTAACGCGGTCGCCCGCGTGGCTAGGTTAGGGGGCGGTTGCGTCCCCTGCGGCGATGGTCTAAACGATCCGGCCTGCACGGGCGCGCCTTTTGCCGCGGGCGTGGCGGAACTGGTAGACGCGCTAGGTTTAGGTCCTAGTGGGTGGAAACCCGTGGGGGTTCAAGTCCCTCCGCCCGCACCACGGCGGCGAATGCTGCATCGCCCGGCGCAGGTCCCGGCAGGTCGGGACGTGCGTTCCAGAGACATCCCCCGCGCCGCCACGCCGCGCGTCGCCGCGCGCGCGGGCCGGCGCGACAGCCATCACCGAGCCCAACCGATAGGAAGGGACCGAGCGGTCCATGCAGGTCACCGAAGAACAGAACGAAGGCCTCCAGCGCGAGTTCGTCATTACCCTGGAAGCCAGCGAGATCGACGAGAAGGTTCAGAGCCGGCTGCGCGAGATCGGCAAGAACCAGAAGATCCCGGGCTTCCGGCCGGGCAAGGCGCCGATGAGCATCCTCAAGCAGCGCTTCGGCCAGGCGGTGATGGGCGAGGTGCTGGAACGCGCCGTGGGCGACTCCTCGCAGCAGGTAATCCAGGAACGCGGCCTGCGCCCCGCCGGCCAGCCGGACATCTCGGTCGAGTCCTTCGACCAGGGCCAGGACTTGGTGTACCGGATGAAGCTGGAGCTGCTGCCGGACATCGAGCCGATGGACTTCAGCCAGATCCAGGTGACCACGCACAAGATCGAGGTCCCGGACCACGAAGTCGACGAGGCGCTGGACCGGCTGGCCTCGCAGCAAAAGGAGAGCAAGCCGGTCGAGGAACCGCGCCCGGCGCGCAACGGCGACATCCTGGTGGTCGACTTCTCCGGCGAGGTCGACGGCGAGAAGTTCCCGGGCATGGAAGCCGAGGACCATCACCTCGAGCTCGGCTCGAACCGGTTCGTCGAGGGCTTCGAGGAGCAGCTGGTCGGCGCCCAGCCGGGCGAGGAAAAGACCGTCGAGGTCACCTTCCCGGACTCCTACATGAACAGCCAGCTGTCCGGTAAGACCGCGCAGTTCCACGTCAAGGTGAAGGAGCTGCGCGAGGCCGAGCCGGTCGAGATCAACGACGAGCTGGCGCAGAAGTTCGGCGAGGAAGACCTGAACTCGCTGAAGGAGCGGGTGCGCGACCAGATCCGTCAGGACTACGAGCGCCTGACCCGCCAGCGCACCAAGCGCGAACTGCTCGACCAGCTGGCCGACGGCCACAGCTTCGACGTGCCGGCCTCCATGGTCGACAGCGAGTTCAACGCGATCTGGCAGCAGATCGAGCAGGACCGCCAGAACGGCCAGCTCGACGCCGAGGACGCGGACAAGTCCGAGGAGCAGCTGCAGGAGGAGTACAAGTCAATCGCCGAGCGCCGCGTGCGCCTGGGCCTGCTGCTCTCCGAGGTCGGCCGCAACCAGCAGATCGACGTCACCCAGGAAGAGCTCAACAAGGCGCTGATCGAAGAGGTCCAGCGCTACCCTGGCCGCGAGCGCGAGGTGTTCGAGCACTACCAGAACAACCAGGACGCCCTGCAGAACCTGCGCGCGCCGATCTACGAGGATAAGGTCATCGACTACATCCTCGAGCTCGCCAACACCCAGGACCGGAAGGTCACGACCGACCAGCTGCGCGCGGAGCTGGAGGCCGAGCAAGCCGGCCAGAGCGCCGAGAGCGCGGACGAGAGCAAGTCCAGGTCCGGCGGCAAGAGCAAGTCCGGCGGCGCCAAGAGCGCCGGCGCGAAGAGCTCGGGCGGCGAGAGCGCGAGCAAGAGTGCCGACGAGGGATCGAAATCCGAGTCCAACAGCGCCAGTTCGACCAAGAGTGGCGCCAAGACGTCCGGGAGCAAGTCCGGCGGTTCCAAGTCCGGCGGTGGCAAGGCCGATACCAGCAAGTCCGAGACCAGCAGCAAGTCCGCCGGCTCGCAGGCGGCGTCGGGCGGCTCCAGCACCGCCTAGAGCAAAATCGATGAAGGTCGAGCCGACCTTCATCGTGAGTTTTGCTCTAACTGCTTGAAGAGAGAGCAAGATTCAGCTGAAAGGTGGCTTCGCCTTTCAGCATCTTGCTCTAGCGGCTTGAGACAGCGGGTCTAGACGGGCCCGCCGGAAGGCACAGCAACCGATCCGCACGCCGGGGCCAACGATCCGGCGTGCCCGAAACACCAGGGTTAAGACACCGATGAGCGCGAACGACGCGGAGATGAACACCCTCGTTCCCATGGTGGTCGAGCAGACCAACCGGGGCGAGCGTTCCTACGACATCTTCTCCCGCCTTCTGAAAGAGCGGATCATCTTCCTGACCGGGCCGATCAACGACAGCGTTGCGAGCCTGGTCTGCGCCCAGCTGCTGTTCCTGGAAAGCGAGAACCCGAACAAGGACATCAGCTTCTACATCAACTCGCCGGGCGGCGTGGTGTCCTCGGGCCTGGCGATCTACGACACCATGCAGTACATCCGCCCGGACGTCTCCACGGTCTGCATCGGGCAGGCCGCCTCCGCGGGCTCGCTGCTCCTGATGGCGGGCGCCAAGGAGAAGCGGTTCGCCCTGCCCAACGCCAAGATCATGGTCCACCAGCCTTCCGGCGGCTTCCAGGGCCAGGCGACGGACATCGAGATCCACGCCCGCGAGATCCTGGAGACCCGCCGGCGGCTGAACGAGATCTACGCCCACCACACCGGGCAGCCGCTGAAGACGATCGAGGAGGCGATGGAGCGCGACAAGTTCATGAGCGCCGAGGACTCCAAGGAGTTCGGCCTGATCGACGTCGTCGTCTCCGAGCGTCCGGCCGCGACGGGCGGCGACAAGAAGTCGTAACCCCGCCGCCGCTTCGACCGGGACGGTCCGAAAGCCCCTCTTCCGCCGGTCGGGAGCGGGGCTTTCTTGCATCCCTCCCATCGCTCGCGGGCCGGTTGAACAGGCGCCCCGGCGGCCCCAGTGTCCGGCCAACAAGCCGGGACGCCGGAACAGCCCGCAAGCGGGCCGTGACGAGCTTCGCGCGTTCAGGTTTCTTTGACACAAATCGCCCAGACTGACCTGGAATTCGGGGCGCTGTGGCCGACGCGCGGGCGGTCCTGGCCAGAGGCGGTCCGGCTTTTTGCGTTGTACGGCCGCCCGCGGCTTCGCTAACATACCGAGGTTAGACTCGGTTAACGTGGCGTGGGTATGAGCAAATCTAGCGGCGGCGACTCCAAGAACACCCTGTACTGCTCCTTTTGCGGCAAGAGCCAGCACGAGGTCCGCAAGCTGATCGCGGGCCCGACGGTGTTCATCTGCGACGAATGTGTCGAGCTGTGCATGGACATCATCCGCGAGGAGAACAAGACCACCCTGGTCAAGTCGCGCGATGGGGTCCCCACGCCGCGGGACATCAACAACGTCCTCGAGGATTACGTGATCGGCCAGCGCCACGCCAAGCGCGTGCTGTCGGTCGCGGTGCACAACCATTACAAGCGCCTCGCTCACGCGGCGAAGTCGAACGACGTCGAACTGTCCAAGTCGAACATCCTGCTGCTCGGGCCGACCGGCTGCGGCAAGACGCTGCTGGCGCAGACGCTGGCGCGGATCCTCGATGTGCCGTTCACGATGGCCGACGCGACCACCCTGACCGAGGCCGGCTACGTCGGCGAAGACGTCGAGAACATCATCCTCAAACTGTTGCAGGCCGCCGATTACAACGTCGAGCGGGCGCAGCGCGGGATCGTCTACATCGACGAGGTCGACAAGGTTTCCCGCAAGTCGGACAACCCGTCGATCACCCGCGACGTATCCGGCGAGGGCGTGCAGCAGGCGCTGTTGAAGATCATGGAGGGCACGGTTGCGTCCGTGCCGCCGCAGGGCGGGCGCAAGCATCCCCAGCAGGAGTTCCTGCAGGTCGACACGACCAACATCCTGTTCATCTGCGGCGGCGCCTTCGCCGGGCTGGAGAAGATCATCGCCGGCCGGCATCAGGGGTCCTCGGTCGGCTTCGGCGCCGACGTGCGCGCGCCGGAGGAGCGGCAGACCGGGGAGATCCTGCGCTCCGTGGAGCCGGAAGACCTGCTCAAGTTCGGTCTGATCCCCGAGTTCGTCGGCCGCGTGCCGGTCCTGGCCACGCTCGACGACCTCGACGAGGACGCGCTGATCGACATCCTGACCAAGCCGAAGAACGCGCTGGTCAAGCAGTACCAGCGGCTATTCGAGATGGAGGACGTCCGCCTTGAGTTCACCGACGACGCGCTGAAGGCGATCGCGGAGAAGGCGATCGCCCGCAAGACCGGCGCGCGCGGCCTGCGCTCGATCATGGAGGGCATCCTGCTGGAGCCGATGTACGAGCTGCCGGGCCTGGAGTCGGTCGAGGAGATGGTGATCAACCGGGAGGTCGTGGAAGGCCGGGCCAAGCCGCTCTATATCTATACCGATCGCCGCGAGGATCTGGGCAGCAGCGCCTAGAGCAAGATCGATGAAGGTCGGGTCGACCTTCATCGTGAATCTTGCTCTAACTGCTTGAAGAGAGAGCAAGAGTCAGCTGAAAGGCGGCTTCACCTTTCAGCCTCTTGCCCTAACAGGCGCGCCGGGACCGCCCGCGGCGGTCGGCCTCTTGCGCCGGCCGGGCGCTGAACACAGCGTCTCCCGTCGGGCCTCAAGTCAGGGCAGGGGGCGAGCGATCGCCCGGGCTGCGGCCCCGCCCGACACTGCCGCCGGTTGGCCACGCTCGCCGCCGGCACGACCGCACGCCCGGGCCAACGCGGCTGCCCGGCGTCCCGGCCCGATCTTGGTGCCGTGACCGGACCAAGAGGGTCGAATGTCTCAGTCTTCCGTCTCCCCGTCTCATCAAGCCCATCCCGTCCTGCCGTTGCGGGACATCGTCGTCTTTCCGCACATGATCGTGCCGCTGTTCGTCGGCCGGCCGAAGTCGGTTGCCGCCCTGCGCGAGGCGATGCGCGCCGACAAGCAGGTCCTGCTGCTGACCCAGCGCGACAGCGCGCTCGACGATCCGGGCCCCGACGACATCCACGCCGTGGGCTGCATCGCGACCGTGCTGCAGCTGCTCGACCTGCCGGACGGCACGGTCAAGGTGCTGGTCGAGGGCGCGACCCGCGTGCGGGTCACCGGCTACAGCGAGACCGTGCGCTGGCTGGCCGCCGAGACGGAGACGTTCGCCGACGCGCCGAGCGATCCCAAGGAGCTCGCGACCCTATCCCGCGCCGCGCTCGGCCGGTTCGAGCAGTACATCAAGCTGAACAAGAAGATCCCGCCGGAGGTCATGGTCTCCCTCAACCAGGTCGACGGCGCGGCCCGGCTGGCGGACAGCCTGGCCGCGCACCTGGACCTGGCGTTGAGCGACAAGCAGGCGCTGCTGGAGACGCCGTCGGTCGCCCAGCGGCTGGAGACGATCTATGGCCACATGGAAGGCGAGATCGGCGTGCTGGAGGTCGAAAAGCGTATCCGCGGCCGGGTGAAGCGGCAGATGGAGCGCACCCAGCGCGAGTACTTCCTGAACGAGCAGATGAAGGCGATCCAGCGCGAACTGGGCGAGGACGGCGCCGGCGGCGACGAGGCGAGCCAGTTCGCCGAGCGGCTGCACAAGGCCAAGATGCCGCGCGAGGCGCGCCAGAAGGCCGAGGCGGAACTGAAGAAGTTCCGCAACATGTCGCCGACCTCGGCCGAAGCGGGGATCTTGCGCAGCTACCTCGGCTGGTTGCTCGACCTGCCGTGGGCGCAGCGCAGCCCGCTCAAGACCGACCTCGCGGGCGCGCAGGCGGCGCTCGACGCCGACCATTACGGCCTGGACAAGGTGAAGGACCGGATCGTCGAGTACCTCGCCGTGCAGCAGCGCGTCGGTAAGATCAAGGGACCGATCCTGTGCCTGGTCGGCCCGCCCGGGGTCGGCAAGACCTCGCTCGGCCAGTCGATCGCGCGGGCGACCAACCGCAAGTTCGTGCGCATCAGCCTGGGCGGGGTGCGCGACGAGGCGGAGATGCGCGGCCACCGGCGCACCTACGTGGGCGCGATGCCGGGCAAGATCATCCAGGGCATGAAGCGCGCCGGCACGGTCAACCCGCTGATCATGCTGGACGAGATCGATAAGCTGGGCGCCGACCACCGGGGCGACCCGGCCGCCGCCCTGCTGGAGGTCCTGGACCCGGCGCAGAACGGCGCCTTCAGCGACCACTACCTGGACCTGACCTACGATCTGTCGGAGGTGATGTTCATCGCCACGGCGAACACGCTCGCCATGCCGCGGCCGCTGCTGGACCGCATGGAGGTGATCCGTCTGCCGGGCTACACCGAGGAGGACAAGGCGGCGATCGCCAAGCGCTACCTGATCCCCAAGCAGGCGCGCGAAAACGGCCTGAACGACGCGCAGTGGCGGGTTTCCGACGGCGCGCTGACCGACCTGATCCGCGGCTACACGCGCGAGGCCGGCGTGCGCAACCTGCAGCGCGAGCTCGGCGGGCTGGCGCGCAAGGCGGTGCGCGAGCTCGAGGAAGGTACGGCGGACGGCCTGACCGTCACCCGCCGCAACCTGGCGAAATACGCCGGCGTGCCGCGCTTCCGGCGCGCGGAGCTGGACTCCGAAGACCGCATCGGCACGGTGACCGGGCTGGCCTGGACCCAGGTCGGCGGCGAACTGCTGACGGTCGAGGCCGTGGCCGTGCCCGGTAGCGGCAAGGTCACCGCGACCGGCAAGCTGGGGTCGGTGATGAAGGAATCGATCACCGCCGCCGACAGCTACGTAAAGGCCCGCGCCGAGGCGCTGGGGCTTGACACCGCCCTGATCGCCCGGCGGAACGTCCACGTCCATCTGCCCGAAGGCGCGGTGCCGAAGGACGGGCCGTCCGCCGGCCTGGCGATGATCACGGCGATCGTCTCCTGCCTGAGCGGCGTGCCGGTGCGTCGGGACGTGGCGATGACCGGCGAGATGACGCTGCGCGGGCGCGTGCTGCCGATCGGCGGCTTGAAGGAAAAGCTGTTGGCCGCGCAGCGCGCCGGCATCCGCATGGTCCTGATCCCGCAGGACAATGCCGCCGAGCTCGCGGAGATGCCGGAGGCGCTGAAACGCGGTCTGACGATCCGGCCGGTGGCCCGCGTCGAGGAGGTGCTGGAGCACGCGCTCGCCGGGCCGCTGCGTCCGGCGGCGACGGCGGATTCCGAGTCGCTCGACCCGCTGCCCGCGCCGGCGGAACCCGGCGCGGCGCCCGGAACCATCCGCCATTAACGCAAGCGAACCAGAAAATCGGGGTGATTAGGCCGTGACACCGGCCGAATCCCTCGGAATCCTGCCCTTTCCCACATTGACCGGTCGCTCAGGGCCGCTATACACTCCGGCGTACTCGTAAGCGTGCTTCTTCAACAGATGCCGGTACTTTACCCAATAGACTGGGGGGTTTGACGTGAACAAAAACGAGTTGATCGACGCTGTCGCCAAGAGGTCGGGGCTGTCGAAGGCCGATACGTCAAAGGCCGTTGACGGTGTATTCGAAGAGATCACCAACTCGCTCAAACAGGGGGATGAGGTTCGGCTGGTCGGCTTCGGCACCTTCTCCGTGGCGACCCGCGCCGCGTCGGAAGGCCGCAATCCGCGCACCGGCGAGCGCATCCAGATCCCGCAGACCAATCAGCCGAAATTCAAGGCTGGCAAGGGTCTCAAGGACGCGCTGAACTGACCCGCGCGGCGCCCTTGCCCGAGTGAGATCCGGCCGCCGCGGGTTCGCCCTTCGGCGGCCGGTTCGCGTTAGGTCGGTTCGCGGTAGGTCTGTTCGCGGTAGATCGGGGCGATCCGGCCGATCGCGGTGGGCGGTTAGCTCAGCGGAAGAGCGTCTGGTTTACACCCAGAAGGTCGCTGGTTCGACCCCAGCACCGCCCACCAATACTCACCGTATCCGAGCTAAAGTCGACGGTATTGGGCCGGGCCTTCGGCCGCGGCGGCACGGGGCGTTCTCACCGGCCGGCAACGTCCGACTGCGTCGCAGACTCTTTCGCACGGCCGCTCCGATACCCCTTAGCGATCCCTCGAGACGCTTACTTGGTCAAGCTCCGCAGGGTGAAGTTATCGGTTTCTCAATAAGATAACCAGCTTCATGCCGAACGGCGCCCGGTTGAGGGGCATCTCGAGGCATCCTTCACGGATGGCGCCGCGTTGCGTGCAAAGTCTCTGGGTGGGACCGAGAATCGCCCGTGCAGCGCGCGCGTGCCAGCGCGTCCGCGTTACGCCGACGACCGCAGCGGCCGCTGGCCCCGTCCCCTGGAAGCCCGATGTCCATCCTGCTCGATATCATTATCCCGGTGTTCGGCCTGGTCGGCGTGGGCTACGCCGCCGTCCGGATGGCGGTGTTCGATCCCGGCTACGTGCGCGGGCTGAGCACCTTCGCCTTCACCTTCGCGATCCCGGCCCTGCTGTTCCGGTCGATGGCGCAGATGGACATGGCGGGCGCGGTGGCCTGGCCGTTCCTGCTGTCGTACTACATCGCCGCGGTGGCGATGTTCGGGGTCGGGACGCTCGTCAGCCGCCTCGTGTTTCAGCGGACCCTGGCCGAGTCCGGCATCGGCGGGCTGTGCAGCAGCTACTCCAACGCCGTGCTGCTGGGCATCCCGCTGCTGCTGACCGCGTTCGGCGAGCGCGCCAGCCTGCCGGCCTTCCTGATGGTCGCGTTCCACTCCGCCCTGATGTTTCCGCTGGTCACGCTGGTCGTTGAAGTCGGCCGCGGGCAGGGCGAACGGCTGCGGGCGATTCCGATCGCCACGGCGCGCGGGCTGGTCCGGAACCCGATTCTCTGGGGACTCGGTCTCGGGCTGCTGTGGAACGCGAGCGGCTGGCCGCTGCCGCAGACGCTGGAGTCGCTGCTGAACACGCTGGGCCAGGCGGCGGTGCCGGTCGCGCTGTTCGCCATGGGCGCTTCGCTGGTCGGCTACCGCACCGGGCGGCTGCCGCTGGAGCCGCTGGCGCTGAGCGCGCTCAAGCTGCTCGCCATGCCAGGCCTGGTGTTCGTGCTGGGGAGCTACGTCTTCGCCCTCGACCCGCTGTGGCTGGAGGTTGCGGTGGTGATGGCCGCCCTGCCGGCCGGGGTGAATGTCTACGTGCTGGGCCAGCAATACAACGCGAACGGGGAGGGCGCGGCTGCGACCGTGCTGCTCTCGACCACGCTGTCGCTGATCAGCGTCTCGACGCTGCTGTTCCTGTTCGAAGTCCGCTGACCCCGGGGGCCGGCGAAGCCGCATTTCGAAGCTGGACAGGTGGCCGGCATCCGACGAGCTTCAAGCCTGCCGAGCGGATGGCTAACTGCCTCGGACGGCGGCAAGAATCGGTGTTCACGATCGGGCGGGACCGGGCCGGCTGGAAGGCCATTGCGACGCCTTTTCATTCGCTTGACACATCGGGAACCGTCCAGTACACGACGGCTACCCCAGCGATGGGCTCGCGGGGGTGTAGCTCAGTAGGTTAGAGCGCTGGCCTGTCACGCCAGAGGTCGCGGGTTCGAGTCCCGTCACTCCCGCCATTTCCCTTTATCGTACCTCCATGGAAACGCCGGTAGCTTTGCGCAGTGAGCCGGTGCGTCCCCGTCCCGCGCGGTGGGCGCCTGCGGCGATCCACCGCGCGGGACGGGCCCCGTCGGCGTCCCCACTTTCCGGGCCCGAACCATGGCGCTATGTCAGTGGATCAGGCGGGATCGGGTCGGCGCGCGGCGTCGCGCCGGCTCCGGCGACAGGCCGCGGCGAAAAAATCGCCGTGGTGCCGGGGTCGCGATGCCTGACGCGGCGGGCCGTTCGTGATAAGACGCGCGGCATTGCGCACATGAGGCCGGGCTGGCAAACCTCGCCCGGTGATGACGCGGGCGGACCCGCGCGCGGACGATAACGAAGACGATAACGCACAAGCGCCGGCAATCAGCCACGGGCCAACGGGCTAACGGGCCGGCGTACGGCAAAACGGCGAGGATCGTTGGCATGGAAAGCCTGCTGATCGAGTATCTCCCGATCTTGATCTTTTTCGGCATCGCCATCGGTCTGGCGCTCGCCATGGTGGGCGCGAGCTACGTCGTCGCCCGCCAGAGCCCGGACCCGGAAAAGGACTCCGCGTACGAGTGCGGCTTCGAGGCGTTCGACGACGCCCGCAGCCGGTTCGACGTGCGCTTCTATCTGGTCTCGATCCTGTTCATCATTTTCGACCTAGAGGTTGCCTTCCTGTTCCCCTGGGCGGTGTCGCTCAGCGAGATCGGGGTGTTCGGCTTCTGGTCGATGGTGGTGTTCCTCGGCATCCTGACCATCGGCTTCATCTACGAGTGGAAGAAAGGGGCGCTGGAATGGGAGTGAACCCGTCTCTCGCACGCGAGGGCGGCCCGCAGGCCCTCCAGCCGGGCGGCCGCGACGTCGCGGACCTCGACAAGAGCAAGCTGCTCGACAACCTCGGGCACGAGCTGCAGGACAAGGGCTTCCTGGTGGCGCAGCTGGACAAGCTGTCCGCCTGGGCGCGCTCCGGCTCGATGTGGCCGATGACCTTCGGGCTGGCCTGCTGCGCCATCGAAATGATGCACGCCGGCGCGAGCCGCTATGACCTGGACCGGTTCGGCTCGGTGTTCATGGCGAGCCCGCGGCAGGCGGACGTGATGATCGTCGCCGGCACGGTCTGCAACAAGATGGCGCCGGCCCTGCGCAAGGTGTACGACCAGATGGCGGAGCCGCGCTACGTGATCTCCATGGGCTCCTGCGCCAACGGCGGCGGCTACTACCACTACTCCTACTCGGTGGTGCGGGGCTGCGACCGGATCATCCCGGTGGACATCTACGTGCCCGGCTGCCCGCCGACGGCGGAGGCGCTGCTCTACGGCGTGCTGCAGCTGCAGAAGAAAATCCGGCGCGAGGGGCAGCTCGACCGGACCATGGCGTAACCCGCCGGTTCCCGCGCCCGCTTCCCGTCAGCCCGCGCGTCGCTGTCCGCGCCGGGGGGCCGGTTTCCGGTCCTGGCGCGGGCACGGCTGCGGCGCGCCCAACGAGGACGACATGGCCGATACGCAAGCGCTCACAGACCTGGGCGAATACATCGCCAGCGCCTTGATGGACGAGGTGACCGAGACCTCGGTGGCGAACCAGCAGCTCACCGTCTGGGTCACCCGGCCGTCGATCGTGAAGGTGCTGTCCTTCCTGCGCGACGACCAGAACTGCCACTTCCGGCTGCTGATGGACATCACCGCGATCGACCATCCCGAGCGGCAGGAACGCTTCGAGGTGGTGTATTCGCTGCTCTCGCTGAAGCACAACCAGCGCGTCCGGGTGAAGCTGCCCGCGGGCGAGGAGACGCCGGTCGACAGCGTCACCGAGGTGTATTCCAACGCCGGTTGGTGCGAGCGCGAGGTCTGGGATCTGTACGGCGTGTTTTTCGCCAACCACCCGGACCTGCGCCGGATCCTGACCGACTACGGCTTCGAGGGGCATCCGCTGCGCAAGGACTTCCCGCTGACCGGGTTTGTCGAGGTGCGCTACGACGAGGACGAGAAGCGCGTGGTCTACGAGCCGGTCAAGTTGACCCAGGAATTCCGCAACTTCGACTTCATGAGCCCGTGGGAAGGCATGCTGCACCTGCCGGGCGACGAGAAGGCCGAAGGCCACGGTGAGGAGAACGAGGGCTGATGGCCGAGTCCCAGATCAAGCCGCTGACGCTCAACTTCGGGCCCCAGCACCCGGCCGCGCACGGCGTGCTGCGCATGGTGCTGGAGATGGACGGCGAGGTGATCGAGCGGGTCGATCCGCACATCGGCCTGCTGCACCGCGGCACCGAGAAGCTGATCGAGTATAAGACCTACCTGCAGGCGGTGCACTACTTCGACCGCCTGGACTACGTCTCGCCGATGGCCCAGGAGCACGCCTACGCGCTCGCGGTCGAGGACCTGCTGGGCCTGGAAATCCCGCGCCGGGGCAAGTTCGTGCGCGTGCTCTACGCCGAGATCACGCGGATCCTGAACCATCTGCTGAACATCTCGACCTATGCCCTCGACGTTGGGGCGATCACGCCGTTCCTATGGTTCTTCGAGGAACGCGAGAAGCTGCTCGAGTTCTACGAGCGCGCGTCGGGCGCGCGCATGCACGCCGGCTACTTCCGCCCCGGCGGTGTCGCGCGCGACATCCCGCCCGGGCTGGTCGACGACATCTACGAGTTCTGCAAGTACTTCGAGAAGGTGCTGGACGACGTTGAGGATCTGCTGACGGAAAACCGGATCTTCCGCCAGCGCTCCGTCGACATCGGCATCATGAGCCAGGAGGAGGCGCTCGACTGGGGCTTCTCCGGCCCGGCGCTGCGGTCCACCGGCATCCCGTGGGACCTGCGCAAGTCGCAGCCGTACGAGGTGTACGACGAGCTCGACTTCGACGTGCCGGTCGGCAAGAACGGCGACTGCTTCGACCGCTACCTGATCCGGATGGAGGAGATGCGCCAGTCGGTCAGCCTGATGCGCCAGTGCCTGGACAAGATGCCCGAGGGCCCGGTCCGGGCCGACGACCAGAAGGTGGTGCCGCCCAAGCGCGCCGAGATGAAACGGTCGATGGAGGCGCTGATCCACCACTTCAAGCTGTACACCGAAGGCTATCACGTGCCGCCGGGGGAGACCTACCGCGCGGTCGAAGCGCCCAAGGGCGAGTTCGGCGTGTTCCTGGTCGCCGACGGCAGCAACCGCCCGTACAAGTGCCACATCCGCGCGCCCGGCTTCCACTTCCTGCAGGCGATGGACTACATGTGCAACGGCCACATGCTGGCCGACAGCGTCGCCATCCTGGGCTCGCTCGACATCGTGTTCGGAGAGATCGACCGATGAGCCGTGTGACGACGCACCCCAAGGTCACCAGCTTCCGCCCGCCGGAGACCGGCGATTTCGCGTTCACCGAGGCGAGCTGGAAAGAGGCCGAGTTCGCGCTTGCCAAGTACCCCGAGGATCACAAGGCGAGCGCGGTGATGCCGCTGTTGTGGATCGCGCAGCGGCAGAACCAGGGCCACCTGACCCGGGCCGCGATCGAGTACGTGGCGCAGATCCTGGAGATGGCCCCGATCCGCGTGCACGAGATCGCGACCTTCTACACGATGTACAACCTGGAAAAGCCGGGGAAGGTCCAGCTGCAGATCTGCCGCACCACGCCCTGCATGCTGCGCGGCGCCGACGACATCCTGGCCGCGGTCAAGACCAAGCTCGGGATCGACGACGGCGAGGTCACGGAAGACGGCCTGTTCTCGCTGATGGAGGTCGAGTGCCTGGGGGCCTGCTGCAACGCGCCGATGATGCAGGTCAATAACGAGGCGTACTACGAGGATCTCACCCCGGAGATCGTCGAGCGGCTGATCGACGACTGGCGCGCCGGCAAGACGCCGACCCCGGGCTCGCAGCAGGGCCGCGCCGGCTCCGAGCCGGAAGGCGGGCCGACCGTGCTGACGGACGTCCAGGACTACGGCGCGGCGGACGGGCCGTACGCCAACGGCACGTTCGTCCCGGCCGAGGTGCGGCGCGCGCGCGCCGCGGCCGCGCAGGCGGACAACGAGGCGGGCACCTCGTCGGACAAGGGGAGCAGCTAACGCCATGCTGCAGGACAAGGACCGCATCTTCACCAACCTGTACGGCCAGCACGACTGGAAGCTGGCCGGCGCCAAGCGGCGCGGCGTCTGGATGGGTGCCGGCGACATGCTCGCCATGGGCCGGGACACGCTGCTGCAGAAGATCAAGGATTCCGAATTGCGCGGGCGCGGCGGCGCCGGCTTCCCGGCCGGCATGAAGTGGTCGTTCATGCCCAAGAACGATCCGCGGCCGAGCTACCTCGTGGTCAACGCCGACGAATCCGAGCCCGGGACCTGCAAGGACCGGGAGATCATGCGCTACGACCCGCACCGTCTGCTCGAGGGGTGCGTGGTCGCCGGCTTCGCGATGGGGGCCCGGGCGGCCTACATCTACGTCCGCGGCGAGTTCTGGCAGGAAGGCAACCACCTGGAGGAAGCCGTCCAGGAGGCCTACGACGCGGGGCTGATCGGCGACAACGCCTGCGGCTCCGGCTACGCCTTCGATATCTACATCCACCGCGGTGCTGGGGCGTACATCTGCGGTGAGGAGACCGCGCTGCTCGAAAGCCTCGAGGGCAAGAAGGGCATGCCGCGCCTGAAGCCGCCGTTCCCGGCCCAGGTCGGCATCTACGGCTGCCCGACCACGGTCAACAACGTCGAGACGATCGCGGTCGCCCCCGAGATCCTGCGCCGCGGGGTCGATTGGTGGACCGGGTTCGGCCGGCCGAAAAACACCGGCACCAAGATCTTCTGCCTGTCCGGGCACGTGAACAAGCCGTGCAACGTCGAGGAGTCCATGAGCATTCCGCTCAAGGACCTGGTGGAGAAGCACGCCGGCGGCGTGCGCGGCGGCTGGGACAACCTGCAGGCGGTGATCCCGGGCGGCTCCTCGGTACCGCTGATCCCCAAGTCGGTCGCCGACCATCAGTTGATGGACTTCGACGCGCTCAAGGACTCCAAGACGGGCCTGGGGACGGCGGCGGTGATCGTGATCGACAAGTCCGCCGACATCATCGACTCGATCTGCCGGATCGCCCTGTTCTACAAGCATGAGAGCTGCGGCCAGTGCACGCCCTGCCGGGAAGGCACCGGCTGGATGTGGCGGGTGATGACCCGGATGGTCCAGGGCAAGGCCGAGATCGACGAGATCGACAAGCTCTGGGACGTCACCAAGGAGGTCGAGGGCCATACCATCTGCGCCCTGGGCGACGCGGCCGCCTGGCCGATCCAGGGGCTGATCCGCCACTTCCGCCCCGAGTTGGAAGAGCGGATCGTCGAGTACAAGCGCAAGCACGCCAAGCGGGCCACCAGCGTGGCCACCGCCGCGGAGTAAGGACCTGCCATGCCCACCCTGGAGATAGACGGCAAGGAAGTGACGGTTCCGCAGGGCGTGAACGTCCTGCAGGCCTGCGAGATCGCCGGCCATGAGATCCCGCGCTTCTGCTATCACGAGCGCCTGTCGATCGCGGGCAACTGCCGGATGTGCCTGGTCGAGATGGAGCGTTCGCCCAAGCCGATCGCGTCCTGCCACATGCCGGCACAGGACGGCATGAAGGTCTGGACCGACACCGAGATGGTCCGGAAGGCCCGCCGCGGCGTGATGGAGTTCCTGCTGATCAATCACCCGCTGGACTGCCCGATCTGCGACCAGGGCGGCGAGTGCGACCTGCAGGACCAGGCGATGGCTTACGGCTTCGACCGGTCGCGCTACGAGGAGAACAAGCGCGCGGTGCCGGAGAAGGAGATGGGTCCGCTGATCAAGACGATCATGACCCGCTGCATCCACTGCACCCGCTGCATCCGCTTCGCCGCGGAGGTCGCGGGCGTCGAGGAGATCGGCGCGGTCGGCCGCGGCGAGCACATGGAGATCACCACGCTGGAGCAGGCGATCGACAGCGAACTGTCCGGCAACCTGGTCGACATCTGCCCGGTGGGCGCGCTGACCTCGCGCCCCTACGCCTTCTCCGCCCGGCCGTGGGAACTGCGCAAGACGCCGTCGGTCGACGTGATGGACGCGGTCGGCTCCAACATCCGTGTCGACACCCGCGGCCGCGATGTGATGCGCGTGCTGCCGCGCCTGCACGAGGACGTCAACGAGGAGTGGATCGACGACAAGACGCGCCACGCCTGCGACGGCCTGCGCCGGCAGCGGCTCGACCGGCCGTTCGTGCGCAACAAGAAGGGCCGGTTGGAAGAGGCCACCTGGGACGAGGCGTTCACCGCGATCGCCAAGCGCCTGAAGGGCAAGACCGGCGAGCAGGTCGGCGCGATCGCCGGCGACCAGTGCGACGCGGAGAGCATGCTGGCCCTGCGCGACTTCATGGGCACGCTGGGCTCGCCCAACCTGGACTGCCGGCAGGACGGCGCGAAGATCGGCCAGGGCGCGCGCGCCGGGTATCTGTTCAACACCACGATCGCCGGGATCGAGGAGGCCGACGCCTGTCTCCTGGTCGGCACCAATCCGCGGCGCGAGGCGGCGATGCTCAACGCCCGCCTGCGCAAGCGCTTCCTCAAGGGCGGCTTCAAGGTCGGCGTGGTCGGCGAGCAGATGGACCTGACCTACCAGACCGAGTACCTGGGCGCCGGGCCGGAGACGCTTCAGCAGGTCGCCGACGGCAAGCATCCGTTCGCGGAGACGCTGAAGAACGCCGAGAAGCCGATGATCGTGCTGGGCCAGGGCGCGCTGGCCCGCGAGGATGGCGCGGCCGTGCTCGCGCTGGGCCGGCAGATCGCCGAGAGCTTCGGCATGGTCCAGGAGGCGTGGAACGGCTTCAACGTGCTGCACACCGCGGCCGCGCGGGTCGCCGGGCTCGACCTCGGCCTGCTGCCGGGCACGGGCGGCCGCGACGTCGAGGGCATCCTGCAGGGCGCCGAGACGGGCGAGATCGACACGGTCTACCTGCTGGCCGCCGACGAGTTCGACACCAGCCGGCTGGACAACGCGTTCGTCGTCTACCAGGGCCACCACGGCGACGCCGGCGCGCACGCCGCCGACGTGATCCTGCCGGGCGCGGCCTACACCGAGAAGAACGGCACCTACGTCAACACCGAAGGGCGCGTGCAGCTGGGCCGGCTGGCCGGCTTCCCGCCGGGCGAGGCCCGGGACGACTGGTCGATCCTGCGCGCGCTGTCGGCGTACACCGGGCAGGCGCTGCCGTACGACAACTTGGGGCAGGTGAGGCAGAAGCTGATCGAGACGGCGGATACCTTCGCCCGGATCGACCAGCTGGCGCCGGCCGAGTGGGAGGCGTTCGGCACGCGCGGCAAGCTCGGCGGCGAGCCGTTCCGGTCGCCGGTCGCGAACTTCTACATGACCGACCCGATCAGCCGGAACTCCGAGACGATGGCGCGCTGCACGGAAGCGTTCATCCTGCCGAAACGCGAAGCGACGGGCACTCATGGCTGACTTGTGGACAGGCTACCTCTGGCCGGCGATCTTTATCGTTCTGCAGATCGTCGCGATCCTGGTGCCGCTGCTGATCGCGGTGGCCTACCTGACCTACGCGGAGCGTAAGGTGATCGCCGGCATGCAGCTGCGCCGCGGGCCCAACGTGGTCGGCCCGTTCGGGCTGCTGCAGCCGCTGGCCGACGGCATCAAGCTGCTGTTCAAGGAGACCATCCTGCCGGCCGGCTCGAACCGGATCGTGTTCGTGCTGGCGCCGATGGTGACGTTCGTGCTGGCGCTGGTGGCCTGGGCGGTGATCCCGTTCGGCCCGAACCAGGTGATCGCCGACATCAACGTCGGCGTGCTCTACCTGTTCGCGATCTCGTCGCTTGGCGTCTACGGCATCATAATGGCTGGCTGGGCGTCGAACTCGAAGTACCCGTTCCTGGGCGCGTGTCGCTCGGCCGCGCAGATGGTGTCCTACGAAGTCTCGATGGGCTTCGTCATCGTTTCTGTCGTGCTGTGCGCGGGGACGCTGAACCTCACGGGCATCGTGGAGGCGCAGCAGAACCTCTGGTTCGCGATTCCGCTGCTGCCGATGTTCGTGATCTTCTTCATCTCCATCCTGGCGGAGACGAACCGCACGCCCTTCGACCTGCCGGAGGGCGAGTCGGAGCTCGTCGCCGGGTACTTCGTCGAGTACTCCTCGATGACCTTCGCCCTGTTCTTCCTGGGCGAATACGCGAACATGATCCTCTTGTCGGCGATCACGGCCGTGCTGTTCCTGGGCGGCTGGATGCCGCCGCTGTGGATTCCGCCGTTCACCTGGGTTCCGGGCGAGATTTGGCTGGCGCTGAAGATCGCCGCCGTCTTGTTCGTGTTCATCTGGGTGCGCGCGACGCTGCCGCGCTACCGCTACGATCAGCTGATGCGCCTGGGCTGGAAAGTGTTCCTGCCGGTGTCGCTCGGCTGGGTCGTGCTGACCGCCGGCGTGCTGGTCACCTTCGACCTGCTGCCGCAGTAACCCGGGCTGCGCCGCGCCCGCCGGTCGGCGACCGGACGGGGCGGCGAGACGCCCCTTGCACGGGCGGGCCGCCTGACTATGGTGGGCGCCGCCGCGTCGCCCGACCGGAGCCGCGCTGTGAGACAGCGGGGCCGCCGCGGGCGAGGCCAACTGACGAGGTTGAAGACGCCATGGCAACCCTCGACCGGTTCGCGCGATCCTGGCTCCTGTGGGAGCTGATCTCGGGCCTGAGCAAGACCGTCGGGTACATGTTCAAGCCCAAGGTCACGCTGAACTATCCCTACGAGAAGGGCGTGATCAGCCCGCGCTTCCGCGGCGAGCACGCGTTGCGCCGGTACCCCAACGGCGAGGAGCGCTGCATCGCCTGCAAGCTGTGCGAGGCGATCTGCCCGGCGCTCGCGATCACCATCGAGGCCGAGCCGCGCGAGGACGGCAGTCGCCGGACGACGCGCTACGACATCGACATGACCAAGTGCATCTACTGCGGTCTGTGCGAGGAAGCCTGCCCGGTGGATGCGATCGTCGAGGGGCCGAACTTCGAGTTCGCCGCGGAAACCCGCGAGGAGCTGTTTTACAACAAGGAGAAACTGCTCCAGAACGGCGACCGCTGGGAACAGGAGATCGCCCAGCGCCTGACGCTGGACGCGCCCTACCGTTGACCCGCCAGGGTCGCTGACCGCCGCGCCGGCCCACCTCACGGGCCGGCGCAGACGTATCGGGGGCATGTGGTTCGAGGCCAGGGTCCCCGAGCTCGACGCGTCCGGGGGAGCAGAGACGCGCCGGGCGCCCGGGGAACTGTCCGCGGCCGGCGCCGACCCGCCCACAGCGCGTGACGCGGACGGGCCGCACGCGCTAGAAGACACCGCCACCGGCGGAGGCCGTCCGGCCTTCGTCTCCAAGACACGGGTTCAGAGATACGCTCATGGTCGTTCAGGCGCTCTGCTTCTATCTCTTCTCGGCGGTCGCCATCGCGTCCGCGGTGATGGTGATCTCGTCGCGCAACCCGGTGCATTCGGTGCTGTTCCTGATCCTTGCGTTCTTCAACGCGGCCGGGCTGTTCGTGCTGATGGGGGCCGAGTTCCTGGGGATGATCCTGGTCGTTGTCTACCTGGGCGCGGTCACGGTGCTGTTCCTGTTCGTCGTGATGATGCTGAACATCAACGTCGCCGAGATGCGCCAGGGCTTCCTGCAGTACCTGCCGATCGGCGCCACCGTGGGCCTGATCCTGCTGGTCGAGCTGTTCATGGTGCTGGGCGGCTGGGCGATCTCGCCGGAGGCCGCGCAGGTCGCGCAGGTACCGACGCCGCCGCCCGAGCAGGTCTCCAACACCGCCGCGCTGGGGAACGTGCTTTACACCAAGTACGTCTACCTGTTTCAGGCGTCCGGCATCGTGCTGCTGGTCGCGATGATCGGCGCGATCGTGCTGACCCTGCGTACGCGTACGGGCGTACGCCGGCAGAACCTGCGCGAGCAGTCGTTCCGCACGCGCGACGAGTCGGTCGAAGTCAAGAAGGTGCAGTCGGGGAGCGGCGTCTAATGCTGGAGATCGGCCTGTCGCATTACCTCAGCGTGGCGGCGATCCTGTTCACGCTGGGCATCTTCGGGATCTTCCTGAACCGCAAGAACGTGATCGTCATCCTGATGTCGATCGAGCTGATGCTGCTGGCGGTGAACATCAATCTGGTCGCCTTCTCGACCCACCTGAACGACCTGGTCGGCCAGGTGTTCGCGATGTTCGTGCTGACCGTCGCGGCGGCCGAGGCGGCGATCGGTTTGGCGATCCTGGTGATCTACTTCCGCAACCGCGGCTCGATCGCGGTGGAAGACATCAACATGATGAAGGGCTAGGCCAGCCATGGAGGTCGTCGCCGTCTTCCTGCCGCTGATCGGGGCTATCCTGGCCGGTCTGTTCGCCCGTCAGCTGGGCGACCGGGGGGCCCAGATCGCGACCATCGCGCCCATGCTCCTGTCGGCGTTGTTGAGCGTGATCGTGTTCTTCGACGTCGCGGTCGCCGGCAACGCGCGCACGACGGAGCTGTTCACCTGGATCGATTCCGGCAGCTTCGAGCTCAGCTGGGCGCTGCGCATGGACACGCTGAGCGCGGTCATGCTGGCGGTCGTCACCGTGGTCTCGGCGATGGTGCACGTCTACTCCGTCGGCTACATGGAGCACGACCCCTCCAAGCCGCGCTTCTTCGCCTATCTGTCGCTGTTCACCTTCTTCATGCTGATGCTGGCGACGGCGGACAATTTCGTGCAGCTGTTCTTCGGCTGGGAAGGCGTCGGCGTCGCTTCCTACCTGCTGATCGGCTTCTGGTACGACCGGCCCAGCGCCAACGCCGCCGCGATCAAGGCGTTCCTGGTCAACCGCGTGGGCGACGTCGGCTTCGCGCTCGGCATCGCCGCGGTGTTCTTCCTGACCGGGGCCGCGACCTTCGACGGCGCGTTCGCCGCCGCCCCGGAGGTTGCGGACAGCTCGATCAGCTTCCTCGGCATGCAGGCGAGCGCGCTCGACGTCGTCGGCATCCTGCTGTTCATCGGCGCGATGGGGAAATCCGCCCAACTCGGCCTGCACACCTGGCTACCCGACGCGATGGAGGGCCCGACGCCGGTTTCCGCGCTGATCCACGCCGCCACCATGGTCACCGCGGGCATCTTCATGCTGTGCCGCGTCTCTCCGATCCTGGAGTACGCGCCGGTGGCGATGAGCGTGATCACGGTGGTTGGCGGCGCGACCGCGTTCTTCGCCGCGACCGTCGGGATGGCGCAGAACGACATCAAGCGGGTGATCGCCTATTCCACCTGCTCGCAGCTCGGCTACATGATGTTCGCGATCGGCGTCTCGGCCTACGGGGCGGCGATCTTCCATCTGATGACGCACGCCTTCTTCAAGGCGCTGCTGTTCCTCGGCGCGGGGTCGGTGATCCACGCCATGCACGAGGAGCAGGACATGCGGAAGATGGGCGGCATCTGGCGCACCATCCCCTACACCTATGCGATGATGTGGATCGGCAGCCTGGCGCTGGCCGGTCTGCCGCCGTTCGCCGGCTTCTTCTCCAAGGACATCGTCCTGGAGGCCGCCTGGGCGGCCGACGGCGGGGGCGGGCAGTTCGCCTTCTGGATGGGCATCCTGGCCGCCTTCATGACTGCGTTCTATTCCTGGCGCCTGCTGTTCATGACCTTCCACGGGCAGAGCCGGGCGCCCAAGAAGGTGCTGGACCACGCGCACGAGAGCCCGTGGGTCATGCTGGGCCCGCTGGTCGTGCTCTCGATCGGCGCGGTGCTGGCCGGCTGGATCGGCTACGACGCCTTCGTCGGCGACAGCCGCCTGGCGTTCTGGGGGCAGAGCATCGTCCAGAGCGACCACGACGTGATCCACGCGGCGCACAACGTGCCGCTGTGGGTCAAGCTGCTGCCGCTGGTCATGGCCGTGTCGGGCATCGGGCTCGCCTACCTGATGTACATGGCCCGGCCGGAACTGCCCGGCCGCGTGGTCGGCGCGATCAAGCCGGTCTGGCGGTTCGTCTACAACAAGTGGTACTTCGACGAGCTGTACGCCTTCCTGTTCGTCCGGCCGGCGGGCGCGCTCGGCACCTTTCTGTGGAAGGGCGGCGACGGTGCGGTGATTGACGGCTACGGGCCGGACGGCCTCTCCGCGCTGACCGGCCGGCTGTCCCGGCGGACCAGCCGGCTGCAGACCGGCTATCTCTACCACTACGCGTTCGTCATGCTCGCGGGCGTGGTGGTGTTCGTCACCTGGTACCTCGTCACGCAGATCGGATAAGCGCGATGCACGGCTGGCCACTGCTCTCGCTCGTCACGTTCCTGCCGCTGGTGGGCGCGGGCTTCATCCTGATGATCCGCGGCGAACCGGACGTGGTCGCGCGCAACGCCCGCTACGTGGCGCTCTGGACCTCGCTGATCACGTTCGTCCTGTCGCTGTTCATCTGGTTCGGGTTCGACCGCGGCACGGCGGCCTTCCAGTTCGTCGAGGAGGCGCCCTGGATCCCGCAGTTCGGGATCACCTACCACATGGGCGTGGACGGCATCTCGATGATGTTCGTCCTGCTGGCGACGCTGCTGACGCCGATCTGCGTGCTCGCGTCCTGGGACGCGATCCAGCACCGCGTGAAGGAATACATGATCGCGTTCCTGGTGCTGGAAACGCTGATGGTCGGGATGTTCTGCGCCCTCGACCTGGTGCTCTTCTACATGTTCTTCGAGGGCGTGCTGATCCCGATGTTCCTGATCATCGGCGTCTGGGGCGGCCAGCGGCGCGTCTATTCGGCGTTCAAGTTCTTCCTGTTCACGCTCGCCGGCTCGGTATTGATGCTGCTGGCGATCCTGGCGATCTACTTTGAGACCGGCACCACCGACATCCCGACCCTGCTGGCTGGCGCCGGCATTCCGCCGGAGATGCAGTTCTGGCTGTGGCTCGCCTTTTTCGCCTCGTTCGCGGTCAAGGTGCCGATGTGGCCGGTGCACACCTGGCTGCCCGACGCCCACGTCGAGGCGCCGACCGCCGGCTCGGTGATCCTGGCGGGCGTGCTGTTGAAGATGGGGGCCTACGGCTTCCTGCGCTTCTCCGTGCCGATGCTGCCGGAGGCGACGGCGCTGTTCGCGCCGCTGATCTTCGCGCTGTCGGTGGTGGCGATCATCTACACGTCCCTGGTCGCGCTGGCCCAGGAGGACATGAAGAAGCTGATCGCCTACTCCTCGGTCGCGCACATGGGCTACGTCACCGCCGGCATCTTCACCCTGACGCAGCAGGGCATGGAGGGCGCGATCTTCCAGATGCTTTCGCACGGTATCGTCTCGGCCGCGCTGTTCCTGATCGTGGGCGTGATCTACGACCGCATCCACACGCGCCGGATCGACGCCTATGGCGGGCTGGTGCATCGGATGCCGAACTACGCGCTGTTGTTCATGCTGTTCATGCTGGCGAGCGTCGGCCTGCCGGGCACCAGCGGCTTCGTCGGCGAGTTCCTGGTGATCGTCGGCGCGTTCCAGGTGAACACCTGGGTGGCGCTGCTGGTGGCGACCGGCATGGTGCTGGGCGCGGCCTACATGCTGGTGCTCTACCGCCGGGTCGTGTTCGGCAAGCTCACCAAAGAGAGCCTGATGAAGATCAAGGACCTGACCTGGCGCGAGCAGGCGGTGTTCGCCCCGCTGGTCGTGCTGGTGCTGTGGATGGGCATCTACCCGGTCAGCTTCCTGGACGTGATGAGCGCCAGCGTGGACAACCTGATCACCAACTACCAACAGGCCCTGGCGGACGCCGACACGCCCAGCCTGGCCACCCTGTGGTCAAGCAAATGACGGTCCGCATCGCGGCGAGAGGCACGACGCGCATATGACCTACGATCTGGCCACGATCGCCCCGGAGCTGTTCCTGCTGGTCAGCGCGATGGCGCTTTTGATGCTGGGCGCGTTCCGGCAGGGCAACCCGACCGGCCTGGTGCTGTCGCTCGCCACCGTGGCGACCGTGATCACCTTCGTCCTGGTCTGGCTGCAGCCGACCGCGCGCGAACTGGCGTTCGGCGGGCTGTTCGTGCGCGACGGCTTCGGCAACTTCATGAAGGGGCTGATCCTGGTCGGCTCGTCGGTCAGCCTGATCATGGCGTGGCGGTTCATCGAGCGGGAGAACATGTCCCGCTTCGAGTTCCCGGTGCTGATGCTGTTCGCCACCGTCGGCATGATGATGATGGTGTCGGCGAACGACCTGATCAGCCTGTACATCGGGTTGGAACTGCAGAGCCTGAGCCTCTACGTGATCGCCGCGTTCCGGCGCGACACGCTGCGCTCGACCGAGTCTGGCCTGAAGTACTTCGTGCTCGGCGCGCTGTCCTCCGGCATGCTGCTGTACGGCAGTTCGCTGGTCTACGGCTTCGCCGGCACCACCAACTTCAACACCCTGGCGGAGATCCTGCAGCAGGCCGCACAGGCGGGCGAGGCGCCGTCGATCGGGCTGATCGTGGGCGTGGTGTTCGTCATGGCGGGCTTGGCGTTCAAGGTCGGCGGCGTCCCGTTCCACATGTGGACCCCGGACGTCTACGAGGGCGCGCCCACGCCGGTCACCGCGTTCTTCGCGAGCGCCCCCAAGATCGCCGCGATGGCGCTGTTCGCGCGGGTGCTGATGGGGCCGTTCGCCGAACTGGTGGCGCAGTGGCAGCAGGTCGTGGTCGCGATCTCGCTGCTCTCCATGGTGCTGGGCGCGCTGGCAGCGATCAGCCAGACCAACATCAAGCGGCTGATGGCCTACTCCTCGATCGGCCACGTCGGCTACGCGCTGATCGGGCTCGCCGCCGGGACCGAGGCCGGCGTGCGCGGTCTCGCGGTCTACATGGCGATCTACCTGTTCATGAACCTCGGCACCTTCGCGGTGATCCTGTGCATGCGCCAGAAGGACCGGATGGTGGAGAACATCGACGACCTGCGCGGGCTGTCGCGGACGCATCCGTTGATGGCGCTGGCGATGGGCATCTTCATGTTCTCGATGGCGGGCATTCCGCCGCTCGCCGGCTTCTTCTCCAAGCTGTACGTCTTCCTGGCCGCGATCGAGGCGCAGCTGTACACGCTCGCGGTGGTCGGCGTGCTCTCGAGTGTGGTGGGCGCGTTCTACTACCTGCGGATCGTCAAGCTGATGTACTTCGACGAGCCGGCGGAAAGCTTCGACCAGCCGTTCGGCCGTGAGATGAGCCTGATCATGGGCGCGGCCGGCGCGATCACCCTGCTGTTCTTCGTCTTTCCGTCGCCGATCGTCTCCGGCGCCGAAGCGGCGGCGGCATCCCTGCTGGCCGCCGCTGGATGACGCATCCGGCGCGCACGCTCGACCTGCCGCCGGCCTACCGGCTGCGCGCCCACGACGCGCTGCCGAGCACGAACGACGAAGCGCGCCGGTTGGTGCGCGCTCAGGATGCCGGCCACGGCACGCTGGTCTGGGCGCAGGAACAGACCGCCGGGCGCGGCCGGCGCGGGCGCAGCTGGACCAGCCCGCGCGGCAACCTCTACGTGACCGCCGTCCTGCGGCCGAACTGCGGCATCGGGGAGGCGGCGCAGCTTGGCTTCGCCGCGGCGCTGGCGCTGGTCGATGTGCTGGGCGACCTGATGCCGCAGCAGACGCAGGTGCGACTGAAGTGGCCGAACGACGTGCTGGTGAACGGCCGCAAGGTCGCCGGGATCCTGCTGGAAACGGTGGTCGACAGCGACGGTACGTTTCAGGCGCTGCTCTTGGGTCTGGGCGTCAACATCGCCGAGGCACCGAGCGACACGGCGTTTCCGGCGACCGCCTTGCAGTGGGAGCGCGCCGGCCGCGCGATCCGGCCCGAAGAGCTGCTGGCGCCCTGGGCGGAGCACTTCCTGGTCTGGACGAACCGCTGGGAACAGGACGGCTTCGCGCCGCTGCGCCGCCGGTGGCTGACCCACGCCCACCGGCCGGGTCAGCGGTTGCGCGTGCGCCTGCCCAACCGGGAGGTGCACGGCAGCTTTCACGACATGGACGATCGCGGCGGCCTGCTGATCGACACGAACCGCGGGCGCGAGCGCCTGAGCGTGGGCGACGTCTTCTTCGCCGAGCCGGGCGCGGCGCCCGGATCGGGGCAGGGGTAGCGCGGCCATGCTGCTGGTGATCGATTCCGGCAACACCAACGCCGTCTTCGCGGTCTACGACGGCGCCCAGATCGTCGGCCGCTGGCGCGCCTCGACCGACGCCCGGCGCACGGCGGACGAGTATGCCGTCTGGCTCAGCCAGCTGATGGCGCTCGACGGGCTGAAGCCGGCGGACGTCACCGCCAGCGTGCTGGCCAACGTGGTGCCGCAGGCAAACTACGCCTTGAAGACTCTGTGCACGCGCTACTTCAACGGCACGCCGCTGGTCGTGGGCGAGCCCGGTGTGATAACGGGGGTGCGGGTAAACCTGGACCGCCCGGATCAGGTCGGCGCCGACCGGCTGGTCAACGCGCTCGCGGCGCACGACAGCTACGGCGGCCCGCTCGCCATCGTCGACTTCGGCACGGCGACCACGATCGACATCGTCGGCGCCGACGGGGCCTACGAGGGCGGGACCATCTCGCCCGGTATCCATGGCTCGATGGACGCGCTCACCAACGCCGCGGCCAAGCTGCCGCGCGTGGCGGTGGAAAAGCCGCCGTCGCCGATCGGCAAGGACACGGTCACGGCGATGCGCTCCGGCGTGTTCTGGGGCTACGTCGGCCTGATCGAGGGACTGCTCGCGCGCATCGAACGGCACTACGGCCAGTCCCTGACGGTCATCGCGACCGGCGGGCTGGCCCCGCTGTTCGAGGCGGAGACGGCAGCGATCCATCACGTCGACCGGGATCTCACGTTGCGTGGCCTTAAAATGGTCCACGACCTCAATCGCGGCGCGGCGCAACCGCGCGCGGACACCTGAACCCAAGAAAGGCTTGGCCCAAACATGGATGCGGAATCGGCGCCGGGCGCCGACGAACTACTTTTCTGCCCGCTCGGCGGTACCGGCGAAGTCGGTCTGAACCTCTACCTGTACGGCCACGCCGGCCAGTGGATGATGGTCGACTGCGGTATCTCCTTCGCCGACGAGACGACGCCGGGCGTTGACCTGCTCTTGCCGGACGTACGCTGGATCGCCGAGCGGAAAGACAACCTGGCCGGCATCGTGATCACCCACGCCCACGAGGACCACGTCGGGGCCTTGCCCTACCTGTGGCGCCGGCTGGGCGCGCCGGTCTACGGGACGCCGTTCACCTGCGCCGTGCTGCGCCGCAAGCTGTCTGAGCACGGGCTCGAGGGCGAGGTCCCGATCCACGAGATCCCGGTCGGCGGGCAGGCGACGGTCGGGCCGTTCGACCTGGAATTCATCACGGTCACCCACTCGATCCTGGAGCCGAGCTCGATCCTGATCCGCACGCCGGTCGGCAACATGCTGCACACCGGCGACTGGAAGCTGGATCCGGATCCGCTGGTCGGCGCCAACTTCGACCAGCAGCGCCTGGAGCGGCTGAAGGACGACAACATCCTGGCGCTGATCGGGGATTCCACGAACGCCATGGCGCCCGGCCACTCCGGCTCGGAGATGGACGTGCGGACCGCGCTCAAGGAGCTGGTCGGGTCGCTCGACAACCGGGTGGTGATGACCTGCTTCGCCACCAACGTGGCGCGCCTGCAAACCGCCGCGGAAGTGGCGATCGCCACGGGCCGAAGCCTGTGCCTGGTCGGCCGGTCGATGCACAACATGGTGCGCGCGGCCCAGGACTGCGGCTATCTGCGCGATCTGCCGGAGATCGTCTCCGAACGCGACCTGGAGCGTATCCCGCGCGATCACGTTCTGCTGCTGATGACCGGCAGCCAGGGGGAAAGCCGCTCCGCCCTGTCGCGCACCGCCCGCGCGGAGCATCCCAACGTGGTGCTGGAGGCGGGCGACCACGTGATCTTCTCCTCGCGCGTGATCCCGGGCAACGAGAAGGCGATCCATACCCTGCAGAACCGCCTGGTCCAGCGCGGCATCGAGGTGCTGACGGAGGAGGACCACTTCGTCCACGTCTCCGGCCACCCCTGCCGGGACGAGCTGACCCAGATGTACCAGTGGGTGCGCCCGAAGATCGCGGTGCCGATGCACGGCGAGCCGCGCCATCTGCTGTCCCACGCGCGTCTCGCCGACAGCTTGCAGGTGCCGCATTCGATCGTTCCCTCCGACGGCTCGGTGATCCGGCTGGCGCCCGGAGACGCGCCGGAGATCATCGACCACGTGCCGGTCGGGCGGATGGCGCTGGACGGCACCAAGATCCTGCCGACCGACAGCGGCAGCATCCGCGAGCGGCGCAAGATGGGCTTCGCCGGCGTCGCCGTGCTGACCCTGGTGGTCGACGCCGACGGGCAGTTGGAGGACGACCCGCAGCTCTCCGCGTTCGGTCTGTTCGGCGAGGCGGAAGAGGACGACGAGGCGATCGACGCCGCGATCGACGCGGTCGAGGCCGCGGTGCAGAAGCTGCGCGTCGCCGACCGCCGGCGCGACGAGATCGTCCAGGAGACCGCCCGGCTCGCCCTGCGCCGCTTCCTGCAGCGCGAAACCGGACGCAAGCCGCACACCGAGGTGCACTTGGTGCGTCTGGAGTAGGGCGCCCTCGGGAGGGCAGGGCGCGGCGGCGGGTCCCCCTTTTCGCAAGGGGAGGGTCTTGCACAGCTCGCCCGGTGCCCGTATGGGATCCTTCGACACGGCCGCCTTCGGCGTCCTACTCAGGATGAAGAGTAAGGTTCGTCCAGAACTTAAAGGGCACTTCATCTATGCTGAGCAGCCAGCCGCAGGCTGGCGTGTCGAAGCACACCACACGGCCCTTGCTGCCCGTAGGCAAAACCCGCTTCCAGTTACGCGGGAACCTGCCGGCGCACCCTTGCACTGCGGCGATAGGCCCTTGGGATCGGCGGCGGAGCTGCGGTAAACCGGGCGTGGCAATCGTCCGCCTGACAGGAGAGACACCGCCATGATCGGTCGCCTGAACCACGTCGCCATCGCCGTGCCCAACCTGGAAGCCGCCAGCGCGCAGTACCGCGACGCGCTGCTGGCCAAGGTATCCGATCCCGTTGACGAGCCGGATCACGGCGTCACGGTGGTGTTCGTCGAGCTGGACAACACCAAGATCGAGCTGCTGCAGCCGATGGGCGAGGACAGCCCGATCGCGAAGTTCCTGGAAAAGCACCCCCAGGGCGGCATCCACCACGTCTGCTACGAGGTCGACGATATCCAGGCCGCGTCCCGGCACCTGCAGGCGCAGGGCGCGCGCATCCTGGGCGACGGCGAGCCCAGGATCGGCGCACACAAGAAGCCGGTGCTGTTCCTGCACCCGAAGGACTTCAACGGCACGCTGGTCGAGTTGGAGCAGGCCTGAAGACCGCTTGACCGGCTTGCGCGAAGGGGTATCTCACCGGCCATGAATGTCTTTACCGGCGTCCTGGTCTACGTGCTGATCTGGTGGGTCGTCCTGTTCATGGTGCTGCCCTGGGGCGTCCGTCCCCCGGAGGACCCGGAGACAGGCCATGCGCCGAGCGCGCCCGAACGGCCGATGTTGTGGCGCAAGGCCCTCGCCACCTCCGTGATCGCGGCGATCCTGTGGCTTGGCGCCTATTACCTGATCACGAGCGAACTGCTGCAGTTCCGCGGCGCCATTCAGAAAAGCTGAACACCGGGGGCGCCTCGTGCACTACTGCGACTACGCCCCGCACGATCCCCTGCACGCGCCCTATCACGACCGCGAGCACGGCTTCCCAGCGCGCGACGAAGCCGTGCTGTTCGAGCGCCTGCTCCTGGAGATCAACCAGGCCGGCCTGTCGTGGGCGACGGTATTGCGCAAGCGCGACACCCTGCGCGCGGCTTACGCCGGGTTCGAGGTCGACCGGGTGGCGGCGTTCACGGACGCGGACCGGCAGCGGCTGATGGCCGATCCCGGCGTCATCCGCAACGCCCGCAAGGTCGACGCGGCGATCGCCAATGCCCGCGCCGTGCAGGGCCTGCGGGCCGGGTCGGGCGGGTTCGCCGCGTTCCTGGACGCCCAGCACCCACGGCCCAAGGCCGACTGGGTCAAGCTGCTGAAGCGCCATTTCATCCACGTCGGCGGGGAGATCGCCGGCGAGTTCCTGATGTCGCTCGGCTACCTGCCGGGCGCACACCGGCCGGACTGTCCGGTCCATGCCCGCGTGCTGGCGGCGGACCCGCCGTGGCGGCACGCCCGCGCCGGCACGTTCGACTGACTCACACGAGAGCAAAATCCATGAAGGTCGGGTCGACCTTCATCGTGGATCGTGCTCTAACTGCTTGAGGAGAGAGCAAGATTCAGCTGAAAGGTGGATTCACCTTTCAGCATCTTGCTCGAGGTACCGGCCCTGAAAGCGAACGAGCCTCCGGCGCCGTTCATGGCGCGGAGGCTCGTCGTCATGGCCGTGCCGTGTGCGCGGGCCCGAACGCGGCTATCTGCCGCCGGGCGTCTCCTCCCCAGACTTGGACCGTGTCTGGATATTCTTGTTTTCGTTCCCGGCACGGCGCAGGGCCGGAGCGTACAGCAAACCGGTTCGATCTCCAACTGCCGGCATTGGGGGGGGTGCCTGAAATCCACCAAGGCTTTCAGTGGGTTTCACCGTAGCACGTGCTGAAGGCCGGACGGGCGAACGCGAACGTGCGTTACCATCCCGCCCGGCCGGTGGATCGTTAGAGGTCGAGTAGCGCGAAACGCAGGACGAACAGCGCCGCGATCAGCAGCACCGCCGGCGACACCTCGGAGAAGCGCCCGGCCAGGAGCTTGGTCGCCGCATAGGCCAGGAAGCCGAGCCCGATGCCGTCGGCGATCGAGTAGGTCAGCGGCATCGCCAGCGCGGTGACCACGGCGGGCGCGTACTCGGTCGCGTCCTCCCAGTCGATCTCGGACAGGCCGCGCGCCATCAGGCAGGCGACGAACAGGAGTGCCGGCGCGGTCGCGTAGGACGGAATCGACTCCGCCAGCGGCGACAGGAACAGCGCGAGCAGGAACAGGACCGCGACCACCACGGCCGTCAGCCCGGTGCGGCCGCCGGCCTTAATGCCAGCCGCGCTCTCGATGTAGCTCGTGGTGGTCGAGGTGCCCATCACCGAGCCCACGATGGTCGCGCTGGAGTCGGCGACCAGCGCGCGGTTCAGCTTCTCCAGCTTGCCGTCGGGTGTCAGCAGCCCGGCGCGGTGGGCGAGCCCGACCAGCGTGCCGCTGGAATCGAAGAAGTCGACGAACAGAAAGGCGAAGATGATCGTCAGGATGCCGGCCTGCAGGGCGCCAGCAAGGTCCATCTGCAGGAACGTCGGCGCCGGGTTCGGCGGCAGATCCACGATCCCCTTGAACTCGGAGAAGCCGAGCAGGATGCCCACGATCGCGATGATCAGGATGCCCAGCAGGACCGCACCCGGCACGCCGCGGCGGTCGAGCGCGATCATGATCACGAAGCCGAGCGCGGCCAACAGCGGCTCCGGCTGGGTGACGTCGCCGAGCGTGACCAGCGTGGCGTCGGAGTTCACCACGATGCCCGCGTTGGTCAGCGCGATCACCCCCAGGAAGAAGCCGATGCCGGCCGAGATCGCCATTTTCAGCGTGCGCGGGATGGCGTTCACGATCCACTCGCGCACCGGCAGCACCGACAGGATCAGGAACAGGATGCCGGAGATGAAGACCGCGCCGAGCGCGACCTGCCAGCTCAGCCCCATGCCCAGCACGACGGCGTAGGTGAAGTAGGCGTTGAGGCCCATGCCCGGCGCGAGCGCGATCGGGTAGTTGGCGTAGAAGCCCATCACCAGCGAGCCGAACGCCGCGGCCACGCAGGTCGCGACGAACACCGCGCCGAAGTCCATCCCGGTTTCCGAGATGATGCCCGGGTTCACGACGATAATGTAGGCCATCGTCAGGAACGTGGTCGCGCCGGCCAGCACCTCCCGTTGCACGGTGGTGCCCATCTCATCGAGTTTGAATATTTGGTTCAGCATGCCGCCCCCCTGATGCATGGCGGTGCGCCGGGCATGTCGGACGCCCGCCGGTGGCTGTTGTCGTCAACGTCGAAAACGCCCCCGTTCCACCGGCCACGCCCTCCCCGGGATGCGGCCGGCGCGCGGCACGGCCGCGTCACCGCGCCAAGACCGGTATCGATGCCTTTATGGCTTGTTTAACCGATCTACGCCATGCTGGGTCCCGTCATGACCCGAAACGCACGCCAATACCCGACCGCCACCACTCGCGGCCTTGCAGCCGGCGTGGCGCTGCTCGCAGCCCTGTTCGCGTTGCCCGTGCGTGGCGAGGTCGAGGTCGACGGGACACTGGTTAAGATTACAAAGGCGGACTGCCTGCGGCTTGTCAAGCACCGCCCGGAGCCCGGGGTCGCCTACCAGCCGGGCGTCGATGTTGACGGCGATCCGGTCGCGGACGCCGACCTGTACGACCGGCCGCGGATCGAGCTGCCGGAACGCTTCCAGATCCCGATCGAGGTCGATCTGCCCGCGCGTTACGGGCTGCCGCCGGACGACAGCTTCAAGGGCGACGTCCAGATCGGCACGGTCGAGGTCGATGTCGACAGCGGCCGGGCGACCTTTAACGGCCAGCCGCTGACCAGCAGGGCCGAGGCGGCGCTGCGCATCCGCTGCCAGGGCGTGCTGTCCGACCGAGAGGATACCGCGGGCGAGTAGTCCGGCCGACATGCCGATCGGCGGCCAGGTCGGCCGAAATCGCGGCGCGCGCGGACAAGCCGGTGTCGCTCGCGGCGCCGCCCGCGTCTCGCCCACGCTCGTACTGTCGCCGGTGAGTACGATCACGTCCGCGCGCAGCGGTGCCGTCAGCCGGCGCCCGCGGCGGCGGTGGAAGGGCGCCCATGACCGACAAGCTCACCCGTCTTCTGGCGCAGCGCGGCACCCTGCTGGCTGACGGCGCGACCGGCACCAACCTGTTCGCGCTGGGCCTGCAGACCGGCGATTCGCCCGAACTGTGGAACGCCCAGCATCCCGACCGGGTGAAGCAGCACTACCGCAGCTTCGTCGACGCCGGTTCCGACATCATCCTGACCAACACCTTCGGCGGCACCGCGCGCCGGCTGATGCTGCACGGCGGGCAGGACCGGGTGCGCGAGCTGAACCGCCGGGCCGCCGAACTGGCGCACGCGGCGGTGGCTGAAAGCGGCCGGGAGGTCGTGGTCGCGGGCTCGATGGGCCCGACCGGCGACATCTTCCAGCCGCTGGGCTCGCTCGCCTACGAGGACGGCGTGGCCGCCTTCGCCGAGCAGGCGCGCGGCCTCGCCGAGGGCGGCGTGGACCTGCTCTGGATCGAGACGATCTCCAGCGTCGACGAGCTGAAGGCGGCGGTGGCGGGCGCCTCGGTCGCCGGGCTGCCGATCACGACCACGCTGTCGTTCGACACCAACGGCCGCACCATGATGGGCGTGACGCCGGACCAGCTCTCGACCCTGGTCCAGACGCTCGACCCCAGGCCGACCGCCTACGGCGCCAACTGCGGGGTCGGCGCCAGCGAACTGATCGTGGCGCTCAAGAACATGGGCGAGGTGGCGGCCAGCCGCGACGTGCTGATCGCCAAGTCGAACTGCGGCATTCCGCAGTGGTCGGGCGACCAGATCGTCTACTCCGGCACGCCGGAGCTGATGGCCGACTACACGCGCCTGGCGATCGACTGCGGCGCCCGGATCGTCGGCGGCTGCTGCGGCACCACGCCGGAGCACATCCGCACGATGCGCGAAGCCATGGACACCCACGCCCGCCGCCCCGCGCCCGACATCGAGACCATCGTCGCCCAACTGGGCGAAATCTCCACCGGCGCGCAGGACCAGGCGCAGCGCGGCCCCCTCGGCGACTTGCCGGAGAGCGAGGCCGCCTCCGCCAGCGGCAAGCGCCGCCGCGGCCGCCGGCGCGCGACCGGCGCGGCACCTGATTTCTAGGACACGACGCTGAAGGGTGGCACCACCTCTCAGCCAGATGTCTTGTACCAAGCAGGAATTCAGCGCCAATCTGGGCCTTTAGGGCAAGATGCTGAAAGGTGGAAAAAGCTTTCAGCTGAATGTAGCTCTAGACGGATCAACGCTGGGCTCGGGCCCTGCGAGGGCGCGGGCTGGCCGAACTTCTGCTTGATGCGGCGCCGCACCCGTCGCAACATATCCAGCGGAGCCGCGATTGCCCGGTTCCAGGCTGCGCCGCTTGCAGGAACATGGGCCTATCCGCGGCGGACTTCTCGAGGAAAAGCGGGAACTCCGCGCGGCGCGTTGCACACCGTAGCAGCGTAGCACCGGAGGACCGTCGCGTGCCCGAGATCGACAAGATCGGCGAACTCAACCAGACCTGGGGCATTTGCGGCTTCGCCAGCGCTCTCTACGCCCTGTACCAGGACACCGGCGACCGTAGCCGCCGGTCCCAGCTTGCCCGACGGGTGGAGACCGATACCAACCTGCTGGCCGAGATCAAGACGTTCCTGGTCACCCTGCACGCTGAAAACCAGACCGGGCTGCTCAACCAGATCGAGCAGTTCACGCGCAGCTTCCCGGGCTTTGGCCAATTCACCGTCAACGGCTATATCGCGAAGGTGAACAGCATCGGCGCGGCCGGGATCGGGCCGGTCGGCGACCTGAAGGCGGACGCGAAGTTCTCGATCGCGCTGCCCCCCGATGCGGTCGCGTTTTATCTCAAGCGGATGTGCGACTTCCCGAGGGCCCGGGTCGAGCCGCACATCGGCTCGCGCAAGAGCCGTCTGGTTGTCGGGGTGCGCAAGCGCGGCGGCAAGACAACGCCGTACGGCGGCTTGGTGCACTGGATGTACCAGTCGGGCGGCACCGTCTACTCCTGGGGGCGACAGTTCTCCAGCATCGCCAAGGCCGACCGGGATTACGTGGTCTGCTCCGAGGTCTCGCCCTACGGCTGAGCGACTTGCCGCCGCGCGACGTTCCGGGCGGGCCGCCTACTCCCCCGGCCGGGACTTCGCGATCGTCTTGGACAGCAGGATCACCGGCAGGATGCCCACCGCGACGATCGTGAGCGCGGGGGTGGAGGCTTCGGCCAGGCGTTCGTCGGCGGCGAGGTTGTAGGCCTGGACCGCCAGGGTGTCGAAATCGAACGGCCGCATCACCAGGGTCGCCGGCAGTTCCTTCATCACGTCGACGAACACCACCAGCCCGGCCGTCAGCATCGACGCCCACATCATCGGGGCGTGCACCCGGATCAGGGTGCACACCGGACCGTGGCCCAGTGTGCGCGCGGCGTCGTCCATGCTCGGCCGGATCCGGCCCAGGCTCGCCTCCATCGTGTTCAGGCTGACCGCCAGGAAGCGCACCAGGTAGGCGAACACGAGGGCTGCCATCGAGCCGGTCAGCAGCAGGCCGGTGGAGATCCCGAAGGTCTGGCGCATCCACAGGTCGAGCGCGTTGTCGAAGTTAGCGAACGGGATCAGCACGCCGATCGCGATCACCGTGCCGGGGATCGCGTAGCCCATCGACGCGACCCGGTTGGCGAGGTAGACGGCCCGGTTCGGCTGCAGGCGGACCGAATAGGTCATGATCATCGCCAGCGTGACCGCCAGGACGGCCGTCACGCTGGCGAGCGAGAAGGAGTTGAACGCGAGTTCGAGGAAGCGGGCGCCGAACTGGTCGTCGCCGCGCGAGATCGACATTTCGAGCAGGATCGCACCCGGCAGCAGGAAGCCGATCAGGATCGGGGTAAAGCACGCCAGCCAGGCGCCGAGCGCCTTGATCCCGGCGAGTTCGTAGCCGGGCAGGTTCTGATAGGTCGCGCTCGCGTTGTGATAGCGCGCGCGCCCGCGGCTGGTCCGCTCCACCAGCAGGACGACGAACACGAAGCACAGCAGCACCGCGGCCAGCTGGCTGGCCGCCACCCGGTCGCCGAACGCGGTCCAGGCGCGCACGATGCCGGTGGTGAAGGTCTGGACGCCGAAGTAGGAGACGGTGCCGAAGTCCGCCAGCGTCTCCATCAGCGCCAGCGACGTGCCGGCGATGATCGACGGGCGCGCCAGCGGCAGCGCCACCCGGAAGAACGAGCTCCAGCGCCCGCAGCCGAGCGTCCGGCTGACCTCCAGCGCGCACACCGATTGCTCCAGGAAGCAGGCGCGCGCCAGCAGGTAGACGTAGGGGTAGAGCACGAACGACAGCATCGCGATCGCGCCCGACAGCGAGCGGATCTCCGGGAACCAATACGCCCGCGGACCCCAGCCCATGACGTCGCGCAGCATCGTCTGCACCGGACCGGTGAACTGCAGGAAGTCGGTGTAGGTGTAGGCCATGACGTAGGCCGGCACGGCGAGCGGCAGGATGAGCGCCCATTCGAACACCCGGCGGCCCGGAAACCGGCACATCGTCACCAGCCAGGCCGTGCCCGCGCCGATCGTCGGCACGATCAGCCCAACACCGACGACCAGCCACAGCGTGTTGCGGATGTAGCGCGGCAGCACCGTGTCCGCGAGGTGGCCCCAGACGTCCGACTCCGGTCCGCCGATCAGACTGGCCGCGATCGTCAGGATCGGAATCGACAGCAAAAGGGCAATCAGGACGGCCAGCCAGGCGAGCGGCCCCGGCCGGCGGGCAAAGTGCCAGACCGGGCGCGCCTGCGCGCCGGCGGTCGCGGGCGACGGTGCCAGCCCGCCGCCCAGCCCGGTGCCGCCGGTGACCGACTGCTCGGCGAGGCCGGAGGCGCTCTGCGCCAGGCGCTCGCCGGTGCCGGGGTCGCCCGCACTGTCGCCGGGCGCGCGCCTGGGAGCGCCGCTGGCAGGGTAGGGGGTGTCGGTCATCGCGGCTGGTCTTGCGGAGGCCCGTCCGGTTGTCGGTGTCGTTTCCGGCGCGCCGAGCTTAGCGCGGCGGTCGTGAAAATGCGATGCGTTCTTAACAATCGCGGTGGGCCAGAAATGGCAAGCCGGCAGGGCCGGAACAAGATGTCGTGCCGGCCACGGCCGCCCGGGCGAGGCGATATGACGCGCCGGCACGCCGCATCGAGTTTTCAGCCCCCGCCGACGTCTGACGGCGGGGTCGAGCGTCCAGGCGAGGCAGGTGGAACCACCGGCCGCGCGAATAATGTTGCGAGTAACCGCCTTTTAAACAATTTCGGTCCACCCTCCGGCTCGAAATGACGCGTGCGCGGACAACGAAGCGCGCCAAACGACAGCCGTGGGGCAGACATGGACGATCTCCTAGGCGAATTCCTGACCGAGACTAACGAGGGTCTGCAGGTTCTGGACACCGAACTGGTCAAGCTGGAGCAGGATCCCTCGCCGGGTCTGCTGGATAACATCTTTCGGGTGATGCACACGATTAAGGGGACCTGCGGGTTCCTCGGCCTGCCGCGCCTGGAAGCGGTGGCGCACTCCGGCGAGACGGTGCTGGGCAAGATCCGCGACGGCGACCTGGTGGTCACCGCCACGCGCGTGTCGCTGATCCTGGAATGCCTGGACCGCATCCGGGAGATCCTGAGCGCCCTGGAGGAAAACGAGGCGGAGCCGGAAGGCGACGACAGCGCGTTGATCGCCAAGCTGGATGCGGTCTCGGAGATGGCGGACTACCCGGACGCGCCGGTCCCGGACGACGCGGTCGCTCCGGACCCCCAGGCCACCGACGCGGCCCCCGCGGCCGACGCGGAGCCCGAGCCGGCGGCCGAGCCGGTCGACGAGCTGGAAGAGATTTTCCGCAACGCCCCGGGTCCCGAGGATCTGCCGGACAGCGCCAAGCCGAAGGATGCTGGCGCGCCCGCGCCGGCCGCGGACGCCGGGAAGGCCGCCGCGTCCGAGCCCGCCGCGCCCGAGCTGGAGAGCGCCCCTGCGCCGAACGCCGGGGCGAAGGCCGACCCGCCGGCGGAGAGCAAGCCGGCCGACGCCAAGGCCGCCGACGCCAAGGCGGGCGACGGCAAGGCTGCCGGCAAGCCGGCGGAGCGCGAGGCCCCGCGCGAGTCCCAGGTCGCCAGTCAGTCGATCCGCGTGTCGGTCGACCTCTTGGAAAACCTGATGACCACCGTCTCGGAGCTGGTGCTGAACCGCAACCAGCTGCTGCAGATTCTGCGCAGCCAGCAGGAGAGCGAGTTCTCCGCGCCGCTGCAGCGTCTGAACCACGTCGTGTCGGAGCTGCAGGAAGGCGTCATGAAGACGCGCATGCAGCCGATCGGCAATGCCTGGTCGAAGCTGCCGCGAATCGTGCGCGACCTGTCGCAGGAGCTCGACAAGAAGATCGAGCTCAAGATGAAGGGCGAGGAGACCGAGCTCGACCGCCAGGTGCTGGAGCTGATCAAGGATCCGCTGACCCACATGGTCCGCAACTCCGCGGACCACGGCATCGAGACGACGGCCGACCGGGCGAAGAGCGGCAAGTCCGAGATCGGCACGATCGCGCTCAACGCCTACCACGAGGGTGGGCACATCATCATCGAGATCGGCGACGACGGCCGCGGCCTGAACGTCGAGAAGATCAAGCAAAAGGCGCTCAAGAACCAGATCACGACCGAGGCCGAGGTCAACCAGCTGACCGAACAGCAGGTCCAGCAGTTCATCTTCAAGGCCGGCTTCTCGACCGCCGACGCGGTCACGGCCGTGTCCGGCCGCGGCGTCGGCATGGACGTGGTGCGCACCAACATCGAGAAGATCGGCGGCACCATCGAGCTGTCCTCCAAGGAGGGCCTGGGCTCGAAGTTCACGGTCAAGATCCCGCTGACCCTGGCGATCGTCTCCGCGCTGATCGTGGAGTGCGCGGGCGAGCGCTTCGCCATTCCGCAGCTCGCGGTGCTGGAGCTGGTGCGTGCCAAGGGCGGCAGCGAAAACCAGATTGAGCGGATCAAGGAAACGCCGGTGCTGCGCCTGCGCGACCGGCTGCTGCCGCTCGTCAACCTGCGCGAGCTGTTGAAGCTGCAGGGCCACGGCAACAATGCCGGCACCGACGAGGCCGGCGAGGGCGACACCGACGGCTTCATCGTGGTCGCCCAGGTCGGGACCTACTCGTTCGGCATCATCGTCGACCGCGTGTTCGACACCGAGGAGATCGTGGTCAAGCCGGTCGCCCGGATCCTGCGCGACATCCCGCTGTTCTCCGGCAACACCATCCTGGGCGACGGTCGGGTGGTGATGATCCTGGATCCCAACGGCATCGCGTCGGCCTCCGGCGAGCTCACGCTGGTCGAGGGCGAGGATACGCTGGAAGACGCCCGTAAGCAGCGCGGCGACACCGAGGAAGAGGTCTCCATGCTGGTGTTCAACGCCGCCGGCAAGTCGCCCAAGGCGGTACCGCTGGCCCTGGTCGCGCGGCTGGAGGAGATCCCGGTCGACACCATCGAGGACTCCAACGGCCAGCGCGTGGTGCAGTACCGCGGCCAACTGATGCCGCTGATCACCATGCCGGGCGGCGAGATCGCCGACAGCGGCAACCAGCCGGTGCTGGTGTTCACCGACCGCGACCGTTCGATGGGCCTGGTGGTCGACGAGATCGTCGACATCGTCGAGGAGCGGATGAACATCGAGCTTCACGGCGACCGGCCGGGCTACCTGGGCAGTGCGGTGATCGCCGGCAAGGCGACCGATATCATCGACGCCGGCTATTACCTGACCCAGGCGTTCAGCGACTGGTTCGAGGCCGAGGGCGTGCGCGACGCGGGCGAGGGCGACGGCAAGCGCGTCCTGCTGGTCGACGACAGCCCGTTCTTCCGCAACCTCCTGGCCCCGCTGCTCGACATCGCCGGCTACGACGTCACCACCGCGGAAAGCGCGGACGCCGCGCTCGAGCTGTGCAACAGCGGGCACGAGTTCGACGTCATCGTCTCCGACATCGAGATGCCGGGCATGAACGGCTACGAGTTCGCCGCCGCGCTCCGCGAGCAGGGCAAGTGGGCCGACACCCCGCTGGTCGCGCTATCCTCGCATGCCACGCCGAGCGACCTGGAGCGCGGCCGGCGGGCCGGGTTCCGCGACTACGTCGCCAAGTTCGACCGCGAGACCCTGCTGGACTCCCTGAACCAGACGCTCGCCCACGGCGAAGAGCCGTTGCGCGGCGCGGCATGAGGACCTGACGACCATGGCGAACAAGACCAACGCGAAAGCCCGCACCAAGGGCAAGGATACCGCCAAGGCGGACGGCAAGGCCGACGGCCAGAACGGCAAGGCCGCCCGCCCCAGCGGCGACGCCACCGATTACGTCACCTTCGTGATCGCCGGGCAGCTGTTCGGCATCCCGGTCCTGAAGGTGCAGGACGTGCTGGCGGCCTGCGAGGTCACGCGCATCCCGCTGGCCCCGCCGGAGATCGCCGGCGCGCTGAACCTGCGCGGGCGGATCGTCACCGCGCTGGACGTCCGGCTGCGGCTGGGCCTGCCGCAGGCCAATGGCGCCGCGGAGCGGATGTCGATCGTGGTCGAACAGTCGGGCGAGCTGTACAGCCTGATGGTCGACGAGGTGGGTGAAGTGCTGTCGCTCGACCCGAAGGGCTTCCAGCGCAACCCGCCGACCCTGGACGCCCGCTTCCGGGAATACTCCAACGGCATTTTCCGGCTGAAGGAGCGGCTGTTGGTGGTGCTCGATGTCGACGGGCTGCTCGATTACGAGGGGACTAGCAAGGCGGCATGACGCGCCGCGTGCGCTAGAGCAAGAGGCTGCCAGGTGGCACCACCTTTCAGCTGAATCTTGCCTTCACAATAAGGCGCTAGAGCGAACCGCGGCCGACCGGCAGTTCGCTCAGGCATGAAGGCCGGCGAGCGCGAGGCCCGCGCCGATGCCGCTGGTGTTGGGAGTGGACAGGTTCCATGAAGTGCTGCCTGATCGTCGATGATTCCAAGGTCGTGCGCATGGTCGCGCGCAAGATACTCGAAGCGCTTCAGTTCGAGATCCTGGAGGCCGGCGACGGCCAGCAGGCGATGCAAGCCTGCGAGCAGACCATGCCGGACGCGATCCTGCTGGACTGGAACATGCCGGTGATGAACGGCATCGATTTCCTGCGCCAGCTGCGCCAGCACGCCGGCGGCGACCGGCCGGTGGTGATCTTCTGCACCACCGAGAACGACATGGCGCACATCCAGGAAGCCCTGGGGGCCGGCGCCAACGAGTACATCATGAAGCCATTCGACAGCGACATCCTGGAGTCGAAGTTCGCCCAGGTGGGGCTGTTATAGACATGCCCCTGAACACAGCGTCCGGCGGCAGCGCGGCCGGCCGATCGGCAACCCGCGGCCCGGCCGGCGACGGCGACCCGTTCCGCGTCATGGTCGTCGACGACTCCGCCGTCGTGCGCGGCCTGGTCACCCGCTTCCTGCAGGAAGACCCGGACCTCACCGTCGCCGCGTCCTGCGGCAACGGCCAGCGCGCGGTGGAAGAGCTGAAGCGCGCGCCGGTCGACGTGATCGTGCTCGACATCGAAATGCCGGTGATGGACGGCCTGACGGCCCTGCCCAAGCTGCTCGACGTGCAGCCGGGGGTTCAGATCGTCATGGCCTCGACCCTGACGCGCTCCAACGCCGACGTCTCGCTGAAGGCGATGGCGGCGGGCGCGGCGGACTATCTCGCCAAGCCGTCGTCCACCGGCGGCATGCACGGCACCGGCACCTACCAGCAGGAACTGCGCAGCAAGGTCAAAGCGCTGGCCCAGCAGCACCGGCGCACCCGCGGCGGCAAGTCGCTGGGACCGGTCCGCCCGCCGGCGCAAGGCAGCGCCAAGCCGGCGGCCGCGCCGGCGCGCCCGACCGGCGCGGCCGCGGTCGCCGCGCCCGCCGGCGACGGGGAGATCAAGCTGCGGCCGATGCCGACCGTGCGGCCGGAAGCGCTGGCGATCGGGTCGTCCACCGGCGGGCCGCAGGCGCTGTTCAAGTTCCTAAGCGGTCTTGGCCGGATCGCCCAGCCGGTGCTGATCACCCAGCACATGCCGGCGACCTTCACCGCGCTGCTGGCCGACCACATCGGCCGGCAGACCAAGCTGACCTGTTCGGAAGGACGGGACGGCGATCCACTGGTCGGCGGCCACGTCTACATCGCCCCCGGCGGCAAGCACATGACGGTGGAAAAGGACGCGGGCGGCAAGGTCCGAATCAAGCTGGACGACGGCCCGCCGGAGAACTTCTGCAAGCCGTCGGTGGATCCCATGCTGCGCAGCCTGTCGCGGGTATACGGCGGGCGGCTGCTGACCGTGATCCTGACCGGCATGGGCAGCGACGGGCTCAAGGGCTCGGAGGTCACCGTCAAGGCCGGCGCCCACGTGCTGGCCCAGGACGAGGCGACGTCGGTCGTGTGGGGGATGCCCCGGGCGGTGGCGAAGGCGGGTCTGTGCTCGGCCGTGCTGCCGCTCGAGGAACTCGCGACCGCGGTCCAAAAACTGATCGTGAGGAACGCGGCATGACCCCCGACGACTTTCAGAAACTGGCGACGCTGTTGAAAAGCCAGTCCGGGCTCGTCCTTGGCCCCGACAAGTCGTATCTGGCGGAAAGCCGGCTGACGCCGGTGGCCCGCAACTGGGGGTTCCCGGACGCCAAGGCCCTGATCCGCGCGCTGGTGCGCCGCGAGGGCAAGGGCGGCGACTCCAAGCTGCTGCTCGAGGTGGTCGAGGCGATGACCACCAACGAGTCCTTCTTCTTCCGCGATCAGCGCCCGTTCGACCAGCTGCGCGACGTGATCCTGCCCTCGCTGCTGACATCCCGCGGCACCAACAAGCGCCTGCGCATCTGGTCGGCCGCCTGCTCCAGCGGGCAGGAGCCGTACTCGATCGCGATGATCCTGAACGACATGCAGCACAAGCTGCGCGACTGGCGCATCGAGATCATCGCGACCGACCTGTCGCGGCCGATCCTGCACCGCGCGACCGAGGGCCGCTACACCCAGTTCGAGGTGCAGCGCGGCCTGCCGGTCACCCTGCTCGCCAAGTACTTCACCCAGGACGGCGACCAGTGGCGGATCAGCGAGCAGCTGCGCCGCATGGTCACCTTCAAGGTGCACAACCTGCTGGACGGACCGGGCACACTGGGGCGCTTCGATATCGTTTATTGCCGCAACGTGCTGATCTATTTCGATCAGGCGACCAAGGGCAAGGTGCTGGAAGGCATCGCCGCCAACCTGGCGGACGACGGCTTCCTGACCCTGGGCGGGGCGGAGACCGTGCTGGGCGTGACCGACAAGTTCAAGATGGTCGACGGCCAGCGCGGCCTGTACGCCCGCGCCGACGGCACCGCCACCGCCCTGAAGGGGGCGCCCGGCGCCGCCGGCCAGACCGGCCGGGTGGGCGCGGCGTAACCCCGGCTATCGCTGGGGGCTGTCGGGTGGGGTCGCCGTGCCTGCGGCACGCCCCCAGGCGGCTTGGCGCCAAACCGGCGGGTTGCCGGGCGAACCCGCCCACCCGCTGCCCGGAACACGCAAATGAAAAGGGCGGACGCCGATGACCGGCGTCCGCCCTAACCATGTTCGCTAACCCTGAGGCGTGAGCTCGGCTTACGCCTTCACCTTCTCGCCGGCCATCTCGGCATCGCGCAGCATGTAGCCGCGGCCCCAGACGGTTTCGATGTAGTTCTCGCCGCCGGTGGCGTTGGCGAGCTTCTTGCGCAGCTTGCAGACGAACACGTCGATGATCTTCAGCTCCGGCTCGTCCATCCCGCCGTAGAGATGGTTCAGGAACATCTCCTTGGTCAGGGTGGTGCCCTTGCGGAGCGAGAGCAGCTCCAGGATGCCGTATTCCTTGCCGGTCAGGTGCAGCGGTTGGCCTTCGACCTCGACCGTGCGGGCATCCAGATTCACCGCGATCTTGCCGGTGCGGATGATGCTCTCGCTGTGGCCCTTGGAGCGGCGCACGATCGCCTGGATCCGGGCCACCAGCTCGCGCTTGTCGAACGGCTTGGTCAGATAGTCGTCGGCGCCGAAGCCCAGGCCCTTCAACTTGTCGTCCAGACCCGACAAACCGGACAGGATCAGGATCGGCGTATCGATCTTGGCGGCGCGCATCCGGCGCAGCACCTCGTAGCCGTCGATGTCGGGCAGCATCAGGTCGAGGATGATGATGTCGTAATCGTACAGCTTGCCGATCTCCAGCCCATCCTCCCCCATATCGGTGGTATCGCAGATGTAGCCTTCCGACTTGAGCATCGTTTCGATGCTCTGCGCCATGGCGCTGTCGTCTTCTACGAGGAGGACGCGCATCTGGTTGGGTCTCCGGAGTGTCGCGGTGTCTTCAGGGTATCGTTGTTAACCAATATGGGAAAGCTTCATTAACGAGCGGTAAACGGGCGCGCTTTACGGATGTTTAAAACCGCGGGGCTGATACTCCCTCCTGCTGACCTGCCCTACCTGTTCCCGCCAGCCAAGCGAGCGCCGCATCCGTGACCAGCCCGACCGCCTTGAAAACCTTCCTGGACGACCTCGAGCGGCTGCCGTCGGAACGGCTGTACGGCCGGGTGGCGAGTGTGCTCGGCATGCTCGTGGAAGTCACCGGTCTGGAGGGCGTGTTGTCGGTCGGCGGGCGCTGCGACGTTTTGGCGCGGGGCGGCCGGCGGGTCCCGTGCGAGGTCGTCGGCTTCCGCGACAAGCGGGCGCTGCTGCTGCCGTTCGGCTCGGTCGAGGGGATCGCGCTCGGCTGCAAGGCGGAACTGGCGGTGGCGCAGCCGCGGGTGCGTCCGGACCCGGCATGGCTGGGCCGCGTGGTCAACGCGCTGGGCCAGCCGATCGACGGCAAGGGGCCGCTGCCCCAGGGCCGCGAAGCCTATCCCCTGCGCGCCGCGCCGCCGCCGGCGCACTCGCGCAAGCGGGTCGGCGATAAGATCGACCTTGGCGTGCGCGCGCTCAACACCTTCCAGACCTGCTGCCGCGGCCAGCGCATGGGCATCTTCGCCGGCTCCGGCGTGGGCAAGTCGGTGCTGCTGTCGATGCTGGCGCGCTATACCGCCAGCGACGTCAATGTGATCGGCCTGATCGGCGAGCGCGGGCGCGAGGTGCAGGAGTGGCTGGAGGACGAACTGGGTCCCGAAGGTTTGGCGCGCTCGATCGTCGTGGTCGCGACCAGCGACGAACCGCCGCCGATGCGTCGGCAGGCGGTCTACCTGACCATGGCGCTCGCCGAATATTTCCGCGACCACGGCAGCGACGTGCTCTGCCTGATCGATTCGATCACCCGCTTCGCCATGGCGCTGCGCGAGATCGGCCTCGCGGCGGGCGAGCCGCCGGCCGCCAAGGGCTATACGCCCAGCGTGTTCGGCGAACTGCCGCAGGTGCTGGAGCGCGCCGGGCCGGGGGTGGACCGCGGCTCGATCACCGGGCTGTTCACCGTGCTGGTGGAGGGCGACGACCACAACGAGCCGATCGCGGACGCGGTGCGCGGCATCCTGGACGGGCACATCGTGCTCGACCGCAAGATCGCCGAGCGCGGACGCTATCCCGCGATCAACACGCTGCGGTCGATCTCGCGCACCATGCCCGGCTGCAACAGCCAGGCCGAGACCGAGCTGGTAACCCGCGCGCGGCGGCTGCTCGGCACCTACGAAGACATGGGCGAGCTGATCCGGATCGGGGCCTACAAGCACGGCTCCGACGCCAAGGTCGACGAGGCGATCAAGTACGTCCCCGACATCGAGGCGTTCCTGACCCAGGACAAGCAGGAGCGCGCCGACCTGGAAAGCGGCTACGCGGCGCTCGCGCGCGTGCTCGGGGTCGATTGGACGGCAGCCGGGCCAACGGCCGCGGGCGCGGGACAGGGCCCCGCCGCCGGGGCGCGGGAGGAGGACGCCCCGGGCGAACCGGCGCGGCCGACCACGGCGGCCGGCAAGCCGATCCCGCCAAAGAACGATCTGCGCCGGGCGCGCCGGCAGCAGAAGGCGGCCGCCCAGGCCGGCGCGGCCAGCGGTGACGGGGCATGAGCGCGCTCGACAACCTGGTCCGGATCAGCCGCTGGCACCTGGACGAGGCGCGGCAGAGGCTGGGCGACCTGGAGCGGCTGGAAGCGCGCCTGCAGGACGACATCGGCCGGCTCGACGCCAACCTGAAAGCCGAGCAGACAGCCGCCCGGGAAACCGAGATCGCCCGCGCGGCCTACCCGGCCTACGCGGAGGCGCAGAAGCTCCGGCGCCAGCGCCTGGAACGCTCGATCGACGACGTTCGAGGGCAAATCGCCGAAGCCCGCGAGGCCGTCGCGGAGGCGTACCGGGAAGCCAAGAAATACGAACTCGCCCGCGACAACGAACGCGCCCGCGCCCAGGCCAAGCGCGACCGCGCCGAGGCCGCCCAAATGGACGAAATGGGCCTGCAGCTGCACCGCCGGAAGCAGGGCGCGGGCGGCAACGGCGGGTAGGCTGGCGTGGAACACCGCTGTGCGGTTTTCAGAGCCGCGGCGTGGCGCTGCCGATCGCTGCCGCTACTGCCAGGCGTGCTTTACGCACGCAAACCGGTGTGCTCATCCGTCGCGTCGATCTCGATGAAGTGCCAACTGCCGCTCGCCTCGAAGCGTAGGTCGCCGTAGAGGCCGTGCGCGGCGACCTGCTCGTCGAAGATCCGCGTGACCTCGCGTTCGATGCCGGCTGGAAGCGGGGTGCGGCTTCGCAGAACCGCGTCCAGACGCTCCGGGCGCGCCAGCCCGTCCAGCTGCAACTCGCCCAGCTCGGAGAGCGTGAGTTCGACGACGAACCGGCCGGGCGGGCGACGGTCGGGCGGGGCGGTCGCATCGTCGCCGTCGTGCTTGCGCAGAAAGAAGCGGATCTGCTGGACGTCGCCGTCGCCGATCACCGGCAGGGCGAACAGACGCCAGTCGCCGCCGGCGTCCTGGGCGAGACGGCTGAGCTGACCGAAGTCGGCCTTGAGCCGGCCGGCGAGGTCGCCGCGCCCGGCACGTTCCAGCGTGCGCAGCGGCTCCGCGCCCAGCCAGCGGCCGATGTCGCCGCCCTTGAATGCACTCATCAGGAATAACAGGCCGGCGCCCAGCGTCGGGCCCGCGCGCGGCACCGCCTGCGCGATCGGGTTGCCGGGCGCGCTCAGGAGCTGCGGCAGGTCGACGTGCGCGGCCGGCACGCCGGGGCGCTGCACAGCCGCCATCGCGTCCTGCAGCGCCGGCCAGGCACGGCTCAAGGCCGGGGCGGCCAGCGGCGCGCCGGGCGCGCCCGCGGTTGCGGGCGAGCGGTTCGGTCGCGCGACTTCAAGCGTCATCAGGGTGCCGGCCGGCGGCGGTGTGGCCAGCGGCAATCGCAGCGTGCCCAGCGGGGTGCGCAGCAGTACCCCGCCACCGCCGTCGGGCGCGACCACGCGGCCCGAGACGATCATCGGCCGGGCGATGCCGTCCCCGCCCGAGACCCGGCTGGCCGACCCCGAGGCCGGACCGTCGGGCGCCTGCACGCGCAGCAACCGGACATCCAGCGTGTCGCCGGCCCGCAGGCGCGGCAGGCTGGTGCCGTTGCCGTCGACCGTGGGCGCGCTGGCGGGTGTCGCGGCCAGGCTCGCGCGCAGCGGCGTGCCGCTGGATAGCCGGTCGCCGCTTCCGCTGGCGGGTGCGGTCGTCTGACCCGGCAGCGCGGGCGGGCCCGCGGACCTGGCGAACGCCGGGGACGCCGGCGCGGCCGGCTGTCCAGCGGTCTGCGGGGTCCCGGCCTGCGCCGGCCGGACGGACAGGATGTACGCCTGCATCTGCGCGCCCGCCGGGCGGAGCTGCAGCGTGACCGTGGATCCGATCGGCGGATTGGTCTGGGTCGCCAGGGTCAGCATGCCGTTGGCGGTGCGCAGCATCAGGTGACCCTGCGCGTCCCGCCCGGCGGAGACTGCCGTGATGATCGTGCCCGAGACGGCCGCGCGCAGGCCCGCCGGGGCTTCCCGGACCGCGCTCGCCTGGGTGGCCGGACCGGCGGTCGCGCTCGTGTTCGGCAGGCCGGTCGGGCGCGGCGGTTCGATTGTCACGGGCGCGCGCCTTCGCCCACTAGCCCAGCAGCTGCTGGGCGAGCCGGGTCACGTCGACCGCGGCCTGGCAGTTCGGGGAGCGGGTGAGCAGCGGCTTCTGCGCCCGGATCGCCTCGCGCACCCGGGTGTCGCGCCGGATCACGCCGGCCAGCGGCGGATTGAACCCGAGAAAGCTCTCGCACGCCTTGCGCAGGGTGGTGTGCGTCCGCTCCCCCTCGCGCTGGCTGGCGGCCATGTTGACCACGACCCGGAGGTCCGCGTCGGGGCGATGCTGGCGGATCACCTTGATATAGGCATACGCGTCGGTCAGCGCGGTCGGCTCGTCGGTCGTGACCACCAGGCTGACCCCGGCATAGCTGGCCAAGGTTCGCACGGTGGCGTCGATCCCCGCGCCCAGGTCCATGACCACCCGATCGTAGGTCCCCGCCAGACGGACGACGCTGCGGCCCAGGCCGTCCAGCTGGCCGGCCGACAGGGCGGCCAGCCCGCCGGACCCGGACCGGCCGGCGGCGACATGGAAACCGGTCGCCTCGACCGGCAGCAACACGTCGTCGAGCGATTCCTGCCCGGCGAGCGCCCGGCTCAGGTCCGCCGCCGGGTTCAGGCCGAGCTGCACGTCGACGTTGGCGAGCCCGAGGTCGCCATCGAACAGCAGGGCCTTCTGCCCGGCGGTGCTCAGCGCCTGCGTCAGCGTGATGGCGAGCCAGGTCTTGCCCACACCCCCCTTGCCGGAGGCGACGGCGATCACGTTCAACGGGGCTGGCATGCGGGCGGCACCTTCAGGCGGGCGTCGGCGGGCCGGGATAGCGGCGGCCGTCGGCTTCGGGGCAAGTGGCGTGGGCATTGAGCGCGGGTTGGGGGTCTTGCGCGGGTCGTCGGGGGAACCGGAAACAGGCGCGGCCGGGGTGCGCGCGCGTGGGCCGCCGGGGTCCGGCGACACCGGGGCGGTCATCGCTGGCCTCCGGTGCCGGTCAGGGCGCCTTCGCCGGCGCGGGAGCCGGCGCGGGAGCCGGCGCTGGAGCCGGCGCTGGAGAAGGCGTGGGTCCGCATCCCGCTGCCGGGATCGGCCCCAGGGTCGGTGCCGGCGGCGGTTCCGGGATCGGTGTTGGGGGCGTGTTCGGGATCGGCGCCCGGATCGGCGCCCGGCGGTGGGCCGGCGTCGTCGTCCGGGTCGGCTGGTAGTACCAGCCGGGCCATTTGCATCGGGTTAAGAGCGCGCAGGCCGCCGCCGATCGCGGCCGAAACGCCCGCGCCCATCAGGCTCAGGCGGCCGGCATGCGCGGCGCTCAACAGCCCGCCCAGGCGGCGGGTGGCGTCCAGCTTGGTGGTGATCAGGTGGCGGGCGCCGACCTCGGCATAGGTGATCGCGACCTCCGCGCTTTCCAGCGGATCGCCGCCGGCTGGGAGCACCAGCACGCCGTCGGCCCCGGCCGCGTAAATCCAGTCGCGCGTCTCGCGCAGGGCGTCGACGTCGTAGGGGGAGGCGCCCAGCGTGTCGATGATCACCAGGTGATCCTCGGCACAGCCGCCGACCGCGTGGGCCAGGCTGTCGGCGTCGCGCGCCTGGCGCAGTTCCGCGCCCAGGGCGTCGGCGAACGCCTGCACCTGCGCCAGGCCGCCGGCCTTGCCCAGGTCCATCGTGATCAGGGTCGCCGGGTTGCCGCGCACCCGCGCCAGCGCGGCCAGCTTGGCTGCGGTGGCGGTCTTGCCGGCGCCCGGCGGGCCGATCAGCAGCAGCGGCTTGGCGGTCGGGCCGGCGGGCGGGGCGCCGAAGCTGAACACCGCATCCAGCCCACCGGCCAGGGCCAGGTGGGGGGTGTCCGCCTCGACCGCGCCGGCGGCCGCCATCAGCCGGTCCGTCAAACCGATCGGCAGGCCGTGGTAATCGAACGCGGCGGACAGGGCGTTGAAAGCGTCCAGGCCGCCTTCGCCGGTGAACGCCCCGGTGCTCTCGCCGTTTTGCTCCAGCGCGGCGACGACGCGTACCCCGCCGTTCTCCAGGTTCTGCTGTTCCAGGATCACGGCCTCCGGGCCCAGGCGTTCGCGCACCCGCGCCATGGCGTCGGGCAGGGACTTGGCGGTGAAGGTCTTCAGGCGCATGCGGGCGGTGTCCGGGTCTGGATGGACGAAGCGTCGGGGCGCCGGCTATCGGGCGCGGTTGATGGGGCGCGGGCCGGCCGTGGCATCAGATCTGCCCCAGCGTCTTGATGCGGGCCTTGGGGTGGATCTCGTTCTGCGACAGGACCGCCGTCTGCGGCCGGAAGCGCTCGACGATCGAGCGGACATAGGCGCGGATGCCGGGACTGGTCAGCAGCACCGGCAGCTCGCCCATCATCGCCTGGCGCTCGAAGGTCTGGCGAACCTGGTTGATGAACTCCTGCAGCTGCGAGGGCGCCATCGACAGCTGCTTGTCCTCGCCGTCGCCGACCAGGGACTCGGCGAACGCCTGCTCCCACTGCGGGGTCAGGGTGACGATCGGGATGTAGCCCGCCTCGCCGGTGTGCTCGTTGCAGATCTGCCGGCCCAGGCGGCTGCGCACGTGTTCGGTGATCGCGGTGATGTTGCGGGTGTAGCCGCAGGCCTCCGAGATCGCTTCCAGGATGGTCGGCAGGTCGCGGATCGACACCCGCTCGGTCAGCAGGTTCTGCAGCACCCGCTGCACGTTACCCAGCGTGATCTGGCTGGGGATCAGGTCGGCGACCAGTTTCTGGTGGTCTTTGGCCAGCTCGTCGAGCAGCTTCTGCGTCTCCGCGTAGGACAGCAGTTCGGCCATGTTGTCCTTGATGATCTCGGTCAGGTGCGTGGTGATCACGGTCGGCGGATCGACCACGGTGTAGCCGCGGAACAGCGCCTCCTCGCGCTGGCTCTCGCTGACCCACATCGCCGGCAGGCCGAAGGTCGGCTCGGTCGTCGCCTCGCCGGTCAGCGGGATCTTCTCGCCGCGCGGGTCCATCACCAGCAGCATGTTCGGGCGCAGGTCGCCGCGGCCGGCCTCGATCTCCTTGATCCGCAGGACGTAGGTGTTGGCGGGCAGCTGCAGGTTGTCCTGGATGCGCACGCTGGGCAGGACGAAGCCCATCTCCTGGGCCAGCTGACGGCGCAGCGACTTGATCTGGTCGGTCAGGCGCGCCCCGCCTTCCTTGTTGATCAGCGCCAACAGACCGTAGCCGAGCTCCAGGCGCGCCTCGTCGATCGCCAGCGTGTCGCCGATCGGCTGCTCCTTCGGCTGCGCGGCCTCCTGGGTCTCGGCGGCCTGGCTCGCCTGCTGCTGCACCTCGGCGACCCGCTGGCGCTTGAACGCGTGGTAGGCGAGAGCGCCGGTCACGGCCGACAGGATCATGAACGGCAGGACCGGCATGCCCGGCAGCAGCGCCAGGCAGAAGGTCAGGAAGGACGCCAGCGCCATCGCCCGCGGGTAGTGGCTGAGCTGGCCGAACAGCGCCTTGTCGGTGGAGCCCTTGTCGGCGGACTTGGACACCAGCAGGCCGGCCGCGACCGAGACGATCAGCGCCGGGATCTGGCTGACCAGGCCGTCGCCCACGGTCAGCAGGGTGTAGCTCTGCGCCGCCTGCGCGAACGTCAGGTCCATCTGGGCGACGCCGATGATGATGCCGCCGATGACGTTGATGAAGGTGATCATCAGGCCGGCGATCGCGTCGCCGCGGACGAACTTCGCGGCACCGTCCATCGAGCCGAAGAAGTTGCTCTCGTCCTCGATCTCCTTGCGGCGGTGTTTGGCCTCCTGCTCGTCGATCAGCCCGGATGACAGGTCGGCGTCGATCGCCATCTGCTTGCCGGGCATGGAATCCAGGCTGAACCGGGCGGTTACCTCGGCGATCCGGCCCGAGCCCTTGGTGATCACGATGAAGTTCACGATGATCAGGATGGCGAAGACGATGATGCCGATGACGAAGTTGCCCGACATCACGAAGCCGCCGAACGCCTGGATCACCTGACCGGCGGCGTCGGTGCCCTCATGCCCGTTGGCCAGGATCAGCCGGGTCGAGGCGAGGTTGAGCGACAAGCGCAGCATGGTCGCGATCAGCAGCACCGTCGGGAAGGTGCTGAATTCCAGCGCCCGGTTGATGAACAGCACGGTCATCAGCACCAGCACCGACAGCGTCATCGACAGCGCCAGCGCGATGTCGAGCAGCCACGCCGGCATCGGCATGATCAGGACCACCAGGATCGCCACCACGCCCAGCGCGAGCGCCGTGTCGCCGCGCTTCAGCGCCTGACCCAGCCGGCGCGGATCGAGCCATCCGCCGATCCCGCCCGCCGCCTGGTTCTGCCCGCCCGAGGTTTCCGCCATGTCGTGTTCTAGATCCCGCCAGCTTGGTTAACGGGCGCGCCCGCGCGGCGCGGGCCGCTTCCGGGTGCGCCCAGGACGCCCGTCGTGTTACGCGTGCGCGCGATCGCTCGCGCTCGGCGCCGGCACCTGGACGCCCTCGTCCATGTAGGCACGCAGCTTGTTGCGCAGGGTGCGGATGGAAATGCCCAGGATGTTGGCGGCGTGGGTGCGGTTGCCGAGCGTGTGCTCCAGCGTGTCCAGGATCAGCTCGCGCTCGACCTCCGCCACGGTCCGGCCGACCAGGCCGGCGGTCGCGTGCCCGTTGGGGTCGGCCGGCGCCGCGGGTGGCGTGGCGGCCGGCCGCGGCTGGCGCTGGGCGTAGGCGCCGTAAGCCGCGGCATGGGCGTACTGTTGGCTCTGCCCGGGGAAGCTGCCGGCGGCGGCGTCGGGCTGCGGCTGGGCCGAATG
>NZ_NRRL01000019.1 GCF_016583645.1 Rhodovibrio sodomensis | reverse complement strand
GCCCAGAGGAGGCGCGCGCATGAGCGAAGACCCGCGCAAGCCCGACGCCGACGAGCGCGGGGGCGAAAGCGGCGGCGAAAGCGGGGGTCCGGACAGCTTCGTCGACCGGCACCTCGCCAAGATCGTCGCCGCGGCGCTGCTGGTCGGCCTGCTCGGCATCGCCGCCCGCGCGCTGGTCGCCTGACCCCTAGAGCAAACTCGATGAAGGTCGAGTCCACCTTCGTCGTGAATTTTGCTCTAACTGGCTGAAGAGAGAGCAAGATTCAGCTGAAAGGTGGTGTCACCTTTCAGCATCTTGCTCTAATGCCGAACCGAGGGCTTGCCCGCGCGCTTGCCCGCCCCCGCGCGCGCCGCCACTTCCCAGGCAGTATGATCGACAACGCCTTGAGGTCATGAGCGCCGACGATCCCGCCGGGCGGAACAGCGCCGTCCCCGGACGCCCCGGCTGGCCCGCACGGGTCGGGCTGCGCGCGCCCACGGGGGCGCTGCTGTACGCCGTGCTGGCGCTGCTCCCTCTCGCGCTCGCGGTGCCGCTCCAAGACCGGCCGGTGATGGACGAGGTCGCGACCTCGCTGGGCCTGGTCGCGTTCGCCGTGGCGCTTCTGGAGTTCGCGCTGTCCGGCCGGTTCCGGCGGGTCTCCGGGCGGATCGGGGTCGACCGGACGCTGCGGGTGCACCGGGTGGTCGCCTACACCATGGTCGGGCTGATCGCGCTGCACCCGTTCCTCTACACCGATTCCGACGTTGACCGGCGGTTCGCCACGGCGCCCTGGTTCACCGGGACAGAGCCCAGCCTGGGCCTGGCGCCGCTGCCGCTATGGACCGGCGTGGCCGCCTGGATGCTGGTCGCGGCCCTGGTGATCACCGCGATCGACCGCACCCTGCTGTCCTGCCGGTACGAGGTCTGGCGGCGGCTGCACGCGGGCGGCGCCGGGCTCGCGACCGCCCTGGTCGCCGTGCACGTCTTCACCGCCGGCGGCTACAGCGGCGACCTGCCGATGGCCGGCTATTGGGCGGCCCTGCTGGCCGGGGCCGGCGGCAGTCTGGTCTACGGCTACCTGCTGCAACCCTGGCGGCAGGCCGGGCACCCCTACGCGGTCACGCGGGTCGACCGGGTCGGCGCGGAGAGCTGGGAGGTCCGGCTGCGCCCGCAGGACGGCCGCGGCCTCGCCTTCCGTCCGGGTCAGTTCGCCTGGGTTAAACTCAGCGGGGCGTTCGCCGGTGCCGAACATCCCTTCTCGATCTCGACCCCGCCGGAAGACGCCCCGGAGATCGGCTTCGTGATCAAGGAAAAAGGCGACTTCACCAACGCGATCGGCCGGGTCGAACCGGGCACGCCCGCCTATCTGGACGGCCCGCACGGCCATTTCGTGCCGGACGAGGTGCCGGTCCCGACGGTCTATGTCGCCGCCGGCACTGGGATCGGACCGGTTCTGGGGCACCTGCGGGCGTTCCGGGCCGCCGGCGACCGACGGGCGATCACCCTGATCTATGCCGCCGAGACGCCGGAGGCGCTGGTCTGCCGGCAGGAACTGGCGGACCTGGCCGGCACGCTCAACCTCACCTGCCATTTCGTGGTGCACGCCGCGCCGGCCGGCTGGACCGGGCACGTCGGCCGGATCGACCGGGACCTGCTCGACGCCTGCCTGCCCGCGTCCAACCGCAAGGCGCACCGCGCCTTCGTCTGCGGCCCGCCGGCGATGATGGCATCGCTCGCGCGTGCCCTACGCCGGCTGGGGGTGCCGCGCGGCCGGATCGTCACCGGCTCGTAAGGTCATCCGTGCCCCTCGGAATGACGAAAGGGGCCGGGAGGAGCGCCGCCGCGACCGTGCATGGCGGTCGTGGCCGCGCGAGCAAGATGAAGGTCACCTCGACCTTCATCGATTTTGCTCTAGTCCCGGCCCCTCGAAAACGCCTGACGATGCCGATCCGCAGGTCAGGCCGCCTTGGCCTGCCCGGTCTGGCCTTTCAGTCCGGACCAGAGCAGCACGAACACCAGCATGATGATCACGTTGACGGCGGCCTGCACGCCCAGCTGGGTCGGCGTGATCTGACCCATGTTGGCGTAGATGTAGAAGGCGTAGAGGATGCCGAGCGCCTGCTCGCCCACCGCGACCCAGATCAGGCCGAGGTAGCGCAGCGGCTCCAGCAGCATGAACGCGTACATTCCCGCCAGCAGCACCATGACCATGCCATACTGCGTGCTCATCGCGAGCAGCGGGTCGCTCCAGCCGCCTTCGGCACTCCAGCCGACCGCGTTGGCGCCGACCTCAGGCCAGAAGGTCGACAGCGCCCCGAACGCCAGGTGCCAGAGCACCCAGATCGCGAGCACCCCGCGCAGAACATTAAACCGCGACATGATATCCAAACCCCCTTTGAAGCTGTGTGCCCTTGGGCGCAGCGATCGCGCGCCGAGCTAGAAAGTGGCGTCTAGCCCCCTTCGGAGAAAGGGGCTCCGCGCATGCAATGCGGCTCCCCCGCGGCGAGAGTGGCCGCGGCGCGGCCGAGGGCGTGCTAGCGCGCTCACACGACTCTGGGCAACCGGCTAGCCTTACTGGGGAGGCGGCGCCCTCAGCCGGTCTGCGCCTGCGCCTGGAACGCCTCGAACAGCGGCTTCAGGTGGGAGATGTCGAAGCCCTGGGTCCGGGCTTCATCCAGCACCGTGTCGATGTCCCGGCCTTGGTGGCAGACCTGGGCGAGGCCCCAGAGGACCAGCGAGCGCGGGCCGGACTTGCAGTGGGCCAGCACCGGTCCCTGGCTTTCGCGCAGCGCCTGCTGGAAGCTCGCCACCAGTTCCGGGCTCAGCTGATCCGGGGTCATCGGCAGGTAGTGGTAGGTCAGGCCCGCGGCCTCGGCCGCCTGGGCGCAGGCCTGCGCGGTCGGCTGCTCGGGGCCGTCCTCGTGGTCCGGGCGGTTGTTGATCACGGTGGTGTAGCCGGCCTGCGCCGCCGCCTGCATGTCGTCCGGCTGCAGCTGCCCGGCGACGGCGAAGCTCTCGGTGATCCGGCGCGCGTCCATCGGTGCTGGCCCTCCCCTGTGGTCCGGTCGTTCTGGTTCAATCGCCGCAGATGACCCGGCACGCGGCGGCCGGCAAGAGCGGGGGCCTCACGCGCCCTTTTTCCAGCGCCCGCGTTCGTCCTGCTGCCAGTAGGTCAGGTCGTGCCCGGCCTGGCGGTAGGCCTTCCAGCGCTGCCGCGCGCCCTGCACGGCTTCGGGATCGTTGCCGTCGAACATCTCGGCGACCAGGCCGAACGCCTCCGGCCGGTCGGTGGTGGCGCCGTCGACCAGGAAGGCGACGTGCGCGCCGTTCGGGTTCTCCTCGGCCGCGGTAAGCCAGACCGGCTGGTGCTCGGCATAGCCATCCTTGGCCGAGCCGTGCGGCAGGAAGCCCTTGTCGTCGTAGGTCCAGAGATGCTGGTTCAAGTGCTCGACCCGGGCGTCGGAGCCGGCAATGACGACCGCGCGCCAGTCGCGCTGCAGGGCACGCTCCAGCAGCTGCGGCAGCGCCTGTTCCAGGCTGGTCCGGGTCAGGTGGTAGAAGCGCACTTCGGTCATCGTGCGCAAGCTATTGCATCCGGCGGCCGGGTGTCACCTGCCGCAGCCGCCTGCGCTCAGGGCGTCCCGGAGGTCCGGATCCGACGTCCCCGGTTGGCGCGCCTCCGGCGTGGCCGGGTCGAGGTCCGCCGGCAGGGTGCGGCCGGAGGGCAGGCGGGCCTGCGCCGTCGTCCCCTGCCCCGGCGCGCTGTCCAGAACTAAACTGCCGCCGTGCAGTTCGACCAGCACCCGGGTCAGGGCCAGCCCAATGCCGCTGCCCTCGATCTGGCGGACCATGGCATCGTGGCCGCGCCCGAACGGGGCCAGCACGCTGTCCAGTTCGGATTCCGGAATGCCCACCCCGGTGTCGCGTACCCACAGCGCGGTGCCGCCGTCGGCCGTCCGGCTGACGCCGAGCGTGACCACGCCGCCCTGCGGCGTGAACTTCACCGCGTTGGTCGCGAGGTTCACCAGCACCTGCAGCAGCTTGCGTTCGTCGCCGCGGATCTGGTCGCGGGTGTCGGGTTGGCTCAGCACCTCGACCCCGGCCGCGTGTGCCCTTGGGGCCAGCATGCGCTGCACCTCCGCGATCAGGCGCGCGGGATCGACCCGGGCATCGGCAACGTCCAGCTGGCCGGATTCGGCGCGCGACAGGTCGAGCAGGTCGTTGATCAGGTCGAGCAGACGCCGGCCGCTGGTCTGGATGTCGCGCAGATATTCGCCCTGGCGCTCGGTGACGGTCCCGGCCATGCCGCTCGCCAGCAGGTCGGTGAAGCCGAGCACCGCGTTGAGCGGCGTGCGCAACTCGTGGCTCATGTTCGCCAGGAATGCGCTCTTGGCGAGGTTGGCGTGCTCCGCCGCGACCCGTGCGCTTTCCAGCTCGGCGATCTGCTGGCGGGCGCGCGCGACCGAACTGTCGAGCACCTGCAGGACCGTACCGATCCCGAGATAGCGTCTGTCCGCGGTCACGATGAACCCTTCGTCGACCGCATCGGGATGCTCGTTGGCGATCCACTCCGAAACCCGGTCGATCGTCTCCTCCGCGTCGACCGTCAGCGGGGCGCGGTTCATCAACAGCCGGACCGGCCGGTTCTCGTACAGCGCGTAGGTGACCGGATGGGCGAACGCCTGCAGCAGGGTGTGCCGGGCGATCAGGCCGACCGGGCGGTCGCGGTCGTCGACCACTGCGAGCGCCGGCCCGCTCTCGTACATCCGCATCAACTCGAACACCTGGCCGCAGCGCATGTCCGCGGTCAGGGTCGGTAGGTCGCGGTTGATCGTCGACTTGGCGGTCACGGGCGGCCTTGCGAAAGCAGGGGGCAGAAGGGGTCACGACCTGACGAAGCGCATACCCACAGATGCGCCGGCATCTTTAAGAAGACGTAAACTTTTGCCCGCGCGCCCGGTTACCGTTTTTTGAATTTTCAATGACGGCCGGCAGCAGCCGGTCGCACGCTACCGCTCGAACCGGTCGCCGACGAACCGGTCCAGCAGGCGCACGCCGAAACCGGTGCCGCCCTTGGGCACGGTCGGTGCGTCCTTGCTCGACCAGGTGACGCCGGCAATGTCCAGATGCGCCCACTTGGTGCCCTTCTGGACGAACCGGCGCAGGAATTGCGCGGCGGCCGTGGAACTCGCGTTGCGGCCGTCGCCGACGTTCTTCATGTCGGCGATGTCGGAGTTGATATCCTTGTCGTAGTCGTCGTCCATCGGCAGGCGCCAGAGCTTTTCCCCGACCGCATCGCCGGCCTGGCTGAGCTGCTGGGCGAGCTCGTCGTCGTTGGCGAACAGCCCGGCCCGCCGGTTGCCGAGCGCGACCAGCACCGCCCCGGTCAGGGTCGCCAGGTTGACCATCGTCTCCGGCTGGTAGGTCTGCTGCGTGTACCAGAGCGCGTCGGCCAGCACGAGCCGGCCCTCGGCGTCGGTGTTGTGCACCTCGATCGTCTGGCCGGACATGCTGGTCAGCACGTCGCCCGGGCGGTAGGCCGCACCGCTCGGCATGTTCTCGACCAGGCCGACCACGCCCACGGCGTTCAGCTTGGCCTTGCGCCCGGCGAGCGCCTTGATCAGGCCGACCGTGACGCCGGCGCCGCCCATGTCCCACTTCATGTCGCCCATGCCCTGGGCCGGCTTCAGCGAGATGCCGCCGGAATCGAAGCACACGCCCTTGCCGACCACGGCGAGCGGGGTCTTCTTGCCCGACCCGCCGTGCCAGCGCATGGTCACCAGCTTGGGGTCCTTGTCGGAGCCCTGGGCGACGGCGAGCAGCGCGCCCATGCCGAGCTTGCGCATCGCCTTGGCGTCCAGCACCTCGACCTCGACGCCGAGCTCCTCCAGCTTGCGGCACTCCGCCGCCAGGTTCTCCGGGGTCAGGACGTTGGCCGGTTCGCTGACCAGATCGCGGGTCATCTCGACCCCGTCGGCGACCTTCTCCAGCGGCTGGTAGGCGTTCTCGGCGTCCTTCTTGTGCGACAGCGCGACCGTGAACTGGCCGAGCGTCGGCTTGTCCTCGGCCTTTTCCTGGGTGCGGTACTTGTCGAAGCGATAGCTGCGCAGCCGCGCGCCGAGCGCGAGCCGGGCGGCCGCCTGCGGTGCGCTCAGCGGCGCGCCGGCCAGCGGGTCCAGCACGAACGTCGCCTGGCTCTCGCCCACGGCGTTCAGCTTGGCGACCAGCTCGCCGCCGATCGCCTCCAGGTCGCCCGCGTCCAGCTCGTCCGGCTTGCCCAGGCCGACCAGCAGCACGCGGCTGTTCTCCACCCCCGCGGGCGCCAGCAGCTCCAGCACCTGCCGCTTATCGCCCTTGAACTTGCCCGATGCCTGGACCGCGCGCGATAGCGCGCCGCCGGTGGCGTCGTCGAGCTTCTGGGCGCTCGCGGTCAGCGTCCGGTCGGCGCACACGCCGACGCAGACCGCGTGGCTGGCCGGCACGGCGTGGCTGGTGAAGGCGACCTTCATGGGCGGGGCGAGCCTTTCGACTGGGGTGTGTCCGGAACGTCCGCGCCCGCGGGCCAACGGGCGGACATCCTAAACTTGCGATAGCCGCGGCCGCACGCACCTGTCAATGCGCCAGGCGATCGCGCCGCCCCGGTGGAGTCCTGTCCACGAAACCCCGGGCGATGGAACGTTGTGAGGGCGCCGTGCCATCCCTATAGTCCGCGCCGACGTGAACGCTTGTCCTCAAAGGCCGCTCGATGAGTCGTCTCTTTTTCCGCCTGACCGGTTTCCTCGCCCTGGCCGCGCTCACGCTCGGTGCCGTCCAGCCCGCGCCGGCTCAGCAGACCCTGCGCGCCGCGGCGGTGGTGAACGACCAGGTGATCTCCCAGTTCGACGTCCGGATGCGCATGCGGCTGGTCATGCTGTCCGCCGGCATTTCGCCGCAGCAGGCCGACCGCGCCCGGCTGCGGGATCAGGTCATGCGCAACCTGATCAACGAGCAGCTGCAGTTGCAGGCGGCGGAGCGCTTCGGGTACTCGGTGAGCAAGCAGGAGGTGGACCAGGCGGTCGCGCGGGTGGCGCGGAACAACAACATGTCCGCCGACCGGTTCCTGTCGATCCTGCGGCAGAACAACGTGTCGGTCGCGACCTTCCGCGATCAGCTGCGCGCCAACCTGGCCTGGCAGAAGGTGATCCGGAACCGGCTGGCCCGCGAGGTTTCGATCTCCGACGAGGACGTCGACGACGCGGTCCAGCGCTACCGCTCCCTCCAGGGCGAGCGGCAGTACAGGGTGCGCGAGATCTTCCTGGCGGTGGACGACGAACAGGAGCTGCCGCGGGTGCGCCAGACCGCCCAGCGGCTGATGCAGCAACTGCGCCAGGGAGCCGATTTCGGCGCGCTGGCCCGGCAGTTCTCGCAGTCGCCCACGGCCGCCGATAACGGCGTGCTCGGCTGGGTGACGCCCGAGAGCCTGCCCGAAGCGGTGGCAGAGCGGGTCACCCAGATGCAGCCCGGCCAGCTGGCGGGTCCGGTGCGCGGCTACAGCGGCCTGTATATCGTCAACCTGATGGACACGCGTGTGCTGTCGCCCGGCAACGCGACGGTCGATCTGCGCCAGCTGTTCACGCCCGTGCCCGACGGCGCCGGCGCGGACGCCGTGGCCGCAGCGAAGCAGCGCCTGAACCGCCTGGCCGAGCCGGCGGAGGGCTGCAGCAACTTCAACGCCCTGGCGGACGATACCGACGCGGCGCGCACCAGCGATCTGGGCGAAGTTAAGATGAGCGCGCTGCCCGAGGACATCCGGCCCAAGGTGGCCGACCTGCCGCTGCAAACCCCCTCGGAACCGCTGAAGGTCGCCGGCGGCTACGCCGTGCTGATGGTGTGCGAACGCAGCGGCGGCATCGACCGCGAGCAGATCCGGCAGAACCTGCAGCGGGAGCGTCTGAACATGCTGGCGCAGCGCTACATGCGCGATCTGCGCCGGCAGGCCAACATCGAGATCCAGATGGGCGGCGAGCGGCGCAACCTGGAGGACACCGGCTGACGGGGACGCGCGGATGAGCCAGCCCACCGCCGCGCCGGCCCCCCACGCCCCACTCGCGCTCACCATGGGCGAGCCGGCGGGGATCAGCGGCGAAATCGCGCTCGCGGCCTGGCGGCGCCGGGTCGAAGACGCGCTGAGCCCGTTCGTCCTGCTGGACGATCCGGCCCGGCTGCGCGCACTCAGCGCGCGGCTGGACTGGCCGGTGCCGATCGTCGAGGTCGCCCGCGCCGGCGACGCCAGGGCCGCGTTCGCCGAGGGGCTGCCCGTGCTGCCCCAGCCGCTGCCGGTTCATCCCGCCCCCGGCCAACCGACCGGGGAGACCGCCCCGGCCGTGCTGGCCAGCATCCGCGAAGCCGTGCGCCTGACCCGCGCCGGCGAGACGGCCGCGGTCGTCACCAACCCGATCGCCAAGCACGTGCTGACCGCCGCCGGGTTCGACCATCCGGGCCACACCGAATACCTCGCCTGGCTGGCGGCCGACGGCGGGCCGGCGGCCGAGCCGGTGATGCTGCTGACCTGCCTGGAGCTGAGCGTCGTGCCGGTGACGATCCACATCCCGCTCGCCGAGGTGCCCCGCCGCCTGACCCAGGCCGCGATCGTGCACGCCGGCCGGGTCACGGCCCAGGCGATGGCGCGCGACTTCGGCATCGACCGGCCGCGCCTGGCGGTCGCCGGGCTGAACCCGCACGCGGGCGAAAGCGGCACCATCGGGCGCGAGGACATCGAGATCGTCGCGCCGGCGTGCGCGACGCTGCGCGCGGCGGGCGTCGACGTCGCCGGGCCGTTGAGCGCGGACACGATGTTCCACGGCCGGGCCCGGCAGCGCTACGACGCCGCGCTGTGCATGTTCCACGACCAGGCGCTGATTCCGATCAAGACCCTGGACTTTGCCCGCGGGGTCAACGCGACGCTCGGCCTGCCGTTCGTGCGCACCTCCCCGGACCACGGCACCGCGTTCGCCATTGCCGGAACCGGGGAGGCCGACCCGACCAGCCTGATCGAGGCGCTGAAGACCGCCCGGCGGATGGCCCGAGGGCGCGCCCGGCACGCGGCCGCCGGCTGAGCCGCCGGATGGCGGAGATGCCGGCCCGCTTGCCGCCGCTGCGCGAGACGATCAGCCGCCACGGGCTGGACGCGCGCAAGAGCCTGGGCCAGCACTTCCTGCTCGACCTCAACCTGACCGGCCGGATCGCGCGCACGGCCGGCGACCTGTCGGCCGGCACGACGATCGAGATCGGCCCCGGCCCGGGCGGCCTGACCCGCGCGCTGTTGAGCGCGGGCGCGGGCCGCGTGGTCGCGGTCGAACGCGACGACCGCTGCCTGGCCGCGCTGGCCGAGCTGGCCGCCGCCTACCCCGGCCGGCTGGAGACCCGCGCCGGCGACGCGCTGGAGACGGCGCTGGCCGAGCTCGGCCCCGCCCCGCGGCGGGTGGTGGCGAACCTGCCCTACAACGTCTCCACCGCCCTGCTGACCAACTGGCTGGGCGAGATCGCCGATGACCCGGGCGTGGTCGAGGCGCTGGTGGTGATGTTCCAGAAGGAAGTCGCCGACCGCCTGGTCGCCAAACCGGGGACCAAGACCTACGGCCGGTTGAGCGTGCTGACGCAGTGGCTGACGCACGCCCGCGTCGCCTTCAACGTGCCGAAGGAAGCCTTCACCCCGCCGCCCAAGATCGTCTCCAGCGTGGTCGAACTGACCCCGCGCGCCCAACCGCTCGCGCCCGCCGACCCGGCCGTGCTGCAGCGTGTAACGGCCGCCGCGTTCAACCAGCGCCGCAAGATGCTGCGCGGCGCCTTGAAAGCGGTCAGCGCCGATCCGCAAGCCCTGTGCGCAGCCGCCGGAATCGATCCAACCGCCCGCGCCGAAGCGCTGACGGTCCAGGACTTCTGCGCCCTGGCGCGCACGCTGCGCTAGAGCAAAATCGATGGAGGTCGAGTCGAACTTCATCGTGAATTTTGCTCTAACTGCTTGAAGAGAGAGCAAGATGCTGAGAGGTGGCTTCCCCTCTCAGCATCTTGCTCTAGGAATGCAGGCGGACGAGAGCGCTCCCGCGCGCGCCAGGTCGGCAGCCAACCGCGGCCAACACCACCGCGCGTCGGCTCGGCCGGAGATGAACCGCCACGGACATCTATACTACAAGCTAAATATGAACTTCCCACATACAAATTACGTCAGCCAATGTCGAATTACCTGCTTGTGATATGAAGTCAAATTCTGACACCACATTATCTACGTAATATGGCTCATTAGTAATATTTTTGATTTCCTGGCTCAATTCATTCGTACGCTGTTTCGGAAAACCAAACAAACTTTTTACACTCATGGTTTTTATATTTATGAGGTAAGCGGCGTCCCCTGACTTGACTGACGGACCTAGTTTGACGGCATCGTGAGCTACCGAACTGAGCGCGCAATCCATCTTAAATTCAAATATAATGTTCTGGTCGACCCCTTGTAAGACGAGATCTGATTGCCGGGTGTTTTCAGTCGAATATTCTCTAAAACTTGAAACATAATCAATATCAAATTTAGGAAACATATCGTGCATTTTTTTCTCAAATTGATAAACAAAAGCTATTTCGTGTACGTGATAAATTCCTTTTGTATTTTTTGATATTGAACGCTGAATCCCGTCTTCTTTAATTACCGTATTAACAAGCACTTCATAAAAACGCGCGTTCATTGAAGACGAGATAGGGCGCTGTGACGATGTTAAATCAGGATTCGACATTAAAATATCTCCTATTACGTGCACTGTATTAAAATACACATCATGTCGGAGATGCCGTCAAGTATTTCGTTTACGTCTTTGGAGGTGCGCTCTGTGCATTGCACTATACGCGTACGGGCTGATCCACGAGACAGGCAGCTATGTTCCTGTTTTTTCCCCTTCTCTTATACGGTCTTCAACTTCGACCCAAAGCCGGTCCCTGGACCGCACAGGTGGTTTGGCCGTCGAGCGTCAGAACGCCGCCGCCACGGACCGCTTCACCTGGGCTTCGCCACGCGCGAGCTCCCGTCGGATCACGGACGGCCAACAGCGTGGGCCGTCCCGCCAGCCGGACGTCCAGGGAACCTGTAGCCGACAACCGCGTGTCGCGTTCCAAGCCAGCGCAACGACCGCGGCGACCGGCGATATCTTGCCGTCGCCCCGCGGGCGTGCGAGACGGGTGGGCATGACCGACGCGACCGATCCCACGGTGATGCGGCACCGCCATCTCGAGCAGATCGCGATGGCGGCGCTGGAAACCGGCCGCCTGCTGATGGAGACCGGCGCCAAGTCCACCGTGGTCGCGAGCGGCATGCGCAAGGCCGCGACCGGGCTGGGCGCGGAACAGGTGCACACCCGGATCGGCTACGCCTCGCTGTCGCTCACGGTCACCCACGGGCACAACACGATCTCCCGGATGGTCGGGGTCGGCCATCACCGGGTCGACATGCGGCTCAATCATGAAATCCGCAGCCTGTGCACCCGCGCCGCGCAGGGCGGCCTGACCGCCCGGGACCTCGCGCGCGAGATCCGGGCGCTGACCGGGACGGTGCCGCGCCACCACCGGATCTTCGCCATGCTGGCAGCCGGCACCGCCTGTGCCGCGTTCGGGCGGCTGCTCGGCGCCGACTGGATCTCGTTCGCCCCGATCCTGGCGGGCAGCGCGCTCGCCCAGGGCGTGCGGATGACACTCGCCGCGCGCGGCACCAACACCTTTGTGCTGATCGCCGTGGTGGCGCTGGTGGCCTCCGGGCTGGCCGGCCTGGGCGCAAGCTGGATCGGCAGCGCCACGGTCGGGATCGCGATGACCGCATCCGTGCTGCTGCTAGTCCCCGGCGTGCCCTCGATGAACGCCCAGACCGACATCATGGAAGGCTACCCGACCATGGGCAGCGCCCGCTTCGTGACGGTCGCGATGATCCTGATCTTCATCACCGTCGGCATGGGCGCGGCCCGGATGATCGTCGGGCCCGGGCTGGACAGCAGCCTGGTCCCGCCCGCCTGGCTGGCGCACCAGGCGGCGTTCGGCGGGCTGGCGGCCGCCTGCTTCGGGGTGCTGTTCAATTTCGGCACCAAGACACTGATCTGGGCGGCGGCCGCGGGCGCGCTGGCGCTGGCCGCGCGCACGCTCGGCCTGGAAAGCGGGCTGCCGCTGGAGGCGGCGTCCTTCCTGGCGGCGGCGGCCGTGGCGATCTGGGTCGAAGTGCTCGGGATCGCCCCGATCCGGATCCCGCACGCCGGGCAGACGCTGGCCGTCGCCGGCTGCATTCCCATGGTCCCCGGCGGCGCGGCGGCGCAGTGCATCATCGGGCTGTTGGAGCTGAGCTCGCGGACCCCGGCGGAGGCGCAGACGGCCCTGGTCGCCTCGACCACGGCCGGGCTGCAGGTGGTGTTCACGCTGGGCGCGATCGGCGCCGGCCTGACCATGGTGCGCTCGGTCGTGCCGCACCGGGACTTCCCGTAGCGCCGCGCTGCCGGTTGCGCCGCCGCGCCCCGGTCCGCCGGGCGGCTTACCCCTTGGCCGTGTCCTCGACCAGTTGCGCGACGAAGGCGTGCAGGCCGGTCTGGCGCGAGCGGCGCAGCCGTTCAGCCTGCAGGATCGAGGTCACCCGGCTGACCGACTTCTCGACCTGCTCGTTGACCACGATGTAGTCGTACTCGGTGTAGTGGCTCATCTCGTCCGACGCCTTCGCCATGCGCTGGCGGACGACGTGTTCCGGGTCCTGGGCGCGGGTGCGCAGCCGGTGCTCCAGGGCGTCCTTGGTGGGCGGCAGGATGAACACCGAGACCAGATCCTCGCCGGCGGTTTCCTTGACCTGCTGGGTGCCCTGCCAGTCGATGTCGAACAGCACGTCCTCCCCGCGCGCGAGCGCGGCTTCGACCGGCCGGCGCGGGGTGCCGTAGTAGTTGCCGAACACCTTGGCGTATTCCAGGAATTCGCCGTCGTCGACCATCTGCCTGAAGGTCGCCTCGTCGACGAAGTGGTAATCGATCCCCTCCTCTTCGCTCGGGCGCTGCTGGCGGGTCGTGCACGAGATCGACAGCTGCAGGTTGTCCTGATCCGCGAGCAGGCGCCGCGAGATCGTGGTCTTGCCGGCGCCGGAGGGCGAGGAGAGCACCAGCATCAGACCGCGGCGCTTGATCAATCCGTCCTGGACCATGTGTTCCTACTCGATGTTCTGGACCTGCTCGCGCAGCTGCTCGACCGCGTTCTTGAGGGACAGGCCGATCCCGGTCAACGCCACGTCGCCGGCCTTGGAGCACAGCGTGTTGGCTTCGCGGTTGAACTCCTGGCACAGGAAATCGAGCCGCCGGCCGATCGCCCCGCCGTCCGCGAGCAGCTCCCGGGCCGCGCTGACGTGCGCGTCCAGCCGGTCCAGCTCCTCGCGGACGTCCGCCTTGCTGGCGAGCAGGGCCGCCTCCTGCGCCAGCCGGTCCTCCGACAAACCGGTGCGGGTCTCCAGCAGGTCCTCGACCTGCTTGCGCAGACGCGCGCGCAGCGCCTCCGGCTGGCTGGCGGCACACTGGCGCGCGTCCTCGGTCAGGCGCGCGATCTCGGCGAGGTGGCTCTCCGCCATCTGGTTGAGCGCGCGGCCCTCCTGCAGCCGCGCGGCCGCGAGGTCGTCGAGCAGTCCCTGCAAATCGGCGATCATCGCCTGCTCGCGCGCTTCCCGCGCCGCTTCGTCCTCCGGCTCCTCGACCGTCTCCAGGACGCCGCGCACCGCGAGCAGGCCGTCCAGGCGCGGCGGCTCGGCATCGACCTCCTCGCGCAGTTCGCGGGTCAGGCGCACCAGCTGGTCCAGCATTTCCCGGTTGACCTGCAACTGCATGCGCCGCTCCGACCGCTCGACCGACAGGGATACGCTGACGTTGCCGCGCGCGCAGACCTTCGGCACCCGGCCGCGCACCTCGTGCTCGAGCCGGTCCAGGCCGCTCGGCACGCGCACGCGCACGTCCAGGCCCTTGCCGTTCACGCTCTTGGCTTCCCAGACCCAGGTCTGCTGCGCATCGCCGCCCTCGCGGCGGGCGAATCCGGTCATGCTGGCGACGGTCACGGCGGAATGCCTTTCTGGCGCGGGTCGGCGCGGCTGCGGGCGCGCGGGGACTCGATGGGCGCGCATCATATTCACGCCGCCTTGCGGGTCACAAGGCCGGCCGGGCGCTGTAGGCTGGCGGCACGCCCGGCTGCCCATCGCCGATAAGGACCCGTTCCCCGTGCCCGCGACCCCGCCGCCACGCACACCGCCGCAACGCACACCGCCGCCACGCACACCGCCGAAGCCGCCACGGTCGATCCTGATCACCGGTGCGTCGAGCGGGCTCGGCGCCGCGCTCGCCCGCCTGTACGCGGCGCCGGGGGTCAGCCTGGCGCTGGGCGGCCGGGATGTCCGCCGGCTGGAGGCGGTGGCGGCGGACTGCCGGACACATGGCGCGGAGGTCACGACGCGCCACCTGGACGTGCTGCACCGGGTGGCGATGGCCGATTGGATCGCGAAGGCCGATGCGCTGGCGCCGCTCGATCTCGTCATCGCCAACGCCGGGGTCGGCGGCGGCACCGGCGGCGCGGGCGAGAGCGCCCAGCAGACCCACCAGATCATGAGCGTGAACGTCACCGGCGCGGTCAACACCGTCCTGCCGGCTGCCGCCGCGATGCGCACGCGCGGGCACGGGCAGCTCGCGATCGTCTCGTCCCTGGCCGGGTTCCGCGGCTTTCCGGGCGCGCCGGCGTACTGCGCCAGCAAAGCGGCGGTGCGGGTCTGGGGCGAATCCCTACGCGGCCATCTTGGCCGCGACGGGCTGTGCGTCTCGGTGATCTGTCCCGGCTACGTGAAGACCCGGATGACGGCGAACAACGACTTCCCGATGCCGCTGCTGATGGACGCCGACCGCGCGGCGCGCCGGATCCGGCGCGGCCTCGCCCGCGACCGGCCCCGGATCGCCTTCCCGCGCCGGCTCTACGCGGCCGTCTGGCTGCTCAACCTGCTGCCGCCCAGCTGGACCGACGGGATGCTGGCCCGGCTGCCGGAGAAACCGGGGAACGGTTGAGGCGGACGCTGTCAGCGGCGATCCGGGCTAGCTACCTCGATGCTTCTTCCTGGACGGATCGCGCAGTACGAGCTTCGCATATAGAAAGGCGCCAAGCCCAACGAGCGCGACAACACCAAGGGCGACGTAGAAACCCGTCTCCGGATCGACAATCATGATTTGGATGGCTCCTCGGGCGGCTCTGCCTTACCGATTAGGTAGACCCCGCTCGCGGCAAGCGCCACTCCAACCGCCATGGCGCTGAGCGCCGTGGACAGATTGACAGGGCCTGCGCCCGCGAAGCCAACTTCGAGAACCGGCGCCAGCAATCCGACCGTGAAGATGGCAACGGAAAGGTTGAGCGAGAAGCCGCCCAGAGCCCGGCCTTGTGCTCGCCGACGCGATTGCATTTCACAAACCTTGTGGCCGCCAGCAGAGCAGTAAGCATACGATCGCGCGCACCCCGCAACACGCTTGCGCGCCTTAATTGTCGCCGTCGCGGACCTTGCGCCATTCGGCCACGTTGCGGTTGTGCTCGCGCAGGGTCTTGGCGAACGCGTGGCCGCCGCTGCCGTCGGCGACGAAATAGAGATACTCGGTCTCCGCCGGGTTGAGCGCGGCCTTCAGCGCCGCGCGCCCGGGATTGGCGATCGGCCCGGGCGGCAGGCCGGAGATCCGATAGGTGTTGTACGGGTGGTCGACCCGCCAGTCGGCGCGGGTCAGCGGCCGCCCAAGCTCCGTCTCGCCGTTGGTCAGGGCGAACCGCACGGTCGGATCCGACTGCAGGCGCATGCCGCGTTCCAGCCGGTTCACGAACACGCCGGCGACCAGCGCGCGCTCGTCCGGAACGGCCGTCTCCTTCTCCACGATCGACGCCAGCGTGACGGCGGCCTGCTTGGTGTCGTAAGGCAGATCGTCCGCGCGTTGCGGCCACAGCTTCGCCAACGTGCGGTCCATCGCGTCCCGCATCCGCTGCAGCAGCTCTGCCCGGCTGTTGCCGCGCTGATATTGGTAGGTCTCGGGCAGCAGTTCGCCTTCGTCCGGCACTTCCGCGATCTCGCCGCTCAAGGCGGGCGCCTGACGGATCCGGTCGACGACCTCGTGGCTGGTCAGTCCCTCTGGGATCGTCAGGGTGCGGGCGACCGTGTTGCCCGACACGACGATCCGCAGCGCCTGCTGCGGGCTAACTTTCGCCGGGAATTCGTACTCGCCCGCCTTGAGCTGGGTCGCCTGGCCGGTCGCCCGGGCGCCCAGGCGGAAAATCAGGGGAGAGCGGATCACGCCTTCGCGGGCCAGCTGTTGGGCGATCGCGCTGACGCCGGCCCCCCGTTCGATCAAGACGATCTTACGCGCGTCGAGCGGTCCCGGCCCGGTGAAGCGCTGATGCCCCCAGGCGTACAGCAAACCGGCGCCGACCGCGGCGGCGGTGATCAGGAAGGTGGCGGCGATCAGCAGCCGTTTCACGGACGGCCTCGCTCCAGCGCCAGACGAATCAAGACGGCGCCGACAGGATCAGGCACGCATTCGTGCCGCCGAACCCGAACGAGTTCGACAGCGCGTAGCGCACCTTTCGCTCCTGGGCGTAGTTGGGCACCAGGTTCATGTCCCGACAGCCGTCGCTCGGATCCGCGAGGTTGAGCGTCGGCGGAACGACCCCGTCGGCGATTGCCTTGATGCAAAAGATTGCCTCGACCGCGCCAGCCGCCCCCAGAAGGTGCCCGATCGCGGACTTGGTCGAGGACATGCAGGTGTCGCGGTAGGCGTCGCCCAGCAATCGCTGGACCGAGCCGAGCTCGATCTCGTCGCCCTTGGGCGTGGAGGTGCCGTGGGCGTTGACGTAGTCGATCTGGCTGGGCTCGATCCCGGCCGAGCGCATCGCCGACTGCATCGCGCGGTAACCGCCCGCGCCGTCGTCCGGCGGGGCGGTGATGTGGTGGGCGTCGCCCGACAGGCCGTAGCCGACGACCTCGCCGTAGATCGTGGCGCCGCGGGCCTTGGCGTGCTCCAGTTCCTCGAGCACGACGACGCCGGCTCCCTCGCCCATCACGAAGCCGTCGCGGCCCTTGTCCCAGGGACGCGACGCTTCGCTCGGCCGGTCGTTGTAGCAGGTCGACAGGGCCTTGGCGGCGGCGAACCCGGCGATACCGATCCGGCAGATCGCCGCTTCCGCGCCGCCGGCCACCATAACGTCGGCATCGCCCAGGGCGATCAACCGGCTGGCGTCGCCGATCGCGTGCGCCCCGGTGGAGCAGGCCGTGACGGCGGAATGGTTCGGCCCCCGAAAGCCGTAGCGGATCGACACCTGGCCGGAGACCAGGTTGATCAGCGCCGCCGGAATGAAGAACGGTGACAGGCGCCGCGGCCCCCGCTCGTGCAGGGTGATCGCGCCGTCGTTGATCGTCTGCAGCCCGCCGATCCCGGAGCCGATCATGACGCCGGTGCGTTCCTGGGAGTCCAAGTCGTCCGGCATCCACCCGGCATCGGTGACGGCCTGGTGCGCGGCCGCCATACCGTAGACGATGAACTGGTCGACCTTCCGCTGGTCCTTCTTGGCGACGTAGTCGTCGGCGTTGAACAAACCGTCGGCTGTGTCGCCGCGCGGCACCTGCCCCGCGATTTGCGCGTTCAGGTCGCTGACGTCGAACGACTCGATCCGTTTGACACCGGACTGCCCCTCCAGCAGCCGTTGCCAGACCGGCTCGACGCCGCTTCCCAGCGGCGTCACCAGCCCCATCCCTGTGACGACGACGCGTCTCATGAGCTCACTGACGGCTGTGGTCGGGGGATCCCGCGGAGAAAGTCGGGCGTCACGCCGCGTTGGGCGCGCAGACCCGCAGCTTAGCCGGCATGCTCCTGGATGAAGTTCACCGCGTCCTTCACGGTGACGATCTTCTCGGCCGCATCGTCCGGGATTTCGCAGCCGAACTCTTCCTCGAACGCCATCACGAGCTCGACCGTGTCGAGGCTGTCGGCGCCCAGGTCGTCGATAAAGCTCGCCTCGTCGGTGACCTTGGCGTCGTCCACGCCCAGGTGCTCAACCACGATCTTCTTTACGCGCTGGCCGATGTCGTTGTCGCTCATTGCCCTTAGAACCCTCGGTAGACCGGAAGAGCCGGGGGCGCCCGCCCCGGCCTGGATTTGCATGATTATTGCCCGCGAGTGACACGGGCTGCGCCTCTTATCACAGTGTTTCAGCGGTGACCAGCGTTGGCGCACACGCGTGCGGTCGCCCGCTGAAGCCGGCTCACACCATGGCCATTCCGCCGTTGGCGTGCAAGGTGTGTCCGGTCACGTAGCCCGCCTCTTCGCTGGCCAGGAACGCCACACACGCGGCGATTTCGCCGGGCGTGCCCAATCGTTCGGCGGGAACCCGCGCCAGCGTGGCCGCGCGCTGCTTGTCGTTCAGCGCATCGGTCATCGCCGTTTCGATGAAACCGGGAGCGACGCAGTTCACCGTGATGTTGCGCGAGGCGACCTCGGTCGCCAGCCCCTTGGACAGGCCGATCAGGCCGGCCTTGGAGGAGATGTAGTTGGCCTGGCCGGCGTTGCCGGTCTGCGCCACCACGGAGGAGATGTTGATGATCCGTCCCCACTTGCGCTTCATCATCCCCTTGATGGCCGCCCGCGACAGGCGGAACGCGGCGGTCAGGTTGACCTCCAGGACCTTTTCCCAGTCGTCGTCCTTCATCCGCATGGCCAGCGTGTCGCGCGTCAGCCCGGCGTTGTTGATCAGGATGTCCAGTCCGCCCATCGCCTTCTCGGCGTCGGCGACCAGCTGGTTGACCTCCTCCGGCTCGGACAGGTTGCAGGGCAGCACGTGCACCCGCTCGCCCAGCTCGGCCGCAAGCGCGTCCAGTTTCTCCTTGCGCGTGCCGCTGACGCCGATGGTCGCCCCCTGCTTGTGCAGGGCGCGCGCGATCTCGCCGCCGATGCCGCCGGTGGCGCCGGTAACCAGCGCCGTCTTGCCGCTCAGATCGAACATCTGCTGCGTCCGCTCCCCTGGATGATGGCTTCTGGCCCGTTTGACTCACGGTCCGGCTGTACCCGAGCGCCGCGCGCGAACGGCGCCGGCTCAGGCGTCGACCTGCTCGTTCAGGAAATTCTCGACGTCACCCGGCGTGCCCACCGGCATGCCGGTCAGCTTGCGGTCGATCCGCTTGGTCAGACCGCTCAGCACCTTGCCGTGGCCGACCTCGTACAGGCGCGCAACGCCCTTGTCGCGCATGTATTCGACGCTCTCGCGCCAGCGCACCGGGTGCACGATCTGCTCGACCAGTCGGGCGCGGATCTCGTCCGGGCTCTCCAGCGCGTACGCGGTGACGTTGGATACCACCGGCAGGTTGGGCGTCTCGATCGCTGCCTGGGCGAGCGCGCGCTCCATCTCCTCGGCGGCCGGCTGCATCAGCTTGCAGTGGAACGGGGCGGAGACGTTCAGCATGACCGCGCGCTTGGCGCCCTTCTGCTTGGCGATCTCGATCGCCCGCTCGACCGCGCCGAGGTTGCCGGACACCACGACCTGTCCTGGCGCGTTGTCGTTGGCGATCTGGCACACCTCGCCGCGGGCGGCCTCGTCCGCGACCGCCTGCACGGTCTCCAGGTCGAGGCCCAGGATCGCGGACATCGCGCCCGCGCCGACCGGCACCGCGCGCTGCATCGCCTGGCCGCGCAGGCGCAGCAGCTGCGCCGCGTCGCCCGCGGACAGCGCGTCCATCGCGGCCAGGGCAGAATACTCGCCCAGCGAATGGCCGGCCACGTAAGCGCCGGTGCTGGACAGCGCGAACCCGCCCTGCTCCTCGATCGCGCGGACGGTCGCCAGGCTGACCGCCATCAGCGCCGGCTGCGCGTTCTCGGTCAGCACCAGGTCTGCCTCCGGCCCTTCGAACATCAGCCGGGACAGATCCTGGCCCAGCGCGTCGTCGACCTCCTGGAAGATATAGCGCGCCGCGGGGAAGGACTCGGCGAGTTCCCGGCCCATGCCGACCCCCTGGGAGCCCTGACCGGGAAAAACGAAAGCGCGCGCCATCGCAAGCTGCCTTTCGGTGTTGGGCATGGAAAAAGCGGGGGCAGTGATAGCGGCTGACCTTCCGCTGTCAAGCGATGCGCGCGGCAGCGTGCCAACGGGGCCCGCGACCGCGCCCCCACCGGCCGGTGCTTATCCGCCGAAAGGCGCGGAAATCCGCCCCGCACACGCCCTTGCGTGCGCGACGTTCATCTATATAGTCGCGCCACCTCGCAAGAGACCTCCTCGCCGATCCCGATGCGAGCCCGCCGCTGCGCCGTCTCTCGGACGCACAGCCGGGAATTTATGGGGTCGGCTAGGGCCGCCCGGCTACCCGGTCAAACCCCGCGGAGCTACGGCCCGTTCAACAGCCATGGGGAGCGAACATGGAAGAGTCGCGCTATTACGAGAGCGTGTTTATCGCACGCCAGGACATTTCGTCCTCCAACGTCGAGGAACTGGCCAACCAGTTCCAGCAGGTGCTCGAAGGCCAAGGCGGCAAGGTCCACAAGACCGAGCACTGGGGCCTGAAGAACCTCGCCTACCGGGTCAACAAGAACCGGAAGGGCCACTACGTCCTGTTCAACATCGAGGCGCCGTCGGCCGCGATCGACGAGTACGAGCGGACGATGCGCTATAACGAGGACGTGCTGCGCTACCTGACCCTGCGTACCGACGAGCTGGACCCGAACCCGTCGGTCCAGATGGAGCGCAAGGACAAGAAGGACGGCGACCGGCGCGGCGAGCGCGGTGGCCGCGGTGAGCGCGGCGGCCGGGGCGAGCGCGGCGGCCGGGGCGGCCGCGGGCGCGAGTAACGCCCGCCGCCAAGACGCCGTTGCCGTCCGCCGTTCCCTGAACCGGACTTAATCGAGACCTGATCGGCCGGGACGCATGCCCGGCCGCGACCACGGAGGAGACCGACGATGACCGTTCGTGTCGTCAGCCGCGGCGCCGCCCAGCGCCGCCCGTTCTTCCGGCGCCGCAAGAGCTGCCCGTTCTCGGGCCCGAATGCGCCGAAGATCGACTATAAGGACGTCAAGCTCTTGACCCGCTTCACCAGTGAGCGCGGCAAGATCGTGCCGAGCCGGATCACGGCGGTGTCGGCGAAGAAGCAGCGCGAGCTCGCCCGGGCGATCAAGCGGGCGCGCTACCTCGCCCTGATGCCGTACGTCATCAGGTAACCGCATCCGCCCGGAGCATTAAGGAGACGATCATGCAGGTTATCCTGTTGGAGCGGGTCGAAAACCTGGGCTTCATGGGCGACGAGGTCGCCGTGAAGCCGGGCTATGCCCGCAACTTCCTGCTGCCGCAGAAGAAGGCCCTGCGCGCCACGCAGTCGAACCGCGCGTACTTCCAGTCGAAGCGCGCCGAGCTCGAGGCCCGCAACGCCGAGCGCCGCAAGGAGGCTGAAGAAGCCGCCAAGCGGATCGACGGCATGGTGGTCAGCATGATCCGCCAGGCCGGCGAGACCGGTCAGCTGTACGGCTCGGTGACCGCCCGCGACATCGCCGACCAGCTGGCCGAGCAGGGCGCCCGGGTCGAGCGCGGCCAGATCCAGCTGGGCCGCCAGATCAAGACGATCGGCCTGCACCCGGTCGATGTCCGCCTGCACCCCGAGGTCAGCATCGAGATCACGGTCAACGTCGCCCGCTCCCGCGGCGAGGCGGACACGCAGCTCGAGCAGGGCCGGACCGTCTCGGTCGAGGAGCAGCAGGAGATCGCCGACCGCGCCGTCGACGAAGTGATCTCCGAGGTCGAGGAGATGGAGACCGACGAGACGGACGCGGACGACGAGACCGCTCCCGCCGAGGAGACCGAGCGGGCGTAACCGCCGCTTCGGTGCACAGCGTCAACGCGCTTGCGGCCACCTTCCGGAGACGGGAGGTGGCCGCAGGTGTGTCTGGGAGCTCGAATTTAGAGGTACGCGGTAGCTCCGCTCTCGGCACGCCATGGCGGCGGGGTCCGCTCTCCTCCTATGGGAGGAGAGGACCAGGGAGAGGAGGTTGCCCGCGGCGTCGACAACCGGGGTCCCTCCTCCCCTCGCCCCTCCTCCCATTGGAGATGGGGAATCAGAGGGAATGGAGGAGGCGACTGGCGCGCGGGCGCCGCGAACCGCGCGCTCAGATCACCGTCAGCATCGAGGCGACCAAGGGGTGGCGGACGATGTCGGCGTCGTCCAGTTCGATCACGCCGACGTCCGCCAGCGCGGACAGCCGCCGGGCGATCTCGCCCAGCCCGGAGACGCCGGGCAGCAGGTCGCTCTGGTCCGGGTCGCCGGTCAGCACCATGGTCGACGACCAGCCGAGCCGGGTCAGCAGCATCTTGATCTGCCCGTAGGTGCAGTTCTGTGCCTCGTCGATCACCACGAACGCGTTGTTCAGCGTGCGTCCGCGCATGAAGCCGACGGGCGCGATCTCGATCAGCCCCTCGCCCAGCGCCATCTTGACCCGCTTGTTGCCCAGCCGGTCGGTCAGCGCGTCGTACAGCGGGCGCAGGTAGGGCTGCAGCTTGCTTTCCACCCCGCCGGGCAGGAAGCCCAGGTTTTCGCCGGCCTCGACCGCCGGGCGGGTGAGCACGATGCGCTCAACCTCGCGGGCTTCCAGCGCCTCCACGGCTTTCGAGATCGCGAGGTAGGTCTTGCCGGTCCCCGCCGGCCCCAGGGCCAGCACCAGGTTCTGGCTGTCGATCGCCTGCATCAAGGCTTCCTGACCCGCGCTCATCGGCTTGACCCGGCGGCGGTAGGATTGCTCGCGGGCGTCGTCGCCGTGCCCGCCGGCGTTCAGCGGATGCCAATCTCCCTCGCGGGGGTACAGCGCACGGACCTTGCCCTCTTGATTGTTGGCGGCGCGACGCGCGGAACGCTTGCCCATCTTGGACTCCTCGGCTGTCGGGATGACGGGATCCGACGCGTGCGCGCCGGACGGGCGGCACACCCCCGCCTTGCCGGGGTCGCTCGAACCCGGCAAGGCGGCAGGCGGCAACTTGGCGTGAAACGGCAGGGCACGGGGCGCATGATCGGCCGGCGGGGCTTCGGCCGCGGGTTGATCGCCGGGGGCGGGCGCGATGGCCGGCGTGACGGTCCCGGACGGCAGCGCCACGGACCGGACCGGGAAGGCCGGCAGATCGTGGCGGTCGCGGTCGGACGGTCGCGTCAGGGCGCTACTCCCGTGCGTGGCATGAGCGCGTGGCTCATCAACCCAACTCTCGATCAGCCTACCCCGAGTTACCCCCGCCTGTCGCGCGATTCGTTGGGGTGAAAGAGAAGCTTCACACAACATCTAGCGTATGTTGGCCGGAATCACGGCAAACGGCCCGGCGGTGCGGAACGCCGATCCGTCGCGGCGGCTCTTGGGCCGGGCAGAATCCCGGGCTTTGGAAGCGGTTAATCGGGTTATCCACAAGAAACGATCATGCTGCGCTGCAAAGGGCTTGCCATGGACCGGTCATACCGGAATCCTGCGCGCGACTTCGGCGGACCTTTCGATCGTGTTCGAAGGTGGGGAGAAGATGATGCCGAATGAAGCCGATCTGCTGGCTTACGCCACGGGCTTTGCCCGCCGACACCGCGACTACGCCGTCCCGTACGCGCGCGAATATGCCGAAAAACTGCGGTCTTGCGGCGACCGGGAGGGGTGCGCCGTGTGGCACCGGGTGGCCGACGCGATCGCCAACGGCGAGGTCGACACGGCCCCCGTGACCCGCGCGGCGGCGTAACCGACCGCGCTTTCCACTATTGTCCGCGCAGGCGGCGGTCGCGGCCCGGACCGGCCACGGCCGCCATCTGGTGTGTCCGGATCCCCGGCCTCAAACGCGTGTTTTCATTTTTCTGTTGCAGTGCAACGTGTACTGTCGCGGTATATGGTGCAGCGCACACTCCGCCGTTCGACGCACCAGGGAGGCTGCGACAGCGATGATCGATCTGACCGGTAAGCGCGGGCTCGTCATCGGGATCGCCAACCAGCACTCGATCGCCACCGGCTGCGCGCGCGCCTATCGCGCCGCCGGGGCGGAGCTCGCCGTCACCTACCTGAACGAGAAGGCGCGCCCCCACGTCGAACCGATCGCCCGCGACGTGGGCGCGCAGCTTTTCCTGCCCTGCGACGTCCGCGCGGAAGGCGAACTCAAGGGCGTGTTCGACACCATCCGGGAACGCTGGGGCCAGCTCGACTTCGTGCTGCACGCGATCGCGTTCGCGCCCAAGGAAGATCTGCACGCGCGCGTGACCGACTGCTCGCGCGGCGGCTTCGCGCAGGCGATGGACGTCTCGGCGCACTCCTTTATCCGACTGGCGCACTATGCCGAGCCGCTGATGACGCGCGGCGGCAGCCTGCAGACCGTCACCTTCTACGGCTCCGAGCGGGTGGTCGAGGAATACAATCTGATGGGCCCGGTGAAGGCCGCGCTGGAAAGCAGCGTGCGCTACCTCGCCGCCGAGCTCGGGCCCAAGGGCATCCGGGTGAACGCGCTCTCCCCCGGCCCGCTCAAGACCCGTGCGGCGAGCGGTATCGACCGGTTCGACGAGATGCTGGAGCGCGCCCGCCAGCGCGCCCCGGAGCACCAGCTGGCGACGATCGACGACGTCGGCGCGCTGTCGGCCTTCCTGGCCAGCGACCGGGCCCGGGCGATGACCGGCAACGTCGAATACGTCGACGCCGGCGTCCACGTCATGGAATAGGCCGGCGGCCGCGGGACGGCAGGCGCGGATGCCGGCGGCCTTGCGGCGTCCGGCCAAATCTGCGACCTCCCGCGCGTGATGAGCAGCAAGCCGCCCCGCACCAAGGACCGCGCCCGGCCCGGCCCGGGCAAGGACTCTGGCCGCAAGCCCAACCGCGGCAAGACCGCCGCCAAGTCGGCCGCGCGGACGGGCGGGCCGGCGGCCGCGCCCAAGGCCCACGGCGCCGCCGCGCATAAGGCCCAGCGCGCCACTGCGCACAAGGCCAAGTCCGCCGGCGCCGGCAAGACGGCCCAGCCGGCCGGCTGGGTCGTGCGCGCCGCCCCCGGCCTGGGCCGGACCCTGCTGGCGGAGCTGCGCCACGCCAGGCTGCTCGGCCAGAACGACCGCGCGGACCTGCTCTGGCAGCGCAACCACGACCTGCTGTTCGCCCCGCGTCTGGCGCGCACGCCGGCCGCGACCGAGCTGCGCAGCGCGGAGGACATGCACCGCTGCCTGGTCTACGGCCGCTACAAGGTGTCCGACAGCCAGCTGGAGCGGCTGGCGCAGCTGCTGCAGGGGCAGCGCCGCCGGCTGGTCGTCACCGCCGACGGCCGGCACTTCAACCGCCACGACTTGGCCCGCTTTCTCGGCCGCGAACTGAGCGCGCGCGGGGTCAAGCTGGACGAGGCGGCGAACACCCCGCTGCTGGTGTTCTGCATCGAGCAGGCCTACTACGCCTGCGTCCCGGTTCGCGACGCGGACCAGACCGCCGGACGCGACCGCCGGCAGGTCGAGCGCGAGGGCAGCCTGCCGCCGCCGATCGCGGCCGCGATGGCGTTCATGACCCGTCCGGTCGACGACGATACCATCCTGGACCCGGTGTGCGGCTCCGGCACGCTGCTGGCGGAAGCCGGCGGCTACGCGCCCGGCGCCCGGCTGATCGGCACGGACCAGGATCTGCAGGCGGTGAAGACCGCGCGGCGCAACCTGAAAAGCTTCGACACGGCGCAGGTCGAGCACGCCGACGCGCGCGCGCTCGACCTGCCGGACGCCAGCGTCAGCCTGGTGCTGGCCAACCTGCCGTTCGGCAAGCAGTACGGCGACGTCGCCGAGAACCGGTCGCTTTACGCTGAGGTGCTGCAGGAAGTCCGCCGGGTCGCAACGCCCAGGGGCTTCCGCGCCGCGCTGCTGGTCAGCGACCGCCGCCTGTTGCGCGACGCCGCCCGGCAGACCGGCCTGCGCGTGCGCCACGACACCGCGATCCGGGTGCGCGGCGAGGACGCGGCGATCGTTCTCCTGGATCTGCCGGCCGCCGGGTAGCCGCCCGGCCCGGGTCCGCACCGCTGTCGCCGAACCGACATAATTTACCGAATCCCGGGGATCGGGACTTGCAAAGCGGGGGTCGAAGCTCCTAGAACAAGCGCGCCCTGGGGCGGGCGGCGATCCCGTCCGTGACCGCGCCCCAGGCGCGCCGATCCCGTCTTTGGCGACCCATCCGCCCGGGTCCGCGATGCCAAGGCCCGGCCCGCGTCGACGCGGGCGTCGGATCGCGCTTTCGTGGGGGAGTTACCCAAGCGGTCAACGGGAGCGGACTGTAAATCCGCCGGCACTGCCTTCGGAGGTTCGAATCCTCCCTCCCCCACCACTCACTCTTCTCAACGGCCGCAACCGGTAAGCCGCCTGTTCGCGCCGCCCGCCGTGGCGACGCGTGTGACCGGCGTGTTCGGCGTGTCTGGCATGGCCGGCGGGTTGCCACAAAGCTGTCGCTTGCTCGCGAACCGGCCCTTAACTACATCTTCAATACGCCCGGGCGAAAAAGCCGCGCTTTCGGCGGCATTAATCAACCTGCGATATGGCGCGGCCCGACGAAGCGGGCTACAAAAGAAACCACTTAAACCAAATACGCATCGCCGCCCGCGATCGCGCCGGGGCACCGCGCCGAGGCACCGCGCCGAGGCACTGGGGCGTACGTGGACGCGGCGGGAGGGAAACGCTGTGCAGGCCGCATGGAATTGCGCGGGGCCCGAACCCGCGCTGGACGAGCTTCTCTACGACCCGATCGTCGAACTGTTGATGCGCCGGGACCGGATCAGCCGGCAGGACATCCTGCGCGCCGTCCGACGCGCCCGCGAACGCCTGGATTCCACCTGCCCGCAGACCCAAGCGTTGGCGAGCTAGGGCAAGATCCTGAAAGGTCGACCCACCCTTCAGTTTAATCTTGCCCTTTCTTCAATGAATTAGAGCCAAATTCACGATGAAAGCCGCCTTCGGCTTTCATCGATTTTGCTTAAGGGACGAATACCACGGTCTTTCTGACATAACACCGGGCGCTTTCCTCGGAGGCCATCAGCCTGCGTGCCTAATCCTCCCCGCGCATCCGGTCGACCACGGGGCGCAGGGCGTTCAGGCAGGAGCGGCCGAGCATGCGGCTGCGCGCGGGCGACCAGCCTTCCGCCGGGTGCGGGCTGTCGAGCGAGTCCTTGAACGGCATCTCCAGCGTCATCGCCACCGCGCCGAAACTCTCCGCCATGAACGGCGTGGCGATGCCGAGGTTGGCGTGGCCGGGCTTGGCCGGCGGGTAGCCCTGGCTGGTCTGGAAGTCGGGGTTGAGCTCCAGCAGGCGCTGCTTGAACAACTCGACCATCTGGATCTGCTCCGAGCGCAGGTTCGGGATGCCTTCGAACCCGGCGATGAAGTTGTGCGGCAGCACCTCCTCGCCGTGCACGTCCAGCAGCACCGAACAGCTGGTCTGATACATCCGACGGCGGACGTGATAGACTTCCGGGCTGGTCTCCCGGTCGGGTTCCTGCCACACCCGGTTTAGGTTGACCCCGGCGGCGTTGGTGCGCAGATGCCCGCGGCGGGTGCCGTCCGGGTTCATGTTGGGCACGACGTAGAAGACGCAGCGCTCCAACAGGTAGGCCGGCGACGGATCGTCGGTGTCCAGCAGGCGTTCCAGGAAGCCCTCCATCCACCATTCGGCCATGGATTCGCCCGGATGCTGGCGGCCGATCACCCAGACCGGCAGCTTTTGCGCGTCCCAGGTGCCGATCTGCAGCATCTCCATCGGCTGGCCGTCGACCGTTTCGCCCAGCACCTCGTAGCCGACCCGGCCTGTGGCCGTGCAGCGCGCGATCAGCTCGCGGTGCCGGCTCATCGGATAGGGCGCGAAGTAGGCGTAGGTGACCAGCGGCGCCTCGGGGATGTGGGTGATCGCAAGCGTGCCGCCGTCGAATTCCGTCGGCACCCGGAACCAGGTCTGCAGGTCGTAGGAGGCGACCGCCTGGTAGCCGTCCCAGCCGCGCGGAAACGAGGCCTGGTCGGCGTTGGTCAGGCGCAGCGTGCGCGTCCGCCCCGGCGTGCCGGCCGCGGTGAAGTGGAACCACTGGAAGAACTTGTCGCCGGCGTCCGCGCGGATCCGCAGGTCCGCCGTCTCGCCGTCGATCCGGTCGACCAGGATGTTGCCGCTGTCGAACGCGCTGGAAATCCACATGACTGCCGGGTCTTTCTGTTGTCGGGGCGGTTGGCGCCTACCCCTCGTGCATAGACCCCCGCCCCGCGCTTGCCAACCGGCGGCCGGCGCGGAGGCGGCCGTGTCGCCGTCGGATCGGGCCCAACATCGGCCAGACGGCCCCGGCGCACGCAGGTTATTTACACATCAGACGAAGGGTATATATCTTGGTTGGTCATTTTGAGGCGGGAATTTTCGTGGGCGGCACGCGGACACCGGCGGGGTCCAGCGCCAGTTTGCCGGCACGAGGTCCGGCGCCGGACCGGCCGGAGACGCCCCGGACATAACAGCGAGAAGGCCCGCTTTGCGGTGGGAAAGGACGTCATGGATATCACGACGAAGGATCTGGAGACACTGGAGCGCAGCGCGGACGAAGCCGCGCGCCTGCTGAAGGCGCTGTCCAACAAGGACCGCCTGATGATCCTGTGCTACCTGGCCGAGGGGGAGCGGAAGGTCGGCGATCTGGAAGCCCTGCTGGAGCTGCGCCAGCCGACCCTGTCGCAACAGCTGGCGCGTCTGCGCAGCGAGGGCCTGGTGGCGACCCGGCGCGACGGCAAGTCGATCTATTACTCGCTGGCCAGCACGGAAGTGCAGGCGGTGATCGAGACGCTGTACCGCCTGTACTGTGCCCCTGCCGCGCCCGGCCGGGTGGACGGCGGCGTCCCCGACGGCCAGGCGACCGACGGCCGGGCAGCCAGCCGCCAGGGCTGACGCCGGCCCACGGCCTCACCTCCAGGGGGCTGCCCGGCCGCGCGGCCGGCAGCTGGGCGCCCCCAAAATGGCACGCGCGTCGGTCCAGCCGGCGAGCCCCGGCGGCGCGTCCCGCAATCGCATCGGGGCGGGCGAAATCGACCCGCGGGCGCCGGGTGCTGGCCCCTTGCGTTTTGCCGGTCCGACCGGCAAAACTAAAATACCGCTTGGGACAGTTTCCCAGCCGGGTCCGACTGTTGCCAGCCGGCTGCGTGATGCCGGAATGACTTCCGGCACGCCGCCACCGACCCGCCCGCCGCGCACCGTGCCTTGCGCGCGCCGTCAGCACCCGAATTCCGCACCTCATGAACCTGCAAGACCTGAAGGCCAAATCGCCGGCCGACCTGCTCGCCTACGCCGAGGAACTGGATGTCGAGAACGCCTCCTCGTTGCGCAAGCAGGAAATGATGTTCGCCATCCTGGAGCGCCTGGCGCAACAGGACGTTTCGATCTACGGCTCGGGCGTGCTGGAGATCATGCAGGACGGGTTCGGCTTCCTGCGCTCGCCGGAATCCAACTATCTGCCGGGCCCGGACGACATCTACGTCAGCCCGTCCCAGATCCGGCGGTTCGCCCTGCGCACCGGCGACACGGTCGACGGCGAGATCCGCTCGCCGAACAAGGGCGAGCGCTACTTCGCCCTGCTCAAGGTCAACACGGTGAACTTCGACGCGCCGGACGCGCTCAAGCACCGGATCAACTTCGACAACCTGACGCCGCTCTATCCGGACGAGAAGCTCGACCTGCAGACCGACGCGCAGAAGGACATCACCAACCGGGTGATCGACCTGGTGGCGCCACTCGGCAAGGGCCAGCGCGCGCTGATCGTCTCGCCGCCGCGCGCCGGCAAGACGATGATCCTGCAGAACATCGCGCGGGCGATCGAGACCAACCACCCGGAGTGCTACCTGATCGTCCTGTTGATCGACGAGCGCCCGGAGGAGGTCACGGACATGGCGCGCACGGTGCAGGGCGAGGTCGTCTCCTCGACGTTCGACGAGCCCGCCCAGCGCCACGTCCAGGTCACCGAGATGGTGCTGCAGAAGGCGCGCCGGCTGGTCGAGGCGAAGAAGGACGTGGTGATCCTCTTGGATTCGATCACGCGCCTGGGCCGCGCCTACAACACGACCGTGCCGTCGAGCGGCAAGGTGCTGACCGGCGGCGTCGACGCCAACGCCCTGCAGCGCCCCAAGCGCTTCTTCGGCGCCGCCCGCAACATCGAGGAGGGCGGCTCGCTCACCATCGTCGGCACCGCGCTGGTGGACACCGGCAGCCGGATGGACGAGGTGATCTTCGAGGAGTTCAAAGGCACCGGCAACTCGGAGATCGTCCTGGACCGCAAGCTGGCGGACAAGCGCGTCTTCCCGGCGATCAACGTCGGCCCCTCGGGCACCCGGCGCGAGGAACTGCTGGTCGACGAGCACCGCCTGAACAAGATGATCGTGCTGCGCCGGATCCTGCAGCCGATGGGGACCATGGACGCCATGGAGTTCCTGACCGACAAGCTGCGGCGGACGAAGAACAACACCGAGTTCTTCGATATGATGAACCAGTAGCGCCACCGACCCGAGCGCCATCCGGAGCCAGCATGACCCGCTTCCGCCCCCGCAACGGACGAATACCGCACGGCCGCCGGCCGGCCGTGCGCGTCCGCCATCGCGGGGGTGTAGCTCAAGCGGTCAGAGCACCCAGCTTATAACTGGGAGGTTCCGGGTTCGATCCCCGGCGCCCCTACCAGCCGCCTGCGTTAAGCTGCGCGTCGCAACGCTCCTGCCGGTTTTTATCGATACGCATGAAGGGGTGCCTCGCTCGCGCCTGTCGAGGCGCGAGCGGCCGCTCGCCGCGCCCCCTGGTCCGCGGCGAGGCGCGCCCTACCTGCATTCGTGCGATCAATCGTTCTTGAGGGAGGCATCGCATGGGCTTCGTTCTCCAAAACCTCGCCGCCACCGCCGGGTTCGTGAAAGGCCTGGCGATCGGCAGTGCGGTGTTCGGCGGCGCCTGCGCCTATCGGCGGATGTGCAAGTCCCGCAACAGCGACAAGGAGACGCGCTGATGCTGATCCGGATGGGCCTGAACTACGGCGTGCACGCGGCCGCCGGCGTGGCGGCCGCCGGGCTGCTGGTCCTCGCCGCCGCGGGCTGGCGCCGGGCGTGCAAGGCCGGCAACGGGCCGTCGGTGGCGGGCCGCGGCCGGCACGACGACGCCCCCGACCCCGAGGTCGCGCGGCACGACTGGATCGACGAAGAGGCCACCGGCGGTCCAGCCAGCGGCGAAACCGGCGGCGGGCCCGGCAGCGCGTGAGCGACGACGCGAGCGACCACGGCCGGCTGACCGCGCCCCTCCCCCGGACGCTGGCATTGCGGACGCGGGTGCTGCGCGAGGCGGCGCCGGCGGACGGGCCGTACGTGCTGTACGTGCTGGACGGCAACCTGCGCACGCAGGAGAATCAGGCGCTCGACACCGCGCTGACGCTGGCCAACGCACACGGCCTTCCGCCGGTGGTTCTGGCCGAGCTGCGCGAGGATCAGCCGCTCGCCAGCGACCGCCACCACCGGTTCCAGCTGGAAGGCCTTCGCGCGCTGCAGCAGGGGCTGGCGGCCATGGGTGTACGCGTGTGCGTCCACGTCCACCGCCCCGGCAAGCGTACGGATGCGGCGCGCCAGTTGATCGCCGGGGCCGCGCTGACGGTCACCGACGACGTGCCCACCCGCCCGTATCGCGACCGACGCACGCGCCTGCTGGCCGCGGCCGACGCGGCCAGCGGCGGGCCCGTGCTGGCGGTCGACGCGAGTTGCCTGGTGCCGATGCGCCAGGTGGGCCGGGCGTACGACCGGGCGTTCAAGTTCCGCAACGCGACCAAGGAACTGCGCCGGCGCCGGCTGGACGACGGCTTCCCGCCGGTCGCCCCGCGGCAGCCGCGCTATGCCGGCGACCTGGGGATCGCGGGCGACGATCTGTCGGCCTGCGACCTGGGCGCGCTCACGGCTGCCTGCGCGATCGACCATACGGTGCCGCCGGTCCCGGAATTCCCGGGCGGCGAGCCGGCGGCGGCCGCGCACTGGGCCGACTGGCGCGACAGCCGGCTCTCGGGCTACGCCGCCAAACGCAACGACGCGCTGCAGGAAAGCTACGTCTCCCGCCTGTCGCCCTACCTGCGCCACGGCATGATCGCGGCGACCCGGGTCGCCCGCGAGGCCGCGGCGGCCGGCGGCAAGGGCGCGGACAAGTTCCTGGACGAGCTGTTGATCTGGCGGGAGATGTCCTGGGCCTACGCCTTCCACGTCCCCGACCACGACAGCACCGCGATCGTCCCCGACTGGGCGTGGGAGACGCTGAAGCGCCGGGAAATCGATCCGCGCCCGGCGCTTTACGACTGGGATACGCTGGCCCGCGGCGAGACCGACGACGCGCTGTGGAACGCGGCGCAGCTCGGCTACTTCCGGCGCGGCTACCTGCACAACAACCTGCGCATGACCTGGGCCAAGGAGCTGCTGACCTGGACGCCCGGCCCGGAACGTACCGCGGAGCTGCTGGTCGACCTCAACAACCGCTACAGCCTGGACGGCGGCGATCCGAACTCCTACTCCGGCCTGTTCTGGTGCCTGGGCGCGTTCGATCGGCCGTTCGAGCCGGAGCGGGCGATTTTCGGCACCGTCCGCCATCGCTCGACCGAGGTCCACGCCAAGCGCCTCGATGTCGCGGCGTACACCGCCCGCCAGGTCCGCGGATCCGACCTGCCGACGGTTGCGGTCGTCGGCGCGGGTCTGTCCGGCCTGATGTGCGCCCGCACGCTGGCCGACCACGGGGTCCCGGTCACGGTGTTCGACAAGGGCCGGTTGCCGGGCGGCCGGACCGCGGCAAAGCGGCTGGGCGACGGCCGGTTCGCCGACCACGGCGCGCCCAAGCTGGAGATCGGCGACCCACGGTTGACGCCCTACCGCGCCGCGTGGCGCGAACGCGAGGTGCTGGGCGACTGGACGCCGGCGGGCTCGGACCAGCCCTGGCAGGTGGCTCTGCCGACGACCCGCGGGCTGGCGCAGCATCTGGGCGCCGAGCTGGACATCCGCCAGGGCACGGCGGTCACCGAGTTGCAGCGCGATCGCGCCGGTTGGCAGCTGGTTATTGACGGCGAAACGCACGGCCCGTTCGACCGGGTGGTCGTCACCGCCCCGGCGCGCCAGGCGGCCGACCTGATCGCGGCGCATGCCCCTGCACTGGCGGCGCGCGCCCGCACGGCCGCCTACCGCCCGATCATGAGCGCGCTTGCCGTGTTCGATCAGCTACTGGAAGTCGACTGCGAGCTGCTGCTGCCGGTCGACGATCCGGTTCTGGAGAAGGCCGTGCGCGACACCGCCAAGCCGGGCCGCGACCCGCTGGCCGACGTATGGGCCCTGCACGCCACGGCCGATTGGTCGCAAGCGCACAAGGACGACGACTTCGACCCGATCGCGCGGGCGCTGTTCGACGCCTTCCGGGCGCACCAGCCGGACCTGCCGGACCCGCGGCAGCTGATCGGCCACCGCTGGCTTTACGGCCAAGTGACCCAGCCGGTGGGTGAGGATTGCCTGTTCGATTCCGGGCTGGGCCTGGGCGCCTGCGGCGACTGGTGCCTCGGCCCGACGGCGGGCGACGCCCTGCTGTCCGGTGCGGCGGCGGCCGGCCGCGTGTTCGCGAGCGAGCCCGAACTGGCCGCGCGCCGCCAGCCAGCCGCCAAACGGCGCGCGGCGGAGTAGTTTTCAGGAGAACGGCGACATCGGTCCCCTCGCCTCCACTTGGGAGGAGAGGGTTAGGGAGAGAAGGTTGCCGCAAGAATAGACCCGTGGCCCTACCTAGTAGAGAGGGACTGAACCGAGCCCCGTCTTAGATCGCCAGGTACTCGTGGCGCAGATCTTCGTTGTCGAGGACGTCCTTGGCGCTACCCTCGTAGACCACCTCGCCCTGGTCGAGGATGATCGACAGATCCGCCAGCTTGAGCGCGGCCACGGCGTTCTGCTCGACGATGATGGTGGTGATGCCGAGCTGGCGCACGTCGGACAGGATCCGCTCGATTTCCTGCACGATCACCGGCGCCAGCCCCTCGTACGGCTCGTCCAGCAGCAGCAGCTTGACGTCCCGGGCAAGCGCGCGGGCGATCGCCAGCATCTGCTGCTCGCCGCCGGAAAGCGTGCTGGCGTCCTGCGTGCGGCGCTCCTTCAGGCGCGGAAACGCCTGGTAGATGCGTTCGAACTCCCAGCCCCTGGGCTCGGCGATCTGGGCCAGCTCGAGGTTCTCCTCGACCGTCAGGCCGCCGATGATCCGGCGGTCTTCCGGCACCAGCTGAATGCCCTGCTGGGCGGCCTCGAAATCCTTCATCGGGTGGATCGCGGTGCCCTGCAGCCAGACCTCGCCCTGCCGCAGCTCGGGCGAGCCGGCGCGGGCGATGGTGCGCAGGGTCGAGGTCTTGCCCGCGCCGTTGCGGCCCAACAGCGCCAGGATCTTGCCTTCCGGAATTTCGAAGCCGACGCCCTGGACGATGTAGCTCTCGCCGTAAAAAGCGTGCAGGTTCCGGCAGGCGAAATAGGAGTCCGGCGCGCCGGTACCAACCTGGGCCTTCAGCTCCGCACTGTGCTCCTGGGCATCCCGGTACGCCTTGTCGGCGGCGGCGCTGGCGGTTTCGCTCTCGCTCATGACTGCGTGTCTTTCCGTTGGCTGGCGTCGACGGGCTCGGCTGGCGCTCGCGCGCGCGGAGCGACCAAGGCTCTAGGGCAAGATGAAGGTCGACTAGACCTTCATCGATTTTGCGCTAGACCTCGGTGCCGCCCAGGTAGGCTTCCTGGACCTTCGGGTTGCCCTTGATGTCCTCCGGCGTGCCCTCGGCGATGATTGCCCCCTGGGCCAGCACGCTGATCCAGTCGGCGAGCGAGAACACGACGTGCATGTCGTGTTCGATGATCACCTTGGTCATGCCGCGTGCCTTAATCCGCTGCAGCAGATCGATGGTGCGGTTGGTGTCGTGCCGGGCCATGCCGGCGGTCGGCTCGTCGAGCAGCAGCAGGCGCGGGTGCTGGATCAGGCACATGGCGATCTCCAGCCGGCGCTTGTCGCCGCGCGACAGGTTGGCCGCGGGATGATCGCGCAGGTGATGCAGGCCCATATCGTCCAGCATGTCGACGGCCTCTTGCTGGATCTTCGTCTCCGAGAACATCGAGCGGAACGGCTTGAAGCTGAACGCGCCGTCGCGCTTGGCCAGCGCGGCGATTTCGATGTTCTGCAGCACCGTGAGGTCGAGAAAGATCTCCGGCGTCTGGAACACCCGGGCCACACCCAGCTGGTTGATCTGGTGCGCGGTCTTGCCGGTCAGATTGACCCCGTCGAACAGCACCGAGCCGGTATCCGGCGCCAGCCGGCCGATCACCGTGTTCAGCAGGGTCGACTTGCCCGCCCCGTTGGGGCCGATCACCGCGTGGGTTTTGCCTTCCTCGATCTGCAAGTTGATGTTGGTCAGGGCCTGCAGGCCGCCGAAGCTCTTGTTCACGTCGGAGACGTTAAGGACGAAATTCTGTGCCATGGTCGGTCGTGCGGCCCCTCTACTCCGACGGCTGGGTGACGGCTGAATTGTCCGCGGCCCGTCCGCCGGCACGCCGGCGCCTGATCGCGCCGCCGATCCGGTACAGGCCTTCCATCATGCCGCCGGGCAGGAAGATCACGATCGCCATGAACAAGAGGCCGAGGGTGAGGTGCCAGCCCTCGCCGACGAACAGGCTGGCCACACCGACCATCAGATCGGTCACCGGCTCCGGCAGGAAGCCGAACAGATCGGCAAGTTGGCTATCGTTGACGGCGGAGAAGATGTTCTCCGCGTACTTGATCAGGACGGCACCCAGCATCGGCCCGACGAGCGTGCCGGCGCCGCCCAGGATGGTCATCAGCACGACCTCGCCCGAGGCCGTCCAGACCATCCGCTCGGCCCCGGCCAGAGGGTCGGTGACCGCCATCAGCGATCCGGCGAGCCCGGCGTACATGCCCGAGATCACGAACACCGTCAGCACGTAGGGCCGGGTGTTGTAGCCGGTGAAGCGCATCCGCGTCTGGTTGGACTTGATCGCCAGCAGCTTCAGGCCGAACGGCGAGCGGAAGATCTTCAGCGACACCCAGAACGCCAGGATCAGCACCACCGCGCAGAAGTAGAAGGCGGCATAGCCAGTCAGTTCCAGGCCGAACAGCGAGGGGTTGGGGATGCCCTCGCCACCGCCGCCGAACAGCGCGTCGATCACCCGCGGATCGTTGCCGTCCAGGGTCAGGCCGGTTTCGCCATTGGTGATCGGAGTCAGCACCGAATAGGCCAGCCGGTACGACATCTGCGCGAAGGCGAGCGTGAGGATGGCGAAGTAGATCCCGGCGCGGCGCAGCGCGACGTACCCGATCGCCACCGCGAAGACCGCGGCCACCAGCATGCCGAACGCCACGGCCAGGATCGCGTTCATGGTCAGCAGCTTGAAGATCCACACCGCGGCATAGGAGCCGACGCCGAGGAACGCCGCGTGACCGAACGACAGATAGCCGGTCAGGCCGAACAGCAGGTTATAGCCGATCGCGAAGATCCCGAAGATGGCGAAGCGCTGCAGCAGGTCGGGGTAGTTGGCCCCGATCGGCGTGGCCCAGATCGGCGCGGTCAGGACCACCAGCGCGAAGATCCCCATGACCGCGAGGTCGCGCTTGGGCGTCGAGGGATTGAAGTGCGTGATGCTGGCCATGGCCGGTTAGCCCTCCATCACGCCTTTGCGACCCATCAGGCCCCGCGGACGGGTCAGCAGGATCACGACGGCGATGAGGTAAATGATGATCTGGTCGATGCCGGGCACGATGTCCTTGACCCAACTCATCGCAGCGAACGACTGCAGGATGCCGAGCAGGAAGCCGGCGCAGACCGCGCCGCCGAGCGAGCCCATGCCGCCCACGACCACGACCACGAACGACAGCACCAGGAAGTTCATGCCCATGTGGTAGTCCGGCGGCAGGATCGGTGTGTAAAGACAGCCCGCGAGCCCCGTGACGATCGCGGCGATTCCGAAGACGACCGTGAAGCGGCGCTGGATGTTGATCCCGAGCAGGCCAACCATCTCGCGATCGGCCATGCCGGCGCGCACGACCATGCCGTAGGTGGTGAGCTTGAGGAACGCGAACACCGAGGAGACGATCAGGAACGAGCACAGCAGATAGACCAGGCGCCACCAGGGATAGACCAGATTCTCGTTCAGCCCCAGCATGGCGCCCAACCGCGCGGCGCCCGACAGCTCCGGCGGCGCGGACTGCGAGATCGGGTTGGCGCCGAAAAACACCTTGATGATCTCGCCCAGCACGATCGCCAAGCCGAAGGTGACCAGGATCTGTTCGGCGTGGGTGCGCTTGTAGAAGTACTGGATCAGCCCGCGCTCCATCACCAAGCCGATCAACAGCATCACCGGGATCGCCACCAAGGCGGAGATCGGCACCGACCACTGGATGATCTCCGTGCCGAGATCGCCGAGCCAGATTTCGAGGTACGGTTTCTCGGTATAGGCCTCGAAGGCGGTGATGCTCTCGTCGCGCACCTTCTGGGAGATGGTCAGCAGCTTGTTCACGCTGACGGCCACGAAGGCGCCCAGCATGAACAGCGCGCCGTGCGCGAAGTTGACCACCCCCAACGTGCCGAACACGAGCGTCAGCCCGAGCGCGATCAGCGCGTAGGCGGCGCCCTTGTCCAGGCCGTTGAGCAGCTGGAGCAGCAGGCTATCCATCGATTTCCTGTCCCCTTAACCCAGCGCGGGCGCGCTTAGCCGGACGTCGCCCAAGCCACGGGTGCAAGCCGGATGGAAGAAGGCGATGGGACCGGCGCGCGCCGAAAACGCGCACGCCGGTCCCGATCGTGTGGACACGTCGTCCCGGCCTTAGACCTCGTAGGGGCCCAGATTGCCCGGATAGAGATCGGCCGGATACATGATCTCCTCCGTCGGGACTTCCTTGACGACCTCCAGCAGGTCGAACTGGCTCTGCGGGTCGTCGTTGCCCTTCACCACCAGGACGGGCTTGAACGCCTGGTGGTCCGCGGCGCGGTACAGCGTGTCGCCGTTGCCCATGCCGGTGAACTCGAAGCCCTCGAGGAACTTGATGACCTCCGGCGGGTAGAAGGTGCCGGCGGACTCGACCGCGTTGGCGTACAGCAGCGTCTGGACGTAGCAGGTGTGCGCGGCCTGCGACGGCGGGAAGCCGTACTCCTCGCCGAACGACTTGACGAACGCCTCGGACCCTTCGTTCTGCAGCGACCAGTGCCAGTTGGTCGAGCCGTAGATCCCGGCGACGGCCTCGCCGGCGCCCTGCGCCATGACGCGGGAGTACAGCGGCACCACGATCTCGAACGGCTTGCCGTTCACGGTCGCGTCCTTCAGGCCGAACTGCACCGCCTGCGTCAGGCTGTTCACCATGTCCCCGCCGTAGTGGATCAGGAACAAGACGTCCGCGCCGGAATCGCGCACCGGGGTCAGGTACTGCGAGTAGTCGCTGGTCCCGAGCGGGGTGCGGAGGGCGTTGACCGTCTCCCAGCCCATCTCCTCGGTGACGTTCTTCATCGACTCCTCGACGGACCAACCCCAGTTGTAGTCCGCGACCAGCATGTAGGACTTGCGGTTGGTGCCCATCTGCTCCTTGAGCACCGGGCCCAGCGCGGCGGCCGACATGTGGGCGTTGAAGAAGTGGCGGAAGCCGTAGCGCCGGCGATCCTTGCCGGTGGTGTCGTTGGCGTGGGTCAGGCCGGCCATGAAGATCACGCCCATGTCCTGGCACAGCGCCTGCACCGACACCGCGACGCCGGACGACGAACCGCCGGTCACCATGACCACGCCGTCGCGCTCGATCATGCGCTTGGCCGACGCGCGCGCGGCGTCCGACTTGGTCTGGGTGTCGCCGGTGACGTAGTCGACCTTCTTGCCGAGGATGCCGTTCCCCTTGAGCGCGGTCGGCTGCATCGTGTTGAGCATGCCGCCGTCGCCCTCGCCGTTCAGGTGCTTCACGGCGAGCTTGTAGGCGCGCAGCTCGTCCTTGCCCTCTTCGGCGTAGGGGCCGGTTTGCGGCACGTTGAAGCCGAGCGTGACGGTGTCGGAATTACCCGGGTTGTTGCGGAAGTCCTGCGCCCAGGCGTTGCGCACGAAGCCCGTCGGCGCCGTGCCGCTGAAACTCAGCGCGCCCAGGCCCGCGGTCGTCGCGGCGCCCGTCTGCAGAAAGCGCCGGCGGGACCAGCCAGTCGGATTGCCGTTGTCTGTCATTCTGCCTCTCCTGAACGTTTACCTATAACCGGGACGGGTTTGGTGGTGTCCCGGCTGCCTACCCCAGCGCCCGATCTGCGGCCCGGGCGGGCCACAGCCGATATCGGACGCGTTCGCAAGCTTCGGCGGACGGCTTTTTCTATTTTGCCCTACCGAACGTGACGCGAGCCTACCGTCACTCGCCAACACGGTCCAATACTATTCTGAATTCGCCACTTAAAGTCGGTGGAACTGCCCCCGTAGCCCCCGTAGCGCCCCCGTCAAAGCCCCGCTCCTCGGCGGATTTTTGGGTCATCAAACAATCGCGGCGCGTCGACTATAGCTTAAATCCGACGGGGACCGCGACTCCCGATGTACCGGGCCGCGCGCCCACACCTGTCGCGGATTGACGGCGGCGGCGCGCGGCCGTCGAAACCGGCGCTCGGTCGACTGGGCGCTCAGCCTTCGCGTTCAACCACGACCTTACTTGCGCCGTGATCGATGCGGACCTTCTCGGCGGCGCGCTTGGCGTCGTCGAAGTCGTCGAACGCCGGGTTGGCGGGCTCGAACGCCGGCAGTTCGGAGCCGTCCCAGAAGCTGTAGAGACGATACCTGCCGCCCTCTGGCCGGATCCGGATTTCGCACTTTTCGTACGGGATCGGGCCCACCACGAACAGCCGCTCGACCTTGCGCTCGGCGTCCGGAAACAATTCGTCGGCGAACGCCTCGGTCTCCCGGATCGGGCAGTCCAGACGGTTGGCCAGGCTCTTGAACAGGTTCTCGGCGGGCGTGTTGCCCGGCACGATGGTCGCCTCGACCCAGCGCACGCCGGCCGCCTCGTCGCGCTGCAGCAGATGGTCGAGCATGCCGCTCGCGATCCCGCTGTTCTTGTGCGGATCGCGCACGTTGACCTGCCAGACGAATAGCCGCCGGGGGTCCTGCGGCAGACGGTAGGCGGTCAGCATGCCGATGGTGTGCTCGCCGCGCTCCGCGACCACACTGGTCGCGGCGAAGTTGCGCGCCACCATGAAATAGGCGTAGCCGGAATCCCGGTCGAGATTTACAGACTCGTCGACCATGCGCCAAATCTCGGCGCCATCGTCGATGGAGGGGGTGCGGTAGGTTACGTCGTCGCTCACGGTTTTCGCGCAGTCCTTGCTTGGGTGCTCGCCGCCAACCTAACACGCCAGCCCTAGGCGGCGAAGCCGTTCGCCCGCCGGAGCGGCGAACCGCCAGCCAAGCGCCACGCCAACCGCCAAGCCAACGGGAGGCAGAAACGCCCGGATGAGCGCGCTTGCCGCCTACGCCAGCATGTTCGCCAGCGCCTTCCTGGCGGCCACCATCCTGCCCTTCCAGTCCGAGGTCGTGCTGATCGGCCTGCAGCTGGACGGCTGGCCCTGGGGCTGGCTGGTCCTGGCGGCGACCGCCGGCAACGTGCTGGGCGCCGTCGTCAACTGGGCGCTCGGCCTCGGCATCGAGCGGTTCAAGCACCGCCGCTGGTTCCCGGTCGACGCCAAGACCTACGCCCGGGCGGAGGCGTGGTACCGGCGCTGGGGAATCTGGTCGCTGCTGCTCGCCTGGACGCCCTGGCTGGGCGACCCGCTGACCGTGGTCGCCGGGGTGCTGCGCGCGCCGATCGTGCCGTTCCTGCTGCTGGTCACCGCGGGCAAGCTGGCCCGTTACCTGCTGCTCGCGATCGGCGTCGCCTATTTCGGCTGGGGCGCCGGCTGAGACAGCATGCCGGACGGCAGCCCTGTCGCGCGGCTGGTCATGTCGCGGAAACCGGCGCATCGGCCGGCGCCGGCGCGCCCCAGCTCCGGCCGGGTCCCGGGCGGGCGGTCAGACGGTGGGCGGCGGCCAGCACGCTGGCTGGCTCGGCCGGTTTGGGCAGGGTCACGTCGGCGCCGATGCACTGCGCCGCTTTGGCGTACAGCGCGCCCGCGTCCGGGCCGGCACCGCTGAGCGCGATCGCGGGGATGCCGCCGTGCAGCCGGCGCAGCCAGCGCAGCAACTCCAGCCCGTCGAGATCCTGCACCACCACGTCCGTGATGACGAGTTCGAACCCGCGCATGCAGATCTCCCGGAGCGCGTGACGTCCGCTCTGTGCGACCAGCACGAAGAACCCGGCCCGGCGCAGCACCGCTGCCAGCCGCGACGGGGAAAGCGGATCGTCCGCCACCAGCAGCACGCGGCCCAGCCGGCCCGGCCCGCGGCCGGGTACCGGCCAGACCCGGCGGGTCGGGTCTGGTGCAGACCGACCCGGGGTCGGCGTCGTCATCGCGCCGCCTCGGCGCGGGGATGGCCGAACGCCTCGTCGACCAGCGCGCGAGCCTGGCCCGGTAGATCCGCGTCCGCAAGCCGGCGGACGGCGGTCTGAAGCTCGCCCAGGCTGCGCGTCAGCTGCTCGGAGTCCGCGCGCATCCGTGCGACCAGCTCGTGCAGCGGCGGCATCGCGCCGCCGTGCCCCGGCCGGGTTGTCCCGGAGACCGGCAGCAGGCGATGCACCTCGGCGGCAACGCCGCTGGATGCGCCCGGGGTTGCCGGCGCGGGCGATGTCGGACGGGTCTCGGGGAAGCTGATGATCTGCGCCATGGTGATCCTCCTGATGGGCCTACGCGCCGGGCGACCGTGCGCCGACGCCGATACCTTCGTGTCGGGCACCCAAAATGCGCCGCGCCGGGCGGCAGCGCATCTGTGCGCAAGGGTGTTGCGCCGGGCAGAGGAACACCGCGGCATGGCCGAATGGGCTCGGCCTTTAACCTTCCGGATACGCGCAACAGCGATTATCGTCCGGGGGACCTATCGACGGGTCGTCCCCGGCGCCTCGATCGACCCGGCGCATCGATCGACCCGGCGCCTTGATCGACCCGGCGCCTCGATCGACCCGGCCATTGATAGACGGAGAGACCGGATGCCGGCGCCAAGACGGGCCGACCAGTCAGAGCCCGAACGGCTCCAGGCCCTCTACAGATACGACGTCCTCGACAGCGCGCCAGAGCCGACCTTCGACCGTCTGACCGAGCTTGCCGCGCGTCTGTTCGACGTGCCGATCTCCCTTGTCAGCCTGCTCGAACGCGACCGGCAGTGGTTCAAGTCCGCGCACGGGCTGTGCGCCACCGAGACCTCGACCAGCGTGTCGTTCTGCAAGCACACGCTGGGCAGCGATCGGGTGCTGGTGGTGCCGGACGCCACCGCCGATCCGCGGTTCGCCGACAACCAACTGGTCACCGGTCCGCCCCACATCCGGTTTTACGCCGGTGCGCCGCTGATCACGCCCGACGGCTACAACCTGGGCAGCCTGTGCATCATCGACTACCAGCCGCGCGCGGCGCTCAGCCAGGCGGACGAGCGCACGCTGCAGGACCTCGCCGACATCGCGGTCGACGAGCTGGAGCTCCGCCGGGCGCACCAGAAAGAGCAGACTGGTCTGCGCGAACAGGCCGAGCGGGTGACCCAGGCGGTCGAGCTGGCGCAGGACGCGATCACGCTGTTGGACGCCGACAACCGGTTCGTGTTCGTCAACCGCGCCGCCGCGGTGCTGTACGGCTATCCGGTGGACGAGCTGCTGGGCCAGCCGATCGATCTTCTATACGGCCCCGAGGAGCGCCAGCGCCTGTACGAAGAGGTGCTGCCCTTGGTGCGCAGCAACGGGGCCTGGCACGGCACCAAGAACGCGCGCCACCGCACCGGCACCACGATCGAGCAGGAGATGTCGCTGGCCGCCCTGCCGGATGGCGGCATGGTCCGGGTCGCGCGCGACGTCACCGCACGCAACGTTGCCCAGCGCACCCGCCGGCGCCTGCGCGCCGAGCTGCATCAGGCGCAGAAGCTGGAATCGGTCGGCCGGCTGGCCGGCGGTATCGCCCACGATTTCAACAACGTCCTGGCCGCGATCGCCGGCTATGCCGAGTTCCTGGTCGACGACCTGGAGCCCGAGAGCGCGGAAGCCGGCTACGCCCGCCAGATCGCCACCGCGGCGGAGCGGGGCAAGACGCTGGTGCAGCAGATCCTGTCGTTCAGCCGGCGCGATTCCCTGACCATGACCGCGACCGACATCTCCGAGGTGGTCAGCGAGACCGCCGGCCTGCTGAGCGCGGCGATGCCGCGCGACGTGCAGCTGGCGTGCGAATTGCCGGAGACGCTGCTGCGCGTACGCGGTAACGAAAGCGCGCTCGGCCGGGCGGTGATGAACCTGGCGACCAACGCCCGCGACGCGGTCGCCGGGATGGCCAATCCGTGCGTGCGGATCACGGTGGCCCGGCGCGACGCGCCGCTGAGCGACCCCGGCACGGAGCACGCCGCGTCGACCGAGCTGGAAGGCGTGGGCACGGTGCAGTTGCTGGAGCTACCCGACGGTCGACAGCAGCTGCGGGTCGGTCGGTTCGACCATCCAGGCGGCACGATCGAGGTGTCGGTCGCCGACGACGGCTGCGGGATCCCGGCGGACAAGCTGGAGCGGGTGCTGGAGCCGTTCTACACCACCAAGACGGTCGGCAAGGGCACGGGGCTCGGCCTGTCCGCGGTGGCCGGTATCGCGCTCAGCCACGGCGGCGGGCTGACCATTACCACCGGAGAGGGCCGCGGCACCGAGGTGACGATGCACCTGGCCGAGCTGCCGCGCACGGACGCGGCCGCGTCCGACAGCCGCCCACACGCGCCCAAGGCGGCACCGGACCCTCACAGCGCAGCGTCGGCGCCGGCCGATCCGCCGCGCGCGGCCGCCGGCGAGCGCCAGTTGGTGCTGATCGTCGACGACGAGCAGACGGTCGGGCAGATGACCGCCGACGCGGTTCGCCGTCTGGGCCGCGCGGTCCTGACCACGACCTCCGCCAATCAGGCGCTCGAGCTCGTGCGCACGCGCGGCCGAGAGATCGCGCACCTGGTCACCGATCTGAACATGCCGGAGATGATGGGCAGCGAGCTCGCCCAGGCGGTCAAGCAGCTCGACGCGGAGATCACTGTCACCCTGATCTCCGGGCGAACCTCGCTGGCAGCCGAGAGCCGTGGCGCGTCGATCGACCACGTGCTGGACAAGCCGATCGCGCGCGAAAAGCTGGCGCATATCCTAACCGCCGGGGCGGGCGACGCGGCGGCGGGCGGGTAGATGCCGGAGCGGCCCCAGCCGTGTCCGGATCAGGCGCCGGGCGGCCGGCCGCTCGCGTTCGACGCGCAATCGCCTGGTATGGATTCTAATGAAAACCAGTACGCAAGCGTGTATACTTTCGATTATAGGGACCCGTTCCGGGCCGATGGGTGCGAGTAGCTGATGATCCCGCTGATTGCCGACGACCACGACCTCTTCATCGACCTGCTGGCGACCCACATCGGGCGCACCTGGCCGGACAGCCCAGTCTACAAGGCGACCGACGTCGACGGCGCGCTCAGGCAGCTGGACGCGCATCCGGAGATCGACATCGCCCTGCTCGACGTCGTCATGCCGGGCATGAACCGGCTGGAAGGTCTGTCGCGGATCAAGCAGGCCCGGCCGGACATGCCGGTGGCGCTGCTGTCCGGGCAGAGCGACCGCGGCGTGATCGAGGAAGGCCTGCGCATGGGCGCGGCCGGCTTCGTGCCCAAGACGATCTCCGGCGACGCGCTGATCCAGGCGATCCGGCTGATGATGAGCGGTGAGGTCTACGTCCCCTACGCCTTGATGACGCGCCCGGTGGAGGGACCGGCCGAGCCGGACGGCGACGACGCCCTGTCGACGCGCGAAACGCAGGTGCTGGACGGGCTGTGGCGGGGCCTGTCGAACAAGGAGATCGCGCGCGAGCTCAACCTGCAGGAAGTCACCGTCAAGCTCCACCTACGCCGCCTGTACCGCAAGTTCGAGTGCCGTAACCGGACCGAGGCGCTGCGCATCGGCCTGGAGCGCGGCTTTCTGAAGAACACCGCCAGCAGCGCGTGAGCCTGTGCGTCGCCGTTCGGGGTGACGGCCGGAACGCGGCGGTCGCGGCGATCCGGTCGGCTGCGGCCGTTCACGCCGAGCAGACGGCCGCCGAACTCTGCCTGGTGTGCGCCGGACCGGTGATCGTCTGGGCGGCGTCGGCGTAGACGTTCATGCCGGTCATCTGCGCCGGGCCGAAGATCAGCGCGAACGATACGTCCGCCGCGTCGCGCCCGACCCCGATCCGCACCAGGTTCTCGGGCACGATCCGCCGGGTCGGGTCGAACACGTACCAGCGGTCGCCCAGCCAGGCTTCGAACACGGCGTGGAAGTCGGGCGGCTGCAGCGTGTAGGCGTAGCCGCTGACGAACCGGGCGGGGACGTTGACCGCCCGGCAGAACGCGATCCCGAGGTGGGCGAAATCGCGGCAGACACCGGCCCGGGCGGTTGCGGTATCGAACGCGCTGGTCAACGGCGTGCTGGTGCCGGCCAGATAGTCGACGTTGGCGTAGATCCAGTTGCAGATCGCGTTGACCTGCTCGTAGCCGCGCGGATAGCGGCTGAACTCCCGGTAGGCGAGCCGCATCAATTGGTCGGACTGGCAGTACCGGCTGGGCAGCAGGTAGGGCAGCGTCGCCAACGGCACGTCGTCGGGCGTGCAGGTGCCGATCGTCTGTGGGTCCTCAAGGCTTGGCACGCTCTCCACCTCCGCGTCGTAGCGCAGGCGCAGGTAGCCGTGCGATAGCGTAAACCGGTGGTAGCGATTGCCGGACTCGCTGACGAACTCCTCCGGCGTCACCTCCGGCTCCAGCAGCAGCCGCTCGGAGAGCACGCGCTGGTGCTCGGTCGCGTTCGCGCTCACGTTGAACACGAAGGTCGACAGTCCGGGGATCCAATAGTCGAGCGTGCAGCCGGTCAGGAACTTCATCGCGCCACCTGCTTGCGCGCCTGCCTGGCGCATTCTGGGTCGTCCCGGATCGGGATCGCGGCCGTGGGCTTATTCCACCACCACATCCTGGATCACCACCGGCTGCTGCGGGGCGTCCTTGGCGAACGGCCCGGCCGAACCGGTCGGCACCTGGCCGATCTCGTCCACCGTGCCGAGCCCGGAGATCACCTCCCCGAACACCGCGTAGCCCCAGCCGCGCTGGGTCTTCGCCGTATGGTCCAGGAACTCGTTGTCGGAGAGGTTGATGAAGAACTGCGCGGTCGCCGAGTGCGGTTGCCCGGTGCGCGCCATCGCCACCGTCCCGCGGTCGTTCGACAGACCGTTGTCCGCTTCGTTGCGGATCGGGTCGCGGGTCGGCTTGCGGGTGTAGTCCGGCGTGAACCCGCCACCCTGGATCATGAAGTCCGGGATCACGCGGTGGAAGATCGTGCCGTCGTAGTGATCGGTGCGCACGTAGGCGAGAAAGTTCTCGACCGACTGGGGCGCGCGCTCGGCGAACAGTTCGATCCGGATGTCGCCGCGGTTGGTCTCCAGGCGCACCACCGGATTGCCATCCTGCGCCTGCGCCGGCGGCGCGCTCAGCGCCAGGACGCCCGCGACGAGGGCCGTCTTGATCCAGTTATTCATGGTCTAGGTATCCGCGGTGATGTGATCGGGCGCCCGGCTGTTCGCCGGCGGCCCGGCTTAGCACGTCGTCCCGGTACCGCGCTACGCCGGCCGTTCCCGGTCCGCGGCCGCAGCCATCGCCGCCCCAGCCATCGCCGCCCTAGCCATCGCGGCCCTGGCCATCGCCGCCCTGGCCCTCGTTACCCCGCAGGCGCGTGAGAGCGGCCTCCAGGGTCCGGGCGACCTCCGCGCGCGTGCTCCGGTCGATCTTGTCCGGCTCCAGATAGATATTCACGCCGGGACCAACGCGGCGGACGACGGCATCGGGCTCCGCCGCGCCGGTCCCCAGAACGTCCTGAACGGCATAGGGGATCACCTCCCGGGCGATGCCCTTCAGGGTGATCGGCGGCAGTTCCACGGCGGTCACCTGGTCCTGGACCAAGGCGTAGGTTTCATAGCTCAAGACGATACCGCCCGGCTCCGCGATCCCTTCCAAACGTGCCGCGAGGTTCGATTCGGCGCCGATGATCGTATAGTCCATGCGGTCGGTGCTGCCGAAGTTGCCGACATTGCAGTACCCGGTGTTGATGCCGATCCGCGCGCGCAGCGGCCGTTCGATCCCGCGCCGGCGCCAGGCTTCGTTGAGCACAGCAAGACGCCGCTGCATCGCGATCGCCATCTCGACGCAGGCGCGCGCGTCCTCCCGCGTGCCCCTGGTCTCCGGATCGCCGAAGAACGCCAGGATCGCGTCGCCTATGAACTTGTCCACCGTGGCCCCGTGGGCCGCCGCGATTTCCGACATCTCGGTGAAGTATTCATTGAGCAGGGCGGTCAGCTCTTCCGGCTGCATGCGCTCCGACGACTCGGTGAAGTCCTTGAGGTCGGAGAAAAAGATCGTGAGCTTCTTGCGCTCGGTCACGAGCGCCACGTCCTTCTCGCCGCGGAAAATGCTCCGATAGACCTGCGGCGACAAGTACTTCGCAAGTTTCAGTGAAATCGTGTTCAGAAAGCGGTTCGTCTCCTTCAGCTGGTCGCTCAAGCTGCGAAAATGCATGGCCTGGCGCCATTGCAAGCCGGCGAAGCCAACACCGGCTCCGCCGGCCAGCGCGATGTAGCCGAGCAGCCAGCGAAACGAGAACAGGTTGTCGACCAGCGGCTGGCTGACCGTCACCGCCCGAATGCCCCGAACGTCGCCGGCCGCCCAGTCTGTTATCGGGCTGCTCGGATGACGGTTGTGACATCCCACGCAACTCGGCTGCATCACCACCGGCTCGGCGAGCCGGACGGTGTGATCGAAGATCGTGCCGCTGGTCTTGAACAGCCGTTCCGGCGCGTCGGCCTGCCTGAAACGCTTCAGCGCCGTGCTTTCGAACGTATCGAGATCGTGCGACCCGCGGTGCGCGAACGGCGCATCGGAGACAAAGCGGTAGGTCAGGTTGTCCCGCTCAACCTTGATCACCTCCCCCAGCTCGATCGACAGGGTCGCCGGGATCGGGATCGCGCCCGGCACATCGGCGTAATTGTGGACGATCTGGACACCAGCCGTGCCGTCCTCGCCCGCTGCCCCCGCCACACCGGTTCCAGAAGCCAGCCGCGCCACCACATTGCTGGCGTAGTACTGGCGAAAGTCGGACAGCAGGTCGGTGACACTCACGGCCTGTTTCCTGAGCGCCTGGTTCGAGATTTCCTTCAAGTCCATGTGCACGGCAGCCGCCAGGCCGGCGAGCGCCAGCACGACCGCGACCAGCACCGACGCCGGCCGCGACAGCCGGTCGTATAGCTTCTTGAACATGTCACTGCGCCCCCAGCCTGCCGCGTCCGCCAACTTCTCGATGACGGCGGGCCAGCTTACACGCATCCACCCGCCCCGGCGATCCTGGATGCCGCGGTTGCGACCTAAAGCAAGATGCTGAAAGGTGCAGCCACCTTTCAGCATCTTGCTCTCTCTTCAAGCAGTTAGAGCAAGATTCACGATCAAGGTCGACTCGACCTTCATCGATTTTGCTCTAATTTCCGCGGCCGCGGCCGGCGCCGACAGCACGAGCCCCGTCGCGTGCTTGATGCGGCAGAGACCTTGCGGGCCGTGCGTTCCGCGCGGTTGGTCCAATCGTCCGTGGTGCGCGGGCGGAAACAGACGCCATCTGCGATGCCGTGCGGTCGCGCCCGGCGATTCGCCGCAGTACGGCGGCTGGACAATTGCACCCGCCGGACGGTTTAATGCCCTCACGATTCCAGGCAGAGGGCGTCCGATCGCGCCTGGAACGAAAACAAACCTAACGGACGTTGCACATGAGGGAGTCCGATATCATGCACAAGCATGACGGCAACAAATTGACCCGCCGCGGCTTTTTCGGCCGCGCTCTGGCGACCGGCGCGGTCGCCGTGGGTGCCGCGCAAATCCTGCGCAGCGGTGACGCGCAAGCCCAGAAGGCCCCGAAGGAGTCGGTGCAGTACCAAGCCGAGCCGAAGGGCGATCAGATCTGCAGCAACTGCCAGTTCTGGATCCCGCCGGAGGGCGACGCCCAGATGGGCGCCTGCCAGATCGTCCAGGGTAAGATCCATCCCAACGGCTGGTGCAACCTCTGGGCCGCGGCGTAACGCCCGGTTCGGCGCCATGCCTGGCACACCGGAAAAGGCCGGCGGGACCTCCCGCCGGCCTTTTTCATGCCCGTCTCGCACACGCCGGCGTCGCGACGATGCCGTCGCGACGGTGTTGCCGCGACGGCGGCGCACGTGCCCGTGCGCTACACCGGCGCCAGGCCGGTCAGGTGGAAGATGTTCTTCCAGAAGATCCGGGCGTGCGCCAGCGGCTCCGCCTTGACCAGTTCCTTGTTCATGTAGGCGTCCCAGGTCAGGCGCTGGACGTCGCGGTCCCGGCAGATCCGCACGAAGCGTTCGCGCCGCTGGTCGGTGGTGTACCAGTAGCGCTGCATGATCCCGAGGATCCAGAACACCTGCCCGTGCTTTTTCATGAAGCGCTTGCGCGCGCCCGCCAGCGCCTTGGCGTCGGCGGTGGCGAGCGCCTCGTGCACCGCGTCGCCGGCATACTCGCCGCTCAACATGGCGTAGTAGATGCCCTCGCCGCTCGCCGGCGCGACGACGCCGGCGGCGTCGCCGGCCAGCAGCACGTCGCGGCCGTTGTCCCACTTCTTCATCGGCATCAACGGCAGCGGCGCGCCCTCGCGGCGGACCGTCTCGGCCTCGGCGAGGCCGCTGCGCTGGCGCAACTCGGCGGTCGCGCCGCGCAGGGAGAAGCCCTTGTGCGCGGTGCCCATGCCGACCGAGGTGCAGGCCCCGTGCGGGAACACCCAGCCGTAGAAGTCGGGCGAGACGTCGCCCTGATAGAACACGTCGCAGCGCCCGGGATCGAACCCGCCGGTCGCCGGCGCGTGCGCGCCCGCCTCGGGGGAGCGGACGATCTCGTGGTAGGCGAACACATAGGGCACCTGATCGCCGTCCGGCAGCTCGGTCTGCCGGATCTGGCTGTTGGCGCCGTCCGCGCCGATCACCATGCGCGCGCGCACCTTGACCTGGGGCGCGCTGCGGTCGTCGTCCGCGGCCATCGGCCGGTAGCTCAGCACCGGAACGCCGTCGCGGCCGCGCGTCAGGCTCTGGAACGCGCCCTCCCGGTAGGCCGCGCCCATCAGCGTCGCGCGGTTGCGCAGCCAGGGGTCGAAGTCCTTGCGGTCGACCATGCCGACGAAGCCGTCGTCGTCGATCGGCATGTCGACATTGCAGCCCTTGGGGGAGACCACGCGCGCGCCGCCCACCTTGCAGACCAGCTGGGAGTCCGGGATGTTGAAGTCGTTGATCGCCTTGGGCGGGATCGCGCCGCCGCACGGCTTGATCTTGCCCGGCTTGTCCAGCAGCAGAACCGACCGGCCCGCCTGCGCCAGCCGTTGGGCCGCGGTGGCGCCGGCGGGACCGCCGCCGACGACGACGCAGTCGAAGCTCTCGGTCGTTGCGTTCGCGCTCATCCGCCCACTCCCGTTGCGTAGCCTTCCGCCGCCGGCGACAGGCCCACCTGGCGGGACGCGGCGCCCGCCTTGTCGATCCGCGCGGCCAGCACGGCCGCGATCAGGAACAGCGCGGCCTGGCTGGCGAACACCGCGCCGTAGGCGACCGCCATCTCGGCGATCAGCAGCCGCGTGATGTCGATCGCCATCGTCCCCATCAGGCCGCCCAGCCCGAAGGCGATCGCCTGGCTGGCACCCCACAGGCCCATCCGCGTGCCTTCACGCTGCTTCTGGCCCTGGCCCGCCAGGCTCATCATCGACCCGATCGCGGCAACGGCGAACGCGCCGTTGGCGGCTCCTAGGAAGACCACGTTGGCCTTCAGCGGATAGGCCGGCCCGATCAGGCCGCCCGCCACCAGGCCCAGCAGCGCGACCGCGGAGGCGATGCAGCCGCCGATCGCCCAGCTGCGCAGCGAACCGATCTTGTTCTTCAGCACCATGCCCGCGACCGCGACCAGCAGCATGCCGGCCAGGACGCCGCCGTGCTGCATGCCCGAAAGCTGGGTCGACTGCCCCGGCGTCATCTCGAACACCGCGCCGGCGAACGGCTCCAGAATCAGGTCCTGGGCGCTGTAGGCGAGCATCGAGACGAACACGAAGACGGTGAAGCGCCGGGCCTGCGTCTCGCCCCAGATCTGCTTGAAGGCGTCCCAGAACTGGCCCTTCCGCTGGGCGGGCGGCGCGCTTTCCGCGGCCACCGGATCGCCCGGACCTTCCAGGCCCCAGACCGCCGCCGTGGTGATCGTGAACGCGATCGCGCAGACGACGCCGGTGACCACGACCAGACGCAGGTGGCTATAGGGGTCGAGGAACTGTCCCGCCGTCGCCGCGGTCACGACGAAGCCGGCGATCATCATGATCCAGACGGTCGCGGCCGCCGGCGCCCGGCGCGTCGGGTCGACCCGTTTGGCCAGTAGGGTCAGCAGCGAGGTGCCGGAGGCGCCGACGCCCGCACCGATCGCGGAGAAGGCGACCGCGCCGAGCGCGATCCCGGCCCAGGTGTCGACACTCATCAAGGCGACCGACGCCGCCGCGCCCAGACCGCCCAGCGCGAGCACGGCCATGCCGCCGATGATCCAGGGCGTGCGCCGGCGCCCGACATCGGAGCCGTAGCCCATGCGTGGGCGCGACATCTGCACCGCGTAGTGCCAGCCGACCAACAGGCCGGGCAGCACCGCCGGCAGCGCCAGTTCGACCACGATCACCCGGTTCAGGGTCGAGGTGGTCAGCACCACGATCGCGCCCAACGCGGTCTGCACCAGACCGAGCCGGACGATCCCAAGCCAGCCCAGCATCCGAACCGGGCGGGCGGCCGCGTCCGCGGGCGTGCCGTGCGCCATCACACAGCCTCCAGGAAAGAGCCCACCGCGAAGGCGCTGATCATCATGCCGGAGACGTACAGCGTTGTGCCGGTGGCGTTGTACCACGGAGCGAAGCGCTTGGGATCCTTCATCAGGCGGGCCATCAGGGCGAACTGCACCAGCAGCAAGGCCGCCACCGCGCCGCCGTAATACGGCCGGTCCCAGCTATACAGCAGCACGATCACCGCGACCTGCGGCAGCGCCATGATCGCGCAGGACAGCCAAGCGGCCGCGCGCATGCCCATGACCGCGGGCAGGCTGCGCACGCCGTGCTGACGATCGCCTTCCACCGCCTTGAAGTCGTTCAGCGTCATGATCCCATGCGCACCCACGGAATACAGCACCGCGAGGGTGACGATCCGCCAGTCCGGGAACGCGGCGGTCATGATCGCCGCGCCGGTGAACCAGGGGATCCCCTCGTAGCAGACCGCGACGGTGCCGGGCCCCCACCAGCCGCTCCGCTTCAGGCGCGCGGGCGGGGCCGAATACAGCCATGCCAGCAGCAACGCGATCAGCGCCGCGACGAAGCCCCAGACGCCAAGCGCCGTCGCCACCAGGACCGACAGCGCCGTCCAGGCGCAGGCGAACCAGAAGGCGAAATTGCCGGGCACCCGCCCCGAGGGAATCGCGCGCTCCGGCTGGTTGATCGCGTCGACCTCGCGGTCGTACCAGTCGTTGACGATCTGACTGGTGCCGCAGACCAGCGGCCCCGCCACCAGCACGCCCGCCAGGATGACCGCCCAATGCCCCAGGATCGGCTGGCCGGAAGAGACGATCCCGCAGGCAAACGCCCACATCGGCGCGAACCAGGTGATCGGCTTTAGAAGCTCCACCAGCGCGCCGACCTGCGGCCTCTCCATGCCGGGTGTCGCGGAGTGTTCCATACCGCGACGATACGGTTGACACACTGGTGTGTCAACTTGGAATGACACTGACTTTGGCAGCCGAAAGAGGCGCATGTTGGAGCTGGCCACCGGGCGGCAGATTGGGTCCCCTCTCCTCCACTGGGAGGAGGGGGGTTAATTCTATTGCAAAAGGCGAGCTACACGGCTCGACCCCGCCCGCCTAGTCGCCCGCCTCGGGCTCCAGATCGCCCAGCCCGTAGCGGCGCAGCTTGACGTACAGCGACTGCCGGCTGAGGCCGAGCATTTCCGCCGCCGAGGCGCGGTTGTCGCCGGTCAGCTCGAGCGCCGCCTCGATGCACAGGCGCTCCACCACGTCGGTGGTCTCGCGCACGATCTCCTTGAGCGGCACCCGCCCGACCAGGTCGGTCAGCTGCTCGACCGAGCGCGGCAGTTCGCCGGACGGCCGGCTTTCGCCGCCGCCCTGCTGCTGCTGGCCCTGCGCCCGTCGGTCGACGTAGCGGATCATCAGGCCGAAGCACGGCTGCTCGCCGTTGACCACCTGCACGCCCGACACCTCGACCTCGCTGGCGACCCCGTATTCACCCTGCAGCACGGTGCCGAACAGACGCACCGAGCCGTGCTCGCGGACGTTGGCGATCAGGACGTTGAGGTCGACCGCGGAGCGGCCCAGCCAGCGTTCCAGCGGCTCGCCGCGGACCTGCTCCTCGGTGGCCAGCTGCGCCATCTCCAGGAACGCGGAGTTGGCGGCGATCACCCGCTGGTCGGGGCCGGTCAGCACGAAACCGTCCGGCGTACTCTCCAGAATCTTGACGAACTTGCTGCGGGTCTGCGGCAGCATCGCGGACTCGGCCTGGTCGGCCACCGGCGCCAGGCGTACCAGGAACAGCAGCGATCGCTCGTGGCGGAACAGGAAGGCGGACACCAGGAATTCGCTGCCGTCCTCGCCGCTCTGGACCTGGACCTCTTCCGAGCGGCCGACACTGCGCACCCGCTCGAGCAGCTGTTGCAGCTCCGACTTGCTGGCGGCGTCGAACTTGTCGAAAAAGGCGCGCCCACCGGTGCCCTTGGTCCAGCCGAACCGCCGGTGCGCCGCCGGGTTCGCCTCGACCAGCTTGCTCGACGAGGCGTCCAGGATCACCACCGGCTCGCTGGTCATCTCGAACAGCAGGCGGTAGCGCGTTTCGAAATCGCGCAGCCGGGCGTAGTCGCGCTCCAGCGACATCTGCACGTCGACCAGGCGCTGCTGCAGCGTGGCAAAGGCGCGCAGATCGCGGCCCACGACCACCAGCCGACCGTACCCGACCTGTTGGGCGTAGTAGATGATCGGGATGTCCGGCTTGCCGGGCGAGGGATGGTTGACCTGACGCCAGCGCTTGACCTGACCCTGCTTGGCTTCCTCCAGCAGGCCCTCGATCTTCGGCTGGCTCTCCTTGGTCACGGTCTCCAGGAACGCGTGCCCGAGCCAGGCCTCCGCACCCTCCTGCGCCAGTTCGGCGCTGTTGAACGCGGCGTCCCGGATCACGCCGTCGGCGTCGACGATGAACGCGACGTCGCCCGCCGCCGCGATCAGCGAGCCCATCGCCTCGGCGTCCAGGTTTGCCAGCGATTCCTCGGGGGCTTTGAACTGCACCACGGTTCGCGTTGATCCTTCCACGCCACTCACAGCGGATGCCGCCCGTCGATCACGTTCGTGCTCAGCTGGGCCGAACCTGGGTTACCGACTGCAGCAGCTTCTCGGCCTGCACCGCGGCATCCCGCGCGTCCGTCGCGGTCGCATCCGCGCCCACGCGCGCCACCACCTCCGGATGATCCAGGACCAGCGGGCCGCCGACCATGATGCCGACCGATTCGTTGCGAGATTCCTTTCGAATGCGCTGAATGCCACGGGTTAGTTCATCGAGATGGCGGTCGCAACTGATCGACAGCCCGACGACCGGAAACCATTGGTGCTGCACCATCGACAGCATGTCGTCGCGCGACGACCAGGGCGCGCTCCAGACGTCCCAGCCGGACCGGCGGAAGAACTCGCCGACCATGAGCAAGCCCATGGTGTGCTGCTCCCCCGGGGCTGGCAGCAGCAGGATCCGGCGCTGCTGCGACATGTTCAGCGCGTGGCGGTGGAAGTCGAAGCTGAGCTCGTGCATCGTGTGCTGCAGCCGGCCCAGCCCGATCGTCACCTCGGTGAAGTCGCACAGGTCCGCGACCCAGAGGTCGCCCAGCCGGCGCGCGGTCGGCGCCAGCAGGTCGAGGTACAGCGCCTCCTCGCTCGCGCCGCGGTCGCGCAGCTGTTCCAGGAACGCGAACGCATCGGCGGTGTCGCGCTTCAGGATCAGGCGCGAGAACTCGACCACGTCTTCCGGGGCCACGCCATCCGGGCGGTTGTCGCCGATGCCGCGCGTGTGTTCCACGTCCTCGGGCTCCCGTGGATACAGTTCCGACAGCTTTTGGATCGCGTCCTCGGCCAACTCGCACGCCTGCGCGTCGGACTGCCGCGGGGTGCCCTGCTGGACGCCGTCGAGCCCGATGATGCCGCGGCCCTCGCCGCCGCCCCCGCGCTCGGAGGACACCCGCGCCGGCGACTCGAAGCCGCCCCCGGCGCTGTCCTGCGCGCTCATCGACGCCGCGCCGGCGCGGCGCCGCTGGGTTCGCCAATGCCTCGGGGTCGGTTCCTGCTGCGCTGTATCCATGACCGTCACCCCTCCCCTTGTGGTGCGTGTACCGGGCGCGATGCGGGCCCTTCTCGCCCTCTCGATGTGGTCGCCCATCGACGCGTCCGGCGCAACCCCACGCGGGTGTAGCCAGGGGCCGTGAGCGTCAACGGCGCCTGACGCATTGAAACACAAAAGGTCGCGGGGCCATTAAAACTTTTGTCCGCCCGGATGTAAACCGGGCTGTACGTCTAGTTTGATTGACACATGCGCCAGGCCCTCGGTAGAGTTCCTGACATCAGGTCGCGGGCCGCTCCCGACAGCGGGCGGCCGTGCGACCAGGAGGTGGAGGACCCGATGGCGAACGCCCGCACCCCGCAGGCGAGCGGCCCGACCCGGCCGGAAGGGGTGACAACCCCGCTTTACACGCCCGAACAGCGGCGCCGCCGGGACAGCACGCGCTGGACCCTGGTGCAGGGGCTGCTGGCGCCGTTCCAGTTCCTGGTGTTCCTGGTCTCGCTCGCGCTGGTGATCCGCTATCTCGCGACCGGCGAGGGCCTGCTGCTCGCCACCTGGTCGATCGTGTTCAAGACGCTGGTCCTCTACGCCATCATGATTACCGGTGCGATCTGGGAAAAGGTCGTGTTCGGCCGCTACCTGTTCGCCCGGGCGTTCTTCTGGGAAGATGTCTTCTCCTCCGTCGTCTGCGCCCTGCACACCCTTTACGTGGTGATGCTGGTGATCGGTTGGGGCGACGCCGACGCGCAGATGCTGGTGGCGCTGGCCGCCTACGCCAGCTACGCGGTCAACGCGGTGCAGTTCCTGCTCAAGCTGCGCGCCGCGCGCAAGCAGGAAGAGGCGCTGGGCCTGCGCGGACAACCGGCGGAGGCTTCGGCATGACCCCGTACGACGCCGCCGGCGACACCCAGCAGCCCGAAGCGCTCCCCGCGAGCGGCTGCAACGACAGCCGGGTGATCAAGCAGCGGGGTCAGCACGAGGTATTTTGCGGGCTGACCGGGATCATCTGGCTGCACCGCAAGATCCAGGACGCGTTCTTTCTGATCGTGGG
>NZ_NRRL01000018.1 GCF_016583645.1 Rhodovibrio sodomensis | reverse complement strand
GGAAAGGGATCGGCGCCTTGCCGCGGATCTGCCCTGGTTTGTTGCCGAGGCGCGTCAGCTGTTCACAGCCGACGAAATCGAACATCATCTCCAGCGTCTGGAACGCCAACTCACCGCGGACGCCGAAACCGCGGACGCCGAATTTGTCGGCGATCCCGGCGACGAAGACGCCGAACGCCCCGAGCAGTACCAAGCGCGCGTCGATAGATTCAAAAAGATCGCCGAGTTGATGCGCGCGCCCGTACTCGGAACATCATAAAACCGTAAGCCTATACCGGGACGCGTCTCACGCGCCATGTGGGGGCGTCGCCCCGCTTACTGTTATTCTCCCCCCACTGAAGTGATCACCATGCGGCGTGTGCGGATGGATCGTTCGCGGATGGATCAAAGCCCATACAAGTTTGATCGCACTGAGATCGGCAGGCAGACCGACGTCAAAACCTTACTCGAAAGACTCGTCATGCGATCACAGTCTCGGAGGCGCTTCGCGCGTAGACAGGGCTTTTGGTTGCTCTTCGCCATCCTGGGTTTATGGAGTTCTGCTCTCTTTGCGGCTGCCGCAAGCGCTCCGGGAGACCTGCTATTTGCAAGTTTCGCCGGGCTCGCTGCCAGCCTCGGTTGGTGCATGGTGAGCGCGTGGGATGGCGGTCCGATGCGGTTTCGGACGATGGAGAGCTTGTTGGACGCGGGCACCAGGCCGCGATCGATTCTGTTGCGGGACTTTGCTGATGGCCGCCAGCCGGACCGAGGTAATGATTGTAAGTCCGACAGGAATAGCGCTCTCGATATCTATCGAGATACACGGCATCGGATTAGGGATGCGCTCACGTCAGAGATCCGCCGGACGCAGGAAACGCGCAACGTGACGTGCCTTCTCTTACCGGGTTTGGCGTTGCTGATCTCGGTGTTCGCAGCCTGGGGTGCCATTACGTGGTACCTGGAGATCGATGGCCCGGACCTTCCGCTTGTGCTCGGGGGCGCGTTGACGGCGACAGCATTGTTGACGTACGTGCTACTTTTGCAGGGGCCCGTGAGCGGCATGACTAGGGACCTTGAGGTTGAGGTCTCAGACGTTCTTGGCGCCTGGATCGGATTCCAGCTGCGCACCTTGACTGGGCGGCTCGATCTCTACGATCAGCGGTGTGCGACGGCGGATTGCGGAGAGATCTGCCCCGATCCGCCAATTCGGACCCGTGGCCTGTGCATAGAGTGTTTCGTCTCGCGGGAGATTTCCGATAGGCGGCGCCGGATCACCGGGGTGCTGTTGCTGATCGCAATCATTGCCCTCGGGCGCGGGGGCTCATGGAGTTGGCCAACCAGCGCTGTAAGCGGCGTCTTCGCCCTGTTGATCGGATTGGCCGGCTTTCCTGGAGCTTGGTACGAACTGTTTCGCCTGTCTTTGCTGCGTGCGCCCATGACAGGGCGTTTCTAGTCGGTCGACAGCAGTACAACACACGCTTGTTCGGCGCATGCGGCTAAGCCCAGCTCGTGGACGCTTGGCGGATAGAACCGGACGGCACGAGGTGGGGCTAGGTCCATCCAACGATATGCGTCCGAAAAATCCAGCGTTATGAGTCCGGACAAAGCAGAGGTTCCTTGGACGCGCATAATGTTCATTATGTAAAAAATACAGTGGGTTAGGTGGCGACGGTCGGTTAGACTGTCAGGTTATGTCGCGCGGGGCTACGGGGATCCGAGCCTACTGTGAGATGAGCTGCAGGAACCCGGCGCCCGGCTGGTCCTGCCGCACGGCGGGAAACAGCACCTCGAAGCGCGTTCCGACACCCTGGGTGCTTGCCAGACGCAGCCCACCGGACTGACGCTGAACGTGGCCGAGAACGACCGACAGGCCCAGCCCCGATCCGCGGCCGACCGGTTTGGTGCTGAAGAAGGGATCGAATATCCGCTCTCGGTCTTCGGTTGAGATCCCGCTGCCGTTATCCTCCACCGAGAGCATCGTGTAGAAGCCCGGCGGCAGCGTCCGGGTGATCGTGTGCACCGGCTGTGTCGTCGAGAAGCGGCTCAGCCGAACCCGCACCCGGCCGTGCGGGTCGCAGGCGTGCGCCGCGTTCTGGACCAGGTTGAGGACGATCTGCTGGAGGTAGGCCAGATTTGTGTAGATCGGGTCGACGTCCTCGATGTCGAGCTCGATGCGCACGGTCGGCGGCAAGGAGGCCCGCAGCATCCGCATGGCGTCGCGGACCATCGGGCCCGGGGACATCGCTTCGGCGGGCGCGCTGCGATCGCTGCGCGCGAATGCCAGGACCTGGCGGACGAGATCGCGGCCCTGATGGGCACAGGCGATCACCGTGCTCAGACTCTCCCGTGTCGCCGGATCGCTCACGTCCTCCAGAACGTCCTCGCTCAGGAGCAGGATCGACTGCAGCAGGTTGTTGAAGTCGTGCGCGATGCCGCCGGCAAGCGTCCCTAAGCTCTCCATCTTGTCGGCGGCCTTGACCCGCTCCTCGGAGGCGCGGCGCTCGGTGATGTCGATCATCACTCCGTCGAAGGTCAGCGTCCCGTCGTCGTTGGGCGTTGTGCGGGGACGTGCGATGCTGCGGACCCAGAGGGTCTCGCTCTCGGCTCCGATGAAGCGGACGTCGCGGGTCGTGGGCGCGCCGGAGGTCGCCGCGGTCGCGATGTCGCTGCGCAGCTGGGCCTGATCGTCCTCATGGATCAGGGCTGTCCAGGCGGCGGGCGACGCCGAGGCCGGCAGGCCCAGGCGATGGCGAAAGCCGCCGAAAAGGAAGGTGTAGGTCTGGGTGCCGTCAGCGCCGACGTCGAGCTGGTACATCGCGCCGGGGAGGTTCTCGGCGATCCGCCGCACCCGCGTATCCAGCTGCTCCAGTGCAGCCCGCATGCGCCGCTCTTCGGTGATGTCCTCGCAAGCCTCGTAGATCCGGATCAGCCGGCCGTCGCTGTCGTGCTCCGGGCGCCCGTAGGCGCGGACCCAGCGCGTGTCCCCGCCCCGTGTGCGCAGCCGGACCTCGTCGACTGACGTGCGCCCCTCGAGGAAGCGCTGTTTGCGGGCCGCGAGGAGCGGATGGTCCTCCGGAATCGCGAAGGCATTGAGCGGACATGTCGGAGGGCCATCGTACTCGTCGGGTGTCTTGATCCCCGGGACGCGGCCGGCGTGCCAGAGCTCCTGACGCGCACCATAGGCGTCGTAGGTGGTGATTAGGTGGAGTTGAGCCGACACCTCGGCCAGCATGCGGTAGCGACGCTCGCCTTCACGGGCAGCATCGATCTCCCGCCGGGCCGCCGTTACGTCCTGCGAGGATCCGATAACGCGCAGCAAAACGCCGTCGTCATCGAAGATCGGCTGACCGAACTCCTCGATGATCCGCTCCTCGCCGGTGTCCTGGCGGATTACGCGGAAATCCAGGTGGTACGAGCGCCCTTCATTGATCGCTGCGAACACGGTCTCCAGGTACCGCTTGCCGTCGTCGCCCGCCATCAGCTTGGTCGCCGTCGAGTGGCGCCGGTTGTGCTCGAGGAAAGCTTCCCGGGTCATCCCCACGAGATGGGCGGTCGTGTCCGAGCAATCGACGCAATGCCGGACCTTGGCATCCCAGATCCAGTAGCCAAGCCCGGCGAGGCTGGCGGCCTGGTCGAGCAGCAGGAAGGCGTCCGAACGCGTGTCCCGGGCCCGCTTCTCCTCGGTGATGTCGGTGATGAAGCCGTGGTAGATGACAGCACCGTCAGCCTCCTGCTGGGGGCGCGCGTAGGCCCGCCACCAGCGGGTGTCGCCCGAGGGGGCCTGGTAGCGGGCTTCGAAGTGCCAGTCCGAAAGCGCCCGGTAGGTCTGATCCACGGACTCACGCATGCGCGGGACGTCGCGGGGATCGCACAGCCAGTGCGGTGCGGGCGGCACGCTGACGTCCTCCGGGGCGAAGCCGAAGTAGTCGCGCACCCGCGGGCTCATAAAGGTCAGGCCGGGATCGCTGCCATCGGGCGGGAAGCGGTACTGATAGAGAGCCCCGGGAACGACCTTGGCAACCGCCTCCAAATGGGTGCGCAGGTTCTGGGCACTCGCCTGGGCGCGGCGCGCTTCCGTGACGTCCGATCCAACCCCGCGGTAGCCGGCAAGCCGCCCCTCATGATCATAGAAGGGGTGCCCCGAGAAGCGGATATAGACCTGCCCGCGCTCTGGATGGGTGTAGCTGTATTCGTGACCTTCGAAAGAGCGGCCTTCACGCATGGCCTCGTCGACTTCAGCTGTTATCGTCGCCGCTGGAGCGCCGGCTCGCTTGAGAAGGTCGTGACGGGTCCGGCCGATGTACTGGTAGAGCGGCTCTGGAAAGGCATCCGTTTTGCCGTGCTGCGAGATGAACGTGAAGCGCTGCTGCAGATCCGTCTCCCAGAGCCAGTCGTTCGACAGATGAGCGAAAAACGAGAACCTCTGCTTCTCGTCGTCGCTTGCCCGTGTCATGGCGTACCACGAGCGCATGTCTTCGCAGATGATCACGACGCCGTCCGGGGCATGACCCGGGCGCTGGCGCGGACTGATCCGGACGGTGAGCGGGATCCCCTCCCCTTTCCTGGCGATCCGCGTTGTCTCGAAGGCCTTGATGGCTTCGCCGCTCAGAGCCTGCTTGATGCACCTTTCGAAGGCGGCCAGATCAGCGGCGTCGTCCGCCACGAGCGGGCAGCAATGACCGATGACGTCGGCCTCGCTCCAGCCGAATAGCTCGGTGGCGGCACGGCTCCAGAGCTCCACCCGGCCTTGCCTGTCGAGGACGATCATCGGGTTGTGGGATGTGTCGATCAGCGCCCGCAGGTTGTCTCTGTCCGACACAACCTGCTGTAGCGCAACCTCGGATGTCATCGACGAGAGGCCTCCGTCACTTCGCCGCGGCACGCTACGTGTCCGTGTTATGAGCGTCAATCTGGCCGGAAGCAGGCTCCTCCGCGCCCTCATCTGCCCCATGAGCGTCCTCATCGCCCTCGCCGCTCGTGGCGGCATCAGCGCGCTTTGCGCGGCGTCGACGGCGCGATTGCTTGCGGCCGACCAGCTCCCGCAAAGCCGGCTGAAGGTATGACGGGGCCATGAAAATGTTGTCCCGAATGTCGTCGATGGCCGCCTTGCTGAGACCCTGGCTCCTCAGATGGGCTTTCGCGACCTCGGTGAGCTGCGGCCCGAGCCAATCGAGCGCGAGAACAACGGGAGCGCCCGGCCGGTTCGCCCAGGCCATCGTGTCCGGGCCTGCGTGTCGCATTTCAAGGCGCCGCTCTCCCAGATCATAAACGCGATCCGGGCCGTCGGTCAGATAGACACGCCGGCCCTCCGGCGCGGCCTGCGTCAGGCCGAGTTGGGCCGCGTTATGGGCGCCGGACGCGACGACGCGATCCTTGTCGCGGCGCGAGATCGCGCGGGCGATCGCATCGGGATCCGGCAAGGCAGCCGTGCCGTCCAGGTCCCAGCGTGGATAGTCATAGATCCCGTGCGCAAGCCGACGCAGTTCGAGGTGCCCCTCCGTCTGCGGGTCGCGTTTCAGCTCCCGGACAGACTGGCGCTTGAGGGCCTGATCAACCGCGGCACGCGTCCCGAGATCGAGGAAATCCCGGGGCGTGAACACCCACCCGCGGCCGTGAGCCCGGACGCGACGCATGAGCAGCAGGGGTAATCCTCGTCTCGCCATGCCCCGAGTCTAGCAGGCCGCGCGTCGAGGGACCACCACGGCTTGGCAGCTCGGCACGGCAGCACCAGCGTCCCGGCATTTCCGGGTTCAGAAGGGTTTGCGATCAACTAATTTGTCAGATTTTCAATTTGGTTATCTGACACACAGTTGCAACACACAACAACTGCGCCCTACCCGTACAACTCGCCGACCTCCGCGCAGCCAGCCGGACGCGCCTCAAACTTTTAAGAATACATCAGTGTACGCGCGCTAGGTGTCGACGAACCTTGGCGCCAAGGGCGTATGAACCGCCCGATCCGTCATACCGAGGGCGGTATGCCGATGCGTGTGGCGCCGCTCACCGGCCCCGGCGCTGTCCGCTTTCCCGGGCACTTTGAGCGATCTCCACTTCCTCGCGCACCGCCCGCATTGCCTGATCGCGGCTGATCGGTTTCTCGAGCACGCGGTTTGCACCGAACTGCTCGGTGAAGTCCAGGAAGTCCGCCTTGCCGGTCTGGCCGCCCCCGGAGATCGCGATGATGCGCGGCAAGCGCCCATAGGTTTCGCGGATCTCCTGAATGGTCTCAATTCCCTCGCGTCCGGGCATGAGGATGTCAGTGATCACCACGTCGACCATCGTGTCAGCCAGGCGGCTCAACGCGACGTCGCCGTCCTCGGCTTCCAGGACCTCGTGCGCGTCCCGCTCCAGGGTCTTGCGCAGCGCCATCCGCACGCTCTTTTCGTCGTCGACCACCAGTACCTTAGCCATATCGTTCCTTTGCCCGGCACCCTTGAGGTGCCGTTTTGTGCGCGACTCCATACTCGGAGCCGCCTGATCGGGTGAAAATGCTCCACGAAATCGACCACAGCCCCCGGGCGCTACCCCCTGCCGCGCGATCGTGCTGCAAGCTAGTCGCATTTCGTTAACATTCAACATAAGGCCGGTCGACGCCTTTCGGATAGGGATGCCCCCGGCCAATCTCGCGGGCCAGGCGTCGGCGCGCTGCCGGCCCGCCAACAGGGAAGAGGTACAGGTGATTGCCCGGGTGACGCTGGCGGCGGAACCCGCCATCCGCGAGCGCGCGATCGAGATAGGCCGCACCATCTTCCCCGGGCCTGCGCGCCGGCGCACCGGCGTCCCGAAGTTGACGGTAAGCGTAAGCCGCCCCGCGCTCATCGTTGCGCAGCTTTGAGAGGGTGCGCGCACTCACCACCCGCCCGTCGGGGGTCAGCAACAGGGTCCGAGCGGTCGCACGGCCGAGATAGGCGCCCCCAGAGGCCGCCTGGTAGATGCAGCCGTAGTGACCGGGAAAGACGATCTCGCCGCCCAGGCTGGCGCGCGGCACCGGGTCGGAGTAGGCAAGGCAAGCGCCAACCTTGGGTAACGCCACCCGTAGCTCGGCGAAGGCGCGCGCCAGGAAGAAGGTCTCCGCGTTCGCCGCGGTCTCGTCCAGCAGCACGAAGCGGCCGAGTTCGACGACCCTGGCCGGCGGGAGACCCGCGTGTCGCGGCCCCGCCAGCTGGTTCATCGGCTGCGAGAAGACCGCCACGCCCTCGAGCCGCGCGCGCCGGCCCCAGTGATGCGACACCAGCCCGGCCCGGAAGCGTGCCGCCGGATAGGAGTGCGAGTAGTGGTGCTGCCCGACAAAGGCCTTGGCGTCGCTCTCGCTGAGCGGCACAACCTCGAAGCGCTCCGTGTCGATGACTTCTCGGGCCGGCCGGTAGCTTGCGCGACCCCCGCGCCAGCGCTGACAGCGCTGGACGTCCGGCCTCACTGGAAGATGCTGCATCGGCCTAGATCGTGACCGCCTGCCAGAACGACACGGTCGCGATGCACGCGACCACCGCAAGGCCACCCCAGAACAGGGAGAGCGCCGCACGGCTCCGCCATGGAAGACGGGGCCAGGTGCGCGCCTTGCGCAGAACCCTGGGCCTGTTCACCCGCATGCCGAGGAAGGTGTTGTCATTGGCTTCCGCACTGCCCGGGGTCTGCTGCAGCTTCTCCCAGGGTGCCAGCGTGCGCGACGCACCGCCCTGGGAGGCGCGCCCCTCGAGCCGCCGCCCGAGCTCCTCGGCGCTCTCGAACAGGCTCGCCGGGCGCGGGGTGGCCTGCGGGTCCGCGATCGTGCTGTCGGGGCCGAGCACGACCGAGGAGCCAACATCGATCCCCGGCCCGAACAGGCTGCGCAGCGCAGCGACCTTCTGGTCGACCCGGGCATAGGGGCTCTCGATCTCGATCTTGCGGCCGTCCGAGCCGCGCACGATCTCCCAGGGCTCGTCGCTGTCGCCGAGCTGGGTGATCCGTCCGGGGGTCTCGACGACCTCGATCAGCAGGATCTGCTCGGGCAACCGTACCACGTAGTGCAGCTGGTGACTGACGGTGATCTCGCCGAAACGCTCCGGCACATCCAGGCGGACGTCGGTTAAGACGTCGAGGCCGGTGTCCTCCAGGACCGCCTTCACATGACGGTCGTGGACCCTGGGCTCGGGGCGGGCGAACGCGACACTCACAGCGCGCGCGGCGAAGACCACGGCGGGCAGGAAGCTCGTCAGTACGACGGCGGTCTGGGCTGTCTGCTGAATCATGGCGGTCCATCCTGTTGGCCTACCCCGGAGCTGGGTTCGTTCCTACAGGTTGGCCGCTTAATTTTCTGTTGGTGGTGATCCGCCCCGCGGCGGCGCTCCTCGTTGCCCGAATCGGGAGCGATCACGGGTTGGTTTCGTAGGCCAGCCGGCGGACCTCGACCGTGCCGAGCTCGTTTGCGAACCGACCGAGCCCGGTGACCGTGCGGCTGGCCTCGATCAGGATCAGGGTCTGGCCATCCGCAACTTCCGGCTCGGAGAGCACCTGGGCGGAATCGTAGGATGTTGCCGCCGGTGCGCCCGCGTCGTCGGTGATCCGCCAGTCCTCCAGCAGGCTGCCGGTGGCCCGGTCGACCGTGACCTGCCGGACAACCAGGTGATATTGGTCGGTGACGGGATCGACTTCGCTGATCGTCCGGAAGGCACGGAAAAGCCCGCCCCGCTGACCCGCCGAAGGCGCGCCGGCGAGCGGAACCGCCAGGCGCGTGACCGAGGCCGCTGCGCGTTCGATGTCGCTTCGGTCATCGAAGTAGAGGGTCAGCTGCGCAAGCGCGAGCACCACCGTGGCGAACAGGGCGGCGACAATCCCGAACTCGGGCAGCGTTCCGCCGTCCTCCTCTCCGTACAGGCTCCGGGGGGTACGGCGACCGGTTACTCCAGCGGCTGTATGGTCCATGCGTCCAGTTCCAGTGCGTTGCCGCCAAGGAGGCTTCCGGGGATCGGTGTCAGGTAGGTCCAGGTACAGCGGGCCTCGACCGAGACCACGGTGGCCGCGGGCGAGCTGCAGGCGATGCCGCCGCTCGCCGCATAGTCCGGCAGGTCGACGTGACACCTGGTCGTGAAGGTGACGTCGCCGCCAGCGCAGAAGGCCCTCAACGGGGTCTCTTCGGCCGCCGGATCCAGCGGCTGACCGGTGGCGGCCAGCTCCCCCGCACGCGAGGCGGAGGCTTTCAGGCCGTTGTTGACGACCGCCAGGCCGGCCACCTCGAGGACGATCATGATCAGCGTCATAACGGTCGCGATCGTGAGCGCCGCGGAAACGGCTACCCCGCCGTCGACGTCCCGCACGAGCGAGGCCATGCGCGGCGCCATCAGAAGCTCATCTCCTTGAAAGTCTCGATCACGGTGAGCGCGATCGGGCCCATCAGGATCAGGAACAGCGCCGGCAGCAGGAACATCACCATCGGCAGCTGCATCAGGACCGGGATCCGGGCGGCTCGGCGCTCCGCGTACATCATGCGGTCCTTGCGGCTGTCCGCGGCGAGCATCTTGAGGTACTCGGAGATCGGCGACCCGACCTTCTCCGCCTGCTTCAGCACGCTAACGAACTGCCAGGCCAGCTCGAGACCGCAACGCTGGGCGAAGTTGTCGAAAGCCTCCTCGCGGTTGGGCATCAGCCGCAGTTCCTGCTCCAGGACCTGCATCTCGCCCGCCATCGTCGGATAGCGCTTTGTCGCGTTGGCGATGGTCGATTGCATGGCCGTGTCGAGACCGCGTCCCGATTCCGTATAGATCGTCAAAAGATCCAGAATGTCAGGTAGTTCCGAGGCGATCTTCTCACGCCGTGCGGAAGCACGATTGCGCAGGATCACCTCCGGCAGGTAGTACGCCGCCGTCGCGCTCAGCAGGGCGCTTAGGGCCTGGATCATCGGCGCGTCGGGCGAGAAGGCCAGCCCGCCAAGGCCGCCGACCAGCAGTGCCAGGATCGGCAGCAGGGTCTTCGACAGGGTGTAGATCAGGATCGCTCGATCGCTGATGTAGCCGGCTGCCAGGAGCTTCTGGCGGACGCCGGCGACCCCGTCCGGCGTGATCTTGAGGACGTCGTGCACGCGTGCGGCCGTCCCGACCCAGCCGGTCGACGGCAAGGCGACGGCGCGCTGCTCGATCTCGCGCTTCTTTCGGGCGACCTCGGACATCGAGAGCGATCCGGTGCGCCCGAGGGTCTGCTTGAGATCGTAGCTGTCGCCGACGTTCTCGAGCATGAAGTAGATCGCGAACAGAAAGATCAGGGCGCCGGTGCTGACGAGGGCGCCGCCGGCCCCGCTGAGCAGACCGGGAGCCAGGGCCTGTCCGGCGAGGTAGAGCACGGTGAACAGAATCGACGTGATGACCGTGGCGAACACCCAGCGCTGCATGGCTACACCTTGATCCGGGCAATCTTGGAGAGGACGTAGGCACCGATGCCGAGCAGGCCGAAGGCAAGGAACATCAGCATCTCGCCGGTCGGGTCCTCGTAGAAGGGCGCGACGTAGTCGGGCCGGCTCATCGACAGCCAGACGAACAGCAGGATCGGCATCATCACCATCATCGCCGCCGAGACCTTGCCCTCTGCCGACAGGGCCTGGACCTTCATCTGCAGCTGATGCCGGGCCCGGATCGAGTCCACGAGGTTCATCAGGGCGCTGGACAGGTTGCCGCCGCTCTCGGCCTGGGCGGACACGGCTGCCACGGCAAAGTCGAACTCCGGCATGTCGATATCGACCGCGATGGCCGAGAGGGCATCGACCAGCGGCACGCCGACGTCTGTGAGCTGCTTGACCAGGACGAGGTGGTCCTTCAGCGGCGCCTTCACGACTTCCGCGGCGTCCGCGATCGCGGCCTCGGGCGACTGTCCGACCTGGATGCCCCGGACCATGTGGCCGAGCGCGTCGGCGATCTGCGCCAGGATCCTGTTCTTGCGGCGCTGGATGATGAAGCCGAGTAGCTTCACGTCGATCAGCAGATGCAGGCCGAGCGCGACCACGAGCGGCTGCGCGTAGCTCGGGATGTACGGGATGGTCACCGTCGAGATGATCACGGCGGTGAGGGCCAGGATGCCCATCACGTAGAGCTTGATGTCGAGGCGCCGGAGGCCTGCCTGCCGGAGCCGCAGGCGGGTGCGCCCGAGGGTTGGCAGGATCCGAAGAAGGGAATCGTTGAGTGAGTCATCCCGGGCCCGGGCGTTCAGCAGCTCCATCGTCTCATGAGTGTCGAGCTTGCGGCCCGAAACGCGGTTCAGCTGGCGATCGAGATGCACCTGGGTCCGGATGCGCAAGAAGGTCCGGAAGGCGAGCGCGAGCAGGACCGCCACGAGAAGCGTCGTGACGGCGTAGCTGACAAGCGCGACCGGGCTGCCGGGCAGGATCGCCAGGAAAGCGGTGCCGTCCACGGATCAGCCCCCGCTGCCGGAGAAGATCGCGCGCGTCGCCGCTTCCAGCCCGTGGCGCTTGAGTTTCTCGATGCACCGGGGCGACGTGCCGACGACCTCGAAGCCGCCCTTCACCTTGCCCATCGACTCGCTGTAGGTGAACTTGAACAGCGTCTGGGTCGAGATCGTCTCACCCTCGATCCCGGTAACCTCGTCGATCTGGGTGATCCGGCGCATCCCGTCGTTCATCCGCTCGACCTGACAGACGATATCGACGGCATCCGCGATCTGCTGGCGCATCGCGCGGCTCGGCAGTTCGAAGCCCGCCTGCATCAGCATGTTCTCGATACGGGTCAGGGCTTCACGCGGCGCGTTCGCGTGCAGGGTCGCCATCGAGCCGTCGTGTCCGGTATTCATCGCCTGCAGCATGTCGAACGCTTCCGCGCCCCGGACCTCGCCCAGAATTATCCGGTCGGGCCGCATGCGCAGCGCGTTGCGAACCAGGTCGCGCTGGTTGATCTCATTGGTCCCCTCAAGCGACGGCGGCCGCGTCTCCAACGGGAGGACATGGTCCTGCTGGAGGCGGAGCTCCGCCGCGTCCTCGATCGTGACGATGCGCTCGGTCGGGTCGATGTACTGGCTGATCGCGTTCAGCAGTGTCGTCTTACCCGAACCGGTGCCGCCCGAGATCACGATGTTGAGGCGACCCCGGGCGGCGGCCTGCAGGAAGGTCCGCATTTGCGGACTCATGTTCTGGTTGCTCGTCATCATGTCGAGGGTGATGGCGTGCGCGGGGAACCGCCGGATCGAGATCAGAGTGCCCCGCAGGCTGATTGGCGGGAGCACGATGTTCACCCGGGAGCCGTCATCCAGACGGGCGTCGACCATCGGCGACTGCTCGTCGAGCCGGCGACCGATGCGGGAGGCGATCCGCTTGGCGACCGACTGAAGGTGCTTCTCGTCGCGGAAGCTTGTGCGGGTCTGTACCAGGCGCCCTGCCCGCTCGACGTAGATGCTGTCCGGGCCGTTGACCATGATATCGGTGATCGACTGGTCCTCGAGCAGGGTCTGCAGCGGGCCGATGCCCCGCATCTCGTCGGCGAGCTGGCGAGCCAGCTGGCGCTGCTCGACTTCACTGATTTGATGCCCGCTTTCGTTGGCGATCTCGCTGATCGCGCTCTCGAGTTGCTGGGCCAGCTGCTCGCGCGATGTGCGGGTCGCCTTGTCGAGATCGAGGCGCTCCCGCACGGTCTTGAAGATCGCGTCGCGCGTATCGGCCGGGATCGAGCTTGCGCTGACCTCGGGCTCGTCGGCGATCTTGTCGATGCTGCTGCCTGGCAGGCTGCGTCCCAACCGCATCATGTCAGCTCCGGACCAGGCGCGAGAGGAAGCTGCGCTTCTTCTTTTGCGGGGCGCTCGGCATCCGCGCGAGCAGCTGCTCGATCTGACGGGCGATCGGACCCTGGGCATCGAGCAGGGTCTGGGTCTGGACCTGGGTCTTCTCGGCCGCACGCGGGTCGAAGGCGATGCTCAGGGTGGCGCAGCCCGTACGCTGCTGGAACTCGTTCTCCGAGACTGGGTTGCGGTATTCGCCGGTCTTGGCGACGACCACGAGCACGTTGCCGGCGCCACCGTTGGCCTGGATGTAGTTCAGCGTGTGCAACGTATCGCGCAGCCCCAACACCGTGGGCGGGGCCACCAGGACGATGTGCCCGGCCTTGGCGAGCAGTTCGCGCCCCAGCAGCGCCCTGCAGGGCAGGTCGACGAGCACGTAGTCGAATGCGCGCTGGGCCTGGAGAATGATCGCGTCGATCGACGCCGGATCGACCTCGGGCGGCCCGACCTCGCAGACGGTGCTGAGCAGGCTGAGCCGGAGGCTGGGACGGCGCATCGCGCGATCCAGGTAGAGCGCGTCGATCCGCTTGGGTGTCTCGAGCATGCCGAGGAAACCTTCGGCCGGCTCGACGCCGAAGGTGAGGTAATGGCTGCCGCCCTCGATATCGAGATCGAGCAGAAGCGCGCGCTTGCCATGATCCCGGGTGACCCCCTCGGCGAGGCAGGCGGCGATGCTGCTGGCGCCAGCGCCGCCGCGCACGGCGTGGGTGACGATCAGGCGGTCGGGGTTGATCGCGCGGCCCTGGCTGAGGCGGTCGCCGCGAATGTCGTTCAGCAAGCCGCGAAACTCGGTCGGGTCGATCGGTGAAACGGCGTACTCGGACACGCCCATGCGGCGCAGGCGTCGGTAGATGTCCAGCCGCTCCTGGCAGCCGACGGCGATGACATTAGTGTCCCCCTCGGGCGCGGCGGCGACCAGGTCCGCCAGCGCGGCCTCGATGTCGGTGCTGGCCGAGACATCCAGGACCAGGAACTCGGGGATGATCGTCCATGCGGGCGCGTCCGCCGTGGCGTTCGCGACGTCGCCCTCGCGGATCTCCCGGGCCATTCCGGGGAAGTCCGACAGCGCGAGTTCGAGCGCGGCCCGATCTTCCGCATCACGAAGGTATGCGAGCAGTGAGAGCGTCTTCATCTCGTCCCCAATTCATTCCGGGCCAGCCGACCCGTATGATCCCTGGCGCGGTGACAGCGCCGTACTGCCTGGCTCTGTGCTTAAGGCGGCGCGTCACTCGCCTTCGAAAGCCGGCGGTGGTGGCAGGGTCTCGCCACCAGCGGGCATGTCAGGGTTCGGTACGTCCGGCATCGGGGGCATTTCCGGCATGCTCCTGCCGTCGTCGATCGGCTGCCATGCGTCGGCCGGCTGTTGGTTGCCCGCCCAGGGGGTGGCCTGCCGCTGCGCGCTTTCGGCCTTCGTGTCGACGATGCGGGGATCACGCAGGGCGCCATCCTTGCACCAGGTCGACATGTCCTCGCTGGTACGCACCCGGGGCAGACCGGTCGCCGGATCGATCTCAGCCTCTTGTTCGGTAAATGGGGTTGGTTTGACCGTGTTGTCCGATTTACCGACCGTATCCAGGTAATAGCAGGTGTTGTCGCCGCCGGCGCAGATGCGGCTGCCGTCGCGCGCGTCCTCCTTGGTGGCGGGACGGATCCGGATCGCCGGTGCGGCGACGCGCAGACGGAGCACATGCAGGAGATCGGCCGTGTCGCGGCCGACGTTCGCGTAGTAGGTGACCTCCCGGCAATCAGCGGCCTGGAAGCGAACCTGCTGCAGCGTCACGTCCTGCTTGACAGGCGTGCGCTTGATCATGCCCTCGAGGCTCTCCTCGACGAAGACCGTGACCTGGTCGCTTTCGGCAGCGAGAGCGTGCTGAACCTCGGCCGGCGTGAACAGGGCCATCTCCGGATCGGCCGCGATCTCGGCCTTCTTGTCGAAGTAGGTGATGGCGCGCTGACGCGCGGCCTCCTCAGGGGTCTGTGGGCGCCGCTCCTCGACTTTGGGCTCCCGCAACATGTTGGGGCTCAGCGTCTGGCCGGCCATCAGTGACACGCGCAGGATGCGCTCGGCCACCTGGGCGTAGGCGCGGTGGTCTTCCAGGAACCCGGTGGAGGTGATCGCGCTCGGATCGACGTTGTCCAAGGGACGTTCGACCACGGTCACATCGCGGACCGGGTCGATCGCCTCGCCCGCCTGCTTCTGGCGCATCATGACCAGCACGCGCACAGTCGGGGCCTCAGGCTCGACTTGCGGCGTGGGTTCGACCTTCTGCGGCGTGGGCTGGAGGACGCCCTCCTGCGGCAGGAGCTTCGGGCCCCAGGTCAGGCCGGCGATCACGAAGACGATCGCGCCGATCATCGCGAGAGCGCTGAAGATGATTTTTCGCATGTCAGATCACTCCGAGGGCAGCGGCCTGCTGAAACAGCGCTGGGAAGGTGCCGGCGCAGATGGCGACAGCGTAGGGCGTGCGGGTGTAGGCGTTAGATTTCCAGTCGAGCTCCCAGATCGACGGGAACACCTTGGAGATCAGGTATTGGGCGGCCGGGCTGGAGCGGACGACGATATAACTGAGCGACATCGCACCCCCGGCCAGCGCCATCACGATCAGGAACAGCGGCGCATGCGCGAGGCCGAACCACAGCGCCAGCACGCTGATCAGCTTGACGTCGCCGGCGCCGACCGCACGCAGATGCCACGACAAGTAGCCGAAGGCGAATGCAGCGGCGGCGAGCGCGAGGTCCGGGACGATGTCGACGCTGGCCGGCATTACGGCCCACCGCAGGGCGAAGATGCCGAGCAGGGTCAGGACGATCGCGTTGGGGATGATGCGCCGGCGAATGTCTGTCCAGGTGGCATAGGCGACCAAGAGCGCGACATAGCCGAAGGTGGCCGGTAAGATCATCGTGACGCCTCCCCGTCACGCAGGCTCTCCAGCAGGAGGTCCTTGGGGATAACGTCCGTCTTCTTCGCGCCGCGCTTGACCGCGTCCAGAACCGCGCCGGGCTCCTGATCCACACGCCCGCCGACGCGGTCGTTCTCGGTCCAGTTTTCCGGGCGGATCTTGATCAGACGGGGGCGCATCATGATCACGAGCTCGGTGCGCTTATGCGCGCTCGCGTTCCCAATCGCAGTCTCGGTGCCCGGGATCAGAGTCTGGCTGGTGTCACCGGTGTCTCGGATCAGGCCGCCGATCACGATCAGGTCGCCCGGACGCGCCTCGAACTCGGTGTGCAAACGGCGCTGCGAGGTCTGCGGCAGCTGCAGTTTTACCGACCCGGTGTCAAAGGTGTTGAACCGGATCAACTCGACAAGATCAAGGAACAGCTTCGAGGACACCACACCGTTGGTATAGCTACCGCCAAGGACCATCTTTACACCGGTCTCGATTTGCTTGGTGTCGACGCCGGTGTTGTTCTGGTTGTCGCCGTCGTCGTTCTCGCTGCTGTTGACCTCGACCTTGCTGATATACTCGAGCGTCTCGCCGACGTGGTAGAGCGCATGCCGGCCGCTGGAAAGCGAGATCGTCGGCTTTGCCAGGGCACGCGTAGTGCCGTGAGACTCCAGGAAGCTCAATAGCCCAGCGATCACGCTAGTGCCTGCCTCGCCAACTACGCCCAGCGCGAGACCATCGGCAAGGCCGGCAGATGCCCCGATCGCCTGGGCGACGTCCGACAGGCTCGACTCGCCGCTCCCGCCCTCACTCTCACTGCTGCCGCTGCCCGGCGTCGGCGCACTGGTGCCCGCCGACGCGCTGGTGTTGTTAATCGCGCCGAACTGCAGCTCGACGCCGTCCCTGGTCGTGAGCGAGCTCCAGTTGATACCGACGTCCTGCCCCTTCTGCAGCGCGACCTCGTAGACCCAGGTGTCGTAGACGATGACATCCCGAGAGTGCTCAAAGTCGGACATGTACTGGGCGATGCGGCGGTATGTCGGGTAGTCCGCCGTGAAGTTGACGACGTCCGAATGACCGTCGACCACGGCTTCTCGGGCGCCCAGGTCGACAAAAGTCCGGGCGAACGCATCTCGCAAAGAGCCCGGCTGCTCAGGCGCCCGGTCATTGCTGCTGTCGGCGCCTTCCTCGTCGCCTGTGTCCGCGAGATAGGCCTCGTTCAGGATCCGGTAGGGAGTCAGGCCGGTGGCGGTCTCGACCACGCTCGGGGACATGCCGCCGTCTTCTTCCTCGTCGTCGGCGGACTCCTGTTTGGCCGACATGAACGGCATATCCGGCACGCGGACCGAGAAGCTTCGCTCGTCGTCGATCTGCAGCACGCCGTCCGCGTAGTGGTAGAACAGGCCCGCCTGCCGCGCGATCAGCTCGATCGCCTCGCCCATCGGGCGCTTAACCGGGTCGATCAGGGAGACGCGCCGTGTCGCGAGACCGGGGGCCGGAACCACCGCCACGTCATAGGGCGCGGCGATGATCTTCAGGACCTCGTAGGCCGGCATGTCGCGCACCACGACCGGACCCACCTGGTACGCCGGCAGCGGCTCGCCGCGGTCGAAACCCAGCCCCAGGCTTTGCTGGATGTCCGCCTCCAGAACCACCACCGGCTCGCGATCGAATCGAACGATGTCCTCCGCGTTGATCGTCTCTTTCGGCGGCGTAGGGATCGTCTCGACGTTCTTCGCGCCGTCCGCGCAGCCGGCCAAGGCTACGGCGGCGGCGACGGCGGCGCTGGTCAGGAGAGCGCGGCGGCGGGAGCGAGCGAACATGGCAGCGGCCTATCTTGGTGGGACCGTATTTGATTTATGGAGTACGGTCTCTTGCACTCCTGCTTGGGATATATGTCCGAATTCAGGGCGCAGAAGTGGCGAATTGCCTTGAATGCTGCGCGACCAGAGGCAGGTGCAGGGACAGACGAGACGCCCTAGCGCCCACCGGGGCCACCGCCGGGACCCCCACCGGATCCGCGCCCGGGGTTTCCTCCCGACCCCCAGCCTGACCCGTTGCCTGACCCGTTTCCTGGGCCACCGCCAGGACCGCCTCCCGGACCGCCTCCCGGACCGCCACCGGGAGTCGAGGGCGTGCCCTGATATTCGGCCGTGGCCAGAACGGTGATCTCGGACCAGCCGGTGTCGAGCGCCTGAATGAAGCTGGTGTCGACATCGACCTCGACGTCGATGCGCAGCTGGTCAGATGCGGAGCACGTCACGTTGACGCGGGGCGCGCTGGAACCTGGGAAACCGCCACTCGCGAGGTTCAGATCCAGCACATGCCGGGCGATCGACTCAGCGCGCACGCGGTTCGCGCCGCAGTCGAGGATCGCCGGGTTGTTGTCGATGTGCTGGACGGCCGCGCGTGCGGCGAAGTCCGCGGCAGACAGCGCGCGCTCGCGCGTCAGCCAGGCAGAAGAAAGATCCAGGCCGAGCCCGACCATCGCCATCACAGGTAGGGCCGCGACCCCAGCCAGCACCAGCGCGCTCCCGTCACGAGCCCTGAGGAACTGCGAAAATCGTCGCTGGGTCATGCCGGTCTCGGTCGAATTCGATGGGAGGCCGGATAAAGAGCCCCCCCAGAAAGACGACGGGGGCGAGCGGTCGCCCGCTCGCCCCCGCGAAGCCTTCAGCCAGCCCGGCTTACGGGTTGACGTTGGCGGCCTCGGTGCTCAGACGCGTCGCCACGTCGTTGAACAGCGAGGAGATCGCCTCACCGACGTTGGTGATCGCGACGATCGCGGCCACCGCGATCAGAGCGACCAGCAGGCCGTACTCGACGAGGGAGGCACCGGACTGATCGGCGAAGAACTTCTGCATGAGACTGTTCCCTTCATGCGTGGGTGAGAACTAGATGGGGAGAAACCCCGTCTGCGGCGTCGGGGATCGCGCCCCGCACAGACTTGGAATTATGGTCGCCCCCTATCCGCGCAACCGTATTCGTGACCGAAAACACTCAAATGCGCGACTTTTTTCGGTAGACCGTGGCCTTGCGGGCTTGTGAGTACGGTTCTACGGCCCTCCTTTAAGGTCAGGACTCATGACCCGTGGAGACCATCATGGACAGCGCCCTCAAGTGCGCTCACGGCGGCCTGGAGCCCCCGTTCGCGCAACCTCTCGTCACCCAGCCGGCGCGCCCGCGCACGCTGGTCATCCAGATCCCCGCCTACAACGAGGAGGTGACGCTCGCGCTGGCCCTGGGCGATCTGCCGCGGCAGGTAGAGGGCTTCGACCGGGTTCTGTGGCTGGTGGTCGACGACGGCTCGAACGACCGGACCGGCGAGGTCGCGCGGGTGTGCGGGGTCGATCATGTCGTGCGGTTGGGCACCAACCGCGGCCTGGCCGCGGCTTGGCAAGCCGGCATAGAGACCGCACTGTGCCTGGGTGCGGACGTGATCGTGAACACCGATGCGGATAACCAGTATCAGGCGAGCGCGATCCCGGACCTGGTCGCGCCGATCCTGCAGGGTCGGGCCGACATCGTGGTCGGTGAGCGCCCGATCAGCGAGATCGCGCACTTCACGCCGGCCAAGAAGCTGTTGCAGCGGATGGGCTCGCGTGTGATGCGCGCGGTCAGCCGGACCGGGGTGGCGGACGCGCCCAGCGGTTTCCGCGCCCTGTCGCGCGATGCCGCGCAGCGCATCGTGGTACTGTCTGAGTACACCTACACGCTCGAGACGCTGATCCAGGCCGGGCACCGGGGGATGCGGGTGGTGAACGCGCCGGTGGGTGTGAACGAGGACCTGCGCCCGTCCCGCCTGGTCCGTTCGATCCCGAGCTACATCAAGAGGTCCATCGGCACGATGCTGCGCTTCTGGATCGCGCACCGCCTCGCCGGTGTACTGGCGAAGGCCGCCACCGGGACCGCTTTCATCGGTCTGGTCCTGCTTGCCATCACGGTCTGCGGCGGCGGTTTCGCAGCCGCGTCCGGGGTCGCCTTTGGTTTCGCAGCGGCCTTCGGGATCGCGGCCGCCCTGGCTGACAGCCTGCAGATGAACCGCCGCCTGCTTGAAGACATCCGGCGCCGCCAGCTGGCATGCGAGGACGGGCCGGCATGCTGAAGGCGCGGGAGACGACGATGCGCGAGATCGCGCCCCTGCTCGGGATCGCCAGCTGCGCGCTTCTGGGCCTTCAAGCCTTTCTCGGACAGGCCGTCGGCGGCGGCCTGTTCGGCGACGCCCTGCTCGGACCCGACAGCTACGCGCGAGGCGCGCGGGTGCTCGATCTCCTGCAAGGCGGCGGCTGGTTCGAGCCCGCCCTCGATCGGGTTGTTCCGGGTGGCGTCGAGCAACACTGGAGCCGCGCCATGGATCTCCTGATCGCCATGGGCACGCTGTTGTTCTGGCCGTTCTCGATCGACCTGCAGTCCGCCATCGTCGGCTGGTCCACGGTCCTGCCGCCCGTGCTGCACGTGGCGTTGCTGTGGGCGGCGGTCTGGGCCGTGTCGCCGGTCTTCGACCGGCAGCGTTTGCTCTACCTGACGCTGATCCTGGTGGCGCAGATCTATATCGCCCCGCAGTTCGCCCCCGGGCGGATCGATTGGCACAGCCTCGTGCTGATCACCTCGGTGGTGACACTCGGGTTTCTGCTGCGCCTGCTCAGTCGAGACGGGGAGCGGGTCGGCGCGGCGATCGGGCTCGGCGCCGTGTTCGCGGCGGGCATCTGGATCTCACCCGAGACCATGCTGACTCTGGCGCCGACCGTGGGCGTGATCGGACTCGCCTGGTGCCTGCACACGCGACGGATGGGTGCGCGCGACGGCCTCACGCTGTCTGGTGTCGCGCTGGCGGGTCTGGTGGCGCTGCACCTGCTCGATCACGGCACGCTGTGGAGTGTGCCCACGGTCGACCGGATCTCGGGCCTCTACCTGGGGCTGTTCGCGGCGCACTTTGGCTTCTGGATGCTGGCGCGCCTGACCGAACGGCACGTGTCGAGGGGCGGCGTGCCGCTTGCGCGCCTGGCAATCGCCGGCGTCTGCGCTCTGACTGTCGTGCTGGGCCTTTACGAGGCGTTCCCGGCCCTCGCCAGCGGCCGGATCAACGAGGTCGACGACCTCTATCACGATCTCCGGGTGGCGCACATCCAGGAGTTGGACGGGGTCTTCTCGTTCAGTCATCTGCTGAGCCGCGGCGTGCTCGAGACACTGACCGGCGCGCTGCCCAAGCTCAGCCTGTTCCTGCTGGCACTTCCGCTGCTGGCCTGGCGCCTGCTCGCAGCGCGTGGCCTGGGTGCCTGGCTGTGGGGCTGGCTCGCGCTCTGCTTCGCGATCCTGCTGCGCGATGACTTCGTGCCGAACCGGATGCTGGCGATCTTCGCGCTGCTGTCGGCCTATCCGGTCGCCGAGGCGCTTGGAAAACTGCTCGATGAGCTAGACCGCCGCGCAGTCGTGAGCGCGGTGCGGCGCGCCATGGCTGGCAACGTGCCCGCCGGCGGAGCCGGTTGGGAGAGCCTGATGTCCCCGCAGTGGCGGCGTAGCACGGTCGTCGCCACGTTGCTGGTCGCGATCCTGTTCGCCCTGCCCTTCGCCGGCCGGCCGTTCGCGGCGGACACGGGGCCGCATCGCTACCGCCTGCCGGAGATGAACGAGACGCTGGTCGGCAAGGTCGAGCGGCCGGCGCGGCCGGCCGGATGCGGCCACGACCGGGTCATCGATCTGCTGCCGGCTGGCAGCCGGACGGTCATGACCTACGCCGATCTCGGACCGCAGATCCTGTTTCGGACCGAGCACAAGGTTCTGTCGATCCCCACGCATCGCCCGCAACCCGGGTTCGCCGCGAGCCATCTCGCGATGTCCGCCGAACGCGCCGAGGCGGCACGCGATATTCTGACCGACCTCGGCGTGGATCTCGTGCTGATCTGTGACTCACCAGGTGTGCGTGCCTTCTTCGCTCTGGATGATCGGTCCAGTGTCGGGTCCCGTTTGCTCGCCGGGGCCGACCTGCCGGGGTTCGGGCAGGTCGCGCTGCCGCGCTGGGCGCGCCAAGCCGGCCTGGCGCTGGTGCGCGTGGAGAAGGCCAGGGCCTCGGGAGGGCGGGATGGCTTCTGATATCCGCCTGCTCGCGTTCGAGCGGAAGGGCCTTCAGCCGGGTCAGTTCGCCATCCGGACGGATGGAAGGCCGGACATCCGGATCGGGGAGCAGAGTCCGGCGATGCGGTGGAACCGGGCGCTCGCCCGCGCGCGCCACCCGGATCTGAGCGGGCTTGCGACGCTGGCGCTGGTGCGGCACGCCCAGGGTCCGGTTACCGCCAACGGAGGGCGCGTGCAGCTTCTCGAACTCACGGAGAGCGAGCGCACGCGCGACCTGGCACTGGCTGAGACGCTTCGACTCATGACTGAGCGCGAGCGTGTGCGTGCGGGCCTGGAGGATGCCGCCTTCGCTTGTCAGGGGCAGAGGCTGGAAGTGCGCCTCTGTTTGACCGGCAGCGACGGGCACATGCTGCTGCGCCAGCGCCGCGACGGGAAGCTGGGGCTGGGCGTGGACGTGCCGCTGTGGGCGGCAGATCGACACCTGGGCGAGCGGCTGTTCGAGCGGACTTGCAGTCGGGTGATGACCCGGCTGGGGGTGCCGGCAGGCATCGCTGCCCGGGCGGCTGTCCGGGCGGTGAAGGCACTCGCTTACGACTATGAAGCCTGTCGTTTCGTCGCGATCGCGTTCTGCGATCTCGGTCGGTTGGTATCCGACGATCTGCCGGCGGCCAAGCTCGCGGGTCGACTAAGTGCGCTCGGCATTCACAGTCTGAATGAGCGCGGCCGTTGCTCCGGTGCGGCGCCACCGGCTCTCAGCGATGCGCTGAGCCGCTTCTCTTACGAACTCACAGCCGCGTTTGCCTCGTTCCAGCGGGCGCCGGCGAAACCGGATTGATCACTCGCTGTCGGTTGGTTGCAGCGTTCGGTCGGGGGCGCCGCCGATGTGCGGCGGCGTGGCGGTGCCAGTCTGGGGTGCCAGCGGGACGATCTCCGCTTTGGCTTCGTCCTGGGCGCTCTCGCGCAGAGCATCGAGCGGGATCTCGTCGGATTCGTTGAGGGCGCAGAGCATCTCCGACACCCACTGCGGGCATTCATCGTCGACATCGCCGATCTGACGGTGGATGGTCGAGATGAAGTGGTGCATGTAGGCGCGCTGGTCGGAAGCGCGCCGGCCCACTGATCCGCGCTGGGCGAGGGACAGGGCCGTCGAAAAGACGTCGTGCAGTTCGTCAGGAACCCCGGCGGCCGCGAGGATCTCGGCCTGCTCTTGCCGGTCGGTGCCGTACAGGGGATTTCGCACCTGGCGCACGCCCTGCCCCGCCAGACAGGCGATCGACGCATCGAACAGGTCGACCTCGCTGCGGCAGAGGAGATGCAGGAGGATTTCCGAGGTCAGCAGGTGAGCAGCGTGCAGCGAGTCCGCGATACCGCCTGTGGCCTCGCCTTGCAGACGCATCTGACGGGCGATCTCTATGATGATCGAGGACGCGCTTGCCGTCGCGACCAGACCGGCCTCCTCGGCCATGTTGTATCGCTGCTGCAACAGGCTGCGCAGGTGGTTGGCGGCCATCTGGATCAGGTGCAGCACGAGGGAGAACGGCATCCGCCGCTCGATCCGACGGGACAGCACTTTGACGTGCGCATGCGGTGGCGATCCGGCGTAGAGCACCTGCTGGTGCGGCATCGAAACCCGGCGATCAGTCGCCAGCCGGAGGCCAGAGGCCGCTTGCGGGAGGGGCGCGCTCAGCAGCGCGCCCAGGCCGTCGCGGCTCATCCGCTCGAGCTGGACCAGGATCGGCAAGTGCGAGCGCGCCAGGACGCGGGCCATCTCCACGGCAGTCTCATCCGCGAACAGCTCGCTGACGTAAGTCTGCCGCGGCACCTCGATGCGGAACATCTGGTCGAGCTGTCGCGCGACCACCAGAATGTCGTCCTGACTGACCTGGGCGACGTGCGCTTTCGCCCGCCGGCCCTGGGCGGCCTCAAGGCGCTCGGCCGCGGTCTCGGCTGGCTCGGATAATGCGAGGACGTCGAAAATCGCCGGCGCGTCGTCGGTCATTCCGCCCCATGCTCCATGGCAGGAAACCCCACTGACGCGGTGATATCGGCTGCGCCCGGCGGAGGCAATGGCGAATACCATTTTTGCCCGCGCGTGATAAGGGCCGCCGTCGACGCCCTTGGCCTTGATGCGCGCAGGGTTACGATATTGGCAATCGCTATGTCACTTGGCCGAGACGGCAGTTCGGTTGGCGCTTGAAAGCTGGCGGTCCTTGTCAATCTCGATCCGTGCGATCACACGCCGCAGGCCATGGATCGTCTGCGATAGGCGCTCCGCCCTTTCGGCGGTCGGGTCCGCCATCATGTCAGCGTAATTAACGCTGAGCGCCTCCGCGGCCTCGAACAGTCGCCGGCACGGCTCGGGCAGGTTCGAGCGATCCGCGCCCGCGGGACCTGGAGGCGGCGCTGGCGTGGGCTGGGTCGGGGCCTGCGCCGGTGCGTCTTGAGCCGGCGGTTCGGCCGCTTGTTCTGTGGCTTCGCCGTAATTGGCTGGCGTTCTGTGAGAGCGGGCCGGCTTGGCGCGTAGCTTGAGGGTGCCCGAGAGCCTGGGCCGGCCCTCACGGGAGGTCTTCTCGGCCGCCTTGTCGGAATCGCTTGACGAGGTATCAGCCTGACCGGGCAGCGCGATCAGGGACGCGCTAGCAGCCGTCTGGATCCGTGCCGTCGGGCTCGGCTCCCGGGGTGCTGGCGTATCCGGTTCCCCGCTGTGTGCCGAGCCATTACTGGCATGCGCGCCCGAAGCTTCGCTGGCCGGGTCGGCACTCCCGGACGCGCCATTCGACGACGAGGTCTCGGTGGCGCCGCCCGCGCTTTCGCTGACCCCGTTTGACGTCGTGGCGGCGTTCGGGTCTTCGAGACCCTGTTCAGCAGCGACCTGACTTTCGAACTTCTTCATCGCTTTGAGGACCGTCGAACGCGAGCAGGCGTAGCTACGCGCGATCATCGGCAAGCTCTCATCGAGCGTGTGATAGCGATGATAGACGGACGCGTAGTCCACGGGCGGAATTTTCGCCATTTGAACCCATTTCCGATCTTGTGGGCGCTCGAACACCTTGCCCATCAGTTAAGACCTTAATCCAGGTGCGTCCACTGCACAAATCGGTCGCACGTCGGCGTGTGAGGGTAGATTGCACATAACCGCATCACAGGCGCGTAAACTCGGCCTTGCCGGCACTAAGAAGGTGCCGAAGCCGAAACCGCCGACCGCGAAGGCCGTCGCTCAGATGTCCGGCCCGCCGGCCCCGCACGCGATCACCTTCGAGGTCGCGGGGCGGATGATGCCGAAGGAGCGCGCACGCGCTGGCGGCGGGCACCACTACACCCCGAAGGACACCCGGAGGGCCGAGGAGGCGATTCGGGAGATCACCCGCGTCGCCTTCCACGGCTACGGCCCCTGGCGGGGCGCGGTGCGTGTCGATCTGGACTTGATCCTGTCGCCTCCGGAGAGCTGGTCGGCCCGCCGCCGGGCCCGGGCGCTCGAAGGTGAGGTGGTCCCCACGTCAAAGCCGGATGTGGATAATTGGCAGAAGGCGCTGTTCGACGGCGCGGAGGGCGTGGCCTACCGAAACGATTCGCAGATCACGGAGGTCGTGATCCGCAAGCGCTACGGCCCGCGCAGCAAGGCCGTGGTGACGATGACCCCCCTGCCCGGCGAACCTGCTTACGCGCGCTAGATCGGGCCACCTCAGTCGGCCAGACGGGCCGCGTCCAGGTACTGACGGTAACGACCCGAGCAGTGATCCATCGCGGCTCGCGTCAGCCGGCCGAAGCCGAGCGCCACCTGGTGGTGCAGCACGCGGCAGACATATCGTATCTGAGCGGAGCGATTCTGTGGGCTCGCGTGATAATGGGCGACCGCTTCTGTCCAGGTGCCGTGCCGCAGGTACAGATCGCGCAGGAAGCGCGCGGCGTAGCGCACGTTCGTCCGGGGATCGAGCATGTGCTGCGGGGACCTGAAGTTGTCTCCGTGGTAGCGCACGAAGATTTGCATGCAGCCCACCGCCATTGACCGGTGCATCTCGCCGCTATTATCGACCATGCGGCGCAACGCCTCGGCGCGTGTCTCCGGGTACTGGCCCTGGCCGTCGATGTTGAGGGTCCAGGGCCAAACCGTGCCGCGGTGGCCGGCCTCAACAAACGCGATCGACGTCAGGATGCCACGCGGAATCCCGAACTCCCTCTCCGCGCGCGGCAACTCCGCGAGGCACAGACGGTCGGTGCCGGCCGCTACTGGCCCTGCCGAGAGCGTGGCCAGAAGCAGGGCGATCGCCGGAAGAAGAAGGGTCCTGGGCATGCGGCACTCCGGGGGGGGTCTCCTCCTGAGATATGGCGGAAATGCGGCGGGAGTAGCGTGGATTTTCGGTAAAACGTACGTGATCAACGGTCCTTGCTTGTAGCTCGACCGTGTTTGAATATTTCCAACAGTAAGAGGCGCCTGAGCCGGCGTCGTGACGCGGAGGAAAGCGGAACGTGGACAGGAGCTCGGAGGCGGCGCGCCTCACGGCGCAGGCTCTTGCTGGCTATCTTAATCAGCGCCCGTTCGAAGGCGCGGAGGTAACGCGGGTCAGCCGGGAGCTGCACGCGATTTTCGTCGAACTCCTGTGTGCTGGGCCGGCGAAGCCGGCCGTGCCGGTCGAGCAGTCGGTGCAAGACGATTACCTGATCTGTCTGGAGGACGGCAAGAAGCTGCGCCTGCTGAAGCGCTACCTGAAGGCGCAGTACGGGATGACCCCGGCGGAGTACCGTCGGAAGTGGGGCCTCCCGCCGGACTATCCGATGTGCTGCCCGAGCTACTCACGCGATCGGGCCGCCAAAGCGCGCGAGATCGGGCTCGGCCGCCGGAGCAACTAGGGGCGCTCAACGGGTTCGCCGGACAGTCGGTCGCAGGGGTGACGGCCGGCTGGCTGGCGGGGATGGGGGCGGCGCGGTCGCCGCTCCCATCATTCTCGCTCAACACGCTGATAGCCAGCCGGGCTCATGGCCGCCGGCGCTCACGTCTGGCCTGGTCGTAGGTGAGTCAGCAAGCCGGCGCGCCAGCTCGGGGTCATCAGCACGACGCTCCCGATCGTCAGGGCGATGGCGACGCCCGCGCCAGCCGCGGTGAGGCCGATCACGGTGAGGTCCTTGTGGGCGAGATACACCGTGAGGGCGATCAACAGACCCATGCAGATCCGAGCCATCCAGGTGTGCGCCTTCTCCGGCACGCGGCGGCCGACCAGCTTCTCTCCGGCTGCGATGACGATCTGCCCGCCGTCCAGGACCGGAAGCGGCAGCAGGTTCATGACCGCGAGCGCGAGCGAAATCGTGCCCGCGAAGTAAACCAGGGCCGTTAGACCGCCGAGCTGGATCATCTCGCCGGTGACATGGGTGATCCCGACGATCGACATCAGGCTTTCGACACCGCGGTGGCCGGTGACGACGTCCTTGACCGCCTGGACGGTCATCCGGGTTTGGCTGACGAACATGTCGGCCGTCTCCGCCAGCATCTGTGCGGGCGTGAACCGCACCGGCACGCGGGGCGCAGCCTGGATACCGGTGTAGCCGGCCTCGGTATCTCGGCCCAGAACGTTCGCGGTCAGACGGTCGGGATGAAGGGTGACGTCGATCGGCCGGCCATCGCGCTCGACGATCAAGGCGATCTCACGGTCGAGGCCGGCGAACGCTTCATTGAGGACCTGATCCATCCAGCGCACGTCGCGGCCGTTCACGGCGAGGATCCGGTCGCCCTGGTGAAGACCGGCCTCGGCCGCGGGCGAGCCGGGCTCGACCGCGGCGATTTCGCTCGGCGAGCGGGCGATATCCGCGGTTGCGATGAACAGCATAAAGAGTAAACCAGCGAGCAGGATGTTCGCGATCGGGCCGGCTGCAAGAATGCTGATCCGTGCGCCGGTTCCGGCCGCTGATAGCGGCTTGCCCTCGACATCCGCGCAATCCTTGTCGCCCGGCCCTCCAAGCAGCTCGACGTAGCCGCCGAGCGGCAGGGCCGCGAGTTTCCACTGGGTGCCGTTTTGGTCGCGCTTGAGGGTCCCCAGGCGCGGACCCATGCCGATGGCGAAGGTCTTAACCCCGACTCCGTGATAGCGGGCTGCGAGGTAATGCCCGAGCTCGTGAATGAACACGAGCAGCGCGAACAGCGCCAGGGCCGGCAGGACGTAAAGGCCGATCGTGGTCAGGAAGGTCTCCATCGTCTGCTCCTTCGGCACCCATCGGTGCTACTTGAACGTTGGGGTAAAGGCGCCGTCGCCGCCATGCATGATCAGGAACTCGCCGATCGGCCAGTTGTCGGTCGGTGCAGGCGCGGCGCCGGCCCCGGGCACCACGTGGGTGAGCTTCGGCATAGCTGCGAACAGCTGGTAGGCGGATACGGTCCTGGGCAGCCCGGCGTCGCTCAAGGCGGCGGCCACACTCGGGGCCTCGAAACGACGCGCCGCGCTCGGGCGCATGCGCAGGGGCTGCTCGCTTGCCACGACGATCCAACTGCCCGGTACAAGGACGCCGCCGTATCCCCGCATCGCCCGCGCGTACGGAAACACGTCCAGGATCGCGGTCGCCACATGCGGGCTGAGCTCGTTCATGATCTGAACGACGAGCACGCCACCGGGCGCAAGGCGCTCGCGCGCCTGCTCGAAGAACTCCCGGTGATAGAGCGCGGCGACTCCGGGCAGGACCGGATTGGTGCCATTAGCCGTGATCAGGTCCCAGCGCTGATCGGCAGCCAGAAGGAATTTGCGGCCGTCAGCAACGTGGGTGCTGACCTTGGGGTCGCGGGTGTAGTGATAATTGACGTCAGAGAAGTGCGGCGCGGCGTCGTAGACACCGCGATGAATCTCGACAACGTCGACGCGCTCGATGTCCGGGTACTGGGCCAGCGCACCGGCAGTCACCCCGAGACCCGCGCCAATGACGAGTGCCCGGCGCGGCCTCTCCAGATAAGCCATGCCGGCGTGTGCCTGTTGGTGTTGCGCGTAGAGGGTTTGCGGGAACGCAGGCGTGTAAACGACCGGAAGCCGCCCATTGTAGAGAAACAGGCAGTCCTCGACCTGATCGCCGCACACCGGATGGCGTTCGTTGTAGAGCTGCAGGATCCCTTCGGACCGCTCATCGACCAGCAGGCGCTCGCCGTCGACAGCCGCATGTGGCGGCTGGGTTGGGGCAGCGGCCAGAACCAAAGTTAGGCATGCGGCGACCGCTGCGCCGGCTGACGCAGGGGCGACACGATACCCTGTCCGACCGAGAGCTGCGCCGACGGCAACGGCAAGCGTGGCGCCCGCCATCAGCGCGATAGCGACCTTGAAGCTTCCCCACACCCCAACCTGCTCGATGAGCAGGAAGCCGGCCGAAAGGGCGCCAACGACCGCCCCGGCCGTATTCAGCGCCAGCAACCGCCCTGCCCCGGCGCCGCCGGTTCGCTGAGCGCGTCCTGAAAGTGTCAGGCAAAGCGGAAAGAGCATGCCGGCGGGGACGATCGCCGGAGCGAGCGCCAGCGCGGTGAGGGCGACGCGAACGAGTAGCAGCACTTCGCCCTCCAGCCCCATCCGCATTTCGAGGGCAACGAAGTGGTTCGAAACCAGGTGCGCGAGGAAGAGGCCGGTGGTGAGCCCGGCCGTGGCGGCGGCGAGCACCGCAATCAGAAACATCAGCGGGGTGGCTTGCGGCCGGCGGCGGCACAGCATTTCCACTAGCCGGGTGCCGGTATAGAGTTGCAGCAGGACGGCTGCGAGAAGAGCGCTCATGGCGTAGGTGCGATTGCCGAGCACGAACTGGCCGAGATGTGCCCACACGACCTCGATGATGAATACGACGGCGCCGGACAGCATGGCCAGCCCGAGCAGCAGGGCTTCACCAGAGCGTGCATTCAAGGTGCGCCCGCTGGCGGAGTGGTCGGTGCCCTGCGACGCGGCGCCCCTGGGAGCATTTCGCAGCATCAGGATCGCGATCGCCGCGGCGATGTTGAGACCCCCGGCCGCGAGATAGCTTAGCTCGACACCGAGCAAACGAATCGCGAAAAAACCCGTCAGCAGAACGCCGAGTGCCGCCCCCATGACGTTCCGCGCATACAGGGCTGGGATGAGGTCGCATGCCGGGACCGCGCGATGAGCCGTCACGAACAGATAAGGCAGGGTGGCACCGATGGCGGCTGAGGGTGCCGCGATCAGGGCGAACGCGATCACGCTCTTGATCAGCCAGCTGTCCCCCAGGTCGGCAACCAGCGCACCGAGATCGTACGCATATGCCTGAAGGAACCAGCCGGCGGAAACGGCCGTCAGTGCGATCAAGGTCTCGAGCAGGCCATAGGCCAATCGCGGATCACGGCTTTTGAGACTCAGGCGCTCCGCGAGCCATGCTCCAGCGGCCATTCCTGCCATGAAGGCGGCGAGCGTGACGGCCGCGCCCTCCGCTGTGCCACCGAGCACGATCGCCAGGCTGCGCGCCCAGAGGATTTGATAAGCTAGCGCGGCGGCGCCCGATGCGAGCGCGGCAAACGCGAGCAGCGATACCGTGCGGTTCATGGTTTACTGTCCTTCCGGGCACGCCGGGATGAACCCCGACTGCCTGTGGTGGCTGATCGAGCGCGAGACCTCGACCAGGCTGTCGTGCAGTAGCAGCTCCCGACGAAGGGCTCGGGTGGCGCGGCTCATTCCGGTCGTCGCTTCAAGCGCGTTGAGCGACAAAATACGGTCGTGATCCGCGACCAGGGGGTCGCGTGCGAGATCCGCTAGAAGCTGCGTAGCCACGGCTGGATAGCCCTCGTCCCGGAGGCTGATGGCTTCCATCCATCCCCCTGCACGGAGCGGGTCTGAGCGGTTCAATGCGTCCGCCGCGATCAAGCGTGCATAGTCGCGGCCGCACGCGGTCGGCAACAGACGCTGGACACAGCTGGTCGCACGGGCAAACCGGGACTGCGTGACGCAAGCCTCGACGGCCGGTAAAGACGCATCGCTGCGGGCGCCGAGCGGGCCGGCAGAAAGACGGTCCAGCAGATCATCGGGTATCGCTCCGCGCGCCAGTGCTGCACGAAGGTCGCTGGAGAGACCCTCCTCGAGGACTGCCGGCCCCTGGAGGTCGCGCCTGCGACGGTCACAGACAATCGCACTTTTTGCGGGACCCATCACAAGCACTGTGCAAGCTTTGAAGTTGCGCGGTAGCTGTTGCGCCAGGGCTGAAGAGTTCGTAGCCGACGGTGCTGCATTGACCAATAGGACGAGGCGACCCTGGTCGGTGAGGCGGTTACTGATCAGATCAATCGTCGCGTTTGAGAGAGGGCTTTGCCGGGATCCTTCCTGCAAGCTGAGGGCCGGCAGGAAAATAAGGTCGTAACGCCCCGGGCTCTGCGCCAGGACTTCCCGGACGTCACCGCCGACGATCTCCCAGCCATCCCGTTGCGCCAGATCCCCGTTGGCATCCGCCAGAGAGGCGATCACCCAAGCGGCGTTCGGGTCCGAGTCCGCAGCCGTCAAGTTGCTGGTTCGACTTAGAATGAGCCGGGCCGCGGCGCCGCTGGCCACGGGTCCAACAAACGCCCGGGAATCGGCATCGAGGTGCGCGATTGCGGCCACGCCCGCCAGTACCTCGGGTCGACTGGTGCCGCCGCGTTCCACGCTAGCCACCGTCTTGCCCGCGGATCTGACGTCGATCTTCTCGATCTCGGTTACTAGGTGAGTTGCGTGCGCCCCTGATCGTTGACTGAGGACGGTCATCGCCATCCCGACATCCACCTGTCCGTAGCGCTTCAAGGCGCCAGACGACTGATGCCCGGCCGCAATGTCGAGCGCCGGCCATGTGATGATCGCGTAGACCCCCACCAGCAGGGCCGTGACAGCGGTGCGTGCCAGCCCGCGGACGGCGGCAAGAGCCACCAGCCCTGCAAGAATGACCGTGAGTACGGACGAAAGTCCGCCTGCGGGGTACAGGAGCCAGAAGCTGGCGGTTGCTCCGGCAAGCTGGGAGGCCGGCATGAGCGCACCGCTGCAACGCACGTCGATGCCGCCCGGCCGGCGAGCCAGATACGTCGCCGCGATGATCGCCGGCCCCGCGAGCACACCAACCGTCAGAAGCGCTGGAAACTCCGCCGGCCAGGCGCCACCAGTGACGGCCTCCATCGTGCGGAGGGCGCGCGCCGCCGGGATCATCAGCGCCGGCGCGGCGGCGGCCGCGACCACGGCCACGGCGGCTGGCCAAGCGCGCGCACTGCGCGGAAGCCAAAGGCCAACGGCAGCCGCAGCGGTCGTGATCGAGGCGGCGCTTGCGGCCGCGGCCCAACCTAAGCCGGCGTAGTCAATCAGCAGCAGGGTCGAGGCGGTGATCGCCGCGCCTACAATCAGACCAGACAGAGCGACCTCCGGCCTGAACGTTGTTGCCATGGAAACGGAGTGCCGACCGGCTGTCGCCCCCGCGTAGGCGCACAGCAGGACAGAGGCGAGCGCGGCGGTCAGTAGCGGGGACACCATCCAGGGCGGCACCGGCATCAGAACGCCCACACCAGCGATCGCCGAGAGTGTTGCGAGCGCCAGGGCCGGTTGGCTTGTCGCGCGCTCCCCGGCGTTGCCAGCAATCTGTTGCAGGCCAGCGGCCACGAGCAGCGCCGGAGATACCAAGCACAACCAGCTGGTTCCGACACCAGCAAGAGCGAGAAAAACCGGGGCGATTCCAGCGAGCGGCAGGGCGGCCAGCACCCCCGGGCAGCGTCTGCCCAGCCCGAGCAGAACACCCGAAATCGCCGCGATGGCAAGGCCAACGACGATCAGCGATGCCACAAGGTTGGGGTCCGCCGGGATATCCCGGGAAACGCCCGCGAGGCCACCGGACAGCATCACGCCACCAGCGAGGGTGGCGATAAAGGTCAGAGCCGCATGCGCCCGGGCCGGGCAGCGATCGCGTCTCGCCGATCCTGAAGGTTTTTCGGTCATTCCATCGTCCCGTTCGGCTGCTTGCGGGAGATGGGTTCTGTTTTACGGTCCTGGCTCTACGCTTGGCGCGGTTCGAGAAAACACGGCCCCGGGAGTGCTGACTGGCTGCCGCGAGGTGGTGTTCGCCCGGAGCAGGATGGGCCAGGGGCGCCTGCCCGACCGCTTAGGGATTGGATGACCGCGCCCCGGCCGCTGGGTCGCGCGCGCGGTCTAGCAGGCCGCCGGCCGGGTTTCTCAGCACCTGCTGGGCCTGCCAGTACCCGACGACCGAGCGCTCGCTGGCATGGTCCGACATCTGCATCGCGTCGATCATGGTAATGTTCTGGCGGGCCGCCTCGGTGAGGAAGCCGGCGCGAAGGCCGTGCGCGGAGATCCGGTCGGCACTGTCGGCGTCAACCACACCTGCCTCCACCGCGCGACGCTTCACCACGCGATTGACGGTCTTATCGCTGATCTTACCGGAAACCCGGCCAGACTGCCCGAGGCTCCGGAAGACACGGCCCTGGTTAATGCGGGCGGCCTGGCACCAGGCATCGAGGGCCTGTGCAGCCCACCCCATGAGCGGGACCAGTTTGTCCTCGCGCTCGCTGGCGCTCGCGTCACGGGTTTTGGTGATCCCCAGCGAGACAAGGTACCCGCCCTCGACCGGCTGTAGCTGATCCATCCGGAGATTGGCGATCTCGCTGCGCCGCCGGCCGCCGGAGGCCCAGCCGTAGAGCAGCAGGGCTCGATCGCGCAGCGCTCTCAGCTGATCCGAGGTGAGCTCCGCCCGGGTGTCCGAGTCATCGGTCCCGGGGACCTCGAGCGCCGCTTCACAGGCAGCAACCATGGCAGTGATATGGTCAGCGACGATCGCGATCTCGGATTTCTTCCCCCGCCGGCTGCCAACCGATGCCGCCGTCTCGTTCCGAATTGTTGCAGCTCCCCGCGCGCTATCGGCCAGGGCCGCCTTCACATCCGGATCGTCGAGTGGGTTGGCTGCGCGCAGGTCGCGATGCCAGCGGTGCCAGGTCGACAGGCTCGCGAGGCGGCGCTTGACGGTGCTCGGGCTTGCAGGGCGCCGCTGTTCGCCGGGTGCTGGGCGCCGCTTCAGGCCCAGCTGCTCCATGCCATCTGCGATCCAGTCCGGCATGCCGTGGGCGGGATTGGTTTGCTTGATCGCTGGATCCCAGAGGTGATGAGCGATGAACGTCTGAACCACGCTCGCCGGCGTGGGCATGGGAAGCGCCTTGGCATAGGCGGTGAAGTGCCACCCGGCGATGTAGCGGAGGTCGGATGCGATCGCGCGAGCGGTATTTTCCTTGACGCCGCGGAACCGCATGTGACCGAGCGTCTCCTCGACCGAGGGGTCGAGCTCGAGATCGTCGTCCAGACAGACCCGCTTGAGCGTGCTTTGCGCGATCAGCCCCTGCGAGCTGTCCGACCAGGCATCAGACAAGTTGTCGACGACGTCAGACGGGGTGCCAGCGCGACCTGGTCGGTCGGCCATGGTTTCATGCGCGGGAAGCTTGTTCGGGTCCATGCCCTGAAGATGCGCTTCGGCGAGTCGCGGCGCAAGTTGCCGCTCAGTGTGCCGCAAGCTGACCGAGCCTCCTCGCGTCACCACCCGACCATACCAGCTGGCGGGCGAGCTCCTCCGTCAGACGTCCGAGGCGTCCGTCGGCGTGCGCGGACTTGGTCTCGGGGCTGACTGCATCCCGGGCGCGCTCAATCAGCCGGTCCTGTCCCTCAGGGTCGTTCGGCGCAATCTCTCTGGCGATCAAGCGCTCGCTTGGGCGTCCCGGCTGGCCCGCGCGGCGCGTGGGTACGAGGATCTCCTGGGCCAGGACCGCTGCGCTCATGATCGCCAGCTCACCTTCCCGTGCGAGCGAGGGGAACCGCCATCTTGGTCCCGATAGAAGGCGCGGAACCAGGTCGATGTAGTCTGGAAGATCGCCACGATCGCACCCCACGACGATCGCGCCAGCCACGGCGGCCCGAGTGTCGGCACCGGGCCGCTCGGCCAGCCAGGGCGTGCGCCGGTACTCGAGCAGAGTTGGTCGAACCGCATCTTCGAAATAGCGAGATCGACCGAAATTCCACGACCTTCCACCGCGCGCCTCGGGGTGTGAGAACCAGTAAGCGACGCCGTGGCGATGCAGATACACACGCGCGCCGTCTGGATCTCCTTGCACCGCGCAGGTGTCCGGCAGGAGTGCCTCAATATCGGCGCCGGCGGCCCCGCCCTGGAAGATGATGTGCGTGGGCTCGAGGCGGTCGATGACCTCCTTGAGATGGGTTGTACAGTGCCGCCGCATCGTCGCCGTGGTCCGACTGCTGGTACCCACGGCGGCGCTGCACAGGGTCCGGTTCATGAAGGCGAAGCACTGATAGAGGTTGCGCGGCGATCCATCGACCGGCAGGTCGCGGGTTCCGGGACCGGTCCCCTCGGGCATACCCAGGAGGGTGCGCAGCGCCTGCTCCGTGCCACCGAGGTGCGGGCTCAGATTGCGCCGGTCGCCCGGCCCGGGATTGCGCACCGCGTGCGCGCCGATGATGTCGAACTCGGCGCGCCGCTGAGCCATCGTCTGCGGCTCGGCCCCGCCCCAGTCGAGGCCTACGACCAGGATGCGCATCGGCTGGCCCTGCTCGCGCAAATCGAAGGCCTGGCCGACGTGTGGGAGCAGGCCGTAGGCGTAAGGATGCCGGGTGCTAGACCGGCATGTCGCAGCGTGGCCACAGAGTTCGTTCAGTTCCGAATCGAGGACGTGTTCCGTGAGGTAAGCTTCGACGGCTCGGGTGCGCCGTTCCGTGCCGTCGCGGTCGAGCTCATAGCCCTCCATCGTCGCCCCCCGTCGCCCAACAAGCCGTTGAACACTGTCGCTGCTGACATTCCTGGTACAAGCCGTATGCGGCGGGCGTGGGGACAGATTCAGCGTATCGTTTGTCCCTGGCGCGATCCTGTCCGGGACCGATTCTGCGCGCATCGGCCGGGACAGATTCAGCGCGCCTGTGGGCGAACGAGGTGAGCCGGCACCTTATCCACGCTGAATTGATCCCGCTAAGCGATGCTTCTGTCCCCAGTGTGCGATGCGTCTGTCCCGCACGCGGCCAGGTGGGACCAATGCAGCGAGCGGGACTCCAGGACCATGCGCTGAATCCGTCCCTCGGCAAACGCCCGGAAGCTCCCTACCGAGTCGCGTGCGCTGAAGCGGTCCCTGGTGCTGCGCTGCAACTGTCCCGCGACTCGTGGTTATCCACGCAGAATCGGTCCACCATTCCTATAGAGTCCCTATAATAAAACCTATACCGCGCGCGGGCCTGTCGGCGCGCAAAACCTGTGAATGGCCCGATAACGCTGAATCTGTCCACGAACTCGACGACCGAGGGACTGATTCAGCGTAAAACCGAGGATACGCCCTCAAAAAGTTGGGACACATTCAGCGCAAACCAGAAAAAACCCGTCGTCCTTCGCCTCGTTCTTTGGTAGGTCGATACAAGTATTGCTTGGCAAAAAGCCCGGGGATGGCGAAATGGCCGACATCCATCATCAACTTGCGTTGTTCGGTAGCGACACGTTGATAGAGCAAGCGCTGGAAGACGGCGATCAGAAGCGTGCAGATCAAATCCGCACAGCCGCAGCTATGATGCAGCCGCCAACCGAGGAAGAGCTCAGCTTTCTGCACAGCGGACTCTGCCAGACCGGGCTGCCGCACAGCCGTCCGTCCGACGATTCCCGAGCCTGGGTGCGCCGCAATGGCAACATCCGACTGGTGGTCACGCCCGGCTGGGGATCGGCGCGCGAGACCGATGAGCCGAAGCCGATTGGCGTGCCGTACGGCACCCGGGCGAGGCTGATCATGATCTACCTGCAGTCGGAGGGCGTGAAGTCTCGAACGATCCCTCTCGGGCGCTCGATGTCGGCCTGGATCAAGTCGCTCGGGCTCACGGTGAACGGCGGTCCCAGGGGCAGTATCACGTCCATCAAGACGCAGGTGCAGCGGATCGCGAACTGCCAACTCAAGCTCGAGTGGGACACCGTCGACCACCAGGGGCGGCTGATCGGCGAGAACATGCAGCAGTCCCACATCGTTCGCGGGCTCAGCATGTGGGCGGACACGCCGGGGCGAGAAACCTGGCCCAGCGAAGTCGAGCTCACAACCGAGTTCCACGACCACTTGCGCGAGCACGCGGTACCACTCGACAGTCGGGCGATCGCCGAGTTGTCGGAGACTTCGCTCGGGCTCGACGTGTACGCGTTCCTAGCCTACCGGCTGCCGAAACTCGACAAACCAGTGAAGCTACCCTGGATCGCGCTGATGACGCAGTTCGGCGCCCATTACGGCCGTGTCGCCGACTTTGCGAAGAGAATGCGACCGGTGTTGCAGCACGTCCAGCTGGTCTATCCGGACGCGAACATCGAGCAAGCAGACGGCGGACTTATCCTCAAGCCATCAAAGCCGGCGATCAAGCGCAGCAAGTCCGGTTACTCCGGCCTGAACCTGCCGACCCGGCCGGCGGATCGCGCCGAGGGACAAGGTCAGCGTACGACGAAACGGGTCGCGCCACTGGGGACGCGCCGCCCCTGATCGGCGCGTCTACCAGCAGTTCAGAGAGGCCCGGGACCGATTCAGCGCTGAATCGGTCCCGAGTCGCTTGCCAGGCCGGCCGGCTGGGCGGGCGCGTTATGCGTGTTTCTGCGCTGATGGGGTCCCTGCCCCGTTTCATGCCCGCAGCCGGATGCCGTGGTTGCGGGACAGATTCAGCGCAGAGTGAGTCCCTGGCAGCCGTGAGGGCTGAGCTATTCCACACCCGGTCGAGATCGTGCACTGCGCAGGAGCAGAACCCAGGGATAGATTCTGCGCAGAATCGGTCCCTGGGGTGGGGCATTGCCGCCGGGACGGCGCTCGCCGGCGCAGCGCGATCGTGGGGACGAGGCGGCGGGGACATCTGCTGCGCAGAATCCATCCCGTCCTGGCCTTCGGGTTCGGGCGCGCGGCGGCGCCGGGCGGTAGCTACGCTGAAACGGTCCCTATCGCACTCTCTGAGGCAAGCCTGACGAGTGCACGGCTCACCCGAGCTGCGCATCGCGTGCGATGATGAGGTCCCGGGCGGGGGCGGCGATCAACGAAGTGCGCTACAGGGCGGGACCGATTCAGCGCATCATCGGTCCCTGCCCGGTCCCGCGGCTGTTCAGCGGAGCGGTTCGTAGCTGCAGCGCATCGGGAAGGTGATGGCGCTCGCGACGTAGCCGAGATCGCTGTAGGTGTCGCGCTCATGCCGGGTTGCGAACGCGACGCCGGCTTGTGGGAGGTGCGTCGTCATCCAGGTCTCACCCGCATAGGTTTTCAGGGTCACGACCTTATGGTCGGTCGCGGCGATGACCCGTGCCTCGTCGGCTTCCGATTTGCGGAAAGCACTGGGCGATACGCCGTCGGGCTTGGTGTCGCCCCAGAGTACGGCGACCGTGGCATCGCCCCGCCCCTCGTACAGGAACGCTGGCCGGATGTTCGAGTAGCTGTCATCGAACTCGGTGATGCCGTCCTCGGGCTGGAAGATCGCGCCTCCGTCGAGGTTCGAGAGGTCGCCGTACTGGTGCCCGGTCCCGGACGGCGCCTCGCACCGCGCGATCCAGCCGTTGCCGGCCCGAGCGGTCGTTACTTCGAGGCAGAAGACCAGGGTCGCGACAAAGGCCGCCAGAGGGAGGGTGCACGCGCGCATGAGGTCTCTCGGTTGTATCCGGGACCAATTCAGCGCATCGGGGCGGCCTCGGTCAACCGGCCAATATCGCGGGACGCCGGGGCTGCGGCACTTCCACCTCCTTGATCGGTGATCTCTTGGATGGGTTGGAGCATGCGCTGGGGTTTGGCGCTCACGGTGGCGCTCGCGATGATGCTGTTGCTCACGCCGTGGGTGCGGGCGGCCGCGCCGGAATGCCCGCAGCCAACGCGGATCACCAGCAGCGTGAACCTTGTACTGCCCGAGCCCAGGCTGCGCACGGACGTCTCGTTCGCGCAGCTGAGGTCCCTGGGTGGGTCAGCGTATCGCCCCCACGGTGCCGAGGGCATGCATACCGTCGGGCTGGCTCGGAGTCAGCTGCGGACCAGCGTGACGTTCAGCAAGCTGACGCTGAACGGCGCCGGCGGGGCCTGCAGCCGGGTGACCCACATCCAGGCCCGCATCGCGCTCGAGAACCTGGAGGTCATCGTCGCCCGCGAAATCCCGCGAGGGACCTGTGGCTGGACGGTGGTGCGGGCGCATGAGATGGAGCATGTCTCGATCGATCGCCGGGTGCTGACGCGCCTCCGGCCGCGGATCCGCAGTTACCTCATCGAGGCGGCAGTGCAGCTCGGCCCGGTTCGCGGGCGCTCTGCCGAGGAGGCCGGCGCACACATCCGGCGGTACCTCGAGGAAGCGCTCGATCAGGTGATGCGCGGAATCGAGAAGCAGCGTCATGACGCGCACGCGCGTCTGGATACCCTGGACGAGTACACACGCCTTTCGACGGTCTGCGGAGGTCAGATCGGGCGCCTCCTGGGGCGGTATCAGCACCGCTGAAGCACGAGCTGCAGGTCTCTTCTTGGAGCATCATGCGCGTGAGAGAGTGTGCACGCCCTGCCCTGCTGCCCCACCGAAGCGGCGCCTGTGCGCGACCCGTTGATACGGGGCCTGCCGCGTTTGTTGCAATGGCGATTTGCCGGCCCCGTGTCATGGATGCAAGGTGCGGACCGCGAGCGGCTGTCAGTTCGACCGAAGAGAGGTGGTGATGTTCGGACGCAAGGACGTCACTGACAACGACATGCGGGCGATCAGGCGGATCGGCGGCGCGATCAAGGATATCTACCGGATCAATGACACCGAACGGTCGTCGTTGGAGTTCGATACCGAAGCCGAGAGCCTGGCGGAGATCGATCGGGTCGTGGAGGAGCAGAAGCAGACGTTGAGGAAGGCGCTTCGCGCTCTGGAAGAGAGGCCGGGTGTCGGGAATTTCGGCCCCTCGGACCGGCACACCAAGATGGTCCTGGCCCGTGTGCTCAGCAGCGCGGTGGTGTTCCGGGGCGAGAGCCCGGAGGCCGGCGCTATGCTAGAAAAGGACGTCCAGGAAGTCTTCGAAGCATGGTGCACGGGCCAGCTCTAGTCCGCGCCGTCAGTTGGTAAAAGCCATGCAGCCATCAGGCCTGCCGACCGGATGATCCGGATCACCCCAGCGGCGGCGCCTCCCGAACTCCCTGGCCGGCCGTGGGATGGGCGTTTCGCGGCCATCGCGCCTCGGGCGCTCGCGTGAAGAGAGCGGGTCTCGGTCGGTTGGCTTGGGCTGGCCTATGCCGAGCGCGCAAGGGCCTTCTCGTGCGAGACAGACACTCGTGAGACCGTTGGATCCTCGGCGATCCATAGCGCCCTCAGGCGGTCCGCGTAATTCGACCTCACCCAGTCGCCGACGAACCGGCTTGGGGCGCACAGCTCGACGCAGCCGTCGGATAGGCCCACGAAGGAGACGCGTCGCAACCAGTTGTCGAAGGCACTCTGGCCGATCTCGTCGCGCAGCCGCGCGCGCACGCGCTGCCAGCGCGGATCCTCACCCGTCTCATCATCGGCTTGCGTGGCTGCCGGATCAGGTTTCGACGGTGCTGACGCGGCGCTGGGCGCAGCCAAATGCTGCGCGACGTAACGGGCAAGCTGCTCGCGCTCGATCCCGTCCGCGATCGCCTCGTCGATGGCCGCCTGAACCATTTCCATGCCGAAGCGCGCGCACCAGCGCCGTACCATCCCCTCCGCGTCGTCTCGTTTGATGACGAACCGACGGCTGATCTTCGCGGCGAGCACCCCCTGGCTTTTTCCGCCATCCAGGGGCAGCAGGAGGGCGCTCTGTTGCATTTCGGCGCGAGCCGGTGCCGCGCGCTGATCTGGTGAGCCCGATGTCGCCGCTGCCCCTGCGCCTTCGTGCGCTGTCGCCGAGCCGGATCGCTCCGGCTCCGAGTTTTCCCGCCTGGACATCTGCGCCTCGATCCAGGGAAAGCCGTAGCGGGTGGAGCGTCCGCGCCCGCCACCGGTGCTTCGGGTGATCAACTGCTCCGCCTCCAGGCGGCTGAGGGCGGTGACAACGGAGCGTCTGCTGAGGCCGGTCACCTGCGCCAGCCGATCGAGCGATGGATAACACTGCCGACGACCATCGCGATCCAGATCGTCCAGCAGGGCGCGCATGACCTGGATGGCGCCCGCGCTCCCGGCGATCTCCGGCGTCTGACACGCGCGCGTTAGCTCCTCCCATTTCAGCCAGAGCGGCACCTTTTCCTGGTTGGCCGTCGTCATCGTTAATGACTTTCAGGCAGGGCCGCACGGGCGTCGCAGAGGAGGGCGAAGTGATCGACGTCCGGCGCGCCCTCAAGGCGCAGACGGGCCACCAGGCGCATGCGTTCCAGTTGCTGCAGGGCCTGCTCGGCACGCGCGGGATGCACGCCGCTGAGCGCCGCCAGGCGCTGCAATGACGGCCGGCACGGCAGGCCGCCGGTGCGCAGCATTTCCTGGGCGAGCGCCGAGGCGACCAGCTGCGCGGCGGGATCACGGGTGCGGGCGCTGGCACGCACGGCGCGCTGCAGCCGGCCCTGGACCTGGTGGCCGGCGGCCCCCACCGAGCGCTGGCGGTGCGGGCGCGGCTGGAAGTCGTTTGCGGGGGTTGGAAGGGTGTCTCGCATTGCGGCCTCCTTTGCTTCCGGATTGGCCGCGGCGGACGCAACTCCCCTGTTCTGGTCTTCGACCAGCTTGCCAGGAAACGATACGGCGTCTACAGTGACGGTGTCAGACGATCACGTAGGGCCGTAACGTCCGCCGCGTGGTTTAGACAGAAGGCCCGCCCTGCCCGGCGGGCCTTCTTGCTTTTCGGTTTCAACGCATCGCCATCATCCCTGCAACTCGAAGTCGGTTGCGGCCCGTGCGCAGACGTCGGGGGTGTCCGGGGTCTCGATCAGACGGCACAGTTTCATCTGATCGACCACGGCGGGCACCCAGTGCAGCAGGCCTTCCATGCCCATGGATGGCGTCTTGGTTCCAGGCCGGATGCGCCGCGCCATCGCCATCCAGGTCTTGCGCTTCTGAGCATGCATCTGGGCGGCCACATCCAGGGCGAGGCGCAGATCATCGCCGCGCTCGGGAACCAGCGCATCGACGGCCTGCTGAGCGGTCGCGCCCTCAAGCCCTTTCGCCGGCCCGTAATTGGCGTAGACATAATTTGCGAGGTCGGCGCCCGGCTTGGCGGTCCGGATTAGGCCCCCGGTCCGCGCGCGCCAGTGAGCCCATTCATCGACCAGAGCATCGACGTCGAAGGCTGGAAACTCTCGACACATGCGGTCAATCGTTGGCCGCGTGATCCGCTTGCGCGGTCCGTCGACATCCTCAGCATCCGGTGTGTCGGTTACGATCCGGTGGACCTCGCTCTCACTGTCGGTCGACACGCCCACGACCAGCGGCCGAGAGCGTTCCTCGATCCAGCCTGCTCGGAGGCTGGCGCGGAACTCGATCGAGGTCACGAAATTCTGCGAATCCCGGTGGAAGCGGGTGTCGATATCGAATGGCCCGTGCTCATCGAGGTTGCGCAGCGCCGGCCGCAGTACACGGCCCGCAAATTTCTTGAAGCTCTGGTAGGCTGGCGCGGTCGCCCCGAGGCGACGGCGCAGCTCATCCGTACTGACCAGCCAGGGCTCGCCGTTGCGAGCGTGATAGGCGATCTGTTCGTAGAGGCGGTGGGCAAACAGGCTGGGCAGCGCCGCGCTGACCTTGAGGTGGATGTTGACGTAACTCTCGGGATCCGCGAGCAGCGGCGCCATCTGCTTGTTGAACTGCCAGTAGACGTAACCTCCGCCACGGTTGGCGACGTCCGACATGTTCAACAGGTTCAGGCGCCGCGACCGCTCTTCGCCCGCCCAATAACCAACGATGACGACAGTGCGCTGCAGACGGAGCAGCGCGTCACCGATCTCCTTGTTGCCGTTCTTGTGCTCCCAGCCAATCGCGCGCTTGAGCTGCGCTGCGGTGGCGAAGAAAGTGCGCTCCGGATCCTCCTTCAGCACATCGAACGAGTGAGCCAGCATCACATTGAACAGCTTCCGGTCGACGATGCGCAGATCGTGATCCAGCACCTCGATCGCGTCACCGGCCTTCGGAACGGTCGCCTGATGGCGCTCCCAGGATCGGGGCTCGAGACTTCCGTGGAACCGGGGTTCTTCGAGTTGAGTGCTGTCGACCATTTCCGCTGCTCCAATGCCGCGCTGAACCTAGGCTGTGCCACGTCCATCTTGTGTGCAACTACCTTATGCGCCCCAAATTGTGGACCTGACGTGAGGGACCCGTATTGGGGCGCATGAAGGAAATTTTTGCTTAATCAGGTGCCCTCGTCGGGGCGTTGACCGGAAAAAGCTCAGAAATTTGACGGTGTTCCGGGTGCCGCCAAACTCGGGAGTCGGTTGTTTCGGGGTTGTCGAGTCCCGCCCGGTTTTCCGCGCTCCGCCCCAGCGCGGGGGTCCTGCCACACCGAAAATTGAGTCCACCTCACCTCCTCTCCCCTGTCGCGGCGCGTAGCAGGAGAATCTGTTTGGTTTTGGACTCAGGGGTATCGGGTGAAGCTGGCTTCCCAGTTAAGTCAGCGAGTCGCTTCACAGTTTCCTGCCAGCCAACAAAGATCGGAGCTTCACAGTTTAGCGGCGAATCAGTGTCGCGAGCGACACAGAAGCCGCTGGAGCAGCGGCTTTTCCGGCCCCCGCCCCGAGATGGGTGCCTGGTGCGTCCCGCACGGATCCAGTTTTCCATCATGCGCCCCGAGGAGGGGGTCCTCCGGAGATTGCGGGGCCGAAGGGCGGGCTCAGTCGGGAGCGATCCGCGCGCCGGGCGCGTGGCCCGGCGTCGTGCAGATTTCCAGGCTGCGCCCCGTGGACGGGGACCTGAATCGGCGTCTCGAAGAGCCCCAGGAATCAGTTTGATGCTCACAGTTTTCCGCCATTCGCCCCAGCGCAGGGAACCTCGACGTCACACCGGCGTGCGCGGATCGCTGGCGTCCTGTCGGGCTGGCGAATGGCTGCCTGAATTTTCCGCCCCTCGCCCCAATCCTGGGCCCTCGGCGCTCACCGGGCGGGGGCGGGGTCCGGAGATCGCCGCTTTCTGCTGGGGCATGTGCGGAGTTTTCCGGGCGGCGCCCCAAAGAGGGGTCCTGTCGCTGGCACAGCGGCGCTTGCCGGCGCTACGACGCGGGAAGCAGGGCGATCCTGGTCAATTGCGGGCGATCGCTCCTGGTTTTTCTGTCATCTGCCCCGTTTTGGGATCCAGCTCATTTTTCCGGCCTCCGCCCCAACATGGGGCCCTGCCAGTTCATCAGTGCTGCCGGCGTCCGCTGGCGATGGTCATCTGTTTTCCGCCATGCGCTCCAGCTAGGGGACCTGCGTGTTGTGATACTCGGTGGCCGCCAGTGTCACCGCCGGCGCGTAGCTCCGATGTCAGCGGATCGGGGCACGGCGCAACCAGGCGCGCAAATTTTCCGCGCTTCGCCCCATGGCGGGTACCTGCCTGGCGCATTTTCCGGCCCCCGCCCCGGTTCTGGGCCCCGGGGCGCGCTGCCGTCGCACTACTGGGGGCTTCGAGAGGGAGATCCGAGCGCGCGCTTTTCCGGCACACGCTCCAAGTTGGGGACCTGATCGTGGGACCGGGTGGCGGCCGGCTCTTGAGGCAGGTCATGCCGCCTTGGTGCGGGAGCGTGCCGGCTAAGCGCGGCCGTCCTGAGACGGCTCCGTTTTCCAGACCCCGCCCGATGAAGGGGTCTTGCCTCGCCCCCCCGGCGCAGTCTCTCAGCTGGCTTTCGGCGGGAGCAACCCGGGGCTAAGCGGAGCCAAAATCGGTGAGGTGTGGCGCCTGCGGCGATCCGGATGAGGCGATCGGGCTTGGATTTCCGCGCTGCGCCCCAAGGGCGTGGTCCTGCAGTCAGCTCGGCGCGGAGTGCATGCTTGTAAAACTAGGCTTTCTGAGCTTTATGCGCTCTGTCGGCTTTACTGCGCACAGCTCTTGGAGTCTTCTGTGGTGTCTTGGTCGGGCGTGCATGTGCCGGCCGGCCTGGTTCGTCCGCAAACCCGTCTATGTGCTGGAAAACCGAGGCATCTTCGCGGCGCTGGCGGTGGAGTAGAACCTTAGGATCTCCCAACGACGCGGCTTCAGCTGGAGGCGCGACGATGTCTTTGACATCCTCAGCTGTCCGAGGGCGGCCGAACGCCAGCTCGCACCTCTCCGAGGGCGCGCGGCCGATGCTGGCGATCGCTCGGGCGCCTCTGGTCGGCCCGCGGCTGTAGCCGCTCGACGAGCTCACGGAAGGACCCGGTCCGGTGATCGTCTCGGAGAACGGGGAGGCCGTGCGGCCGATCCGCAAGGCGCCTATACCGATCCTACTTGTCGAGCAGGGCATCAAGGTGTTCGGGCGCGGGACCGGCCGCCCCTATGTGCTCGAACAGGGGCGACTGGTCTATTCGGGACCGCGCCGGGAGTTCGCGACAGCCGAGAGTGTCAAGGATCGCTATCTTGGCCTGATAGCGACACGATATTGCGGCTGGGTCGCAGGCTTGGTTGCGCCCGCGACCCAGCTCAGGCTGAGAGCGCTACTCAACCACCCATTCTTCGAGCGGCACTTCGTCCGAGCAGGATGTGTCCACCCGGGCGTTCGGTTCCGAGAGGAACGCCCGGATTACCTGAGACCGGCATTCGTTGACCGGGCTGTGACCCAGCCCCTGCATGACGATCGACTGCACGTTGGGCATCGTTCGCGCGATCTGCTCGCTCCAGCGGGGACCGCAGCAGGGGTCCATCTGGCCATGGATCGCCAGCACGGGAAGGTCTGCGCGTGGCAAATCGTTGTGCTCTACCGGCACGGCACCCCGACCATCCCACCAGCCACAGACCCAGGGCGGCTCGAAGCCGAGAACGGCAGGCTCTCGCGCAACCGCGGCTTTTGAATCCTTTGGCGAAGGTTTGCTCGCCCCCATGTCGTTGCAGACGTGAGCGAGGAAATATCCGAGAGCATAGTTGCCGGGTCCGGTTTCCGGCGCGTAGTCGTCGATCAGGAAAAACGACCGAAGTCGCGAGTGATCGCCAGATTGGATTTCATCGAGAAGCACCGGGAGTTCCGAATACATCGACGGTAGCATCAGGTAGAGCGTGTCGAGGAGCGCGGCGCCGTCAAAGTAAAGTCGGTTGGTCGCGCCGTTCCCGGCGTCGACCTCCACTACGAAGGGTTGATCGTCCAGTGCGCGGCGTGCCTTATCGATGGCGAGCATCCAGTCGGGGTGGAGATCACGGCAGGCCTCGTTCTGCTCGACACACAAGGCCATGATCTCGGTGAAGCGCTGCTTTGCGGTGTAGAACTCGTCAACCGGCGGCCGGCTACGCAGATGCGCGAACCACGGCCAGCCCAGGATGACCGCGTCCGCTGCTTCCGGGAAGTACTGGATGTAGGACAGAACTGTGCCGCTGCCTGTGGAGGAGCCATAGGGCCGGATCGTCTCGTATCCCAGATGCTGGCGGATCTCCTCGACGTCGCGCGAAACGGTGTACTGGTTGTAGTGGGCCGGGTCGACGCCCTCGTCGACGAGCTTCGCGTAGCAGGTCTTCACCTGCTCTGCTACGGGGTCAATCCGCTCCATGGGGTCGATTGAAGAGGTGATTGCCGGTGTGTGGATGATCTCGTGGTAGGGTGAGACCTCAGCATAGCCGGGACATTTCAGCGCCGGCTCCGCATGAATGAAGCCGCGGTGATCCATGGTGACCAGCGTGCGATCCCCAACATCCTTGAGGAGCTGCTCCAGGTACCCCTTGTTGCCAATCGAGGAGTATCCCGGCCCGCCTGGAAAGAAGACAACCGGTGGATTCTGTCGGTCCGCCGCTTCCGGGTTGAAGACGGCGACCGGCATCTGGACGTGGTTACCGTTAGGGGCGTCCCAATTTTCAGCCTTTATATACAAAACACAGCGCAACCTTTCTTTAACGGGTCACGCGTAGGATCCGCGCCTTCTTGAGAGCAGGAGGGTGGTATGTGCGCCGATCTCACGGCGCTGAAGAAGCGTGTCCGGACCGCCGCCGACGCGATGGTCGCCTTCTCCGATGAGGTCGAGTGTCGGCGCATTTTGGAGGCGATGGTTTGGCCGCAGGGGCGCTTCTGCCCCTTCTGCGGCTCGCTGAACTCTGCGCCGATCGCCGGCCGCGACCTCGGCAAGAAGGCGCGCCCCGGACTTTACCAGTGCGCCGAGCGCGAGTGCCGCGGCCAGTTCACCGTCACCACTCATACGCCGCTGCATTCGACCAAGCTCAAGCTGTCGATCTGGCTGCAGGCCATCTGGCTATCGCTGCAGACCGACAAGGGGATGTCGTCGCCACGGCTGGCGGAGCTGGTCGGCGTCACCCAGACCACCGCCTGGCGGATGGGTCACGTCATCCGGTTGTTGATGGCGCCTGGCGACGAACTGCTGGACGGCCGCGTCGAGGCCGACGAGGTGATGGTCGGCGGCAAACCCCGTCGGGACCCGTCGGACCCCGACGCTCGGCGCAACAAGCAGGGCCACACGACCAAGCGGCCGGTTCTGGTGGCCGTGCAGCGCCCCGAGGCGCTAGCGATCGGCGGGCCGCCCGGTCGCGCCGTGGCTCGCCCTCTTACGGGCCTGAGCGCCGCTGCCCTGCACCCGGTGATCTCGACCGTGGTCGCCGCCACGGCGGCGCTGATGACCGACCAGCACGGCGCCTTTGCGGTCGTTGGACGTGACTACGCCGACCACCAGAGCGTCAACCACGGTCAACTCGAGTACGTCCGGGGCGACATCCACGTGAACAGCGCCGAAGGCTTCAACGACCGCGTCCGACGGACCGTGGCGGGCGTGTTCCATCACATCAGCCAGAAGCACGCCGAGCGCTACCTGGACGAGGTCGCGTTCCGCTGGAACCAACGGATCTGCATCGGCACCGCGATCCGCACGAGCCGCAAGGGAACGCCCAAGGTCCGGGCACAGTACGACCGGCTCTTGCCGGTTACCCAGATGCGCGCCTTGTTCGCCCACGCCTTCGGCCGGCAGATGCGGCGCACGCCGGAGGGCAGCCTGGTAATCGTCTGACGAAAACGGCGACGTCCGCCGGACACGACCGCGCACCGCTACCATCTCCTGCTTCGAATTCACCTCGAACGCTGGAGACCGGAATGCGCATCCTCCGTCTGAACAAGAGCCGCCGCGGCAGCGCGGGTATCACCTATGGCCTCGCCGTCGGGCTGGTCGCCGTGGTGGCGGTCACGGCGACCCAGCAGGTCGGGGGTGCGATCAGCGGGCTGACCAATTCGACGGCTGGCAAAATCCAGGAAGTCGCTGGTGGCACTTGTCCTGTGGCCACTTTCACCTGTGATGGCAAGACATCGGAACCTGTCAATCAGTCGTTCGTCGGCGACAGCGCAACGATCTACGTTGCGGGCAGGGGCGGCCGAAGAGACGCCGCCGGCGAAGCCGAATGCACGCCCGCCGGCTGGGCGGTCGTGCAGGGCTACAATTGCGCCCTGATCCAGTAGACAGCTCAGCGTAGCTTTCATCAGCACCTGACGCGCTTATTTGCTGCGTTTCGTATATAAAGGCTCAATTTTCCTCACCCGTGAACCGGTAACAGTCGGCGCCGAGCGACCTGAGTGCCTCGGTCACACATTCCTGGGGTTCAAGTTCGGATCTGACCCCGGCCGAGTCATCCTGGGCGATCGCGGTCGACGCGACTGCTGCGAGCGTGAGACCGCCAGCAAGTGCCGTAACTCTTCGATGCCATGTCATGCCCGTGCTCCCGCAAAGGTTTCGCAAAACGCGGCGAGCATGGAAGCATCACTGCCATACGACGATCGGTCAATTATCCAATGGATTTCGCTTGTCGAAATTTCACGTCGTGTGGGTCGCTACTCAGGACAATTGCTGTCGCGTCTTCATGTGGTTCTGAGAGTGGGAGGGGCGGCAGGCTCGAAAAAGGGATCCGGCGATCCTGAGCGTGGCCGTCTTTGGTGGGCGCTAGGCGACACCGGCTCGAGGCCAGTGCCGCCCTCGCGGGTTCAGATGCCGAGTGCCTCGCTCGCCTTCTGGCCCCCCTTTACGCGGGCCTCGATCTTCTGGAACGCGATGTCGCGCGCGAAGTCGGCGGATCCGTGCTTCGGCTTCGCATCGATACTGAATGGTGAGAAGCCACAGTCATCGGTGGCACCGAGCCGGTCCTTGGGGATGTACTTGGCGGCCGTCTGAAGGGCCTCTGAGATCTGCTCCGGGGTTTCGACCTCTGGATTGAGCGGGTCGCAGACGCCGATGAAACAGACCTGCGGGACGCCGTTGGCATCCGAACGGCTGTGCTCGCCGACGAGCTTGTAGACGCGCTCCTTGTCAGCCTCGCTCGCCATCTGCATCAGGAAGTAGCCGGCGTTCATCTTGAACATGCTCGGCAACAGCTCGGCGTAGTCGACATCTGCGCTGTGGGTGCTGTCGCAATCGCCTCCAGGGCAGGTGTGGACGCCGATGTTCCGGCGCTCCTCGGGACTGAAGCGGTCGATGACCCGGTTGTTCAGCTCGATGAAGTGCTCGAGCATGTTCTGCCCGGTCCAGGGGTTGCGCGGGTCGTTTCGGCACGCGAGCCGGCCTTCCGTGAAGTCGATCGAGACCCGCTTGGCGCCGGCGGCGAACGCCTGGCGGATATCCTTTTCCGCCTCGTCGCAGAGATCGTCCAGGAACTGTTCACGGCTGTAGCCCGGGAGCTCCTGGTTCAGCGGGTACAGGAGCGACAGCATCGATGGCGCGATCACCGCCTGTTTGATCGGTTTGCTCGCCATCGGCGCCGACTTTTTCAGTAGGTCGGCGGCGTAGGTCTTGTAGCGGAACGGTCCGCCGGTTATCCGCGGTAGCTGGCGGTCGTGGCCATCCTCGAAGAAGGCGAAGTACTGGCCGTCCGGCGCGAGGTTTTCGGCGAGCCCGGTGCCGGCGAGCGTGTCGGTCAGCGGGTATGTCGCGAAACTCGAGGCCCTCTGCTCGCCGTCCGAGACGATGCCCTGCCCCGTCGCCTCCATGCGCGTGATCGTATCCCGACAGGCATCATCCTGGGCCTTTTCCAGCTCCTCGGCGCCGATCTTCCCGGCGTCGTAGCGCTGGATCGCTTCCTGCAGCTGAGTAGGCCGTGGCAGCGAGCCCACGTTCTCCGTCGGTATCGACATGTTCACCTCCCTGTTGTCCGGCTGTGTCTTGACCGCCGGACGATGTGCCGTCTTGTTCTTGAGGCATGAGGGCCGCCGCGCGGGCGGCCCTAGGCACGACACCGCCGGTGTACAGGCGCCCCCGCATCGTACCTGTCGCGACGAGGGCGTTCGGGCGGCGTTGGGCTGTGAGGCTACCATGCGGCCGCGTGAGTGTCATGGTGACCGGTCGCTCGCGCGCATCCGGTGGCGGCCTCAGGTGGAGAGTTGGTTTAGATCTAGCCTGTAGCCGATCCGGGCGACCGTCTGGATTGGATAGCCGCCGCCCGCCGCGGCGAGCTTGCGGCGAAGGCGGCTCATGAAGACGTTCAGCGCGTTGCAGTCCGCCTGGGTATCGGGGCCGTAGACCGCCTCCAGCAGGCCCTCGCGGGTCACCGTCCGACCCGCGTGCCGGGTCAGCAGTTCCAGCAGGTCGAACTCGGCTGTCGTGAGAGGCAGCTCGCGGCCGGCCGCCCACGCGATGCAGGCCGATGGGTCGATCGGCAGGCATCCCAGGCGTCGGACCGCGGGTGTGGTCGCCAGGGTGCGGCGGTGAACCGCCTCCAGGCGCGCAGACAGCTCTCGGGCATCGAACGGCTTGGACAGGTGGTCGTCCGCGCCCCGGCGGAAGGCCGACAGCTTGTCGGACACACGATCCGAGCGGGTGACGATCACCGCCGGCGCCGAGATCCCCTGCCCGCGAAATTCATCGAGGAGCTGCAGGCCGTCCCGATCGGGCAGGTCCCGGTCAAGCACCAGGAGATCGAAGTCCTGCCGGCTCGCGAGGCGCCACCCCTGCCCCGCGCTTTCGGCCGTGAGCATTGCCTGGTGTGGGCCGGATCCGTGCCGGGCGATGGCGTGCGCGGTCTCCGGCTCGTCGTCGACCACCAGAACCAGCATTGCGACCTCCGGGCGCCAAGTCGGCTGTACCAGCCTTTCGCGCGCAACAGGCGGCGTCAACCACGGCCGCCGGCCGGCTTTCCAGGCGTGAAACCGGAGCACGGCCCAATATGTCCGATAAGCGGAAATTATCGGACACAAGAGCTTAGACGGAGAAGGGGCTCCAAAACCCATGCATAACAATACCAAAAACGCAGTTTGGTCGCATAACGGGCTCGCAAAACCATATAAATCCCTGTACCATGCCCTCTGTGGGCATGCCTCGAATGGCGCTTCGGAGAGCCGCGCATGGCCGGACGCGACGACGATCATCTGCCGGTGAGCCGGCTCGAGGACGCGGAGGACGAGGACGCGCGCCCGTCCGGAGAGGAGGAGGTGCGTGCCAGCCTCGGGGCCGATCTGATCGGCACCACCGGCGAGGGACCGCGCACCTATCAGCAGTGGCTGCGCCAGATCGACTGGCCGCGCACTTTCGCCTCGGTCGTCGACGCGGAGCGTGCGCTGGCCGAGCTGGCCGAACGCTGGCACGCGTCGGGCGAAGGACCAGCGTTTGCCGAGCTGATGCGTCTGGAGGAGGCGGTCTCGCAGGCGCGCATGGAGGGTTGGGTCACCACGCGCTATCGGGTGCGGGAACGCCTGCTGCTGGTCGATGAGGAGGCGGAGAAGCACCTCGAGCGCTACCGGCCCTTCCTGCGGATCAGTGCTGGCGACAGCTACGCGATCAAGGCGCTTGCCCAGATCCGCCAGTTCTACGAGCCGCCCTGGCGCCTGACGGTGAACGCGATCCTTGCGGCCGGTTTCCACACGGGCGGCATCTCGCTGGACGACGAGGCGGACAGCTGGGATGCGATTACCGAGACGGAGGAGGAGCGGCTGGCCGAGCGCCTGGAGGAGTGGCTCGTCGAGCTGCGCCGGGAGATGGGCACCCAGTCGCCGGTGGTGCGCACGGCCGCGGCGATCTGGCGGCTGCGGATGCAGACCGCGGGGCTGGTCGCGGCCCCCGGCATGTTCGAGCGGTTCCTGGCCCCTGCGCTTTTGGTCCGGCGCGATTCGCGGATGGTGCCACCGTTCCTGACCCGGGCGTTCATGGACCGGATGACGAGCTGGCGGCCGAGCGACCGGCCGGACGTTTGGTTACGCCGATTCGCCGAGGGGGTCGCGCGCTCGGCCCGGATGGCGAAGGGCGATCTCAGCCTGCTGGAGCAGCGCGCGGCGGTGGCGCGCGAGAAGACGGCCGATCGCAGATCCAACAGCCGGGTGGATCAGGTCGCGTTGTTGATCGCCCGCCGCGAGATGACGACGGCGGCGGCGATCCGCCGGTTCTTCGGCAAGCCGATCAGCGACCGCGGCGTGCGCAAAATGCTCGATTTCCTGGAGGAGCGAGGTCTGGTTCAGGAGATTACCGGACGGCAGCGTTTCCGGATCTACGCGCATCCGACGGTCGGACGCCACGATCTGTTCCTCGAGCCCGTCCGGGAGGGCGGCGGAAGCGCGCAGGGCCTGGACGCCGCGCGCGGTCCGATCGAGATGCCGGAGCCGGCCGTGACCGCGAGCCGGCAGGCGCACGAGGTTGACCTCTCGCAGCTGATGCAGGATGCCGAGCGAGCGAGCAGGCGGATCGACGAGCTGCGGCATGAAGGACTGGGCTGGCTGTCGCGGCCCCGCGATGACGATGAGTCCGAGGAGGACCCGGAGGCGTGACCCCGCAGGAGTTCCTGGGCGCCGTTCGTGGGCTGCGGGTCTGGCAGCAGGGCGGCCAGCGCGCGCCGCACAAGCCGCTTCTGCTCTTGTATGCGCTCGGACGCTTTCAGGCCGGGCAGACCGCCCTGCCCTTCCCCCAGGTTTTCGAGGGCTTGCGCATCCTGCTGCGGGACTTCGGCCCGCCAAATCCCACGACGCCGATCTATCCCTACACCTATCTGGAACGCACCCTCTGGCATAACGGCGTACCCGATGAACTAAAGCCGCGGCGGGGCGAGCCGCGGAAGACCGATCTCATGCGCCATAACGTGGTCGCCAGCCTGGCGCCCGAGGTGATCGATCTACTACACAGCCAGCCTGACCTCGTGGGGGCGACCGCGCACGAGTTGGTCGATGCGCACTTCCCCGACAGCATCCAAGAAGATGTGCTGAGGGCGGTCGGTCTCAACGTGATTGCGCCGGACTGGGTTCTGGCGCGCCGGCGTCGGCGGGATCCGGCGTTCCGCGAGAACGTGCTGGCGGCGTACGAGTACCGCTGCGCCGTCTGCGACTTCGACATCGCGATCGGCCGGGACGTGATCGGGCTCGAGGGCGCGCACATCCGCTGGGTGCAGGCGGACGGCCCCCCGGAGATCAGCAACGGCCTGGCGCTCTGCGTTCTGCACCACAAGCTGTTCGACCTGGGTGCATGGGGGATCGCACCGGATCGACGGATCCTGATCTCCGACCGGGTCCATGGCCGCTCCAAGGCGGCGGACGATCTCCTGGGTCTCCACGGGGAACCGTTGCGGGGGCCGGTGCGAGCTGAGGACTGCCCTGCCGAGACGCATATCCGCTGGCACGAGCGGGAGGTGTTTCGCGGGCGGCCACGTCAGCCGCGCGCGGCGTGAGGACGGGCGTCAGCGGTGGTGGCGCGAAACCGGGTGGGGCAGAGTCGGTGATGTCGGGTAGCCAGGCGAGGCGCGCTGTTTGGCGCCAATTTCAAAAGCGACGGCGACGAGTCACCCGATGATGGCCTCGTCGAGCATGCCGGAAGCGCCAAGGTGACCTGCGGCGGCCTCGACCAGCATCTCGATGAGGAAAATCCCGGCCAGCCGCGGCGTCCAGGCGGTCATGGCGAGATCACCGCTTGGATCAGTTCTTCCGGGGCGCGTGGGAAGCCGCCGCGCGCCGGCGGGATCTGCCAGGTGTAATGGGTGCCGCCAGTGTGGCGGGTCGGCGGCGCCATCACGTAGCTGTCGGGCCCCCGGTAGTCGAGACCGGGGCCGAGAGCGTCGGCTAGGCCGCCAGTGGGTAGGCGTGGATCCCACTCGAAGTAGAGGTGGTGACCCCGGCCGGTTCTGACCGTCGGCGGATCCATATCCAGCGCGAAACGTCTCAGGAGCGCGTCGAGCGCCTCGGGGTCGTCGCTATCGAGGATCCAGACTCCACTGGTCTCGCCCGGCCACGCCACAGGCGGAGATGAAGGCGTCAGCTGCCAGATGTGCCGCAGTTCCGCGGTGTCCGCGGTCTTCGCGAAATGCCCGTCAAGATGCCTGGGGTGGCGGCCCGGACGCTGGCAGGTGCGACGTTTGCAACTGCAGCGGCCGTCCGGAAGTCTGAAGTGCCCCGGTCCGACCAAAACGCCGGACCGCGCGAGTGTCCGGGCGCCGGCTAGCGGGGTCATCAGAACGGCACCGTGTCGTCATCATCCTCGTGCCCGGGGCCGGCGATCGGATCCGTGGGTCCGGGCACGTCGCCCGGGTCGTAGGGCAGAAGCTGGCGCGCCGGGCCGGATCGTTCGGAGCGGTGATCGAAGGCCAGAAGGAGCACTTTTGTGTCCTCGTAGCGCGAAAGGTCGGCCCCTTCGTAATGATCCGGGACAAACGTCCAGTGCAGGTAAACGCCGGCCAGGACGCCGAACCCGGACGACTCGAGATCATCGAGCAGTTCCTGCAGGGTCGCCTCGTCCTCCATCCGGCCGAAGGGATCCTGGGTGTCGGAGGGCCCCTCCCCTGTCACGTAGCGAGCGACGAGCTGATGCACCTGGCGCATCTTCTGAATGGTCTCGCGATCCCCCGTCTGGCAGAGGGGACGCACCTCGCTTCCGTTGGCGTCGAGCGATAGCTCGATGAGCTCATGCGCGGTTCTTGTGCGGACCTCGAGCTTCGCCCCCTCTCCGTCCGCGGCGGGTGTCTGCGCGGGGAGAAGCTCGGCCATTGGTATGCCGAGCTCGGTTGCGACCTTGTGGACGTTACGCATCTGCACTCTCCCGGTTCCCTCTTCCATACGACGCAGCGTCTTGAGGTCGACCTGGGCCTTCGACGCAAGTGTCGCCCGCGTCCACTTGAGGGCGCGGCGACGCTGCGCGACGACGCCGGATCGGGTGTATGTGCTGCCGTCTTCGCTCATGGGGACGATGCTCCACAGATCGGCTGGGAACCGCGATAGGAACCCAGTGGGAATCCGCTGGGAATCTTGCTGGGAATGCAAGGGGCAGAGTCCCAGCGGCGGGAACGCGTCCTGGAAGCGCAGGCGGGTGTTCACTTTTGGGAAGCACGGACAGTCCTAGCTTCGGCGTATGAGCAGGCCGTCCCGCATTCTCTTCATACTGTCCCGCGGCAAGGCCGAGCGTCTGGGCGATCGGCTTGACGCGATCGTCGATGCGCTGGGCGGCGGAAAGCGTGTCGAGGTTGAGATCGTCGACAACCCGACTGACATCCCGATCCGGATCGTGGAGATGAGCGACCGGATCGATGTCGTGGCGATCGGCGGCGGTGACGGGACGCTGAGCACAGCGACCTCGGCCCTGATGCAGACTGGCCTGCCGATGGCCGTGATCCCGCTCGGCACCGCGAACGACCTGGCCCGGACCCTGAACGTGCCGTTGGAGCCGATCGCTGCGGCCCGGTTGGCTCATACGGGGCGTGTGGAGGACATCGACGTCGGATCGGTCGGGACGCACTACTTCTTCAACGCGGCGAGCGTCGGGTTGAGTGTCGACGTCGCCGAGAGGCTGGCGAAAAGCTCGAAGCGTTACGGCCCGCTGAGCTACCTGTTCGCGCTTTGGGCCGTGGCTCGCACGCGGCGCACCTTCCGCGCCCGGGTCAGGGTCGACGACGAGCAGGAAGTGGTGCTGCGCTCGATCCAGGTGACGGTTGGCAACGGCGTGCGTCATGGCGGCGGCGTCCGAATTCACCGGAACGCCTGCATCGATGACGGCAACCTCGATCTCTACAGCCTGGAGCCCCTGCCCTTCTGGCGGATGATCCTGCTGCTGCCGGCGTTCTTACGCGGCACGCACGATGGCTGGCGGAGCGTGACCAACCTACGTGGTCGCGAAATCGCGCTGGACACGCCTGGCAAGCCGAAGCGCATCAACGCCGACGGCGAGATCATCGGACGCACGCCCGCGACCTTCCGGTTGCACAGGAACGCGGTCTTGGTGTTCCTGCCGCGCTGACTGCGGGCGGATGGAGGCATTTTCGGGGCCGTCCGGGCTTACGGGACGTTCACCGCTTCCCCAGCTTTACATGTCGTCGCGATCATAGGCGATACCTTCGCTATCGAAGATCCGGCGGACGTAGTCTTCAACGGCTTTGGCTGCGAGTTCCTTCTTGCTCATGCCGACGCGCTTCGCGGCGACGGTGAGCTGAGCGTCGAGCGTTTCCGGAAACCGGAAGTTGACGATTTTCTCCCGGTCTTTGCTGACGCTTTCGGTGAACCAGGGCCAGGGATTGCCGAGCGGGTCGGTGGTCTTCTTGCCCTTCGGCCCGACCGGAGGTATTTGCGCGGAGTGTTGGGGAGCCGCGGTATCCGGCGCGGCTTCTGGGGCCTCCGCGACGGCGCGGGGATAGCTGGGCGCCTCCTCCCCTGCCCCGGCAGACGTTGATCTGGCATGGGGTGCTGTGTCAGCGCGATCGGTTTCGCCGGGACGGGTGTCGGACGGCCGTGACATGCCGCCGGAGACGAAGTCGTCGGCACCAGGGTCGTCTTTGAAGTTCTTCTTCCGCCTCGGGGTGATCGGGATCGATTTGGCGTTTGACATGGTGTGTCTCCGTGGGATCAGCGGGCTTCAGCTGCCATGGGCGCGTGTTCGGGGTCCTGCTCGGTCGAATCGCTTTCGCCGTAATCCCGCAGATGAGCTGGCAGATAGTTCAAAGCTTCTTGGAGCAAGCTGTACATCTCGGTCAGGGTCTTGCGTTCGGCCTCGCTGTAACGCGGCCACTCGTTCACGCCGACGCCGTTGTCCGCGCATTTCTTGAAGATCTTGCGATGCCGGACGACGGTATTCAGCACGACGAAGTTCTCGGTCATCCCCTCCGCTTCGAGCGACATGCGCAGTGTCTCCCGGTCATAGGAGAGATCGCCGGTGTCGCCGTGGGTGGCGAAGACCAGGCCCCGCAGCGGGTACGTCCGGTAGCTGTTCGCGCCTTCGACGAGTTCGTCGAGGTCTCCAAAGGTTTGCATCGTGAAGGCATCGACGGTGCACGGGACGAGCCAGATATCGGTGGCCAGCAGAGCCTCGCGGAACTCCGTGGAATCGTAGCCGCCGGCGTCGACGATCGTGACGTCGTGGTTCTCGGCCTCCCGGGTGAACCATTCCCGGATGCGCTTGCCGCTCTTCATCACCACGTTCATCGGTGGCAACGGCTTCCTGAGCTTGTCGAGCGGTCGCTGAGGGTTCCGGCGTGTTTCTTCCCGGATATCCGACCAGCTGTTCAGGTTGCGCTGGTTGTCGGTGTCGACCAGGAGAACGTCGAAGTCTTTCTCCGTCAGCAGGGTCGCGAGGTTGTATGCGGTCGTCGTCTTGCCGGTCCCGCCTTTGATCCCTGCGGTGAGTATCATGATTCCCATTTAGACAGCCTCCTTTTGGGGAAGGGTGTAAAGCGCGGAAAGGTGACGAAGCGGTGCTTTCCTGCCTCCCCCGGCTTTCTCATGCAGCTCCGCTGCATAAGAATCGGTACCTTCAGGACGTTACCACGCTTTCTTGACATTGTCACAACGCCTGCGCTCTGCGCCTGAGGTTGGCGACGTCCCTTTGATCGGTCCCGCATGTGACGAAGCCATCAAAGGTTTGGTGCTTTGGTTGAGATCCGTAGGCACGTGGTCCACGGCGTGCTAGCAGACCTCTGTGGTTGGCGTAGCCGTCGAAGTTTTGCTGTTCTGGAAAGTTGACCACGCAGCCGTGGGCACCTCACTTGCGGTGGACGCCGAAGCGTCGGTGCGGTCGAAGTCTTCTCTGTATGGCGTGCCTTTTCCATCTTGAGATGCGCTCGTGCATACGTCAGCCAGCGTGCGCGACTCGTTTGCGTAAGGTGTGATGGCCGCGGCATTGGACGTGCGTTCGAAAGCGTTGGAGGGCTCCGCAACGCCGTCAGACAGCGGGCCTACGCAGACTACTGCTTACACCGCACATCCGCAAGAGAGCGTGTCTGCGACCGACACGCCAGCTTCTAGGTAAAGCAAAGCTTGCAAAGCCGACGTAACGTTGCTTTACATAAAAGCTAGGTGTGTGCTGCCAGGGTGCCGGAGATCCCGTTCGCCAGGGCTAAACCTGTCGCGCGGGCCAGGCAAAGGGGCAAAGGGTGCGCCGGCGGTTGCAGCGGCCCCTGCAGCCGAAACGCCCTTGAGAGGGACCATGAGGGCGGCGTCTGGCCGCCAAAAGGGCGGCCCAGTGCCGTCTTACGTAAGGATACTAAAGTCCGGGTTTAGTTCCGGTTCAAAGGAAGCGACCGATCATCTGACCGGCCACTGCGCGGCGCATCGCATGGGCGAAAAGGAGGAACTCAGGCCGGCCGGAAGGGGGCGTGGAAAGGGTCTCGATGCCCTGGGCCAGTTCCTCCGGCGTGTGGGCTGGCATGCTGTGCAGGAGGGTGTCGATCGCGTCGAAAACCGCCTTCTCTCTCTCCCAGGCCCGCTGTTCGAGCTCGGGGGTCAGCTCGTCACAGTGCGTGTTGTAGAAGTCGTCCATCTCGCGCGTGGCGGCGGCGCCATCCTTCACGAGGTCATAGGCGGGGTGAGTGGGGGTGAGCATGCGTCCGGGTCTCCTGGGGTGCGTGGATGCAGGACGGATATGGGGTCGACCTCACAATGTTGTCCTGCCGGATTCTGAAACGGCTCCCATCTTCCCAGAAGGTGCCCCAAAGCAGATAGGTTGAGGATGATCCAGCAGACGAAAGACCGCAGCGAGATCGTCGACCCGAATTTCGACCCAAGCGTCGATGAGGAAGCGATCGTTCAGGCCGGGGGTCTGTCGGCGAACACCAACCGTCCGCAGATGCTCGCCGACTTCATCGGACAGAGCGCCAGTAAGCGGATCCTGGAGATCTCGCTGCGCGCCGCAAAGGAGCGGGGCGAGCCCGTCGACCACATTCTCTTGAGCGGGCCGCCCGGTCTCGGCAAGACGACTCTGGCCAACGTGATCGCGAACGAGATGGGCTATGGCTTCGTCTCGACGAGCGCGCCGGCGATGACAAAGCCGGGCGACCTCGCTGCGGTGCTGTTTTCGCTGGAGCCCTGGAGCGTCCTGTTCGTCGACGAGATCCATCGTCTGGGCAAGCAGGCGGCCGAGATGCTCTACACGGCGATGGAGGACTACCGGGTCGACATTGTCGTCGGGGAGGGGGCGAGCGCAAAGTCCGTCAGCCTAGATGTCCCACCGTTCACCCTGGTGGGCGCCACCACACGCCAGGGCGCCCTCGCGGGTCCATTCCGGGATCGCTTCGGCCTCACCATCCGACTCGACTACTACGCGCCCGAGGAGCTAGAGCAGGTACTCGCGCGGGACGCCCGGATCATGGAACTGCAGTGCACGAACGGAGCTCTCGCCAACATCGCCCGGCGCGCCAGGGGAACGCCCAGGATCGCGAAGCGCCTCCTGAGGCGGGTGAGGGACGTCATGCAGGACGAGCGTGCCCCAGCCCTGGACGATACCGTGGTGGATGCCGGACTGACACTGGTGGGCGTTGACGCGTTCGGACTGGATTCCCTGGACAGGCGTTACCTGAGCACGATCGCATCGCACTTCGGCGGTGGGCCCGTCGGGGTCGAAACACTCGGGGCTGCGCTGAGCGAGGACCGGGAAACGCTGGAAGCTTCTGTCGAGCCGTTCCTGCTGTCCCGCGGCTTCATCGACCGGGGCCCGCGCGGCCGAGCTCTGACCGAACAGGGCAGGGCGGCTCTGGCAAGAGGCTCCGGCACCGACCTTTGACCGGGGTCCATGAGAGGATCTCCAGCATCAGGGTCTTTGGGGGCCGGTTAGTTGGCGCCGCCGGTGTTCACGGAGCACCAAGTGTAGCTCAACTGCCATGAGCCATTGGAGCATGTGGCAGTGGCGCTACCCCTTATGCGGGCTGATGCACTAATGTGGGTGCCGCTGACCCACCGCTCGCAACCGTGTCCGCATGCAGCGGCGGTGCCGGAACACCGGCTACCCCAGGATACGGTGCGCGTTGGGCAACCAACGGGTTGCGGATCGTCGTTCAGGATGTAGGTGGATCCGCGGCTGCGCCCCATCGTGGCGTTGCCGGACAGGTTGGTGGCCTTGAGGTAGAAGTACTGATTACCCTCGTGGCTCCCGTCGTTGCGGAAGTTCACCT
>NZ_NRRL01000017.1 GCF_016583645.1 Rhodovibrio sodomensis | reverse complement strand
CATCCCGAGCCAGAGCTTCCCAGCCGTCGCGCTGATACGCCTTGTGCCATCCCCGTATCGTATCGTCGTCCAGATACAGGAACTCCGCGATCTGGGCGCAACTTTTGCCGTCATCCAGCAGCAGAAGGGCATTTGCCCGCCGTGCAACGCCGTGGTCCACGCGATGCCGACGCACGCACGCTTCGAGTTCGCGGCGATCTTCAAAGGAAAGGAAACCGGGGCGTATCATGCTCGCAGCTGAATCCCGATTCTACCTCGCGTCAAGCCCGAATTCGGGTCTCCAGAGACTCGGAGTATAGACGAAATCCCGGGTCTGCAGGCCGTCCCCGGTGATGGTGAGCGCCCGGCCCGCCAGCCCGTCCGCCAGGAAGCGGCCAACGGCCCCGGTCTTGTGCGCGCTGCCGGGCCCGTAGACGTTGGTCAGGCGTAAGACGCAGCTGGCGACCCCGAACGACCGGGCGTAGGCGTGGCAATAGGCCTCCGCCGCCAGCTTGCTGGCGCCGTAGGGCACGCACGGCGCGGGCAGGGTCCGCTCGTCGATCGTCGGCGCCGCGCCGATCAGCGGCGCCGTGGTGGAGGCGAACACCACCCGCGCGCCGGTCTGCCGGGCGGCTTCCAGGACGTTCAGAGTGCCCAGCACGTTGGCCGCCGCGTCGCCGCGCGGATCGGCGAGCGAGCCCGCGACCCCGGCGGCGCCGGCCAGATGCACGATCACGCCGGCGTCGCGGGCGGCCGCCAGCACGGCCGGCGCGTCGCCCACGTCGCCGTGGCGGCGGTCGAGGCGTCGGACGTCGAGGCCCAGCCCACCCAGGCTGTCGGCGCCGGCGCGGCCGTCGTCGAGGATGCGCACGGCCTGGCCGCCCGCCGCCAGCAGGCCGGCGACCAGGTTCGCCCCGATGAATCCGCAGCCGCCCGTGACCAGCCAGCGCACCCCCGAAGCCTCCCGCGCCCCACGCCAGATCGCGGGAGCTTAGCCGGGTACGATCGGGTGCGCGAGTCCGGTTGTCTCGATACGCGCTGGCCGCGCATGCCCCGGTGCTGGCGAAAGCGGGGGCGCGGTGGTTAAAACGGGCCAGGATCACCATTCCCACGGGGCCGACGATGAGCCAGCCGGCAGACGGGCGGGCGCTGTTTCTGGACCGGGACGGGGTGCTGAACCGCGATCTCGGCTACGTCGGCTCGCGCGGCCGGCTGGTTCTGATCGACGGCGCGGTGGCCGCCGTGCGGCGGGCGAACGCCGCCGGCTACCGCGTGTTCGTGGTCACCAACCAGTCCGGGGTGGCGCGCGGCTATTTCACCGAGGACGACGTCGCCGCGCTGCACGCCTGGATGCGCGCGCGCTTCCAGGAGGAAGGTGCCCGGATCGACGGGTTCCGCTACTGCCCGCACCATCCCGACGGCGTCGTGCCGGCCTACGCGCAGCGCTGCGCCTGTCGGAAGCCGGCCCCGGGCCTGCTGCGCGGATTGATCGAGCAGTACGGGATCGATCCCGCCCGCAGCCTGCTGGTCGGCGACAGCGAGCGCGACCGCGCCGCGGCACGGGCCGTCGGCATCCCGGCGCACCTGTTCAACGGCGGCGACCTGGACGCCTTCCTGGCGCCGCTGCTGGCGTGAGCCCGCGCGGCCCGTGACCGCGCCGCTCCCGTTCCGCCCCGTTACTGCTGCGCGCGGTCGCGGCCGTCGCCACCCGAAGCGGCGGCCGGTCCGTCGCGCGGCGCAAGTTCCGGGTCCCACAGGTGGCAGGCGACCTGGACCCGGCCCTGCTGCTTCAGCACCGGGTCGTGGGGCGTGTTGAAGTCGACCCGGGCGTGACCGTCTTCCGCCTGGATGGCGTGCACGCCGTGCCAGAAGGGGTCGTTGGGCGCGTCCGCGCGGACCGTTTCCAGCAGCTCCACCACGTCGCCGCCCTGATAGCCCTTGCCCGCCGGTACCTCGACCCGGCTCGCGGGCATGTCGATCCGAGCCAACTCGCCGATCACCGCGCGCTCGCGCTCGTACTGCTCCTCGGGGATCCGGGTCCAGCGCCGCTCCAGCAGTTCGCGCAGGTCGCGTCCTTCCCAGCCGCACGGCCCGTAGGCCATCGAACAGCGCGGATGGAACGCGCAGCCGAGCGGCGGGTTGACCGCGTCCGGCACCTCGCCGCGCGGCAGGTCGCGCGGGACATGGCGCGACGGGTCGGGATCCGGGATCGCGCGCAGCAGCGCCTTGGTATAGGGGTGCTTGGGATCGTCGTAGATCGCCGACGGCGGGCCGGTCTCGACGACCCGTCCCAGGTACATGATCGCGATCCGGTCGCAGAAGAACTTGGCCGTGGCGAGGTCGTGGGTGATGTAGACGTAGGTCAGGCCCAGTTCGTCCTTCAGCCGGCCCAGCAGGCTCAGGATCTTCGCGCGCACGCTCATGTCCAGCATCGATACCGGCTCGTCCAGTACCAACAGGTCCGGGTTCAGGATCAGCGCCCGCGCCAGCACCGCGCGCTGCTTCTGCCCGCCGGATAGTTCGCCCGGATAGTTGTCCAGAAAACGCTCCGGCGGGCTCAGCCCGACCACCTCCAGGACCTCGCGCACCCGGCGGTCCAGGTCGTCGGGGTCGTGCGTGATGCCGTGGATCTTCAGCGGATCGGCGATCGCGGTGCGCAGGTCCATCGCCGGGTTGAGCGACGCGTGCGGGTCCTGGAACACCAGCTGCATGCGCAGGCGCAGCTGGCGCAGCTGCGGCTCTTTCAGGGCGGCCACGTTCCGGCTGTCGAACGTGACCGCGCCGGAGGTCGCCGGCGCCAGGCCCAGCAGCGTGCGGCCCAGCGTGGATTTGCCGCTGCCGGATTCGCCCACGATCCCCACGACCTCGCCGCGCTTGACGTCCAGCGACACGCCGTCGACCGCCTTGATCCAGCCGGACTCCCGCCCGATCAGCCGGTCCAGGAAGGTGCCGCGCAGCGGGAAGTAGGTCTTCAGTTCGTCCAGCTTGAGCAGCGGCGTGGAGGTGTCGCCGTCGGGCCGTCCGGTCGCCGCCGGCTGCGCGGGGGCGGCCTCGGGCTTGGTCGACCTGTCAGGCTTCGTCGACATGGTCGAACTCCTGCTGCAGCGGTTGCTCGCCGCCGTCCGGAATCCGGTCGTCCGGGCCGTGGCGCCAGCAGTAGACCCGCTGGCCCGGCCGCGGATGGGTCGCCACCGGCACCTTCTGGGCACAGACCTGCATGGCGTCCGGGCAGCGCGGATGGAAGCGGCACCCGTCGGGCGGCGTCACCAGGTTGGGCGGGGAGCCGGGGATGTGGCTCAGCTGCTTGGTCGACAGCGAGATCGTCGAGCGCAGCAGTTCGCGCGTATACGGGTGGCCCGGGTTGGCGAACACGCTCCCGACCTCGCCGTCTTCCGCGACCCGGCCGGCGTACATCACCGCCATCCGGTCGCACGCCTCCGCCACGATGCCGAGGTTGTGGGTGATCATCAGCAGCGCCGTGCCGAACTCCGTCTGCAGGTCCTTCAGCAGGCGCAGGATCTGCGCCTCGACCAGCACGTCGAGCGAGGTGGTCGGCTCGTCGGCGATCAGCAGCTTGGGCTTCAGCACCAGCGCGAGCGCGATCATGATCCGCTGGCGCATGCCGCCGGAGAACTCGTGCGGGTACTGGTGGAAGCGGGTCGGCGGGATGCCGACATGGCCCAGCGTTTCCAGCGAGCGGCGCTTGATCTCCGCCCGGCTCAGCCCCGGTTCGTGCGCGCGCACCGTCTCGTCGAAATGGTCGTCGATCCGCATCAGCGGGTTCAGCCGGGTCATCGGCTCCTGAAAGATCAGGCCGATCTCCGGCCCGCGCAGGGCGTGACGTTGGCGCCTGGTCATCGCCAGCACGTCCTGCCCGCGGTAGATGATCTTGCCGTCGTGCGCGGCGGACTGCGGGGTTAGGCCCATCAGGGCGCGGCCCAGGGTGGACTTGCCGCAGCCGCTTTCGCCGACCAGGCCGACCGCCTCGCCCGGCGCGATGTCGAGCGAGACCCGGTCGACCGCCTGCGCCGCGCCCTTGGCGGTGCCGTACCAGACCCGCAGGTCGCGCACCGACAGGATCGGCTCGCCGTCGCCGTTGCCGCTGGCGTTGCGGTTGGCCGTGGTCATGACTTGCCCCGCTGTTCCGGTTGCGTCCGCCCGGTTTCGGCGCCGTCGTCCTGCTTGTCCGGGAACTTGACCGGCTCGGTCCGGCGCGGGCGCAACAGTGGGTTCAGCACATCGTTCAGCCCCTCGCCCAGCAGCGTCAGGCCGGTCACCAGGGAGACGATGGCGATGCCCGGGAACAGACCGGTCCACCAGATGCCCGCACCCGCATCCGCGATCGCGCGCTGCAGGTCGTAGCCCCATTCCGCCCCCTGGGTGGGCTGGATGCCGTAGCCCAGGAAGCCCAGCCCGGCGAGCGTCAGGATCGAGTCCGCCGCGTTCAGGGTCGCGACCACCGGCACCGACTGCACCACGTTGGCGAACACGTACTTGGTCACGATCCAGCGCGGCCGGGCGCCCATCGCGCGCGCGGCCTCGACGAACGGCTCCTCGCGGACCGAAATCGTGTGGTTGCGCACCACCCGGAAGTACTGCGGCACGTAGACGACCGAGATCGCGATCGCAGCCGTCAGCACCCCGCTCGCCAGCACGTCCGACAGCAGGAACGCGATCACGATGGCGAGCAGCAGGTAGGGGAAGGCGAACAGCGCGTCCATGATCAAGACCAGGACGCGGTCCAGCCAGCCGCCCTTGAAGCCGGAGATCAGCCCGACCGGCAGCCCGATGGCGAGCGAGAACAGCACCGCCAGGATCACCACCTCGACCTCGGTGCGCGCGCCCCAGATGATCCGCGAGAACACGTCGGTCGACTGCACGGTGGTGCCCAGCAGGTGGTCCATGTTGGGCGGCAGGTGCTTGGGGAAACGCTCGCCCGCCGCGGTCTGGTACTGCGCGTAGCCGTAGGGCGCGATCCAGGGCGCGAAGATCGCCACCAGGACCCACATCCCGGTGATCGCCGTGCCGATCCACAGCACCACCCGCGGCAGGCCGCGGCTTTCCTTGATCGGCCCGGACACCCGCCGGAACTGCCGGCCGAGCAGCCCGGGGCGCCGGGGGACCCGGCTGTCGTCGGGAGCGGCCATCAGTACCTCACCCGTGGGTCGATCCAGGCGTTGACGAAGTCGATCACCACCGAGATCAGCACCACCACCACGGCGAAGAAGGTGATGATGCCCTGCACCCCGGTGTAATCGCGGTTGTTCAGGTAGCGCACCAGCTGGTTGCCCAGACCCGGCCAGTTGAAGGTCGTCTCGGTCAGGATCGCGCCCGACATCATCAGCGCGAACTGCAGGCCGATCATGGTGACCACCGGCACCAGCGCGTTGCGGAAGGCGTGCTTGTAGACCACGCGCGGCTCGCTGACGCCGCGGGCGCGCGCGGCCTCGACGTAATCGCCCTGCAGCGTCTGCAGCAGGTTCACGCGGACCATGCGCAGCAGCACGCCGGTGATCAGCAGGCCCAGCGTGGTCGCCGGCATGATCAGATGGCGCACCACGTCCCAGAGCGCGGTCCAGTTGCCGGCGATGATCGCGTCCAGCACCAGGAGGTTGGTGGTGCGCTCCAGGGTGTACTGCACCATCGGGCTCGCCCGGCCGCTGGCCGGCAGCCAGTTCAATCCGGCGCCGAAGATCAGCTGGCCCAGGAAGCCCAGGAAGAACACCGGCGTGGCGTAGACGAAGATGCCGAACAGCCGGCCGGTGACGTCGATCGGGGTATCGCGCAGGCGTCCGGTGATCAGCCCCAGGAGGATGCCCAGTGTGGTCGCGATCACCATGGCGAAGAACACCAGCTCCAGCGTCGCCGCGCCGTTGTTCAGGATCACCTCCAGCACCGGCCGGTTGTCGGTGATCGTCATGCCGAAGTCCAAGGTGAAGACGTCGGAGATGTAGTCGGCGAACTGGACGTAGATCGGCTCGTCCAGGCCCATCGCCGCGCGCTTGCGCTCCAGCACCTCCTGGCTGACCTTGCCGCCCAGCGCCGCCGCGACCGGGTCGCCCGGCGCCACCCGCATCAGCAGGAACACGAACGACAGCAGGATCAGGATCATCGGCACCGCCAGCACGAGGCGGCTCAGCGCGTAGGCGCGCAGCGAGGTCGTCTGCGAGGCCATGATCTGAGCACCGGGTCACACGGGAATAGGGGCGGGCTCAAAACGAAACGCCGGCCCCCGGCGGATAGGTCCGCCGGGGGCCGGTCGTCAAACGCCGATCACTGGGTCTTGCCGATCACCCAGTAACGGAAGACGTAGGACGGATCCAGGGTCTTGGAGATGCCCTTGATCCGGTCGTTGACCACGGCGATCTGCTTGGCCTGGAACACCGGGATGATCGGCACGTCCTTGGCGGTGATCCGCTGGATCTCCTTGAACGCGCGCATCCTCACCTGCGGGTTCTCGCTGGCCCGCTCCTGGCGGATCAACTCGTCCACGCGCTCGTTCTTGTAGTGGTTGTTCAGCCACATCGTCTCGGAGCCGTAGAACGGCGCGATGTAGTTGTCCGCGTCCGGATAGTCCGGGAACCAGCCCATCTGGAAGGCGGGGTACTGGTCGGTCGTGGCCGCGGAGACGTAGCGCGCCCACTCGGTCGACTCCAGCGTCACGTCGAACACGTTGTCCGTCTCGAACGCGCGCTGGATCTCGGCGTACTCGTCCGCCGAGCTGTCGCCGTAGTGCTTCGGCGTGTACCAGAGCTGCAGCTCGACCGGCGTCTCGATACCGGCCTTGTTCAGCACGCGCCGGGCTGCCTCGACGTTGGTCCCGGTGCCGTACTCCGCCTTGAAGGCGTCGATGTGGCCCTCGAGGCCGGCCGGCACCATCGAGTACAGCGGCTCGACCGTGCCGTTGTAGACGTTCTGGGCGATCGCCTCGCGGTCCATCATGTAGGCGGCGGCCTGGCGCACGGCGCGGTGCTTGCCGGGCTCCAGCGACAGGTTGAACACCAGGTAGCGGATCGCCGTGCCCTTGCCTTCGACGAGGCGCAGGTTGTCGCCGGTGTTGCCGCGCAGCGCCGCGATGTCGGTCGGCGTCAGCTTGCGATAGGCGATGTCGACGGTGCCCTGTTGGGCGGCCAGCTTCAGCGTCGCCGAGTTGGAGAAGTACTGGATGATCGCCCGCTTGTTCCGCGCGGTCTGCTCGCCGTAATAGTCCTCGTTGCGTTCCAGCACCGTCTGGACGTTCGGCTTGTAGGCCGCGACCTCGTAGTGGCCGGAGCCGACGACCTGATCCGACGGCTGCAGCTTGTTGGGCGGGTAGACGCCCTTGGGCACGATCGCGCCCGCGCCGGTCGCCAGGATGTACGGCCAGGTCGCGGTGTGGCTGTTAAGCGTGAACACGACCGTCCACTTGTCCGGCGTGGCGATCGAGTCGATCGGCGAGAGCAGGCTGGACGGGCCGTTCGGCTCGTCCATCCGGATCACCCGGTTGAACGAGAACTTCACGTCCTCGGCCGTCAGCTGGTCGCCGTTGGTGAACTGGATGTCCCGGCGCAGCGTGCACTTGTAGGTCTTTTCGCCCGACCAGCCGCAGGACTTCGCGGCGTCCGGCACCGGCGTGGTCTCGCCCGGCGGCAGGGTCATCAGGAAGCTGTAAGTGTTGTAGATCACCGTCCAGGACGGCAGGTCGTACGACCCGGCGGGGTCGTAGGACACCGGCTGGTCGGTCGTGCCCAGCACCAGCGTGGCGTTCGGGTTGACTTCCTGCCCGCTGGCCGAGCCGGCGGCGAGCGCCATCGCGACGGCGCAGCTGCCGCCGACCGCCGCACGTTTCAGGGTGTGCGCTGTGCTCATCCGTCTCCTCCCTGTTCGGTTGGTGGCCCGAACGTCGTGGCCGCCCGGGCGTTAACGGCTGGATAGACGAACACACCCCTTCGCAGCGCCACAAGGGTGCGCGGCGTGTCAAATACACGGGCCGGCGGACGGGGCCAGCGAACCGGGGCCCGCGAACCGGGGCCCGCTTACCGGGGCGCGGACGCCCGGGACCGAGGCATCAGGCGAAATCCCGCGCGACCCTTCACCGTGTCGACCCCCGGGGCCATCTGTCGCGCGTGTGCCGCCGCGAGGGCGCCCGGACCCCAGAACCCCGACAAGGCCGATTGCGGTCGCGCGCCGAGCGTCCGTGTCGCGTTCATCGCCGGCGTGCCGCCCAACGACGACCTCGCGGCAACCCCCGACGCCAACGAGGAGACCGCGTCTCTTGGAACATCTGCTGCTCGGCAAGATGGCGCTGATCGCCGCGGCCGGAATCACGGCGCAGTGGCTGGCCTGGCGCCTGTATCTGCCCGCGGTGATCCTGTTGACCGCGGGCGGTCTGCTGCTCGGCCCGGCGACCGGTCTGGTGGCGCCGCACGCCGACTTCGGCGAGCTGCTGCGCCCGCTGGTCGGGCTGGCCGTGGCGGTGATCCTATTCGAGGGCGGCCTGTCGCTGGAGCGCGAGGAGCTCAAGCAGGTCGGCGGCACGGTCAAGCGCATCCTGCTGCTGGGCGTGCCGATGACCGGGATCCTGGCGGCGTTGGCCGCGCACTTCCTGGCCGGCTTCTCCTGGTCGGTCGCCTTCGTGGTCGGCGCGCTGCTGGTGATCACCGGGCCGACCGTGGTGATCCCGCTGCTGCGCCAGGCCAAGCTGGACCGGGAAACCGCGCGCACGCTGAAGTGGGAAGGCATCCTGAACGATCCCTTGGGTGCCATTCTGGCCGTGGTGGTGTTCGAGTATCTGGTCCAGGACGCGACCTCGCCCGGTGCGTTCCTGCTGCACGCGGTCGGCGGGGTGATCGGCGCCGCCGTGCTCGGCGTGGCGGCGGCCTGGGGCTTCGCCTGGGCCAACCGGCGCGGGGAGATCGCGGAGTTCCTGAAAGCGCCGGTGCTGACCGGTTTGGTCGCGGTGGTCTACGCCGGCGGCAACTGGCTGCAGGCCGAGGGCGGCCTGATCTCGGTGACGCTGTTCGGCGCGGGGCTCGCCAACCTCGGCCTGGCCAATCTCGACCAGCTGCGCCGGTTCAAGGAAAACATCGGCGTGCTGCTGATCTCCGGGCTGTTCGTCGTGCTCGCGGCGACGCTGGAGCCGTCGATGGCGCAGCAGGTCGACTGGGGTCTGGTCGCCTTCGTCGCGGCGCTGTTGTTCGTGATCCGGCCCGCGTCGGTGTTTCTCGCGACCATCGGGCTGGGGCTCAGCCTGAAGCGACGGCTGTTCCTGGGCTGGATCGCGCCGCGCGGGATCGTCTGCGTCGCCGTGGCCGGCGTGTTCGGTCCCCGGCTGGTGGAGCAGGGCTACCCGCAGGCCGACGCGCTGGTTCCGCTCGCGTTCCTGGTGGTGTTCGTGACCGTGGTCCTGCATGGCAGCACGGTCGGCTGGCTCGGCCGCAAGCTGGGCCTCGCCGCGGGGCCGGAGCACGACGTGCTGATCGTCGGCGCCACGCCCTGGTCGGCGGCGCTGGCGGACGCGCTGCACCGGATCGGTCTGCCGGTCGTGCTCGCCGACACCAACCCGCACCACCTGACGATCGCGGAGACGCACGTCCCCACCTTCGCCGGCGAGATCCTGTCGGAGCAGGCCGAACAGCGGCTCGACCTGTCGCGCTTCGAGCACGTCATCGCCGCGACCGACAGCGACAGCTACAACGCCCTCGTCGCCTCGCAGTTCGCGCTCGAGCAGGGGATCGACCGGACCTTCCAGCTGGCCAGCCACCCGGAGGCCGCGCCGTCGCAGCTGCGCCCCGAGGCGCGCGGACGCGTGCTGCTGGGCGAGGGCTACGACAGCGACTGGCTGGACGACCGCCTGCGCGAGGGCTGGCAGTTCCGCTGCCTGCGCCTGGCGCGCGGCGGGGTCGCCAAGCTGCCCCATCAGGCGGTGCCGGTCGCGACCCTGGAGCCGAGCGGCGAGGTCTGGTTCCGCGCCAAGGAAGGCGGCTTCCGGCCGGGCGCGGGCGACACGGTGATCCTGTTCGCCCCGCCGGAGGTCGCGATGACGCTGGAGCCCTGCGGCAAGCCCAAGAGCGCGCGCGCCCAGCGGGCCGAGCAGCGCGCGGCCAGCAAGGCGGCGCGCGAGGCGGCGAACAAGGCCGCCAAGGCCGCGGGCGCGCTGTCCGGCAAGTCGGTCACCGGGCCGGAACGTTGATGTCGGCCGCCAGCGTGCGCTAGAGCAAAATCGATGAAGGTCGCGTGGACCTTCATCGTGAATTTTGCTCTAACTGCTTGAAGAGAGAGCAAGGTTCAGCTGAATGGTGGCTTCACCTTTCAGCATCTTGCTCTAGTCAGTATACACCGCGCAACGGCGGGCGAACGGGAGGACACCGCGATGGGCGAGGCGAAGCGGCGCAAGCAGTACCGCGAGAAGATGGGCCTGGACGCGCCGGACGGCGACGGCGGCCCGGCCGCGGGCGGCGGCCGCAACAAGGTGGTCGACGAGTACAACCGCCCGGAAGTCCCGCGCAGCCAGTGGCCCGCCGACATCAAGCAAGCGGTCGACAACATCAAGCCGATGGTCGACGACGTCCGGATCGTCGAAAACCCCGACGGCTCGCTCGCGGTGCTGACGGCGTAGGCACGCCGGACGCGTCTGGCCTTGGCTTGGGGCCCGGTGCCGGCGGGCGGTGTCGCCGCCGCGCGGTCCCGCGCCGGGGTCACGGGCGCGCCGTCCGCTTGGCCTTCTCCGCCGCCGCGCGCTTGCGGGCGCGCATGGCGTTGCGCATCGAGAAGGTGCGCCGGGCGACGATCACCGACAGGACGCACACGACCCCGATCGGCACGACGGCCGAGAGGATCAGCGCCAGATCGGTCAGCTGCATGTTCATCGACATGTGAGGGAGTATGCCGGTGCTGGGCCGGCGCGTCAGCACGTCGGTGTGTCGCGCCGACGGCCGGCCCCGCACCCCCGCCGCGCGCCGCCGGGAGCGTACCGCACTGTGACGGTCGCCACAGGAGCCCGCCGCAGTCTGCCGCAGGATCGCGTCCAGTCGAGAGACATCGGACGTAAGGAGGACGCGATGATCCGCCGAGTGACCCGCCGTTCGCACCGCCGCCAGCCCGAACTGCGCACGGGCGCCGCATTGGAACGGCGCATCGACCTCTGGCCGTTCCTGCTCGCCGCCGCCCTGACCGCGGGCGCGATGACGGCCGTCGAGCTGCGGCTGGACGCCGCCGCGCCGTCGCACGCGGTGACCGACCGCCAGCCGGCCGCGTCGCCGCAGCTGTCCGAGCGGCTGTCGAGCGAACGTCGGTAACGCGCGCAAAAAAGGGGCGGGTTCCGCTGGAACCCGCCCCGTCGAGGTCTGCCGCTCAGGCAGGGGTATCGGTCGTCTTGCGCTGGTCCCCGGTTTAGTTGCGGGCTTGCTCCCAGCGCTGGATCAGCTGGTCGTACTTGACCGTCTTGCCCTGCGGCTTCTCGTCCTCGAGTTCGGGCTTGGGCGCGCCCGGCTGGTTGTACCAGTACTCCGCGGAGCGCTTCTCGTTCAGCTGGGGCCCGCAGACTTCCTGCGCGCCGGCCCGCTCGATCCGGGCCATCACGTCGTCCTGCTGCTGGGCCAGGCTGGTCATCGCCTGCTTCGGGGTCATCTCGCCGGTGACCGCCAGGGCGACGTTCTTCCACCACAGCTGGGCCAGCTTGGGATAGTCCGGCACGTTGGTGCCCGTGGGGGTCCACTGCACGCGCGCGGGCGAGCGGTAGAACTCGACCAGGCCGCCCAGCTCCTCCTTACGCTCGGTGAACGACTTGTGCTCGATGTCGCTCTCCCGGATCGGGGTCAGGCCGACGTGGGTCTTCTTCAGCGAGGTGGTCTTGGCGACGGTGAACTGGGCGTACAGCCAAGCCGCCTTGCGCCGCTTGACCGGCGTGGACTTCATCAGCGTCCACGAGCCGGCGTCCTGGTAGCCCAGCTTCATGCCCTCTTCCCAGTACGGGCCGTGCGGCGAGGGCGCCATCCGCCACTTCGGGTTGCCGTTCTCGTCGGTGACCGGCAGGTCCGGCTTCGCCATCGACGCGGTGAAGGCGGTGTACCAGAAGATCTGCTGGGCGATCTGCCCCTGCGCCGGCACCGGGCCGGCCTCGGAGAAGGTCATCCCGGAGGCCTGCGGCGGGGCGTACTTGTCCAGCCACTCGATGTACTTGCGCAGGGCGTAGACGCTGGCCGGGGCGTTGGTGGCGCCGCCGCGGGCGACGGTGGACCCGACCGGGTGACAGTCGTCGACGCGGATGCCCCACTCGTCGACCGGCTTGCCGTTGGGCAGGCCCTTGTCGCCGGCACCGGCCATGGACAGCCAGGCGTCGGTGAACCGCCAGCCGAGCGACGGGTCCTTCTTACCGTAGTCCATGTGGCCGTAGACCTTCCTACCGTCGATCTCCTTCACGTGCTCGGTGAAGAATTCGGCGATGTCCTCGTAGGCCGACCAGTTGACCGGAACGCCCAGCTCGTAGCCGTAGCGCTCCTTGAAGCGCTTCTGCAGGTCCTCGCGCTGGAACCAGTCGTAGCGGAACCAGTAGAGGTTCGCGAACTGCTGGTCGGGCAGCTGGTAGAGCTTGCCGTCCGGACCGGTGGTGAACGACTTGCCCATGAAGTCGTCGATGTCGAGGGTGGGCAGGGTGACGTCCTTGCCCTCGCCCTTCATCCAGTCGGTCAGCGGCACGACCTGCTTGTAGCGGTAGTGCGTGCCGATCAGGTCGGAGTCGTTGACGTAGGCGTCATAGATGTTCTCTCCAGAGTACATCTGGGTCTGGAGCTTCTCGATGACGTCGCCTTCCTGGATCAGCTCGTGGGTCAGGTTGATCCCGGTGATCTCGGAGAAGGCCTTGGCCAGCGTCTCCGACTCGTACTCGTGGGTGGCGATCGTCTCGGACACCACCTTGATGTCCATGCCGCGGAATTCCTCCGCGGCTTTGATGAACCATTCCATCTCCTCCATCTGCTCTTGCTTGGAGAGCGTGGAGGGCTGGAACTCTTCCTCGACCCACTTGCGGGCGATCTCCATCCGCTCCTCGAACGACTTCTCCTGGGCGGTCGCCGGACCCGCGGCGAGCGCCACGGTCGCGGCGACGGCGCCGGTCGTTGCGAGGAGGCGGAAGCGGGCCCAGCAGGACCCGTCCGCGGTACGGGATTTCATGATCTGAAACCTCCCCGGTTTCGTTGCGCCTTCCGGGTTTGAAGTTTCGGGACCGCGGGAGCGCTGCGCCGCCGGAAGGCTTGACCGGCGCATCGTCCGCGTCCGCCGGGGCGCCTGCGAGCGGCCCGGCGAAGCATCGTCCCTGTCGTCTCTGCCCTGAGGACCCGGTTGCCCGTCGGTTGTCTCGCGAACCCCGGGTCAGCCCCAGCGCAGAATCGCGGCCATGCCCACCGCCATGATCGCCAGCGGCACCCAGAGCGTGATGTCGGTGAAGAACATCCACGCCAGATGCAGCCAGGCGCCCGACAGCAGGCTGATGAAGAAGCGGTCGCCGCGCGTGGTCACCAGCGGCAGCAAGCCCTTGCGCGGCACCGTCGGCTGGACGACCTCCCACACCGTCATCCCGCACAGCAGCAGGAAGATGGTGACGAAGAAGATCGCCGTCGGCGTGGTCCAGGCCATCCAGCTGAGATCCATGGCGGTATCGCCCTTCCTTATCCCTTGCCTCGCCTTGCGCGTTCCGGCCGGCGGTCTAGAGCAAGATGCTGCAAGGTGAAGCCACCTTTCAGCTGAATCTTGCTCTCTCTTCAAGCAGTTAGAGCAAAATTCACGATGAAGGTCGACCAGACCTTCATCGATTTTGCTCTAGACGCGGCCGAGCGCGAAGCCCTTGGCCATGTAGTTGCGGACGAACCAGATCACGATCGCGCCGGGCACGATGGTGAGCACGCCGGCGGCGGCCAGCAGGCCCCAGTCGATGCCGCTGGCCGAGACCGTGCGGGTCATCACCGCGCCGATCGGCTTGGCGGCGGTCGTGGTCAGGGTGCGCGCGAGCAGCAGTTCCACCCAGGAGAACATGAAGCAGAAGAACGCCGTCACACCGATGCCCGAGCGGATCAGCGGCAGGAACACCAGCACGAAGAACCGCGGGAAGGAGTAGCCGTCGATGTAGGCGGTCTCGTCGATCTCCTTGGGCACGCCGCGCATGAAGCCTTCCAGGATCCACACCGCGAGCGGCACGTTGAACAGGCAGTGCGCGAGCGCCACCGCGAGGTGCGTGTCGATCAGTCCGAAGGTGGAGTAGAGCTGGAAGAACGGCAGCAGGAACACCGCCGGCGGCGCCATCAGGTTGGTCAGCAGCCAGAAGAAGAAGTGCTTGTCGCCGATGAACTGGTAGCGCGAGAAGGCGTAGGCCGCCGGCAGCGCGGTCACCAGCGAGATCACCGTGTTCAGCCCGACGTAGATGATCGAGTTGATGTAGCCCTGGTACCAGTCGGGCGTGGTGAAGATCTTGATGTAGTTCTGGAACGTCAGCTCGTGCGGGTACAGCGTGAGCGCCCCGAGGATCTCCTCGTTCGGCTTCAGCGACATGTTGATGAGCCAGTAGATCGGCAGCATCAACAGCACGAGATAGACGGTGAGCGCGAACGAGCGCTTGCGCATGACCATGGCTTTACGGCGCTCCCTTCCCGATGCCCTCAAGCGCCCGGTAGAAGACGTAGCAGAACACCAGGATGATCAGGAAATAGATGATCGAGAAAGCGGCGGCGGGCCCGAGGTCGAACTGCCCCACCGCCAGCCGGGTCAGGTACTGGCTGAGGAAGGTGGTCGAGTTGCCCGGGCCGCCGCCGGTCACCACGAACGGCTCGGTGTAGATCATGAAGCTGTCCATGAAGCGCAACAGCAGCGCAATGGTCAGCACGCCGCGCATCTTGGGCAGCTGGATGTAGCGGAACACCGCCCAGGCGCTGGCGCCGTCGATCTTGGCGGCCTGGTAGTACGCGTCCGGGATCGCCTGCAGGCCGGCGTAGGCCAGCAGCACGACGAGCGGTGTCCAGTGCCACACCTCCATCACCACGATGGTGAGCCAGGCGTCGACCGAGTTGCTGGTATAGTTGTAGGCGATCCCGAGTTCGTTGAGCGTCCAGCCGCCCAGGCCGATGTCGGAACGGCCGAAGATCTGCCAGATCGTGCCCACGACGTTCCACGGGATCAGCAGCGGCAGCGCCACCAGCACCAGGCACAGCGAGACCTGCCAGCCGCGCCGCGGCAGGGCCAGCGCGATCGCCACGCCGAGCGGCATTTCGATCGCCAGCACGGTGAACGAGAAGATGAACTGGCGCTGCAGCGCGCCGTGCAGGGCGTCGGAGTGGAGCAACTGTTCGAACCACTCGGCGCCGACGAAGAAGTAGGTCCCGCCCAGCACGTCCTGCAGCGAGTAGTTCACCACCGTCATCAGCGGGATGATCGCCGAGAAGGCGACCAGCACCGCCACCGGCAGGACCAGGAACCACGCCTTATGGTCGGGCCATCTATCCATGGCGTTTTATCTCTCCTCCCAGGGCGCGCCGCCTTCTCGTCGTGTGCCCTTGGGGCACGGGCATGGGCAGCGTCGCGTGCGTCGGCCGCCGGGCGCTCAAGGCCTAGCCGACCAGTTGTCCGTTGGCGTAAAGCCGGGTCCAGTCCGGCGGGAACCGCAGGCTGCCGTCCTCGCCGGGCGGCTCGGCGTCCTCCGCGATCTTCACCTTCAAGAGTTCGCCGCCCAGCCGGACGGTCAGGATCTGGTAGTTGCCCAGATCGTCGACCTGCTCGACGCGGACCGGCAGGCCGTTCTGGCCGCGCGCGTCGAAGCTCAGGAACTCCGGGCGGATGCCCAGCTGCAGGCGGCCGGTGGCGTTGTGGGCGCGCTGGGCGGCCGCCTCGTTGAGCGGCACCCGGCCGCCGTTCACGACGGCCTCCTTGCCCTCCAGCTGGCAGTCCAGCAGGTTCATTCCGGGCGAGCCGATGAAGTAGCCGACGAAGGTGTGGCTGGGCCGTTCGAACAGCTCCTGCGGCGTGCCGACCTGGACGACCTGGCCCTCGTACATCACCACCACCTTGTCGGCGAACGTCAGCGCCTCGTTCTGGTCGTGGGTGACGTAGACCAGCGTGGTCGCGGTCTGCTCGTGGATCTGCTTCAGCTTGCGGCGCAGCTGCCACTTCATTTGCGGGTCGATCACGGTCAGCGGTTCGTCGAACAGGATCGCCGCCACGTCGGCGCGGACCAGCCCGCGGCCGAGCGAGATCTTCTGCTTGGCGTCGGCGGACAGGCGCGCGCCCTTCTTGTGCAAGTCGCCCTCGAGGTCGAGCATCTGCGCGACCTCCTCGACCCGCTGCTTGACGTAGGTCTTGTCGAACTTCCGGTTGTTCAGCGGGAACGCCAGGTTTTCCGCCACCGTCATGGTGTCGTAGATCACCGGGAACTGGAAAACCTGAGCGATGTTGCGCTGCTGCGGGGGCAGCGCGGTGACGTCGGTGTCGTCGAACATCACCCGGCCCTGGCTTGGCTGGAGCAGGCCGGAGATCACGTTCAGCAAGGTGGTCTTGCCGCAGCCCGACGGGCCCAGCAGCGCGTACGCGCCGCCGTCCTCCCAGACGTGCTCCATCTCCCGCAGCGCCCAGTCGGCTTCGGTCTGCGGATGCGGCAGGTAGCTGTGGGCGACCTGGTCCAGGACGATCCGGGACATCGATGGAGCCTTCCTACTGCGCGGCCTGGCGGGTCTTGTCGCGCACGGGCGAGGCGACCAACCAGCCGTCGGTGTCGAATGCGTAGACGTCGCGCGGGTTCACGAAGACGTCGATCTGCTGGCCCAGCTCGAAGCGGTGCACGCCCTCCTCCTGGCAGACCCAGTCGTGGTCCTCGCCGAAGTCGACGTGGACGAAAGTCTCCGAGCCGGAGATCTCCGACAGCGTGACGGCCGCCTTGAACGACAGGTCGTCTTCGCGGTTGCGCTTGACGGACAGATGGCTGGCGCGCGCGCCGAAGTGGTAGCGCCCCGGCGCCAGCCGGGCGAGGTGGCCCAGCAGCGGCAGCCGGATGCCGCCGGCCAGGACCGCCTCGCGGTTGCCGTTGCCGTCCTGCCGGACATCGCCCGCCGCGTAGTTCATCGGCGGGTCGGAGAACGAGCGGCCGACCTGCATCGAGGCGGGATGCCGGAACACGTCCGTGGTCGGGCCCTGCTGCAGCACCCGGCCCTGGTGCAGGACCAGGGTGTTGCCGCCCATGATCAGCGCCTCTTCCGGTTCGGTGGTGGCGTAGACCACGATCGCGCTGCGCCGGGCGAAGATCTCGCGCAGCTCGACGCGCAGTTCCTCGCGCAGCTTGTAGTCGAGGTTGACCAGCGGCTCGTCGAGCAGCAGCACCTCGCTGTCCTTGACCATCGCGCGGGCGAGCGCGGTGCGCTGCTGCTGACCGCCCGACAGCTCGCCCGGCAGCCGGTCCAGCAGATGGCTCATCTTCAGCGTCTCGGCCGCCTCGCGCACCTTGGTGTCGACCTGTTCGGCGCGCATGCCGGACCGGCGCAGCGGCGAGGCGATGTTGTCGTAGACGGTGAACGACGGGTAGTTGATGAACTGCTGGTAGACCATCGCCACGTTGCGCTTGCGCACCGGCACGCGGGTCACGTCCCGGCCATCCATCTCGATCTGCCCCTCGGTCGGGCGGTCGAGGCCGGCCATCAGCCGCATCAGTGAGGTCTTTCCGGCGAGCGTCGGGCCCAGCAGGATGTAGAAGCCGCCCGGGTGCAGTTCGGTCGAGACGTCGGCCAGGTGGGTTTCCCCGGCGACCGTCTTGGTGACGTTGGTGAGCGTCAGCGTCATTTCGCGGCCACCCCCTGGCTGCGCGCGGATTTCAGGCGGGCGCCGGCGCCCGTCCTGGCGCCGGCGGTCTCGCCCAGGTGCGCGGCGAGCGCGTCCTGGGTGGCTTCGGACAGGTGCAGCCCCAGCTTGGTGCGCCGCCACAGGATGTCGTCGGCGGTGCGGGCCCACTCGTGCTGCTGCAGGTAACGCACCTCCGCGCCGTACAGTTCGTCGCCCAGGTGCGGGCCCAGGTCGTCCAGGCTTGCCGCGCCCGCCAGGATGCGCTCGGTGCGCGTGCCGTAGGCGCGGGCGTAGCGCCGGGCCATGTGCGCAGGCAGCCAGTCGTGGCGGTGCTGCAGGTCGGCCAGGTAGCCCTCGAAGTCGGCGTTCGCGATGTCGCCGCCGGGCAGGGCCGCGTGCTCGGTCCAGGCCGGCGCGGCCGACCGGCCGCGCGTGCCCAACAGCGGCAGCAGCTTGTCCATCGCGTGTTCGGCCAGCTTGCGGTAGGTGGTGATCTTGCCGCCGAACACCGACAACAGCGGCGGCGTTCCGTCGCCGCCGTCGCCCTCGCTGTCCTTCCCGAACCCGCCATCGACGTCGAACACGTAATCGCGGGTGACCGCCGAGACGTTCTCGTTGGCGTCGTCGTACAGCGGCCGCACGCCGGAGTAGTGCCAGATCGCGTCGTCCGGGTTGACCTGCCGCTTGAAGTAGCGGTTCGCCGCGCGGCAGATGTACGCCCGCTCGTCGGCGTCGATCTCGACCTGGCCCGGATCGGACTCGTACAGCTTGTCGGTGGTGCCGAGCAGCGTGTAATCGCGCTCGTAGGGGATCGCGAAGACGATCCGGCGGTCGTCGTTCTGCAGGATGTAGGCTTGGTCGCCGTCGTACAGCTTGGGCACGACCAGGTGGCTGCCCTTGACCAGGCGCAGGCCGACCGGGCGGTTCACCCCGGTCACCTGGCCCAGCACCTGGGTCACCCAGGGACCGGCGGCGTTGACCACCGCGCGCGCGGTGAACGTGCGGTCCGCGCCGCCCGGGCCGGCGGCCTCCAGGGAGGCGTGCCAAAGCCCGTCGTCGCCGCGCCGGGCGCGCCGGCAGGCGGTGCGGGTCAGTACCTCGGCGCCGTGCTCGCGCGCGTCCTGCGCGTTCAAGACGACCAGCCGGCTGTCCTCGACCCAGCAGTCGGAGTAGGCGAAGCCCTTACGGACATCGTCTTTCAGCGGCGCGCCGAAGGGATCCTTGGTGAAGTCGACCCCGCGCGAGCCCGGCAGGCGCTTGCGCCCGCCCAGGTGGTCGTAGAGGAACAGGCCCAAGCGGACCATCCACGCCGGGCGCAGCTTGGACACGTGGGGCAGGACGAAGGTCAGCGGCCAGATGATGTGCGGGGCGTTGCCCAGCAGCACCTCGCGCTCGATCAGCGCCTCGCGCACCAGCCGGAACTCGTACTGTTCCAGATAGCGCAGACCGCCGTGGATCAGTTTGGTGCTGGCGGACGAGGTGGCCTGGGCGAGGTCCGCCTGCTCGCACAGCACGACCGACAGCCCGCGACCCGCGGCGTCGCGCGCGATGCCGGCGCCGTTGATGCCGCCGCCGATCACCAGAAGGTCGATCGGCGCGCCGGTCGGGCGCCCGCCGGCCGCAGCGCCGCCGTTGCCGGCGGGCGCGCGAACGGGCGCCGCGTGCGGTGCTTCACTCACGTTGCCTCCCCACGGGTGTGGTGACCCGTCTGGCCGCATCCGGTGCCGGGGCGGGTGGCCGGTCTTTCGGACTGGCGCACCGGGAAGTTCTTGCTACCCTTGAGTCGCCGCCGGCTGCGGCGTCGTGCGCGCCCGGCCGCCTTGTTGATCGGCGGATCGCGATGCGCGCGTTGGTCGCAGCCTAGGGTATTTGCGGCGGGCGCGCAACCGGGTGTCGTTCGCAAACGAAAATCGATACGCCTTCGCACCTGCGAAAACGAACAAATGCGAAAGGTGCCAGCGGCCTCACGCCGAAAAACTGGTATGATCACACGCCCATATGTTCAGATGCGAACCTTTGGAGGGCGATCCCAACGGGGCGGCGGGGCGTACGGCGTGTCGGTCTAAAACAATCTTAACGCCTGGGCGTTTACGCTCGGGGCAATTCCGAAAATACGGCGTGCCCACTGGGAGGCCTCGCGGATGAGTACGCGCCCAACGACGTCCGATGGCGCCGGCGACACCGGCCGCGAGGCGGACGCGTGCGACGGCGGGTCCTCGGCGAGGCGGGCCGACAGCGATCGCCAGCCGAACTCAGACGAACCGACCGGTCAGCTGTCGCCGGAGACGCTGCAGCGCATGGTCCAGGGCGCGGGCGTGGGCATTTATGCGACCGCGCGCGACGGCACCTACACCTACGCCAACACCTACCTCGCCCAGCTGCTCGGGTTCGCCACCGCCGGCGAGCTGATCAATTCGCGCCAACCGGCCGCGCAGTTCTACGCCGACCCGGCCGACCAGGCCGAACTGCGGCGCCGCAACGACGCGGGCGAGGCGGTGCAGGGGCGGGTGGTCCGGGCGCGCCGGGTCGATGGGCGGATCATCTGGGTGTCCGAACACGCCAACCCGATCAACGATCACACCGGCGCGGTCGTCGGCTATTTCGGCAGCGTCGCCGACGTGACCGAACTGGTCGAGACGCAGCACCGCCTGAGCGAGGCGGAGGCGGACTACCGCCGGATCTTCGAACGCGCGCGCGAGGGCATCTACCGTTCAACGCTCGACGGTCGGCAGTTGCGCGCCAACCCGGCGCTGTGCGTCCTCAACGGCTATCGTAACGAGGCCGAACAGCTGGCCGGCGTCACCGACATCGCCCGGGAGTGGTACGTCGACCCCGACCGCCGCGGCAGCTTCCGGGCGCTGCTGCTCCGCGACGGCGCGGTGCACGACTTCGAGAGCGAGGTCTACCGCCACGCGACGCGCGAGCGCATCTGGATCTCGGAAAACGCCTACCTAGTGCGCGACGCCGACGGCGCGCCGCTGTTCTACGAAGGCACGGTGCGGGACATCACCGATCGCAAGCAGGCCGAGGCGGAGGCGAAGGCCGCGCTGCGCCGGGCCGAGAACGCCAACCGGGCGAAGAGCGAGTTCCTGGCGCACATGAGCCACGAGCTGCGCACGCCGCTCAACGGCATCCTCGGCTTCGCCGACCTGCTGCGCACCATGGGAGACGGTCTGTCGCCGGACAAGCTGCGCGACTACGTCGAGCACATCCACGCCAGCGGCGGCTACCTGCTGGAGCTGATCAACGATATCCTGGACCTGGCGCGGATCGAGAACGACGCGTTCCCGCTGGAGCTGGCGGCGATCGACGCGGCCGAGGCGCTGGCGGCGGCGGTGAGCGCGGTGCAGCCGATCGCCGACAGCCGGGAGATCGCGCTCGAAGTCGCCGCGGACCTGCCCATGGGCACGCGCCTGCACGCCGACCGGCGCGCCCTGCACCAGTGCCTGCTCAACCTCCTGTCCAATGCCCTCAAGTTCTCGCCCGACCGCGGGCGCGTCCGGCTGATGGCCGGGCCGGCGGATGCCGCCGCGGGCCTGGCGATCTGCGTCGAGGACCGCGGACCGGGGTTCCCGGCTGAGTTGCTCGACAACCTGGGCGAGCCGTTCCTGACCCCGCCGGGATCGGCCGATGTCCGTCCGGCGGGTACGGGGCTGGGCCTGGCGATCACCAAGGCGCTGGCGGAGCGGATGGCGGGCACCCTGACCGCCGCCAACCGCGAAGCCGGCGGCGCCCGCGCCTGCCTGACGGTCCCGTTGGCGGAGCCGGCTGCCGCCGCCGGCCCGTGACATCCGGGGACAGCGTCCGGGCACAGCGTCCGGGCACAGCGTGCACGGGTCGCCGCGATCCGCCCAGTCCGCGCCCGTGCCCGACCCCGCCGAGCGCCGGGACGGCCGGGGCGAAATCGGGCACGGCGCTGTCGGGTCAGCGGGGCGGCTTTAGAACCTGGAGGCCGCCAGCTTGACGTCGGCCCGAGCCCACGCCTGGTCGAACAGACGCCGGGCCGCGTCGGCTTCGGGAAGCCGCCGCTGCACCGCCAGGCTCTGCCGCAGTCCGGTGAGCGCCCAGCCGTTGCCGACATGGTCGGCGAGCGCTTCCCGGTAGACGGCTTCCGCGGCGTCGGCCCGACCGGCGTCCAGAAGCAACGCGCCCAGGAAATCGCGTGCCGGCAGCGGCCAGGGCTCCGGTTCGCTGTACGCCAGCCCATCTTCCAGCTCGACCGCCGCGCGCAGGCGATCGGCCGCCCGCGCGCGGTCGCCCTCCGCGGCCAGGATCTCGCCCGCCAGGATGTTCTCGGCGATGCCGAGCAGCCGGCGCTGGCTGTGGGCGAAGAAGTGGTAGGTGGCCGCGGGGTCGGTCGCCGCCCGGGCCGCGGCGAGGGCATCCAGCGCCGCCTGTGCGCCGGCCCGGTCGCCGGTGCGCAGGTGCGCCAGGCCGCGGGCGAACCGCCACATCGCGTTCTGGAACCTGCCCTCCGGGCCCTCGGAGGCGGCGAGCAGCGCGTCCCAGTGGCCGAACCGGGCCAGCACCAGGTATTGCTGATGGACGTCCTCCGGGCGCTCGACGGCAAGGTCCCGGGCGGCGGCGATCGCCACCGCGCTCTGGCCGTCCAGCCAGGCCGCGAACATCAGCATCATCGTGTTGTGCCTCGGGTAGATCGCCACGCCCTGGCCGTTCTTGGCGGCCCGGTCGAGCGCGCGCGCCCTCTGGTTCGCCGCGACCGCATCGGCGTAGCGGCCCACGTGCACGTAGATGTGCGAGGGCATGTGCTGGATATGGCTGATCCCCGGGATGCTCGCGGCGAGCCGGTCGGCGCAGGCTTCGGCGTCCCTCGGGCGCGCGGCCTCGACGGCGTGGATGTAGAGATGGCACGCGCCCGGATGGCCGGGATCGGCGGCGAGCACCCGTTCCAGGGTGTCGGTCGCGACCGTGGTTTCCGGAAACGGCGTGCCGTCCGCGCGGTAGAGACGCCAGGGCCGCAGCATCATCTGCGCTTCGGCGTACAGGGTCTGGACCTCCGTGTGGTCGGGATGCGCCGCGGCGGCCGACCGCATGGCGGCGGCGTAGGCGCTCTTGCCCACCGCGTGCTCCGGGGTGTCGTCGAGCCGGTAACGCACCGCCATGGCGGCGATCAGCGCCTGTTCCCAGGGGGCCGCCGGGCCGGCAAGCCGCTGGGCCCGGGCCGCCGCGGCCTGCGCGTCGCGCTCGTCGCCGACCCCGGCGGGATTGTTCTGGTAGGGGCCGGTGACCCAGGCCTCGCCCCAGGCACAGATCGCGCACGCCGGGTCGGCGGCCTGGGCTTGCTTGAACAGCGCGATCGCGTCGGCGCGGGCGAACCCGTAGGCCAGTCGCAGCCCCCGATCGAACGCCGCCTGAGCCTGCGGCGACGTCGTCGTGATGGCTCGGCTGTAGGTGCCAAGGTCGGCGGCGCTCGGCGCGTCCTCGGCGGACGCGGCGGACACCGCGAGCCCGCCGGCGAGCGCCCCGGCGATCAGCCAGGGTCCGGTCCGAAAGGTCTCACGCATCTGGAATGTCCTTCCACATGAAGGCGGTTAGCCGGTGCCGGACGGGGCGTGGCGCTTCCAGCAGGACCGGCGAAGGCGGCTTCCACGCTGGCGGCGAAGCCTGCTCTGGTCGCGGGGGCGAAGAGCGGGCTCCACGCCAATGGTGGTTCCGCGGTGTCCGATCGGGCTTTGGCGCGCAGGGGATCGATCGGGCCCGTCCGGCCGGCTCGCAATTAGACGATCGGGTCGGGCCGAAATACAAGACTGTTATGATGCGCCGCGTACCCAGTCGTCCGGAATCGTCTTTAATGTTCCGTCCAGAGGGCGCAATTCAGTCTGAAATAGAACCCAACGAATATATTTATTCGAAAGGTTGGTGGTTGCACGCAAGGCCCAGATTCTGCGTCCAGAGCCGTACAAACTAGGCGCGAGAACGCGCGCCGCCGCCTCCCGGGCCGCCAGCCGCGTCGGCGAAGCAGCGCAGGCCGTAGGTCCAGCCCTGGTCGGAGGCCATGCCGTCGCGGTCGGCGCGCCCGTCGCCGCCGTGCCGGCTGAACGCGCGGTGGGTCAGGATGATCTGCGTCCCCGACCCGGCGGCCTCGAAGCGTACCGCGACCTCGCTGGCCCGGGCGGTGTCCGGCTCGATTCGCCGGTCGGCGGTGATCTGCCACAGGAACACCAGCCGGTGCGGCGCCTCGGCGGTCACGACCGTGCCCCAGGCGAGCACCCGGCCGTCGCGGTCGCGCTCGAAGCAGCGGCCGCCCGGAACCGCCTCGATGCCGATCGTCTCCAGCGCGTCCTGGCTGAAGCTGTAGGCTCGCGGCCACCAATCGGCGAACCGGTCGACGAAGGTCCGCCAGGCCGCGTCGGGCGGCGCCGGCACGCTCACGCAACGCACCAGCGAATCCTCGTGGTCGGTCATCGTCCGCCTCCCGGCCACACCACCAGCGCGCGGTCTGCGGGCGACGGCGGGGCGCCGGCAAGCCGGGCGGCGCGGCTCAGCGTTCGCCCGGCGGCAGGGCGGTTTCGGGATCGCGCGGGGTCCCGTCGGCGGCGGACTGCGCGTCGTCCGGGGCCGGGGCGATCCGCAGCTGGACGTCGGCCTGCTTGAGCAGATCGCGGATCGGCTCGGGCGGGGCGCGGTCGGTGAACACGGCGGACAGCTGGGTCAGGCTGCCTAGCCGGACCATGGCGTTGCGCCCGAACTTGGTGTGGTCGGCGACCAGGAAGACCTGGCGGGAGTTCTCCATGATCGCGCGCGCCACCCGGACCTCGCGGTAGTCGAAGTCGAGCAGCGTGCCGTCGGCGTCGATCCCGGAGATGCCGATGATCCCGAAGTCGAGCTTGAACTGCCCGATCAGGTCGATCGTCGCCTCGCCGACGATGCCGCGGTCGCGCTGGCGCACCAGGCCGCCCGCGACGGTGACCTCGAAGTCCGGCTTGGACGACATGATCGAGGCGACGTTCAGGTTGTTGGTGATCACCCTGAGGCCGCGATGGCCCATCAGCGCCTTGGCGACCTCCTCGGTGGTCGTGCCGATGTTGATGAACAGCGACGCCTCGTCCGGGACCTGTTCGGCGACGGCACGGGCGATCGCCTGCTTTTCGCCCTGCCACAGCACCTGCCGGGTCTGGTAGGCGAGGTTCTCCACGCTGGACGGCAGGCCGGCGCCGCCGTGGTAGCGGCGCAGCAGCTCCAGCTCGCACAGCTGGTTGATGTCGCGGCGGATCGTCTGCGGGGTCACGTCGAAGGTGCGCGCCAGCGCCTCGATCGAGACGAAGCCGCGCCGGCGCACCAGCTCCAGGATGCGTTCCTGGCGCGCGGTCGGCTGCTTGAACCCGGCGCGCGCGCCGTGTCCCGCCGCGGCTGGGCGGTCGTCCGGGTCCGGGGCGGTCCCGGGCGGGGGCGTCGCCGCCGCCGGGTCCTCCGGGGTTGGACCGCTGTCCGCCTCCGGGCCCGTCTGGGCGGGCTTGTTCAGGGAATGGGGCATCACCCGGCTCTCGGAACGTGGCTCGGCGCTACCCTAATCGCTTCGGACGCCTGTGGGAATCGGCCCGTGGTCGGACGCGGGGATCGGATGCGGGAGCGCGCGGCGGTGCGGGCGTGTCGCGGACGTCGGGCCCTGGACCGGCGGCGCGCCCGCGCCAAGTGTTGCAGGCATGACCGACTACCTCTCCCTAAGCCTGCTGGCGGCGCTCGCCGCGGCCCTGCTGGTGGGCAGCATGCTGTTCTTCGCCGCCATGGTCGCCCCCATGGTGTTCAAGGTGCTGGACGCGGTGACCGCCGGCCGGTTCATCCGGCGGCTGTTCCCGGTGTACTACCTCGGGATGTTCGCCTTCGCCGCGACGGCCGCCGCCGCGGCCGCCCTGGTCCGGCCGGTCGACGCCGTGGTGCTGGCGCTGGTCGCGCTCGGCTTCCTGTACGCCCGGCAAGTCCTGATGCCGCGGATCAACGCGCTGCGCGACCGGGAACTGGCGGGCGAGAGCGCGGCGGGCAAGCGCTTTGAGCGGCTGCACGGCCTGTCGGTGTGGATCAACGGCGCCCAGTTCCTGGCCGCGACGGTCGTGCTCGCCCGCCTGATCGTGGCGGCGTGAGCGGCGTTCGTTCCGGCTGGAAAATTCGCGTCTGGCGCTTGCGTCGCTGCCGATCCTGCTTGACAGGAAGACCACGCATGCGCGGAATCCGAAATGAGCGATGCGTTAACCGCGACAACGTGAGCCGGCATCCGCCCGCGGCCGATCGAACGGCGCGCGTTGCGGATCTGATCGGGTCGAATAAGAAACGCGCGGAAAAAAAGAATGACGCCGCCGGGAGGTTCCGGCCGTCTCGGGTACAACACAGGTTATTTCGCGGTCGCGCCTAAATGACCGACGATCTTACCACAGGTGCCGATAAGGCGGAGACGGCTTCAGGGGACATCTCGGCGCCCTGGGAGGGTGCTGCCAAGATGAATACGGGCGTTGCTGAATCCGACTATCAGGCCGCGCGCATGTTACGGGCCCTGTCGCGCGTGGTCGACGCCAAGGCCAACCGCAACGGCCTCAGGCCGTATCACATCGACGCCCTGCGCTTTTTCGCCGACGGCGATGCCGGCGACCGGACCACCGCGGCGTTCGCCAAGGCTCACCGGCTGTCGCCCGGGCGCGCCTCGACGTTGATCAGCCAGCTGGTCGAACAGGGCTACCTGCGCATGGAATCGGACGACGGTCGGGAAACCCGGATGAGCGTGACCGCCCAGGGCCAGCGGGCGCTGCAGGTCGACCCGCTGATCGCGCTCGCGACCGCGATGGCGGAATTGCCGGAAAACCGCCGCGAGGCGTTCCAGGCCGGCCTGCAGGATCTGTGCAAGCGGGTCAGCGACGGCGACTGACGGCCGGCCAGTCCGGCGGCAGTCCGGCGGCGGTGTCAGGTGCTATCGCCGGCGTCCATCGCCGGCGAGACGGCCGTGGTGGCCCAGGCGCCGGCGTGCTCGCCCTCGGCGATCTTCCGTACCTCCCACCGGTAGCCGTAGACTTGGCCGCTGGGCGCGGTCACCGTGACCGCAAAGCGGGCCACGCCGTCGGTCTGCGCGACCTTTTCGATCACATGGTCGCTGTGGCCCAGCAGCACCTCGTAGCTGGGCATCTTGATCATGCGCTGAAATCGGGGGTAGGGACCGGTCACTTGCCGGTTGTCCGGGTGGGCGAACGCCCAGGTCTGGCGGATGCCCGCGTCCGGGTCGGGGGTGTCGTTGCGCTGGAGCGCCTTGAGCTGGATCGACACGACCTTCTTGGGCGAAAATGCCGGATTTGGCTGCAGGATTTCCTGCCCCGGCGCGGGACCGGTCGACAGGGCGAGCGCGGCCAGCGCCGTCAGCCCCGCCAGGATCGTGCGCAGGGTCGCCGGCATCGCGAACGACATCGCCTTGGGCATAGGAACCTCCCGCGGGCGCGCAAGCGTTGGGGGAAACGTCCGGGTCATCGGGCGCCCGATGCTGGTTCGGAAATCGGCCCGGGTCGGGCGGCGTCAAGGCCGGATCGGTTTGGATCGAAGCGCATCGCCCGCGGACCGGCAAGCCGCGGATAACCCCGGGAATCGCGGCGCGGCAGGGCACCGTTTCGGTTGCAACGCTTGCCCCGGGCAAACCTTGCTTGTAGTTTGCACCGCAGCATTGGATTGCGGCACTGCGGCAAGGAAAGGCAGCGCATGATGACGGACGACGGCAAGGGTGACGCTCCGCTGCGGGCGATGCAGGACCTCCACGGCTACTACATCGAGGACCTGGAGGTCGGCATGACCGACAGCTACGGCAAGACGGTCACCGAGGCCGACGTGGTCATGTTCGCCGGCATTTCGGGCGACACCAACCCGGTCCACCTGAACCAGAACTTCGCCGAGCAGACGATGTTCAAGGGCAGGATCGCCCACGGCATGCTGGCGGCGAGCTTCATCTCGACCGTGCTGGGCACCCGCCTGCCCGGGCCGGGCTGCATCTACATGGGCCAGACGCTGAACTTCAAGGCGCCGGTCAAGATCGGCGACACCGTGCGCGCCCGCGTCACCGTGACCGAGGTCAACCGCGAGAAGAAGCGCATCAAGGTCGACACCGTGTGCACGGTCGACGGCAAGACCGTGCTCGACGGCGAAGCGCGGATGATGGTCAACAGCCGCGAGGAAACGCGCGGCCGGCCGGAGGAAGAGGTCGGCGCCGTCCCGCCGCCGGCGAGCCACACCAGCGCGGCGGAATAGGCGCGGGTTGGACGCCTGCCGGGGCCGATCCAGCCTGCGGCACGGCGTCGCCGGCCAGCCAAACGACAGAGGGCCAGCGCCGATCGGACCGGCGCTGGCCCTTTTTTCTTGACGGCAGGCGCGCTACACCCGACAGCGCCCGTCCGGGACGCGCCGCGCCCGCGGTCTCGGGCAGGATCGCGGAGGGCGTACTCACCTCTTCGCGTGAAGCTTGCCCGCGCTTTCGGGAGATCGGGTGAAGTTCACGCTTAAGGTCGCGTCGACCCTCGGCGATTTTGCCCTAGCCTCCTGGGCGCTCCCCGGTCCGGCGCGCCGGGCTCCTCTTGTCAGCGCGGGAAGCGAGCGACGATGGACGTCTACCGCCATACCCACGACCTGCCCGACCCCGCGCGCGGCGGCGTCGTGGCGATCGGCAACTTCGACGGGCTGCACCGCGGCCACCGCGGCGTCCTGGCGGAGGCGCGGGCGCGCGCCCGCGCGCTCGGCGTGCCCTGCAACGTCATGACCTTCGAGCCGCACCCGCGCCGCCTGTTCAAGCCGGACCAGCCGCCGTTCCGCCTGTCCGCCCTGCGCACCAAGTTGCGGCTGATGGAGGCGCTCGGCATCGACAACGTGTTCGTCCTGCAGTTCGACTGGGAGTTCGCCAAGATCACGGCGGAGGCGTTCGTGACCGACCTGCTGGGGCGCGACCTGCAGGCCCGGCACGTCGTGATCGGCCGCGGCTTTCGCTACGGCCACAAGCGCCAGGGCGACGTCGACCTGCTGGCCCGGATCGGCGAAAGCCAAGGCTTCGGCGTCTCCGCCCTGGACCCGGTGCTGGACGAGCACGGCGACACCATCTCCTCCTCGCGCGTACGCGCCTGCCTGCAGGCGGGCGAGGTGCGCGAGGCGCTGCGCCTGCTCGGCCGGCCGTGGGAGGTCGAGGGCCGGGTCGAACACGGCGCCAAGCGCGGCCGGGAGATCGGCTTTCCGACCGCGAACGTGCCGCTCGGCGAATACCTGGAACCGATGCACGGCATCTACGCGGTGCGCGCGGGCGTGGACAGCGGCCCCGACACCTTCTGGATGGACGGCGCCGGCTATGTCGGCACCCGGCCGTCCGTGCAAGGGCACAACGTGCTTCTGGAGGTGTCGCTGTTCGACGTTCAGCCGGACTTGTACAACAAGCACCTGCGCGTGCAGCTGATCGAGTTCCTGCGCGGCGACCACAACTTCGACAGCATGCAGGCGCTGTCGCTGCAGATCGCCGAGGATTGCCGACAGGCCCGCAAGGTCCTGGAGGCGGAGCCGGCGGTCGCGATCGACCACGCCGGCGGCTGACCCCGGCCGCGGGTCAGGTCCGTCGCAACGGATCGGTCCGTCAAGCCATCTTGCGGACCTCTTCGCGTCGGCGCCTGTCGCGCCCGCGACCGATCCGGACGCGCATGCGCAAGCCGCCTTAACCTGTGCTATTTACGATATCCTTCCGAGCCCCAAGTGGACTCAAGGAGCCGGGCGCGAAAAGCGGGTCAGGGCGCGGGTATGAGACGCTTCCGCCGGCGGGCTGACGGACGATTCCGCTGCGGCCGCTCGGCGGCGCGTGCAGGACGTCCGTTGGGCACAGCGGCGCGCCCACCCGACACGACACGGGGGCGCAGGCAGAAGGGTGCTGGGCGATGGACTCTTTCGTCCTCGGACTGATGGTCTGGATCAGTAGCGTCAGCGAATTGCCGTTGCCGGAGAACCTGCCGGAGATCACCCGGGTCGAACCCGCGCAGATGGCGTCGTTGGCCAACGGCCCCGGCGCGGCCGATCCGACCGAGGATCGCGGCTACCTGGCCCTCTACCACGCGGAAAGCCGGACGGTGCTGCTGCGCAGCGACTGGGACATGGGCGACCTGCGCGACCGCTCGATCCTGGTGCACGAGCTGGTCCACCATCTGCAGGCGGAGGCCGGCCGCGACTACGTCTGCCGGGGCGCCATGGAGCGCGAGGCCTACGAGATCCAGGCCGCCTGGCTGGAAGAACGCGGCGCCGACCTGCTTGAGGTGATGAACATGAACGGCCTGTTCCTTCACGCCGTCACCCGCTGCTGAGACCACGTAGGACAGCGGGAGCGGCAGCCATCCTGAACGACGTCAAACGCCTGTGGCGCGGCGAGGTCGGCCTGTTCGCGGCCTTCTTCGGCTGGTTGATCCTGGGCGGCATTCTGATCAACGGCATGACCACCGCGTTCAACCTGGTCCTGGTGACCCGCGACCTGCCGATCACCGGGCTGATCGTCGGCTACGCCATCTCGGTGCCGTACAACCTTCTGGCCATGATCGGGGTCTGGCGTGCGTCCGAGGTGCACGAGGGCGATCCCGGCGTGGCCACGGGGATGCGCTGGCTGGCGGTGATCATCGCGGCGGTGCTGTGCGTGACCTGAGCGCGGCCGCGCGCGCCGCTTTTGTGACCGGCCGGCCGGCCGGCGTGACACCTGCGTCGCCGGCGTGTGGCACACCTTGCGCGGATGCCCGGCCACGGCGCATCTAGGCGGCCGGGTGCGGCCAAGCCGCATGCGCCAATCCGTTAGCTAGAGGAGGTCGCCATGATCCGCCGACTGGCCAGCGTGCTCTCGATCGCGGCCCTGCTGGGGCTTGCCGCCTGCGCCAACACCTGGGACGGCATGCAGCAGGACATGGAAGACGCCGGCGACGAGATCGAAGAGGAGACCGACGACATCTAAATCCGGGCTGCCGCGAGGGGCGTCAGGGCGCGGCGTTCTGCACTTCGCTCGCCGCCGAGTTGAAGAACCCGGCCAGTTGGCTTCCAAGCAGTTCCGCCGACCCGACGATCGCGAGCGCGATCAGGGCCAGGAGGAACGCGTATTCGATTGCGGTCGCGCCCGCGTCGTCGCGGGCGAAGGCGGCAAGCGCTGCGGTCATGGCGGACATCCTTGTCACGTGCGGCAACCGGGCGGTTCCCGCGATCGTGAGGACGCCGGCTTAACCCCGCGTTAACGATTGGCCCGCCTTTGAGGCATCAATCCGCTCAAATGCCGCGGGCCTGGAGGCAGAGCGCCGCGGGCCGTCGTGGCTAGAGCAAAATCGATGAAGGTCGAGTCGACCTTCATCGTGAATTTTGCTCTAACTGATTGAAGAGAGAGCAAGATGCTGAAAAGTGGCTCCACCTTTCAGCATCTTGCTCTAGCGGCACCGCCCCCTTGCCCAAGCGCACCGGGTTCGGTCTAGTGCGCGGTGTCTGCGCCCGAGACGGAGACTGCCGCACCCATGGCTTCCGACCGCCAGCCCGATTCCCCGCCCGACGACCGCCGATCCGACCGCCCGGCCGATGACGGCGCCGCCGACCACGGCGCGGCCGCGCCGTCCGGTCCGCCGCGGTTCGACGCCGCGTTCCGCCGGCAACTGGCCCAGCTGTTCGCCTGGCGGCGCGACGTCCGCCGGTTCCGCACCGACCCGCTGCCCGAGGGGACGCTGGACGCGCTAATCCGCGAGGCGACCCTGGCGCCGTCGGTCGGCTACTCGCAGCCCTGGCGGTTCGTGACCGTCCGCGATCCCGATCGCCGGGCCGCCATCGTGGCCAATTTCGAACGCCGCAACGCCGAGGCGCTGAGCGCCTACACCGGCGCCCGGGCCGAAGCCTACGCCGGGCTCAAGCTGTCCGGCCTGCGCGAAGCGCCGGAGCATCTGGCCGTGTTCGCCGCGGAGACGACCGAGCGCGGCCACGGGCTCGGCCGGCAGACCATGCCGGAGACGCTGCGTTATTCGGTGGTGACGGCGGTCTACACGTTTTGGCTGGCGGCGCGGGCAGAGGGGATCGGGGTCGGCTGGGTGTCGATCCTGGACCCCGAGGAGGTCCGGCGCGCGCTGGAGGTGCCGGAGAGCTGGACGCTGGTGGCCTACCTGTGCGTCGGCTACCCGCTGGAGGAGCACGGCGACCCGGAACTGGCCCGCCACGGCTGGGAAGTCCGGGCGGACGACGCCGAGGTGGTGGTCCGCCGCTAGAGCAAAATCGATGAAGGTCGAGTCGACCTTCATCTTGCTCTAGCCCGCAGCACGCTTCGTGCCGCCTGCGCTGTCGCGCGCGGCTATTCCGCCGCGGCGGCCAGCCCGGCGGCGGGGCGCAGGTAGCACCAGAGGTGGGCCGGCGGCACGTTGGCCAGCGTCAGGCCGAGCCGTCGGCCGGTCATCTGCAGCTTCTCGTAGGGCAGGGGCGACTTCAGCGAATAGGTGTACTGCAGCACCTGACCGCCCTCGCGCAGGATCGAGAAGCACTCGTCCATGTAGGCGCGCTGCTTCGCCAGCGGGAACTGCAGCGCCGGGATGCCGGAGATGACCGTGTCCAGCTTGCCGACCAGTTCGGCATCGAGCAGGGCGCGCGGGCGGCTGGCGTCGCCCTCGATCACGGTCGCCTTGGGAAAGCGCCGGCGCAGATAGGTGACGTAATCCGCGTCCAACTCGACCAGGACCAGCCGCTCTTCCGGCAGGCCGGCGGCGATCAGATGGTCGGTCACCGTGCCGGTGCCGGCGCCCAGTTCCATCACCCGGTCTTCAGGGCCCCGCACGGTGTTGCGCGCGACCATGCGGCACAGGCTGGGCGAGGAGGGCAGCACCGCGCCAACGCGCAGCGGGTGCGCGACCCAGCGGCGCAGGAACAGCGACAGTTCGGTTGGCATCTTGGCCATGGTGGTGTCCCGCGGATGCGAACGATTTCTTGCACTGGCGTTAAGACCGCACGCAATATCCACAGTTGAACCGGCAACGCAAGCGTCCAAGGATGACGGTCCCGTGTCGCCGCGGCGCCAGTGCCCGGCCCGCAGTCGTCCGGCCGGGTCGCAATGCCAACCCGGGTGAGCGCACGCCCTCCGCGGCGGTTCCGTCGGCCGGCCGCGGCCTTTGCCTTGACCGCCATCAGGGCGTTGATACAGTCGCGCGCGTTCGCGCGCCCGGCCGGTTTCGCGCGGTCCAGCGATCCGTCCGGCCGCGCTGTCGCGCGCCCGCTACCCAACGCGCCGTTTCGAGAGCTTTCGCACCGATGAGCGTCGACTACAAATCGACCGTCTTCCTGCCCCGGGCCGACAATTTCCCGATGCGCGCGCGTTTGCCGCAGCGCGAGCCGGAAACGCTCCAGACCTGGGACGAGATGGACCTGTTCGGCCGGTTGCGCCGGCAGTCCGCGGGCCGGGAAAAGTTCGTGCTGCACGACGGCCCGCCGTATGCCAACGGCCATCTGCACATGGGCCACGCGCTCAACAAGATCCTGAAGGACGCGATCAACCGGTCGATGCAGATGCTGGGCTACGACGCCCACTACGTCCCGGGCTGGGATTGCCACGGCCTGCCGATCGAATGGAAGGTCGAGGAAGGCTACCGCAAGGCGGGCAAGGACAAGGACAGCGTCGACCCGGTCGAGTTCCGCCGCGAGTGCCGGGAGTTCGCGGACTACTGGATCTCCCAGCAGATCGAGGAGTTCAAGCGCTTCGGCGTGGTCGGCAACTGGTCCGACCCGTACCTGACCATGTCCTACCCGGCCGAGGCGCAGATCGTCCGCGAGATCGGCAAGTTCCTGCTGAACGGCGGGATGTACAAGGGCGACCGCCCGGTGCTCTGGTCGGTCGCGGAGAAGACCGCGCTCGCCGACGCGGAGGTCGAGTACCACGAGCACACCTCGCGCACGATCTGGGTGCGCTTCCCGGTCGTGACCGCCAGCCATCGGGCGCTGGCGGGATCAAGCGTGATGATCTGGACCACCACCCCCTGGACGATCCCCGGCAACCGCGCGATCGCCTACGACGCCGGGGAGACCTACGCGGTTCTCGAGGTTACCCAGCCGGGCGAGGGCAGCCTGGCCCAGGCCGGCGAGAAGCTGGTCGTCGGCAAGGCGCTCGCAGAGCAGGTGGCGAGCGACTGCGCGCTCGACGGTTATAAGATCGCAGCCGAGCTCACCGGCGCCGAACTCGACGGCACGGTGACCGCGCACCCCTTCCGCGGCCAGGGCTACGACTTCGACGTGCCGCTCCTGGCCGGCGACTTCGTCACCATGGACCAGGGCACCGGCTTCGTGCACGTCGCCCCCGGCCACGGCACCGACGACTGGCTGCTCGGCCGCCGGCACGGCCTGGCGATGCCGCACAACGTCGACGCCGACGGCTATTTCGTGGACGGCGTGCCGCTGTTCGCCGGCGCGCGCGTCTATACGCCCGAAGGCAAGCACGGCGACGCCAACGGCCGGGTGATCGACGCGCTGACGCGGTCCGGCAAGCTGGTCACCCAGGGCAAGCTGCGCCACAGCTATCCGCACTCCTGGCGCTCCAAGGTGCCGCTGATCTTCCGCAACACCCCGCAGTGGTTCATCTCGATGGAGACCAACGCGCTGCGGGAGAAGGCGCTGGCGGCGATCGAGGAGACCGACTTCTACCCGGCCTCCGGCAAGACCCGGCTGTACTCGATGATCGAGAACCGTCCGGACTGGTGCGTCTCGCGCCAGCGCAAGTGGGGCGTGCCGCTGCCGATCTTCGTGCACAAGCAGACCGGCGAGGCGCTGCGCGACGCCGAGGTGATCGAGCGCATCGCGCAGGTGTTCGAGCAGGAAGGCGGCGACGCCTGGTTCAACAGCGATCCGCAGCGCTTCCTGGGCGAGGCATACGACGCCAACGACTACGAGCAGGTCACCGACGTCGTCGAGGTCTGGTTCGACAGCGGCTCCACCCACGCCTTCGTGCTGGAGGCGCGCGCCGACCTGAAGTGGCCGGCCAGTCTGTACCTGGAAGGCTCCGATCAGCACCGCGGCTGGTTCCACACCTCGATGCTGGAGAGCGCGGGCACGCGCGGCCATGCGCCCTACGAGGGCGTGCTGACCCATGGCTTCGTGCTCGACCCGCACGGGCGCAAGATGTCGAAGTCGCTGGGCAACGTGATCGCCCCGCAGGACATCATGGCGGAAAAGGGCGCGGACATCCTGCGCCTCTGGGTCGTCGCCAGCGACTACAGCGAGGACCTGCGGATCGGCGAGGAGATCCTGCGCTACCAGGCCGACGCCTACCGGCGGATGCGCAACACCCTGCGCTACCTGATCGGCAACCTGGACGGGTTCGCCGAAGGCGAGCGCGTCCAGCCCGGCGACATGCCGGAGCTGGAGCGCTGGGTGCTGCACCGGCTGTGGGAGATCGACCGGGCGATCATGCCGGCGATCCGGCGCTACGACCTGATGAGCGTCTACCGCGAACTGTACCGCTTCTGCGAGATCGACCTGTCGGCCTTCTACTTCGACGTGCGCAAGGACGTGCTGTACTGCGACCGGCCGGACAGCACCCGGCGCAAGGCCTGCCGCACGGTGCTGGACGCGCTGTTCCACCACCTGACCGCCTGGCTCGCCCCGATCCTGGCGTTCACCGCCGAGGAGGCGTGGTGGGCGCGCGGCACCGGTCCGGAGAAGAGCGTGCACGAGCGCCTGTTCCCGGACGTGCCGGACGCCTGGGCCGACAAGGGCCTGGCCGACAAGTGGGCCCGGGTCCGCAAGGTCCGCCGGGTGGTCACCGGCGCCTTGGAGCGCGAGCGGGAGGCCAAGCAGATCGGCGCCAGCCTGCAGGCGCACCCGACCGTCTACATCGCCGACGCCGCGCTGCTGGATGCGGTCGCCGACGTCGACCTGGCGCTGGTCTCGATCACCTCGCAGATCACGGTCGAACGCGGCGAAGGGCCGGAGGGCGCCTACCGCCTTGACGAGGTTCCCGGCGTGGCGGTCACCCCGGGTCTGGCCGACGGGGCGAAGTGCCAGCGCTGCTGGCAGGTCCTGCCGGAAGTCGGCGGCGATCCCAAGGCGCCGGAAACCTGCGGGCGCTGCGCCGACGCCGTCCACGCCCTGGGCGCGGCGGCGGAGTAAGCGCGATCGCCAGCCCCGGCCCGAAGCGCGAAGGCACAGCCATGGTCCGGCTCGGCCTGGTCGTCGCGGCGGTCGTCCTGGTCGCCGACCAGGCGACCAAGCTGTGGATCCTGGATCTGATGCAGCCGCCGCGGCGGATCGAGGTCACAGGGTTCTTCAACCTGGTGCTGGTCTGGAACCCCGGCGTGTCGTTCGGCCTGTTCGGCGGCGGGGCCAGCGCCTGGCAGCCCTGGCTGCTCTCGGCGTTCGCCACGATCGTCGCGGGCGGGCTGGTCTACTGGCTCTATACCGGGTCGCACACTCGGGTGCCCGCGTTCGGCATCGGGCTGATCGTCGGCGGGGCGATCGGCAACGTGATCGACCGGCTGCGCTTCGGCGCGGTGGTCGATTTCGTCGATCTGCACGCCGGCGGCTGGCACTGGCCGGCCTTCAACGTCGCCGACAGCGCGATCGTGGTCGGCGTCGGCCTGCTGCTGCTCGACACCTTCTTGCGCCGGGACGGGGAAAGCGCGTAACTCTCACGCCCAGCCGCACCGCACGCCGAACCGCGACGCCTTCAGGGCAACAAGCTGAGCGGGAGCCACCTTTCGGCCGCTTGCCCTCGCATCTCGCTCGAGACCACGGGAGCGCACACCCGCGCCATGATACACCGCCACCCGATCCGCCTTGGCCTCTGCCTGCTGCTGGCTGCGCCGATGCTCGCCGGCTGCAGCGACGCCTGGCGCACCACGCTGGGGCTGAAGCAGACCGCGCCCAACGAGTTCAAGGTGGCGGAGCGGGAGCCGCTGGCCATGCCGCCCAGCCTGAACGAGCTGCCGGCCCCGCAGCCGGGCGCCGAACGGCCGCAGGCGACCAGCCCGCGGATGCGCGCCCGGCAGGCCCTGTTCGCCCCGGCCGGTTCGGGGCCGCAGGCCGCTACGTCGACCGCGGCTGACCCCATGGGCAGGGTGGGCGGCGGCCTCTCCGATGGCGCCTCGGGGGACAGCCGGTCGAACCTGAGCGACGGCGAACAGCGCCTGCTGGCGCGCGCGAACGCCGACGCGGCGCCCGACGACATCCGTCGGATCGTCGCGCGCGAGGCGGAACAGCGGGCCGAGGCGCAGCGCAGCCTGCTCGACGACTACATCTTCTGGCGCGAGCCGGAGCTGCCGGGCGTGGTCGTCGACGCCGACGCGGAGGCCAGGCGTCTGCGCGACAACCAGGCCCAGGGCCAACCGCTGACCGAGGGCGAGGTCCCGATCGAACAGCGCGAGGATCGTGGCCTGCTGGGGAACCTGTAGCGGCCGGCACGCCGTCGCCGGGTCCCGGCCGCCTTCCCGCCACCGCGCGCCGGCGTGCGACCGGGCTGCCTTAAGATCGTCATCGCCGGGCGGCGTTGCCCGCCGGCCGCCGGGTCGCCATATAGGCGTTTCGGGCGTCGGGTGCGCGCGTCCACTGGTCGCGCGCATGCGACGCAGCCGCTTGCGTCCACCCGATCGAGGTGCCTGGATCCGATGAACCGTTTTCCCCGTCTGATCACCGCCGCGTGTGCGGCCCTCGCGCTCGCTGTCGTGGCCGTGGCCGCGCCCGGCCAGAGCCGCGCCAAGATCTTCGATCCCAAGACCTTCACGCTGGACAACGGCCTGCAGGTGGTGGTGGTCACCAACCGCCGCGCGCCGATCGTGACCCAGATGCTTTGGTACAAGGTCGGCAGCGCGGACGAGCCGGTCCAGAAGGCCGGCATCGCTCACGTGCTCGAACACATGATGTTCAAGGGCACGGAGAAATACCCGGACGGCCAGTTCTCCGACATCGTCGCGCGCAACGGCGGGCGGGAGAACGCGTTCACCAGCTACGACTACACCGGCTACTTTCAGACGGTCGCCAAGGACCGGCTCGAGCTGATCATGAAGCTCGAGGCCGACCGGATGACCAACCTCGTGCTCGATCCCGCGGACGTGAAGACCGAACGCCAGGTGGTGATCGAGGAGCGCGCCCAGCGGGTCGAGACCAACCCGTCGGGCAAGCTCTCGGAGATGGCGAACGCCTCGCTGTTCCTGCACCACCCCTACGGCACGCCGATCATCGGCTGGAAGCAGACGGTGCGCTCGATCTCGGCGGCGGACATGCGGGCGTTCTACGAGCGCTGGTACGCCCCCAACAACGCGGTGTTGATCATCGCCGGCGCCGTGACCGTCGACGAGGTGCGGCCGCTGGCCAAGAAGTACTACGGTCCGATCCCCAAGTCCGACGTGCCCGCGCGCGACCGCCTGAACGAGCCGCAGCAGAACGCCCCGCGCCGGGTCGAGCTGGAAAGCCCGCGGGTGCGCCAGCCCTCGCTGTCGATCCGCTATCTGGCGCCCAGCTACAACACCGCCGACAAGGCGGCCACGCCCTACGCCCTGCAGGTGCTGAGCGAGGTGCTCGGCGGCGGCCCGACCAGCCGCTTGTACGAGCGTCTGGTCGTGGAGGACGCGCTCGCGGTCTCCGCCGGCAGCTGGTATTCGCCCAACGCCATCGATACCACCGACTTCGGCTTCTACATCTCGCCGCGCCCGGACATCGACATCGCCAAGGCCGAGCAGGCGCTGCGCGCGGAGATCGACAAGCTGCTGAGCGCGGGCGTCACCGAGCAGGAAGTCGCCAACGCGATCGACCGGCTGCGCGCCGAGGCGGTCTACGCCCAGGACAACGTCAACACCGCGCCGCGGGTGATCGGCCGGGCGCTCGCCACCGGCAGCACGGTCGCGGACGTCGAGGCTTGGCCGAAGCGGATCTCCGAGGTCACGCCGGCCCAGGTCGAGGCGGCGGCGAAGCGGGTGCTCACCCCATCCTCCTCGGTCACCGCCGTGCTCAAGCCGGAGCCCACGGGCTAGGTCAACACCGCGGAGGGTTGGCTTGCCTTCCGCGTAGCGCTGACACGTTATCGCGGGCGGTTCGGGGGCTTTCGCCCTAACCGCCCGGGCGCAACAGGACGCTTTAGACGATGTTGAAGACGTTACAGATGATACCGGCGCGCGCGGCCGTCGCGGCGCTGGCGCTGCTCGCCCTCGCGGCGGCCTCCGCGGGCTCCGCCCGCGCGGTCGAGGTGCAGAAGGTGGTCTCCGACAGCGGCATCACAGCCTGGCTGGTCGAGGACCATTCCAACCCGATCCTGTCGGTCAAGCTGGCTTTCCGCGGCGGCGCGGCGCTGGACCCGGAAGACAAGCCGGGCCTCGCCAACCTGGTGTCCGCGACGATCGACGAGGGCGCGGGCGAGATGACCAGCCAGGAGTTCCAGCAGGCGCTGTCGCAGAAGGCGATCAAGCTGTCGTTCGGCGTTGGCTCGGACGCCTTCTACGGCTCGCTCAAGACCCTGACCGAACACCGGGATCGCGCGTTCGAGCTGCTCGAACTGGCCCTCACCGAGCCGCGCTTCGACGCCGAGCCGGTGCAGCGGATCAAGAGCCAGATTCAGGTGAGCCTGGCCCGGCAGTCGCAGGATCCGCGGTCGGTCGCGAACCGCACGCTCGACAAGCTGATGTTCCCGGACCACCCGTACGGCCAGCCGATCGACGGCACGCAGGCGAGCCTGCGGCGGATCACCCGGCAGGACCTGCATGACTTCGTCGAGACCCGCTTCGCCCGCGACCGGCTGATGGTGGGCGTGGTCGGCGACATCACGCCCGAGCAGCTGAAGCCGCTGCTGGACCAGGCGTTCGCCGACCTGCCGCGGACCACCGGCGACGTGCCGCAGGTCGCCGACGTGCAGCCGAAAGGCGCCGGCGAGACGGTCGTGGTGCAGAAGAACGTGCCGCAGTCCTGGGTCGTGTTCGGTCACGGCGGGATCGCCCGCGACGACCCGGACTACTACGCCGCCAGCTTGGTGAATTACATCCTGGGCGGCGGCTCGTTCGCCTCGCGCCTGTTCGAGGAGGTGCGCGAGCAGCGCGGCCTGGCTTATTCGGTCTACACCTATCTGAAACCGCTCGACCACAGCTCGGTGATGGGCGGCGGGCTCGGCACCGGAAACGCCGGGGTCGGAAAGGCGCTCGAGGTGGTTCGCCGGGAGTGGCGGCGGATGGCCAAGAACGGCCCGACCCAGCAGGAACTCGCGGACGCCAAGACCTATATGACCGGCTCGTTCCCGCTGCGCCTGTCCTCGACGTCCAACATCGCCTCGATCCTGGTCGCCATGCAGCAGGAAAACCTGGGCATGGACTACATGAACGAACGCCGGCAGTTGATCGAGAGCGTCACGCTGGACCAGGCCAAGCGCGTCGCCGGCGAGCTGCTGTCGGCCGACGAGCTCGCCGTCGTCGTGGTCGGCCAGCCGAAAGGCGTCGAGCCGACGCGCGAAGCCCCGCAGATCGGCGACGGGGCGAGCTAGAGCAAGATGCTGCAAGGTGAAGCCACCTTCCAGCTGAATCTTGCTCTCTCTTCAAGCCGTTAGAGCAAAATTCGCGATGAAGGTCGACTCGACCTTCATCGATTTTGCTGTTGGGCGGAATCGCTGATAGCTGATGACAGCTTGCAGCATCTTGCCCTGGGCCGGTGAGCGCCGGGTCGCGTAGAACCCCACGGCTGGCCCGCGGACCGGGCTGCCCGCCTTACCCCTTGGCGCCGTCCGCGCCGTCGCCCGGGTCGCGCAGGCGCCAGGCGGGCAGGACGATGGTCGCCGTCGTGCCCTGGCCCGGGACGCTGTCGATGTCCAGGCGGCCGCCGTGCAGGTGGGCGAGCGCGGCCGTCAGGGTCAGGCCAAGGCCGGTGCCGCCGGCCTTGCGCCCTTCGGCCGTCTGCCCGAACGCGCCGACGGCCTGCTCCAGTTCCTCCTGGTTCATGCCGGGGCCCGTGTCGGCGACCGCCAGTTCCAGGTTGCCGTCGTCGGTGCGTCGGCTCCGCACGTCGATCCGGCCGCCGTGCGGCGTGAATTTCAGCGCGTTCGACACCAGGTTGATCAGCATCTGCTTCAGCGCAAGCCGGTCCGCGGCCAGCGTGACCCCGCGCGTCGCGGCGGTCTCGAACGCGAGGCCCTGTGCGCCGGTCTTGTCGCGGAACAGCCGCTGGGTCTCGGATAAAACGTCGTCCAGGACGACCGTCTCCTCGCTCAGCTCCATCTTGCCGGCCTCGATCTTGGACAGATCGAGAATCTCGGTGATCAGCTCCAGGAGGTGCCCGCCGCTGGCGTGGATGTCGGCGGCGTACTCGCGGTAGCGCGGCTGGCCCAGCGGGCCGAACGCCTCGGTCTTCAGCACTTCGGAAAAGCCCATGATCGCATTCAGCGGGGTGCGCAGCTCGTGGCTCATCAGGGCCAGGAACTGCGACTTCGACTGGTTGGCGACCTCCGCCCGGTCGCGCTCGGCGACCAGCTGGCGTTCGACCTCCTGGCGCTGGGCGACCTCTTCCTGCAGCTCGGCGTTGCGGGCTTCGAGCTCCCGGGTGCGCTCGGCGACCCGGCGCTCCAGCTCGGCGTTCAGGCCCTGCAGCCGGGTCTCCGCCTGCCGACGGCGGGTCACCTCGGCGCGCAGATCGGCGTTGGTCTGTGCCAGCATGTCCGGGCTGGGCAGGGCGAGCAGCGTGGGCAGGGCCGGCCACAGCAGGATCGCCGTGGCGACCGAGACCAGCGCGGTGACCGCCTTGAGAACGCCCTCGATTCCATAGTCCGGGTTCCAGATCACCCAGATACTGAAGAAGTGCGTGGTCCCGCAGGCCAGGATGAACAGCATGAACAGGCCGACCATCCAGCGGTACCGCAGGTCCGTGCGCCGCATGGTGAACACGGCGAGCGCCACCGGGATGGCGAAGTAGGCCGCCCCGATCAGGAAGTCGGAGATCACATGCAGCCACAAAAGCACCGGGTCCCAGCGGAAGCACATGCCGTGCGGCATGAACGCCTCCGACGCGAAGAAGCCGGCGATCCGGTCTGAAAGCATGATGAGCCCGTGCGGTCTGAGGAGCACCGTCCCGCCGCTCGGGACGGTGCAGGCGGGGTGCAAGGGTGACACGAAACACCGAAAGCCGTTAAAGCTGCGTGTAAACGCGCGCTCTGGGTGCAGAGTCGCCAAGCGCATTCGTACGTGCCGTGCCGGATGGCCGCCGCGCTGGGCGTCTGCTAGGCTCGGTCCCGCCATGACCCTGCCGTATACGCATGACATTGACGGCTGCCTCGCCGCCGGGTCCGGACGCGACGCGGGGGACCGAACCGGCCTGCCGCGCGCGCGCTTCGAGCCCTGGAGCGCCCGCGCCGGCGAAGCGCTCGCGCGCCTGCGGACGGCGCGCGACGACGGCCGGGCGCCTGCGTTCGTCCAGCTGCCCGGGCGCACCGACGACCTGGCCGCGGTGGAGCGGCTGGCCCGGCATTTCACGACCGGCTTCGACACCCTCCTGGTGCTCGGCACCGGCGGCTCGTCGCTTGGCGGGCAGGCGGTCGCGGCCCTGGTGCAGCGCGGCTTCGGCCCGCCCCCGGGCGCGCCCGAGGTGCGCTTCCTGGACAACGTCGATCCGGACACCTTTCACGCCATGACGGGCCGTCTGAGCCCGGCCAAGACCGGCGTGCTGGCGATCTCCAAGTCCGGCGGCACGGCGGAGACGCTGTGCCAGCTCGCCATCGTGATGGCTTGGCTGGGCGCGGCCAACGGCGATTCGCACCTGTCCCAGCACGTCGCCGTGATGACCGAGACCCTTGAGAGCCCGCTGGGCCAGCTCGCGGGCGAACACGGGCTGGCCGTGCTCGACCATGATCCCGAGCTGGGCGGGCGCTTTTCCGTGCTGTCGACGGCCGCGCTGCCGGCCATGCTGCTCGGTCTCGACGTTCGCCAGCTGCGCGCGGGCGCCGCGGCGGTCAACGCGGCCGCGCTCGACGCAATCGAGCCGGCCGAAACCGCGCCGGCGCTGGGCGCGGCGGTGCAGGTCGCCCTGGCGCGCGAGGCCGGGGTCAGCCAGTCGGTGCTGATGCCGTATTGCGACCGGCTGTTCTGGTTCGCCCGCTGGTACCGGCAGCTGTGGGCGGAAAGCCTGGGCAAGCAGGGCAACGGCACCACCCCGATCGACGCGATCGGCACGGTCGACCAGCACAGCCAGCTGCAGCTCTACCTCGACGGGCCGGCGGACAAGCTGTTCACGCTGGTCAACGTCCCCGCCGGCGACGTGGGACCGGCGGTCGATCCCTACCTGGTGCCGGGCGCCGACTATCTGGCCGACGCCACGATGGGCCAGCTGTTCGACGCGGAAGCGCGCGCGACCCGCGACTCCCTGCGGGCCCACGGCCGCCCGGTGCGCACGATCGACCTGCAGGAGCTGGACGCCTATCGGCTGGGCGCTCTATTCCAGCACTTCATGCTGGAAACCGCGATCGCGGCCGACCTGCTGGGCGTCGACGCCTACGACCAGCCGGCGGTCGAGGACGGCAAGCAGCGCACCAAGGCGTTGATGCGCGATCGCAACGGGTGAACGGCTTGACGAGCACGCTGCGGCGGCTGCCCGACGGCCTGATCAACCGCATCGCGGCGGGCGAGGTGGTGGAGCGCCCCGCCTCCGCGGTCAAGGAGCTGGTCGAGAACAGCCTGGACGCGGGCGCCCGCCAGGTCGACGTCACGCTGCGCGACGGCGGCCGGGCGCTGATCCTGGTCGCCGACGACGGCCACGGCATGAGCCCGGACGAACTGCGGCTGGCGATCGACCGGCACTGCACCTCCAAGCTGGCCGGCGACGATCTGGTCAACATCGGCTCGCTCGGTTTCCGGGGGGAGGCGCTGCCGTCGATCGGCGCGGTCTCGCGCCTGACGCTGGCGAGCCGCGCCCAAGGCGCCGACGCGGCCTGGCAGATCCGGGTCGAGGCGGGCGCCGCCGGCCCGGTCGAGCCCGCGCGCCTGCCCAAGGGGACGCGGGTCGAGGTGCGCGACCTGTTCTACGCCACCCCGGCGCGGCTGAAGTTCCTGAAGCAGCCCAAGACCGAGCTCGGCCACGTGCAGGACACGCTGCAGCGCCTGGCGATGGCGCATCCCCAGGTCGGTTTCACCCTGAGCGACGGCGACCGGCAGATGCTGCGCTACCCGCCCGCCGGCGGCGACGACCTGTTCGACGCCCGCCTGGCCCGCCTGTCCGCGGTGATCGGCCGGCAGTTCGCCGACAACGCGATGGCGATCCGGGCCGAGCGGGAGGGCCTGCGCCTGACCGGCTATGCCGGCCTGCCGACGCTGAACAAGGCGAACGCGCAGAGCCAGTTCCTGTTCGTCAACGGCCGGCCGGTCAAGGACCGCTTGCTGCAGGGCGCGCTGCGCGGCGCCTACCAGGACGTGCTGGCGCGCGACCGCCATCCGATGGCCGCGCTGTTCCTGGACGTCCCGGCGGCGGAGGTCGACGTCAACGTCCACCCGGCCAAGGCCGAGGTGCGCTTCCGCGCGCCCGGGCTGGTGCGCGGCCTGATCGTCTCCGCCCTGCGCCACCAGCTTGCCGATGCGGGGCACCGTGCCTCCGGCAGCGTGGCCGAGCAGGCGCTGGGCGCGTTCCGGCCGGAGGGCGCGCCGGCCGCGCCCCAGGGCGGTGGGCGCGGCGGCGCCGGCGGCCGGGCGTACGCGTACGGCGACGGCGCCCGCTGGGGCGGCACGTACACCCCGGCCCAGGCCGCGTACGCGGGCCCCGGGATGCGGGAAGCCGCGGACACTTATCATGCGCCGCTGCCGGACATCGACGCCGGGCCGAGCGCCCGGGCGGAATCCCCGGATGGCGCGCCGACGCCGGCGGGCGCCGACCACCCGCTGGGCGCGGCGCGGGCGCAGCTGCACGAGAACTACATCGTCGCGCAGACCGACCGAGGGCTGGTGCTGGTCGACCAGCACGCCGCGCACGAGCGGCTGGTCTACGAGCGCATCAAGGCCGAGTTGGCCGAACGCGGGGTCGCCCGGCAGGGGCTGCTGATCCCGGAAGTGGTCGAGCTGGAGGCGCGCGCCGCCGAGCGGGTCGCCGGGCGGGCGGCGGAACTGCAGCGCCTGGGCCTGACGATCGAGGCGTTCGGCGGCGGCGCGCTGGTCGTCCGCGAGGTGCCCGCGCTGCTGGGCGAGGTCGACGTCCAGGGCCTGATCCGCGACCTCGCCGACGAACTGGAAGAGGCCGACGACACGCTGAGCCTGGAGGACCGGCTGCACAGCGTCTGCTCGCGGATGGCCTGCCACGGCTCGGTCCGTGCGGGCCGCCGGCTCACCGTCGACGAAATGAACGCCCTGCTGCGGCAGATGGAGGCCACGCCCAAAAGCGGTCAATGCAACCATGGCCGCCCGACCTACATCGAACTCGGCCTCGCCGACATCGAACAACTCTTCGGCCGGCGGTAAAAGGCAAGCTCACCACAGAGGGCACGGAGGTCACAGAAAGCGCCCGAAACGTGGAATATGCACCCCGTGTTCTAACGCACGGGGTGGGTGTGGTTTGACGAACTCTGGCGACCTGCCGTCGAGCGATTTATCATATCGCGTTCTCGGCGCCGCATTCGAGGTCCATCGAGCTCTCGGGCCTGGGCTGCTGGAGCGGATCTACGAAGCCTGTTTGTATCACGAGCTGATAAAGCGTGGAGTGGAAGTCGAACGGCAAGCGACGTTGCCGATCGTGTATAATGGTATGGTCATCGACGACGGCTTGCGCCTCGACCTTGTGGTCGAGGCGCAGTTAATTTTGGAAATTAAAGCCGTCGAGACGGTCCTGCCGATCCACAGAGCGCAGATCCTGACCTACTTGCGGCTGTCCGGTTATCGATTGGGGCTCCTCATCAAATTCAACGTCGAGCGTCTCACAGCAGGCATTCAGCGCGTTGTTCTATGACTGCGTCTCTGTGCCATCTGTGACTTCTGTGGTGACAAAAACTTGCCTACCTTCGGGATCACTGCCGGGGTCGATGGCGAGGGCGAGGCCGATGGGCTTCGGGCCCATCTCGGCCCTGAAGCGGGCCGGCCGGTAGCTGTGCCGTGCGATCTGGCCGCCGTACCGACGCGGGTGGCGGCGGAAGGTGTTTGAGGCAACCGACCGCGCGTTAACGTGCCGCGCCGGCGAAACGTCGCAGGACGGCCTTCTCTCCCTCCATCGCCGCGAACAGCAGCACCGCACAGCCGGCGATCGCGGCCCAGGCGTCGCGTGGCAGCGGCGCGGTGCCGAACAGCGTCTGCATCGCCGGCCAGTAGGTGAACAGCCCCTGCAGCGCCATGACCAGCGCGACCGACACGACCGCCGGCCGGGCGGTCGTCAGCGCCGCGCGGGACAGCGCGGAGCCGTCCAGGCGGCGCGCGCTGAACAGGTAGACGATCTCCCCGGCGACCAGGGCGTTCACCGCGAGCGTCCGCGCCTCGGCGATCGCCATGCCGGAATCGCGGGCGAAGGCGAACAGCCCGAACACCGCGATCACCAGGAGCGCGGAGACGAACCCGACCCGCCAGATCAGGAAGCCGGACAGGATCGGGGCGTCGCGCCGGCGCGGCGGTCGCGCCATCACGCCGGGTTCGCCCGCTTCGAACGCGAGCGCGAGCGCCAGCGTCACCGCCGTCACCATGTTCACCCACAGGATCTGTACCGGGGTGATCGGCAACAGCGTGCCAAACACGATCGCGGCCAGCAGGGTGAACGCCTGACCGCCGTTGGTCGGGAGGATGAACAGGATCGCCTTCGTCAGGTTATCGTAGACGATCCGCCCCTCGCGCACCGCAGCCGCGATCGAGGCGAAGTTGTCGTCGCCCAGGACCATCTCCGCGGCCTCCTTGGACGCCTCGGTGCCGCGCCGGCCCATCGCCACGCCGACGTCCGCGCGTTTGAGGGCAGGGGCGTCGTTGACCCCATCGCCGGTCATCGCGGCGACCTGCCCCTTCGTCTGCAGGGCGCTGACCAGCCGCAGCTTGTGCTCGGGCGTGGTGCGCGCGAACACGTCTGTGCGCGTGACCGCTTCCGCCAGCTCGGCATCGTTCATCCGGTCCAGCTCGTGGCCGGTCAGCGCCGGCCGGCCGCCGCCGATGCCGAGCTCGCGCGCGACCGCGCCGGCGGTGGCCGCATGGTCGCCGGTGATCATCTTGACCGCGATCCCGGCGGCCTTGCAGTCGCCGACGGCCGTCGCCGCCTCCGCCCGGGCGGGATCGAGGAGCGCGAACAGGCCGAGCAGGGTAAAGCCGCCCTGCTCGATCTCGGCGAACGACAGCGCCTGCGCGCCCGCTTCGGCCGGACGCTCCGCGACCGCCAGCAGGCGGTAGCCCGCGCCGGCCAGCCGGTCGAGCCGCGCGTGCCAGGCATCGGTGTCCAGCGGCACCTCGCCGTCCTGCCCGCGCGCGCTGTCGCACAGGGCGAACACGCGTTCCGGGGCACCCTTCAGCCAGACCACCGGCCGCCCGTCGCCGCGGTCGTGCAGGCTGGCCATGAACTTGTGCGCGCTTTCGAACGGGATGGTATCGCGCCGGGGTCCCGCGCGGCTGCCGCCCGCCTTGAGCGCCAACGCCTTCAGCGCGCCGTCGACCGGGTTGCCGGCAAGCCGGTTGTCGTCCGGGTCGTCCGGATCGGGCGACAGTTCGGCGTCGTTGCAGGCGTCGCCGGCGCGGATCGCGTCGGCCAGCGCGCGATGCGCGCCGGCCGTGACGGCCGTGCCGTCCAGCGTGATCTCGCCGGCCGCGCCGTAGCCCTCGCCGGTGACCTCGAAGGTGGCGTCCTGGGTGGCGACCCGCCGCACGGTCATCTCGTTGCGGGTCAGGGTGCCGGTCTTGTCGGAGCAGATCACCGTGACCGCGCCCAGCGTCTCGACCGCCGGCAGGCGGCGGATGATCGCGTTGCGCCGCGCCATCGCGCCGACCCCGATCGCCAGCGTGATCGTCATGATCGCGGGCAGGCCCTCGGGGATCGCGGCCACCGCGAGCCCGACCGCCGCCAGGAACATCTCGTCGACGCCGTAGCCGCGCAGCAGCACGCCGAAGCCGAACGCCAGCGCCGCCAGCGCCAGGATGCCGGCGGTCAGGTAGCGGCCGAACACCGCCATCTGCTGCAGCAGCGGCGTGGTCAGCGTCGCCACCCGGGAGAGCATGCTGGAGATCCGGCCGATCTCGGTCCGCGCCCCGGTCGCGACCACGACGCCGGTGCCCCGGCCGGCGACCACCAGCGTGCCGGAATGCGCGATCCCGGACCGGTCGCCCAGATCGGCGTCGACGGCGACCGCTTGCGCGTCCTTGTCGACCGGCACCGATTCGCCGGTCAGCGCGGCCTCCTGAATCTGCAGGGAGCGCGCGCGCAGCAGCCGCAGGTCGGCGGGCACCTTGTCGCCACTGGCGAGGTGCACGAGGTCGCCCGGCACCAGGTCCGCCGCCGGCACCTGCTGGCGCCGACCGTCGCGGGTGACGGTCGCCTGCGGCGACAGCATCGCCGCGATCGCGGCGAGCGCGTTCTCCGCCTTGCCTTCCTGCAGGAAGCCGATCACGGCGTTGATCAGCACCACGCCCAGGATCACGCCGGTGTCGATCCAGTGGCCCAGCGCCGCGGTGACGACGGCCGCCCCGAGCAGGACGGCGATCAGGATATTGGCGAATTGCTGGGCGAAACGCTTCAGCGGCTCGCGCCGGGCGGCCGTCGGCAGGCGGTTCGGGCCGTGTTCCGCCAGGCGCCGGGCCGCGTCCTCGGCGCCAAGGCCGTTCTCGGCGTCGGCGTCCAGCGTGTGCAGCACCTCGTGGGCCGGCCGGGCGTGGGGCGGCCGGTCCTTCGCCGGGGTTTCGCTGCGCTGCGGACCGGTCGAAACGTGCGTATCGGGCATGGCGGCGAACTCGCTTGGGTGCACTGCAGCATACCCACCCGCGATCTATCCTGCACGCATATGAGACCGGACAGCGGCCATGCGCCGCAAGCGGCCCTTTTCGGTGAAACTGGCAGGGACGTCCATATCCCCTCTCCCTTGAGGGAGACTTCTGCGCAGCTCGCCAAACGCGCGTATGGGGCCTTCGACACAGACGCCTTCGGCGTCCTGCTCAGGATGCAGTTGCAGGGTGACCGGCGCGCAGGATCTCCAGGAAGTTCAGCCGGCTCTTCGGGTTGGTGGTCGCGAACGCGGTAAAACGATCGTCGCCGATCTGGGGGCAGTAGCCGTTGCGTGCCTGATGCCGGGCACCGGTGTCGTCGACACGCACCCAGGCCGCCGTGGCGACGCCGGCGCGCAGCACGTCCTGCGCTTCTTGCACAATCCCGCCGGTCCGCCCTTCGCCATGACCCAACAGAATCACGCCCCATACCGGGTGCACCCAAAGATGAGTCCCAACACCCCCAGATGCCCGGGGTTTTGCCTATCTTGCATCTTGCTCTAGTCTGTAGGCCAAGCCGGCATTTCCGCGCGTTCGCCGGCGCCTCACCCGCTTAACTTTGCCGTCGTCGTGTGGCACAACGCCGCCCCAACCATGCCGCAGCGCAGCATGGCCGCCTGTTCCGCGACCTCCGGATCCAACGCGATGACCGATCAGCCCGCCAACCGCCGCGGCCTCGAAGAGCTGGCCGAGGGCTACGATGCTTTCATCCTCGACCTCTGGGGCGTCCTGCACGACGGCCTCAAGGCCTATCCCGAGGCGGTCGAGGCGATGCAGGCGCTGAAGGCGCGCGGCAAGCGGCTGCTGCTGCTGTCCAACGCGCCGCGCCGGACCGAGGACCTTGCCCGGCAGATGGCGAACCTCGGGCTCAGCCAGGACAGCTACCACCATCTGATGTCGAGCGGGCAGGACGCCTGGACCCACCTGCGCGACCGCCCCTGCGACTGGTACCGCGATCTGGGCCGGCGGATGCTGCACATCGGCCCGCCGCACGACGCCAACATGCGCGACGGGCTGGACGTGTCGCTGGTCCACGACGTGCAGTTCGCCGAGTTCGTGCTGAACACCGGCCCGGCGCTTCAGTCGACCGAGATCGGGTCGCTGGAGCCGGTGCTGCGCCAGGCCGCCGACCGCGAGCTGCCGATGATCTGCGCCAACCCGGACATCCGGGTGATGCGCGGCGAGGCGGTCGAGCTGTGCGCGGGCGCGCTCGCCAAGCGCTACGAGGAGCTGGACGGCGAGGTGCGCTACCACGGCAAGCCCTACCAGGGGATCTACGACAGCTGCTTCAGGCTGCTGGGCGACCCGGACCCGGCGCGCACGCTGGCGGTCGGCGACACGCTGCACACCGACATCGCCGGCGCCCGTCAGGCCGGGCTCGACAGCGCGTTCGTCCCCGGCGGGATCCACGCGAGCGAGCTTGGCGTGCGGATGGGCGACCTGCCCGACCCCGGCACGCTGACCGCCCTGTTCGGGCGGGAGGGCGAACACCCCACGCACGTGATCCCGGCATTCCGCTGGTAGCAGACGGCGCCGCCCGGCCCGGCTCGGGCGGGGCGGCTTGCCGTCAGGCGCGCGGTTTGGTTTCGGGCGAGACTCAGCCGAAAGGTGCGTCCGCCTTTCAGCTGAATCTTGCTCTCTCTTCAAGCAGGTAGAGCAAAAGTCACGATGAAGGTCGACTTGACCTTTATCGATTCTGCTCTAGCACTCGACGTCGTCGTTGGCCTTGCAGCGGAAGGTTTTGCGCAGTTGCTTCAGCGCCTCTTCCTGGGCGTTCTGCTTTTTCTGCAGGCAGCTCAGGTAGTCCTCGACGGACTGGCTGTAGTGTTCCACGTCGCGCTCGCAGCGGTTGATCCCCTGGGGATCCTCGTAGGTGATGTCGGAGTTGACGCAGGTCGGCTTCACCGGCTGGCTGCATATGATCCGGTTCTGCGCCAGCGCGGGCCCGGCGGTCAGCGCGGCCGCGGCGACAAGGCCGGCCAGGCCGGCTGTGAGCGGGCGGGCGATGCGGCGGTGGGTTCGCAAGGGTCGGGCTCCTCAGCGGTGTTTTGGCGGCGCCGGCGGGCGCTGGTCGCGCTGTCGCTCGCCGGGTGCGGGCCCCGGCGAGCGACGGCTCGGTTTGCGGTCAGGAAAACACACCCGGGCGACTGGGTCGACGGCGTTGACGTCGATGGGCGGGCCGGCGTCGCAGCAGCGATCCCCGCCGGTCAGCCGGGGACAGCCGGCCGGGCGCGGGTGCCCACGTAGACGTGCCCGGCAACCGAGCCCAGCACCAAGACGCCGCCGAACAAGGCCGCCGGGCTGGGCAGTTCGGACAGCAGCAGCCACGCCCAGACCGGCCCGAACACCGTTTCCAGCAGCATCAGCAGGCTCGCTTCCGCCGCCGGTAGGTAGCGCGGGCCCTGCGCGATCAGGGTGAACGCGACCGGGATCACCACCAGGCCGAGCAGCACCATGTAGGGGACGCTTGCCATCGGCATCACCGGCGCCCAGGCGAACGGCAGCATGGCCAGTACGACGATCGCCGCCGCGGCGACCAGAACCGGACCGGTGTTCGACGACCGCGCCCGGCGCAGCAGGGTGAAGAACAGCCCGCTCGACAGCGTCACGCCCAGGCCGACCAGGTGGCCGATCAGGTCCGCCTCGGCACGCAGCTCGCCGGCCACCAGCACGACGATCCCGGCGAACGCGCCCAGGATCGCGATCAGCGTGCTGGGCCGCAACCGCTCGCCCAGCAGCAGCCGCGCCATGCCGGCCGTCGCCAGCGGCGTGCAGGCGACGAACAGCAGCAGGTTGGCGACCGGGATCAGCTTGGCGCCGATCACGAAGCACAGGTTGCCGGAGGCGAACGCCATCGCCGCCAGCAGGTCGTAGCGGCCGAACGCGCGCACGTCCGCCCACAGCCGGCCGCGCCGCTGCACGGCGGCGAGCGCGGCGAAGCCGAGCGCCATCAGCACCCCGCGCCACAGCGCGGTCGTGACCGCGTCCGCCTCGATCAGACGCACGAGGGGGGCATCCAGACTGAGCACGGTGACGCCGGCGCCGGTGATCGCGACACCCTTGAGATGGTCGGGCAGGGGCATGGGCGCGGCCTTACCGCCCGCATCCGCCCAGGGCAAGTGCGCGCTGCGCACACCGGCGATGTCGCCTCGGGGGGGTGGTTCAGCGCCGCGCGCTTATTATCTGGACCTGTCGGGGGGCCCCGCGCGTTGACCTGCGGCCGGCCGGTCGGCCGCTCGACCCCGCGCGCCGCCGTGCCGACGGACCCCGTTGACCTTCCGGGCGACAGCCGCGAGTTTGGGTGCCCGCTTGCGCACGTCCCGGCCGCGCCGGCGCCCTGCGATCCAACCCGATCAGCCTCTTTCCGACCCGAACGGACCCCATGCAGACCACGTCGTCCGAAATCGATCTGACGCGCGCCATTCGCGGTGCGTACCGCGAACGCGGCTGGGAAGCCTTCCGCGACGGCAAGGCCCGCCTGCGCACCGTCGATCTGGACGAATCCGGCGCGATCTCGATCACCGGCGAGGTCCAGGACAAGGACGATCTCAGCTACAAGCAGGACGTCCGCCTGGTGCCCGACGCCGGCGGCAGCACGCAGGTCTCCGGCACCTGTACCTGCCGCACCATGGTCAACTGCGCGCACGTCGCGGCGCTGATCTACGCCTGGACCTCCCGCCAGGGCACGGACGAGCCGCAGGAAGCGTTCGAGAGCAACCTGGAGCCGGAGGACGAGGAGCTTTCCGGCGACCTGGCGCAGTACCTGGACGTGCTGGAGCAGACCGCCGCCAAGCCGCCGCGCGCCCACGCCCAGGCCGGGGCGGAAGCCACGCTGCGTTACGATCTGGCCCTGGAGCGCGCGGACGACGGCGCGGTCCGCCCGGTCGTGCGGCCGCTGAAGGTGGCGCTGGACAAGGACGGGCAGCCGGCCGGCAAGCCGGAAGCCTACGCGCTGGAGAACGTCTACCAGAGGCCGCGGCCCGGTTTTCTGACCGCCGACGACATCGCGGTGCTGGAGACCCTCGCGGGCTCGTCCGGCCACGGGCTGGAGGACGGCGACCAGGTCGACCTGCGCGGCCCGTTCGCCGCCTGGGCGCTGGAGCGCATGCTCGCGACCGGGCGCGCCTACTGGGCGGACAGTCCGAGCGCGGGCCCGCTTCGGCGCGGGCCCGCGCGTCCCGGCCAGCCGGCCTGGCACAAGGACCGCGAGGGCCGGCGCAAGTTCGGCGTGATGCCGCAGACCTCGCTGTCCGACATGGCCGCGATGGTGCTGCCGCTGTCGACGCCGTTCTACCTGGATCCGCAGGCGGCCGTGTGCGGGCCGATCGACGTCGACATGCCGGGCGAGCTGGCCTCGGTCCTGTTGGCCGGGCCGCCGGTGCCGAGGGAGCAGGCGGGCGCGTTCGCCACCGCCGTCACCAACCGGCTGGGCGAGGTGCTGCCGACGCTGCCGAGCGGCGGCAACGAGCGCCTGTCGGAAGGCCTGATCCGCCAGCTCGACGCCCTGGAGCAGGCCGCCCCCAGCCAGCCGCGCCAGCAGCGCCGGGAGATCGAGAGCAAACGCACCCAGCTGCGCTATTACCTGGCGCTCGAGCAGGGCAAGTCGGGTCAGGTCGCGGTGGTCAAGCCGGCGACCGTCAGCTGGGACGAGGCGGGCACCGAAAGCGCCGCCAAGGGCTACTCCGTGCGCAACGTCTACAACCAGCCGCGCGCCAGTTTCCTCAGCGCCGACGACGTGGGCGTGCTGGAGACGCTGGCCGGCGCCTCCGGCTCCGCGCTGGGTCACGAAACGCAGGTCGAGTTGCGCGGGCCGTTCGCCGCCTGGGCGCTGGAGCGCATGCTCGCCACCGGCCGGACCTACTGGGCCGCGCGCCCGCAGGCCGGGCCGCTCGCCCGCGGCGAGCCGGCGGCAGGCACGCCCGCCTGGATCACCGGGGAGCGCGGCAGCCAGCGCTTCACCGTGCTGCCGGACGCCCCGCAGACCACGCTGTTGCCGCTCAGCACGCCGTATTACGTCGACCTGCAGGCGCGCCGCGCCGGGCCGGTCGCGCTGGACCCGGAGCAGCCGGTCGCGGGCGAACTGGTGGCCGCGCTCCTGGCCGGCCCACCGGTGCCGGCGGGCGAGGCCCGGCCGTTCCGCCAGGCGCTGGAAAGCCGCGTCGGCCCGGCGCTGCCGGCAATGCCCGCGGCGCCCGAGCGCCAGGAGACCCGCACCGTCACGCCGACGCCGATCCTGCGCCTGACCCAGGCGCGCATCCATCCGCTGCCGAGTCCGCGCGGCTGGCGCGCCAGCCCGCCGCCGGAGGTGGTCGACGCGGCGATCGCCGAACTGCACTTCGACTACGGCGGCGCGCGGATCGTCGAGGGCGACCCGGCCGCCACCCTGGAGTGGCTGGAGGCGGAAAAGCTGGTGCGCGTGCCGCGCGCCGACGTGATCGAGCGCCAGACGGTCGAGCGGCTGAGCCAGGCCGGGCTGGAAGAGGTCCGCCCGGAGGGCCGTAGCCGGCGTGCCGCCCGGCAGGGGCCGATCTGGCGCGGCCTGCTCAAGGAGCACGCCTACGACGACAAGGATGCCTGGCTCGCGTTCTGCTACACCGCGCTGTCGGAGCTGCAGAGCGCGGGCTGGCGGGTCGAGATCGACCATGACTTCCCCTACGAGGTCCTGCCCGCGCCCAACGACTGGACCTTCGAGGTGACCGAGGAGGACGACGGCAAGGCGTTCTCCGTACGCTTCGGGGTGGAGATCGACGGCGACCACCTGGACCTGCGCCCGCACCTGGCCTCGATCGTGCAGCAGCTCGACAAGCGCCAGGAAGCCCAGGAGCAGACCGCCCCGCAACCGGCCGACAAGACGAGCGCGGTCGAGCCGGAGCGCGAGCCGCGGCCGCTGTTCGTCCCGCTCGGCGACGGCCGCCACCTGCCGCTGCCTACCGGCAAGATCGAGCCGGTCGCGCGCACCCTGGAGGAACTGGTCGAGGCCGGCGAGGGCGAGGTCGCCCACGGCGGCCCGCGGATCCCGGCCGCGCGGCTGGGCGAACTGTCGGCGCTGGAGACGGCCGCCGACGGTGCCGGCCTGACGCTCGACGGCGGCCGGCGGCTGCGCGCGCTGGCGGAAGCGCTGCGCACCGGCACCGGCCTGGGCGACGTGCCGATCCCCAAGGGCCTGCGGGGCACGCTGCGCGACTACCAGCACGACGGCTACGCTTGGCTGCAAACGCTGGCGCACCACGGCTTCGGCGGTATCCTGGCCGACGACATGGGCCTGGGTAAGACGATCCAGGCGCTCGCGCACGTGCTGGCGGAGAAGGAACAGGGCCGGCTCGACCGGCCGGCGCTGCTGGTCGCGCCCACCAGCGTGGTGCACAACTGGGTCAACGAGGCGCAGCGCTTCGCCCCCGATCTCAGGGTATTGGTGCTGCACGGCCCCAACCGCAGCGAGCGCTTCCCGGAGATCGCCCGGCACGACCTGGTGGTCACTACCTACGCCCTGTTGCCGCGCGACCGGCAGGCGCTGAGCGCCCAGGGCTACCACGTGCTGCTGTGCGACGAGGCGCAGAACGTCAAGAACGCCGACGCGCAGGCCGCGCGGGTGCTGCGCGAGCTGGACGCGCACCAGGCGATCTGCCTGACCGGTACGCCGATGGAGAACCACCTGGACGAGCTGTGGTCGCTGATGCGCGTCGGCGTGCCGGGCGTGTTCGCGGACCGCAAGACCTTCCGCAAGACCTTCCGCACGCCGATCGAGAAGCGCAACGACCAGCGCCGGCGGGCGATCCTGTCGCGCCGGGTGCGCCCGTTCCTGCTGCGCCGGACCAAGCTCCAGGTCGCCTCCGAGCTGCCGCCGCGCACCGAGATGCGCGAGCCGGTGGAACTGACCGACGAGCAGGTGCGGCTTTACGAGCAGGTGCGCCAGCAGATGGACCAGAAGGTGCGCCAGGAAATCCGGGAGAAGGGGCTGGCGCGCAGCCAGATCACCGTGCTCGACGCGCTCTTGAAGCTGCGTCAGGTCTGCTGCGACCCGCGGCTGGTCAAGCTGGACGCGGCGCGCGAGGTCAAGTCCTCGGCCAAGCTGCAGCGGCTGATGGGCATGCTGGAAGACCTGATCGACGAGGGCCGCCAGGTGCTGGTGTTCTCGCAGTTCACCTCGATGCTCTCGCTGATCGCCGAACAGCTGGACGACGCCGGGATCGACTACGTCACCCTGACCGGCGCGACCCGCGACCGGCAGACCCCGGTCGAGATGTTCCAGGACGGCGAGGTGCCGATCTTCCTGATCTCGCTCAAGGCCGGCGGCACGGGGCTGAACCTGACCGCCGCCGACACGGTGATTCACTACGACCCCTGGTGGAACCCGGCGGTCGAGGCGCAGGCCTCCGACCGGGCGCACCGGATCGGCCAAGACAAGCCGGTGTTCGTCTACAAGATGATCGCCGAGGGCACGGTCGAGGAGCGGATCGTCGACATGCAGGCGCGCAAGCGCGACCTCGCCTCCCTCGTCCAGTCCGCCGAGCAGGGCAAGGGCCCGGCGTTTACCGAGGACGACCTGGAGGAACTGCTCTCGCCGGTTCAGGGGTAGCTGCGGGCGTTCGCGTATGCCGGGCGTCGCGGCGGGGAAACTGTCCGCCGCTGGAGGCTTTTGCACAGTTCGCGTGGACGCCCGTATGGGGTCCTTCGACACGGCCGCCTACGGCGTCCTACTCAGGATGAAATTGCAGTTTTGTCAGCAACGTACATCTATCTGCATGCTGAGTAGCCAGTCCTAAGCTTGTCGAAGGGCTGGCGTGTCGAAGCACCCCACACGGACGCTCATGCCCGCGTGCAAAAGGACCCCTCAAGGGACAGCGAGCCGCCGACGCGGTCGGTTCGACCGGATGGGGCGCGGCGTCAGACGCGGTCGCGCCGGGGGCGCGCCAGCAACCCGCCGGGACGCTGCACCGGCGGCACGGTCGACCCCGTCCCGGTCTTCCGGCGGCGCCGCGAACTCCCGTGGCGGATACCGTGCGTGGGTTGTTTCACACAAGCCTGCTGCGTATTAGCCGACCATATTATTTCTTAATTGTCTTTCATGGCGCTTTAAAGTAACAATCTGTCTTCCGGCCCTGAGCGGCGCGCGTGCGTCGCCAGCCGGGCCAACGAACGTGTGGTCGGCACCGAACAACCGGCAGGCCGGGCGTGCGTCCCGTTCGGGGCACGCGGCGGCGCACAAGACCGGCGATCGGCCATCGGGCTCAGGTAAACGTCATGGGAGATTACCGGATGACCGGATTTACGGCAGTGCGCCGCGTGTTTGGAGTGCGCCGCGTGTTTGGAGTGCGCCGCGTCGTCGGCTGGACAGGCAGCGGCAAGCGGCTCGGCAAATGGCTGGGGGCGGCGGCCCTATGCGCCGGCCTTGCGGTCACCGCCGCGCCCGATGCGGCGCGCGCGGAATGGCAGCCCAAGCGGCCGATCCAGTTCGTGATCATGGCCGGCACCGGCGGCGGCGCCGACCAGATCGCCCGCCTGTTCCAGTCCATCATCGAGAAGGAGGACTTCTCGCGCGTGCCGGTGATCCCGATCAACAAGCCGGGCGGCTCGGGCGCGGAGGCGCTGCGTTTCCTGCAGGACGAGGCGGGCAACGAGCACGTCATGATGATCACGCTCAACAGCCTGTTCACCACCCCGCAGCTGAACCCGAACCTGGGCGTCGACATCGCGACCTATACCCCGATCGCCCGGATGGCGCTCGACACCTTCCAGCTCTGGGTGCACGCCGATTCCGGGATCCAGAGCCTGGACGACTACATCGCCCAGGTGAAGCAGGCCGGCGGCAGCTGGAAGATGGGCGGCACCGGCAAGGGCCAGGAGGATTCCCTGGTGACCGCGATGCTGGAGCAGGAGTTCGGGCTGAAGATGACCTACATCCCCTTCCCGGGCGGCGGTACGGTGGCCAAGAACCTGGTCGGCAAGCATATCGACAGCACGGTCAACAATCCGGCCGAGCAGATCGCCTTCTACGAGGCCGGCCGCACCCGGCCGTTGATGACGATGACGCCGGAACGCCTCGAGATGCTGCCGGACGTCCCGACCTCGGGCGAGCTCGGCCATCCCGAGCTGGTCTATTACATGCAGCGCTCGATCGTGGCCGCGCCGGAGATCTCCGACGGGGCGCGGCAATGGTACACCGAGTTGATGCGCAAGGTGTACGAGAGCGACCAGTGGAAGGAATACACCGCCAGCGAGGGCCTGTTCCGCGAGTGGCTGGAGGGCGACGAACTGGCCGCCTATTTCGCCGAGGAGGTCAAGAAGCACAAGAAGCTGCTGGCCTCCACCGGCGCGATGTAGGCCGGCCTGCACCCAGATTGATGCCCAAAGGCCCAGCGTAACGGCGGGTCCCCTCTCCGCCACTGGGGGGAGAGGGACAGGGAGAGGTGGCTCTGCACGGCGCGGTACCTGGAACTGCGCGTAGCGCAGATGCCGCGGGCAACCTCCTCACCCTAACCCTCTCCTCCCAGGTGGAGGAGAGGGGATCCCGCTGTGTCGCGTTCGACGTTACGCGATACCAATACAGACAGGTGAATCCGGCATGACGGTCCGCACCGCGGAGCTGGGGATGACGCTGCTGCTGGCGGCGCTGTCCGTCTATCTGATGGTCAAGAGCGCCGAGCTCGAGATCGGCTGGATCCAGGGCGAGGGGCCGGGCGGCGGCGCCTGGCCGTTCTGGCTGGCGGCGGGCATGCTCGCCTGCTGCGCGGTCACGCTGGTACGCTGGTGGCGCGGCCTGACCCCGGAATCGCGCAACCTGGAGGCGTTCGTCGGGCCGGCCACCGCGAAGATCCTGGGGCCCACCGTGATCTCGATCGCGGTCATGCTGGGGCTGACCCACGTGATCGGCATCTACGTCGCGATCCTGATCTTCCTGTTGTTCTACCTGCGCTTCATGGGCCGGCACAGCTGGACGCTGACGGTGTCGATGTCCCTGATCGCGCCGGTCGTGACCTTCTTCTTCTTCGAGGCGGCGCTGCGCATTCTCCTGCCCAAGGGCATCACGGAGCCGCTGTTCTATCCGCTCTACAGCTTGATCTACTGAACCTTCGCCCGGCCTATCGCGCCGCCGGCCGCCCGCACGCGGGCACGTCCGGTTCCGTCCGTCGTGTCATGACCTGAAAGAGCCGACCCATGGAGCTGATCCAGCCGCTGATCGACGGCATCTTCATCGCCCTCGAGCCGATCAACCTGGCGATGGTCATCCTGGGCGTTCTGATCGGCCTGTTCGTCGGTGCGATGCCGGGGCTGGGCTCGGTCAACGGGGTGGCGATCCTGCTGCCCGTGACCTTCCTGGTGCCGCCCACGGCCGCGATCATCTTCCTGGCGGCGATCTACTACGGCGCCATGTACGGCGGCGCGATCTCGTCGGTCATGCTGGGGATTCCCGGCGCCTCGACGGCGGTGGCGACGACCTTCGACGGCCGGCCGATGGCGCTCAAGGGCGAGGCGGACCGCGCCCTGGTCGCCGCCGCCGTGGCCTCGTTCGTCGGCGGCACCATCTCGGTGATCCTGTTCACCCTGTTCGCCCCGCCGCTCGCCGAATTCGCGCTCAAGTTCGGCCCGCCGGAGGAATTCGCGCTGATGGTGCTCGCCTTCGCGACCTTCGTCGGGCTGGGCGGCAGCGACATCTCCAAGACGATCTTCTCCACCCTGCTCGGCCTGGTGCTGGCGACCGTCGGGCTGGACATCGTCTCGGGCCAGCCGCGGCTGATCTTCTTCGACCTGCCGGGCTTCTACCACGGCATCAACTTCCTGGTGCTGGCGATCGGCATCTACGGCATCGGCGAGATCCTGTGGACCCTGGAGATCAGCCAGGGCCGGGTGATGGTTTCCAAGGTCGAGATGTCGATCAAACGTATGCTGGACGCCTTTCGCAGTCTGAAGGTCACGGTGAAGTCGACCCTCGCGGGCTCGCTGATCGGCTATTTCATGGGCATCCTGCCGGCCGCCGGCGCCACCCCCGGCTCGCTGGTCGCCTACGGCATGGCGAAGTCGTTCTCCAAGGATCCGGAGAGTTTCGGCAGCGGCAACATCAACGGCGTGACCGCGCCCGAGAGCGCCAACAACGCGGCCTCCACCGGCTCGCTCCTGCCCATGCTGACGCTGGGCATCCCGGGCTCGCCGACGACCGCGATCCTCTTGGGCGGCATGATCATCTGGGGCCTGCGCCCGGGGCCGCTGTTGTTCGAAAACAACCCGGAGTTCGTCTGGGGCCTGATCGGCAGCCTCTATATCGCCAACGTCTTCGCCATGCTGATCAACCTGGCGTTCGTGCCGGTGTTCATCGCCGTGCTGAAGTTGCCGTTCACCATCCTGGCCCCCGTTATTTTCGTGCTCTGCGTCACCGGCGGCTACGCGCCGGAGCAGTCGATGCACGACGTCTGGCTGATCCTGCTGTTCGGGGTGATGGGATACCTGCTGCGCAAGCTGAACTATCCGGTGGCGCCGATGGTGCTGGCGATCGTGCTCGGCCCGCTCGCTGAGCGCTCGCTGCGGCAGAGCCTGCTGGGCAGCCAGGGCGACATGCTGATCTTCGTCGAGCGCCCGCTGTCCGCGGTGTTCCTGCTGCTCGGCCTGGCGCTGTTCGTCTACCCGATCGTCCAGATGGCCCGGCACAAGAAGCGCCAGGGCGGCCCCGCCGGCGAGGGGTAAGGGGGCGCCGCGTGGCGGACTGCCGTCGACCTGCCAGACTGTGGCGCCCGGCGCGCGTCTTCGGGATCGCCGCCGCGGTGCTGGGCCCGGCTGCGCTCACCGCCTGCGCCCCCGCCGACCCGCCGGAAGTGGCGCTGTGCAAGTTCGCGCTCGCGCGCGCGGTGCCCAACCCGCTCGCCGACCCGAACGCGCTGGTCACCCAGGGGATCGACACAACGACCGTCGACCTAGTCTACCGCGACGCCGGCGCCCCCACGACCGCCACCTGCACGGTCACGGTCACCCGCTTCGCCGTGCGCCTGCGCGCGCTCAAGATCGGCGACACCCCGGTCCCCGACCCGACCCTCGCCCGCATCCGCGCTAACTGGGCCTCGAAAGAGGACGCGGGAAAGCTGTATCAGTTGTGAGGGGGCTTGCGAGTGTGACGACCCGGCGAGGATGCTTCGAGACGCCGGACTGGGCCGGGCTCCTCAGAATGAAGTCTTGTGTTTTCAATTAGATAGCTTCACCCTGAGGGGGCCCGCAGGGCCGTCTCGAAGAATCCCGGACGGGTCGTGGTGCGGGCGTTGACCGGCCTCACCCTGCTTAATTCGGTGCGCCCTGACGGCGCGGTCTACCAGTGGAGGAAGGGTCCACCCAGACAGTAGTCGGTTTGGTCTGGTAGCTGACGAGCGGCTTCGTCGGGCAACCGGCGGGGCCGAAGCCTCGTGACAAAGGCCGCTTCAGGCGGTTGAGCGATCCAGCGGGCCGTAACATGC